>CAYYCP010000016.1:14303-52981 GCA_964470375.1 uncultured Spirochaetales bacterium
TTCTGGTTGCCGCGATCTCCGCATGAGCTGCGTAGGTTCCGCCAATCTTCTGGTTCCCCGCGATCTCCGCATGAGCTGCGTAGGTTCCGACAATCTTCTGGTTCCGCATGATCTCCGCATGAGCTGCGCGGGCTTATTCGATCTTCTGGTTCCCCGCGATCTCCGCATGAGCTGCGTAGGTTCCGCCAATCTTCTGGTTGCCGCGATCTCCGCATGAGCTGCGTAGGTTCCGCCAATCTTCTGGTTCCCCGCGATCTCCGCATGAGCTGCAAGGGGCCCTATCAGGGCCCCTTGTCAGCTCAATGCGGAGCTAACACTTATCAATTATCAAGCTGAAGTCGTGCTCCACCCCGGCCATGTCCAGCATGGCCGATACCTGGCCGCGGTGGTGGGTATGGTGGTTGAACCACTGGAGGAGGAGCTTCCACAGGGGCAGCCTGAGCCTGCCGGGGCCGAAGGCGATCTCGAAGTCTCCGGCCAGGGCTTCTTCATCGATCGCTTCGATTGTGGATTTGATCTCGGCGTCAAGGCGACGGCGGAGATCGGCGATGCGCTCGCGCTCGATGAAGGCGAAGGCCGGATCGGCCTTGAGGGCCTGCTTGAAGCTTTCGGCCTCGGAAGCCAGGGCGGCTTGGCCGGGAGTTTCGCGGAAAGCGGCCATGCGCCCCAGCCACTTGGCGTCCGAGGCCATGGTGTGCAGCATGACCTCGGTGAGCGAATGGAAATAGGCCCCGTAGTCATGGCAGAGGGCCTCCTGCCCCATGCCCCCCATGAGCCCCAGGATGATATCGTTCGTCCTGGCGTTGTAGGTTGCGTAGGCTTGGAAGATTTCCTTCATCGTTTCCCCCTCTCCGATCAGCGCCCAGGAATGGTATACCGGAGGAGGCTTGCCGTCTGCCCCCTCGGCCTCAGGACAAAGCCGCGCCGCCCAGGGGCTAAGGCCGGGCTCAGGCGGGGAAGCGGTAGCTCTCCGGGGGACCCAGGTAGGATGGTCTGGCTCCGCCCATGTCCACCAGAACGCGCTCCAGCACCAGACCCGGATCGACCATCCAGATCCTCAGGCTGTGGTAGCCGGGGCCGGGGACGAGATGGCGCGAGGAGCAATGGCGGATGCTGTCCATGACCGTGCCCTCCCAGTCGGCATTGCCGTTGCAGGCGTCGTAGTCGGCCGGGACGGCGGTGACGATGCGGGCATCCTCATCGTCCAGGGAGATGGCGTAGCGCAGGGGCCGCCCATCGATGAAGTTAAGGGTGGGAGCAATATCCAGTCTGAACTCGGCCTCCCCTCCCTCGAAGAGGTACATGCGGTACTCCAGGCAGGGGGCGTCCTTCCCGGGGCTCGCGGGCGGAGCGTCGGCGGGGGCTTCGGCGCGCATGGCCGAGAGGCCGCGGCCGTAGTCCGGTATCAGGCTCCAGCGCCTGTCCCCCTCGTCCCGCTTGCGCGCATAATGCTCGGCCTCCATGGCGACGTAGCCCTCGGCTTCTACGAAGGCGCCCGCCTCGGGTTCCAACGGCTCCACTGGATTGAAGGCCTCCACCATGACGCGGACCGATTCCCCGGCGCCCGCCACATCGATCCAGGCCTCCGAGAGCCCCGCCGGGGCCTTATCCCAATCCACGCCGATCTCGATGCGCGCATCATCGCCTAGGCTCACCTCCGTGGATCCGAGCATGATCCAGGGCGCCCCGGCCGAGAGGGCGGCCACGAAGGGCTGCCTGCCGCGGTTGAAAATCTCCAGCCAGCGGCTCCGGTGATTGAAGCGCTCCATGCGTGGGAGGCGGGCTTGTCCCGTCCCGCCCGGCCATGCGGAGCGCGAGCCCTCGACAGCCACGCCCAGGCCGGAGTCGGGCGGGATCTCGGGCTCGACCAGGCTGACGGCGTCCAGGCTGTCCTCCGGGGGATCGTTCCAGGCGGTGTAGCCGATGTGGGTCTGGTCCATGAAGTGGGCCCACTTGCCGCCTGCGAAGTCGCGGTTGTAGTAATCCATCATGTCGCAGTCGGCCTGGAAGCGGGCGCGCGTCTCGCGGGCCATGGCCGCCGCGCTGGCCCGGCCCTGCTCCGCGTAGAGGGCGTTCCTCCCGGCGGCCAGGTACATGGCGTTGAGGTTGGCGCAGGCCTTGATCGGGAAGAGGACGAGCTGGTAGAAGGCGTCCCGCTTGGCCCCAGGCAAAGAGGCGTAAATGTCTTCGGCCTCAGCGGCCAGGGCCTCGTACTCTTCCACCACGCGCTCGGCTTCACGGTAGTCGACCAGGCTGTAGGTGGAGGGCGAGAGGAGCTCGGGCTTGCGGCGGGCATTGAATTTCGGATAGGCCGATATCAGCCGGGCGATGGCCGGCGCTCGCTCCGCGCCGAATTCGCGCTCGGCCCAGGCTCGGGCGAAGGCCGCCGGGCTGTCCGGACCCAGGCGTCCGGCGTCCCAGGCCAGGCGTATGAAATACTCCATGGGGAATTCGTAGCCCTTGAAGTGCCCGACGTTGACGATCCAGACGCTGTCCGCGCCATACTGCTTGGCCAGGCTCAGCTGATCCCAGACCTTGGGCAGGGGGCTCGTGTCCAGCCATTGGTAGCTGCGCGGTCCGCCGTGGTAGTCGAAGTGGTAGTAGATCCCGGCCCCGCCCGGGCGCTTCCTTTCCGCCGCTGTGGGCACGCGGCGCAGGTTGCCCCAATTGTCCTCGGCCCAGAGGAGGATGACGTCGTCCGGGACGCGCAGGCCGGCCCGATAATACTCCAGGACCTCCTTGTAGAGGCACCAGAGCTGGGGGATCTCCGCGGCCGGCCTCCCGATCTCCTCCTCCAGGATGGAGCGCTGGGCGGCCACGATGCGCTCCAACTGGGCGATGTTCTCCTTCATGGAGCATTCCGACATCTCGGTATCGTTAGCCCCGCGCAGGCCGATGGTGACCAGACTCTCCCAGTCCTTGTTGCGCCGGATGCCCAGGCGCCAGAAGTCTTCCAGGATCCGGGCGTGCCTGGCCCAGTTCCAGTAGCCCAGCTCCCTGCCGTAGCGTCGGTCCCATTCCTTCTGGGCCCTCAGCATGGGCTCCTGGTGGGAGTTACCCATGACGATGCCGTACTCGTCGGCCAGGCGCGGGTTCTCCGGATCGTCCTCGTTGAAGGCGTTGTTCCACATGGCCGGCCAGAGGTAGTTGCCTTTCAGCCTGAGGATGAGCTCGAATATCCGGCAATAGAATTCCCTGCCGTAATTGGCCACCCCCTCGGGCACGGGCGGATCATCGCGCCGGGGGGCGGGGCCGTACTTCGCCATGACCCAGTTGGTGAGGTCGGGATATTCATCGTTGAGGAAGATGCCCCGATACTTGACCGAGGGCGGCCCCCGGCGTATGCCCTCGGGGCCGAAGAAGAGGGCCGGCTTGCGCTCCGCCGGGACGTCGGCCCACCAACGCCAGGGCGAGATCCCGGCCCGCTCGCAGACCTCGTAGACGCCGTAGATAGTCCCGCGTTTGTCGCTGCCGAATATGACCAGGGCCGAGGGGATGCCGGGAAGTGGCTGCCTCAAGACCTGGACGCCGAAGCTCTCCCATAGGCCGGCCACACCGGCGGTGTCCAGCTTGCCCGAGCGGATCAGGGAATCGATGACGGGGCTTTTGCCTATGCAGCCGACGATGACAGGCTCGCCCTCGAAGCTGTCGAGGGATTCCAGGGCTCGGGCCCGGCCCCCGCTGAGAGCCTCCAGGTCAGAACGCAGATCGGCCGCGGCGCGGGCGACCCCGGGATAGTCGCCCGGATCGACGAAGACAGGGGCGATGGAAGTCCCGCGCGTCAGCGCGAAGGCTCCGGCTGTCGGCGTAATGCGCATACGACCTCCTCCAGGCTTGCCGATATGCCCGGTTTCATGGATCGGGCGCTCTTTCTCCCCTAGATTTCCAGCACCGCGTGCCCGTGCCAGAGCTCGTCGCGCAGAGCCCTCACCTGTTCGTCCGCCAGATAGGCGTCGAAGGGCATGTAGCGGTCGATGGTCCCGCCCGGGCAGATCTCCACGATCCGGTTGGCGATGGAATTCACGAATTCATGGTCATGGCTGTTGAAGAGGATGACGCCCGTGTACTCCTCCAGGCCCTCGTTGAGGGCGGTGATGGCTTCCAAATCAAGGTGGGCGGTGGGCTCGTCCAGGATCAGGACGTTTGCCCCCGAGAGCATCAGCTTGGACAGCATGCAGCGCACCCGCTCCCCGCCCGAGAGTACGCGCAGGGGCTTCAGGGCCTCGTCACCGGAGAAGAGCATGCGCCCCAGGAAGGATCGCACATAGGTATCGTCATCCTGGGGGCTGTATTGCTTGAGCCAATCGACGATGGAGAGGTCCGAGTCGAAGATACGGCTGTTGTCCTTAGGGAAATACCCTGCTTTGATGGTCTGGCCCCAGTAGTAGTCGCCGGCGGACTGAGGCTCCTCCCCGGCTATGATCTGAAAGAAGGCCGTCTTGGCCAGGTGCAGGGGGCCCACGAAGGCGATCTTATCCTGGCGGTTTACGGTCAGGGTGAAGTCCCTGAGCACGCGCTGGCCCTCGAAGTCCCAGCACAGGCGCTCGGCCCGCAGGATATTGTTGCCTGGCTCGCGCTCGCACTTGAAGCCGGCATAGGGGAAGCGACGGCTGGTGACTTCGATGTCGTCCACCTGGAGTTTATCCAAGACCTTCTTCCGGCTGGTGGCCTGGCGGCTCTTGGAGGCGTTGGAGGAGAAGCGCTGGATGAATTCCTTGAGGTCGCGGATCTTGTCCTCGCGCTTGCGGGCCTGGTCCCGGGCCTGGCGCTGGAGGATCTGGCTCATCTGGAACCAGAAATCGTAGTTGCCCGAGTACATCCGGATCTTGCCGAAGTCGATGTCGCAAATGTGGGTGCAGACGGCGTTCAGGAAGTGTCGGTCATGGCTGACGACTATGACCGTGTTGGGGAATTCGATCAGGAACTCCTCCAGCCAGGCGATGGAATCCAGATCCAGGCCGTTGGTGGGCTCGTCGAGGAGGAGGATGTCCGGGTTGCCGAACAGGGCCTGGGCCAGGAGGGCGCGCACCTTGCCGCTTTCGTCCAGCTCCTTCATCAGCTTGGCGTGGTCGGTTTCCTTGAGCCCCAGCCCGGACAGCAGCACGGCCGCCTGGGCCTCGGCCTCGTAGCCGCCCATTTCACCGAACTCGCCCTCCAGGTGGGCTACCCGCATGCCTTCCTCTTCGGTCATGTCGGCCTTGGCGTAGAGCTCCTCGCGCTCCTTCATCACCTGATACAGGCGCGGGTATCCCATGATCACCACGTCCAGGACGCCGTCATCCTCGAAGGCGAAGTGATCCTGGCGCAGGACGGCGATGCGCTGGCGCGGGGGTATGACGATCTCACCGGTGTCGTGCTCGATCTCGCCGGAGAGGATCTTGAGGAAGGTGGATTTACCGGCGCCATTGGCGCCGATTACGCCGTAGCAGTTGCCCGGGGTGAACTTAAGGTTGACGTCCTTGAAGAGCACGCGCTCGCCGAAGGCGAGCGAAAGGTCGCTGACGGTGATCACTCCCTCACAGCCTCACTTTTTCCGGCCGAAGAGCGACTTGAGCTTGTCCAGGAAGCCGTTTTTCCGCGGGGCGGCGGCCGCCTGGGGCGCTGTCTGAGGCTGCTGGGATTGGCCGCCGGAAGCCGGCCGCCCGCCCTGGGCCTGGCCTTGTCGGCGCTGGCCTTGGGGACGCTCGTTTTGAGGGCCTTGGCCCTGATGCCGACCGCCGCGCTGGCCTTCGCTCTGTTGCCGCTGCTCCTGGGGGCGCTGAGCCCTGCCCTGGCCCTCGCGAGGGCGGCCGGCTTGATCCTTGCCGCCGCGTGGCTGGGAATCCCGCCGGTTTTCTTGGCGCGCCGCGCCGCCCGAGCCCCCCTCGCCATAGCGCTGCTTGTACATCTTCATGCGTTCTTCCATGGGCATGTCGTAGGGATTGCGCGATATCGCCTGAGCCCCGCCGGACCCGTCTCGGCGGGCCTCGGCCGGCCTCTGTCTCTCCCCGCGCTTGGCGCCCTGGCGTCCGGCCTCGGGGCCGCGCCTATCGCGCTCAGTGGAGCGGATCTCCTCGGGTCCGTTCTGCAGCGAACGCCCGGCCGCCTCGGCGATGGAGCGCTGGATGGAGCTCATGCCCTGGCGCTCAGCCGGACGGCCCGGCCCGCGGCGCCCCGCCGGGCGCTGGGGGCGTCGTGCCCGCCCTGAGCGGTCCAGGCCTCCGCGGCCGCGGTCGCGGCTTGCGGAACCGCGTTCGCGGCGCCCCTCTTCGTGGCGGTGACCGAAGCGCATGCCGGCGCTCTTGTCCTCCGCCAGCAGACTCTCGTCGAAGGGCAGGGAAGGAATGCGCATGCCGATGTACTTCTCGATGGCCGGCAGGCCGTAAACGAATTTCTCGCAGGCCAGGGTGACTGCCTTGCCGGCTTTGCCGGCCCGGGCGGTGCGGCCGATCCGGTGCACGTAGGATTCGGCGTCCAGGGGGACGTCGTAGTTGACCACCAGGTCCAGGGCCTCCACGTCCAGGCCGCGGGCGGCCACGTCGGTGGCCACCAAGATCTCCAGCCGACCGGTCTTGAGGCGGTCGATCACCTGGAGGCGCTTGGCCTGGGGCAGGTCGCCCATGATGAACTCGCACTCCACGCCGTTGGCCCGCAGGCGGCGGGCCACTTCCTCGGCCATGAACTTCTGGTTGCAAAAGATAAGGGCGCTCTGAGGTTTCTCACGCGCCAGGAGACCCAGGAGGAGGCGGAACTTCTCGTCCGAGCCCACGTGGTAGAGCTCCTGGGTGACCTGCTCGACGGTGACCTTCTCCGGCTCGATGACGATCTCCTTGGGGCTGTCCATGTACTCCCAGGCCAGGTTCTTGACCCGCACGTTGAGGGTGGCCGAGAAGAGGAAGGTCTGGCGCTGGGCGGGCGGGGGCAGGTAACGGATGAGTTTGCGCAGGTCGTCGATGAAACCCATGTCGAACATACGGTCGGCCTCGTCGATTACCAGGAAGCCGACGTCCTTGAGCAGCATCTTGCCCTGCTGGATGAGGTCGATGATCCGCCCGGGCGTGCCGATGATGATCTGCACGTCGTCCCTGAGCATGTCGATCTGCGGCCCGTAGGACACACCGCCGTAGAAGGACCCGGAACTCACCGGCAGGTACTTGGAAAGGCGCTTGGTCTCGGTCTCTATCTGCACCGCAAGCTCGCGGGTGGGCGCCAGTATCAGGGACTTGCGCTTCCTGAGCTCGGGCACCATCATGACGCGCTGAAGGATGGTGACCAGGAAGGCGGCCGTCTTGCCTGTGCCTGTTTGCGACTGGGCGTAGATGTCCTCGCCCGCCAACGAATGTGCGAAGACTGCTTCCTGAACCGGCATGCAGTCCGTGAAGCCCGCCTCGTCGAGGGCCTTGAGGAGGTCCTCATGCAATCCGAGTGATTTGAATTCCATTTCTATCCCGATGCTGTCGATCAAGATCGGACGCGCGCCGACGCTGCGGCGCTTTACCAAAGGCGCCCGTGGGGCTGGACCTCCATGGTCGAGCCCGGCCATTGACCACATCATTCTGCGATGCCCGCTCTTTGGGCGGTCTGGTATGGCCACTTCGCCGCTTTTCGGGGATCAAGCCCCCACCCGCGGCGGAATTCGGTAAATTTCGCATCAGCATAGCGCATAACTCATTCTTATGAAAGGGGAGCCTTATTTCCTTTCCAAGTCGCAATACTCCATATCCCCGTCTGAAAAAGCATCGACCCCTGATCTACAATGCGGCCGAGCGGATGGGATGACAGGCCGAGCCCACTGAGGATCAGAGGAGGGCGGTATTGGGCAGCAAGAGTCGAACGGAGACGTCCCGCGCTTCCGGGGCGCGCATAGGGGCGGGGGCCCTCGGGGCGGGCTTGGCCAAGACAGCTCTCACAGCCCTCTTATCCTCGGCGCCGCGTTGGCATTACGAGGACGGGCTGGTCGCCATGGCCCTCGCTGCCCATGCCCGGGCATCGGACGATCGGGCCGCAGAGCAAGCGGCCCTGAATCCGCTTGCCTCGCTCATCGGCGCGGACGGGAGCATCAGTGGCTATCGAGAGGATGAGTACAATCTCGACCAAATCAATCCGGGCAAGAACCTCTTTGCCCTCCTCGAGAGTACCGGCGAGAGGCGCTTCGGCCAGGCCCTGGACAGGCTGCGCGGGCAGTTAGAGCGCCAGCCGCGCACGCCCTCGGGCGGCTTCTGGCACAAGCTCATTTATCCGAACCAGATGTGGTTGGACGGCCTCTACATGGCCCAGCCCTTCGCCGCCCTCTATGCACGCCACGCCGGACGCTCGGCCGACTATGACGATATCGCCGTGCAGTTCGAGCTCATGGAGCGTGGCGCGCGGGACCAGGACTCAGGCCTGCTCCGGCATGCCTGGGACGAGAGCCGCGCCCAGCCATGGGCCGACCCCGCCACGGGGAAATCGCCCAACGTCTGGGGGCGGGCCATGGGATGGTTCGCCATGGCCTTGGTGGATACCCTGGAGCACTTCCCGGCTACCCACCCGCGTCGCCCCTCCCTGTTGGCCATCCTGCAGCGTACGGCCAAGGCCATCCTGGACAGCCAGGATCCCTCCGGGATGTGGTATCAGCTCCCGGCCCTGCCGCGGGAACCGGGCAATTACCTGGAATCATCCTGCAGCGCCATGTTCGCTTACGCCCTGGCCAAGGCCTCGCGCTTAGGCTTTCTCGATGGACCGATCTGGAATGAGACCGCTCGGCGCGCCCTGGACGGCATACGTTCCCGCGCCATCAGCGTAGACTACGACGGGAGCTTGCACCTGGAGGGCACCTGCGCGGTGGCCGGGTTGGGCGGGAAGCCCTACCGCGACGGTAGCATCGCCTATTACCTCGGCGAGCCGGTCAGGCGCGATGACTTCAAGGGCCTGGGCCCCCTCATCCTGGCCTGCCTGGAGCTGGAGGTCTCCTAGCCGAGCCGCGCGCCGGGCGGGCTTCTCCTTCGGCCTTGTTGCATTCACCTGGAATGACTTAGTATGGCGGCCATGAAAGACCCGCTCTCCAGCCTGGAAGCCGCCTTCAGGGCTTCCATCGTGGCGGCCTTCGGCCCCGAATTCGCCGACGCCGATCCCCTGGTCGGCCCCTCCACGAATCCTGATTTCGGCGACTACCAGGCCAACGCCGCTATGGGCCTGGCCAAGCGCCTCAAGCAGTCCCCGCAGGCTACTGCGCAGGCGATCATCCAGCACCTGGACGCCGAGGGCCTGGCCGGGGCCCCCGAGATAGCCGGCCCCGGCTTCATCAACCTGCGCCTAGATTCCGCGTACCTGTCCGGGGCCGTGGAGACCGTGGCCGCCGACGAGCGGGCCGGCGCGCGCGCAGCCAAGAAGCCCCTCAGGGTGGTGGTGGATTATTCCTGCCCCAACGTGGCTAAGGAGATGCATGTCGGGCACCTGCGCTCGACCATCATCGGCGACAGCATCGCCAGGGTCCTGGGTTTCCTGGGCCACGAGGTCATCCGTCAAAACCACCTGGGGGACTGGGGCACCCAGTTCGGCATGCTCATAGAGCGGATCCTGGATCAGGGCTGGGAGGCCGGCAGCCGGCGCTCCATCGGCGACCTGAACGAGCTCTACCGGGAGGCCAAGGCACGCTTCGACACCGATCCGGCCTTCGCTGAGAGGGCCCGCGCCCGGGTGGTGGCCCTTCAGGCCGGAGACGGCCCGACCCTTGATCTGTGGCGGGCCCTGATCGATGAGTCCAAGCGGCACTTCGCTGCCATCTACAGCCGCTTAGGCGTTCTCCTGGAAGAGGGCGACTACCGTGGCGAAAGCTTCTACAACCCCCTCCTGGCCGACACCGCCCGCGAGCTCGAGGAGATCGGGGCGGCCCGGTTGAGCGAGGGCGCCCTGTGCCTCTTCCCGCCCGGCTTCGAGGGGCCCGAGGGCCAGGCCGTGCCCTTGATCGTGCGCAAAAGCGACGGGGGTTACGGCTACGACGCCACCGATCTGGCGGCCCTGCGCTACCGTGTGCGCGAACTGGGGGCGGAGCGCCTCATCTACGTCACCGACTCGCGGCAGAAACAGCACTTCGCCATGGTCTTCGCCGGGGCGGCCATGGCCGGATGGCTGCCGGAGGGCCGCAGCGCCGAGCATGTGCCCTTCGGCTCAGTCCTGGGCGAAGACGGCAAGCCCTTCAAGACCCGAGCCGGCGAAAACGTCAAGCTGGCCGATCTCCTGGAGGAGGCCGAGCGGCGGGCCTACGAGTTGGTCAAGGAAAAGGAGACCGGCCTGGGAGAGGAGGAAATGCGCCGTGTGGCCCGAGCCATCGGCATAGGCGCGGTGAAGTACGCCGACCTCTCCAGCGACCGCATCAAGGACTATGTATTCGATTGGCGGCGCATGCTTTCCTTCGATGGCAACACCGCCCCCTACCTTCAGAACGCCTATGTGCGGATCCGCTCTATCTTCCGCAAGGCCGAGGCGCAGGGAGCCCTGCCCGGGCGCATCGCCATAGCCTCGCGCGAAGAGCACCTTCTCGGTCTGGAGCTCCTTAAATTCGGACCGACTGTGGAGGCCGTGGCCCGCAGCCTGGAGCCGCATCGCCTATGCGGCTATCTCTACAACCTTGCCTCCCTCTACCATCGCTTCTACGAGGCCTGTCCGGTCCTCACCGCTCCTGATCCCCAGGCGCGCGCCTCGCGCCTGGGCCTGTGCGCCGCAACCGCCAAGGTCATCTCCCTGGGCCTGGGACTCCTGGGCATCGAAACGGTCGAGCGCATGTGAACGACCTGTCCTGGCCGGCGCGGTCGGATCCCGGACGATAGCGCAGCGCGGGCCACGCGCCGGCGCCGATCCGTGTTAGAATCGCCTGGTACAGAGGGAGGTTCCATGCAAGCCGATATCCTGGCCGAGCGCGTCCGCTTCCTCCTCTCGCGGAGCCTGATACTCCCGGGGGCTCGGGTCGAAGCGCACATGATCGGGAATCCCCGGGCCGGTGGCTTCACCCGCCCCCTCATCTGGAAGCGGCACCTGGCCGACCTGGAAGCCCTGTCGGCCGAGGCATCGGCCCTATCGGAGCGCCTCGGCGAATCCAGCCTCGAGCTCCACCTCACCGAGCGCGCCGGCCATGCCGCCGAGCTCGCCGCCGCTATTCTCGCCCGCCCGCGGCGGCCTGGAGACGGGGAGCTCCTCTTCATCACCTCAGGCGGCGATGGAACGGCCTGGGAGGTGCAGACAGCCCTCATGCGCGCCGCGCCGGAGACGCGCGCCTCGACCTACGTCCTGCGCCTGCCCATGGGCACCGGCAACGACGGCTCGGACGGGCGGAGCCTGGACGCCGCCTTGGGCCGCCTCCTCCGCCCGATCCGCGTGGAGGCCCGTCCGGCCGTCCGCCTTCGGGCGGTCGGGATAAGCGAACCCCATTACGCCTTCAACATTGCCTCGCTGGGGCTGGACGCCTTCGTCACCCACATGACCAATAAGCTCAAGGGACGTCTGCCCGGGGATTCCTACAAGCTGTGGCTGGATATCGCATCGGTCTTTTACGACCTGATCTATCGGGTAGGACCCATGCGCCTGCGCCTCTCCCTGCCCGGCGGAGAGGCCCGCCGCGAACAGCCCTACGAGATCGTGGTGATGGGCGTGAGCGGTCGGCGCACCTACGGCTCGAACGTGCATATCCTGCCCGGCCAGGACAACGTATGCGTGATCAGGAAGGCCGGGTTGGCGCGCAAGCTAGCCCTCAAGGCGGCAGTCGGTCCGGGCCTGCACAGGGGCATGCCGGAGGTGGAGTTCTTCAACTCCGAACGTATCGATATAGATTATGACGGGCCTGTTCTGGCCCAGTTCGACGGGGAGGTTTTGCCCCTGGAGCCGGACAACTTCCCGGTGGTCATGGAGCTGACCGAGCCTGTCATCAACACTTTGCAGTACGCCTAGGCCCTGATCAGGCATCCACGTCGCGGGTGGCCAGGATGTCCGCCCCGCAATCGGCCGGGTTCGCCAGCATGAGGTCGCCCGCGCGCAGGGGCGGGCGCGGGCTCAGCTCCCGCAGCTCGGCCAGGACGGCCGGGATGAGCTCCATAGGGATAGGGGCCGAGCTCTTGCAGGGCAGCATAGCCGGCGAGGGCGGATCCCGGCCGGGGACCGTCTCGGGCCGCTCCAACCTGACTGCGGCTGTGAGGACGCGCCTCGGTCCCTTCAGCTCCGAGGTGGCGTAGGCCAGACCGCGCTTGCAGCGGTTGCCGCTCACCTGAGGCGGGCCGTCTTCCCGAGGTTCGACCCTCAGGCGGCAGCCGATGGGGCAAACCACGCAGATCATGCTGCGCCCGCCGCTCTCGGCGCTCATGCCTGGCCTCCGGGGACGATACGCAGCTCAAGGCCGCCCGGTTCGTCCGGATAGGCGGCCGGGTCAATGTCCAGGCGGATCATCTCGGGCGGACGGGCGTAGGGCAGGCGTTTTTTCATCAGGACCGATTCCCCGCGGCGCAGTTCCAGGGAGGCCTCCTCGGCCCAGACCAGGGAGCGGGCGTAGACCGCGTTGGGCCGCCCCGGCTCCAGGCGGGAGGGGGCCACGTAGCGCAGATTGGCTCCGGCCCTCAGCTCCAGGCCGGGCTGATGGCGCTCGCCGCGAGCCCAGGCCGCCGCCCAGGTCCCCGCCCGGCGGGCCTCTTCGGCAGCGTAGTCGGCCAGGTCATGCACATGGTGGACGTTGCCGCAGGCGAACACGCCCGGCAGGCTGGTCATCAGGCGTGCGTCCGTCCAGGGGCCGCCGGTCATAGGGTTCAGGGCCACCCCTGCCTCGCGGGAAAGCTCGTTCTCCGGCACCAGGCCTACCGACAGCAGAACCGTGTCGCAGGACAATATTTCTGCTTTTGAAACATCCGGGGCGCCGTTGACAAGGGGGGCCGTCTCCACCCCGCTCACCCGCCCGTGGCCCAGGATACGGGTGGTGGCCCGCGAGAGGAGGAGGGGGATGCCCAGGTCCTCCAGGCATTGGGCCACGTTGCGCGGCAGGCCGGAGGGCCGATCCTGGATCTCCACCACGGCCTCCACCCGGCAGCCGGACCAGGTCAGGCGGCGAGCCATGATCAAGCCGATATCGCCCGAGCCGATGATGACGGCACGGTGTCCGGGCAGGTAGCCCTCGATGTTGACCAGGCGTTGGGCTAGCCCGGCGGTGAAGACCCCCGCCGGGCGGGAGCCTGGGATGCGCAGGTTGCCGCGGTTGCGCTCGCGGCAGCCCATGGCTAGGACGACGGCCGCCGACCGCAGGCGGAAGAAGCCGTGCAGGGGCGATGCGCAATCGAGCCGGCAGCCGGATCCATCAGCTTCTAGCGAAAGGACCGTGGTGCTCAAGTAGGCCTTGGCCCCCGAATCCGCGCAGATGTGGGCTAGACGCTGGGCGTACTCGGGGCCGGTGAGCTCCTCGGAAAATTCCCCCAAACCGAAGCCGTTATGGATGCACTGGGGCAGGACCCCGCCCAGGACATCCTCGCGCTCCAGCACCGCGCAATCGGCTCCTGCTGTACGGGCGGACGCGGCCGCGGCCATCCCGGCCGCCCCGCCACCGATCACCGCCACGTCGCAGGCGAGCTCCTTCACAGCCGGCCTCCCAGAACCTGGCTGCCCGGCCCGCGCTTGGTGACCTGGTCCCAGGACTGGCCGGTCTCGCGCATGATGATCTTGATGATCTTGTAGGCGCAGAAGCCGCCCTGGCAGCGCCCCATTTGGGCGCGGGTGAAGTACTTCACCCCGTCGAGGGTCGCGTGGCCCGCCCGCACCGCTGCCACTATCTCGGCCTCGGACACCCGTTCGCAGCGGCAGACCACATTGCCATAGCGCGGATCCGCCGTCGCCAAGGCCTCGGCCTCTTCGAGAGTGGAACCGCGCAGGCGCCCGCGCGGGCTGAGCCCGCCCCGGTAGTGAGGCCGCTCGCGCAGCTCCAGGCCCATATCGCGCAGGATGTCCTTGACCAGCTCCCCGATGGCCGGGCTGGCGGTGAGGCCCGGTGACTGGATGCCGGCAGCCTGGACGAGGCCCGGGGCCTTGGCCGAGGGGGCGATGAAGAAGTCGTCCTTGAGCGGGGCCGGGACCTCCGGGTCATCCCAGGAGTGAAGGACGGGCCGCAGGCCGGCGAAGCTGGCGATGATGTCGTTGGCCGATATCGAGGGCACCAGGGCGCGGGCCGACTCCAGCACCCGGTCCAGGGTGGCCTGATCCGTGTCCAGATCGTCCTTGGAGGCAGCCCACTCGGCGCTGGGTCCCAGGAGTACGGTGTCCTCTACGGTTGGGATGACCAGCATGCCCTTGGACACCGGGGTGGGGGCGGGGAAGAGTACCCTGTTCGGGCGCGACTTGGTGAGGCGGTCAAGGATATGGTACTGGCCCTTGCGGGCGCGGATGGTGAAGCGCTCTGCGCCGAAGATGGCCGAGACCTCGTCAGCCCGCAGGCCGGCGGCGTTGACCGCGTAGCGCGCCCGCAGGGGCCGGCCCTGTTCGGGCGCCAGGATCCAGTGGTCGCCCTCGCGGCGGGCCTCGGCCAGGCGGAAGCCGGTGAGGAATTCCACGCCTTGGGACATGGCCGACTCGGCCAGAGCGAAGACGAAGCGGTAGGACTCCACGATGCCCCCGGCCGGGGCGTGCAGGCCGCCCAGGACATCCGGGTGGAGGAGTGGTTCCAGTTCCAGAAGGCGCTCGCGCGAGAGGATCTCCAGCCCGATGGCCCCGTTGGCCCGCCCGCGCTGGTAGAGGGTATGCACCGAGCGCATATCCTCCTCGCTGAAGGCCGCCACCAGGGCCCCGCAGCGGCGGAAGGGGAAGTCGAGCTCGCGGCTGAGGCGCTCGAACATGAGGGAGCCGGCCGTCTCCAGGCGCGCCTTGAGGCTGCCGGGGGGATGGTGGAAGCCGGCGTGGACGATTCCGGAGTTGGCCTTGGAGACGCCGAAGGAGAGGTCGGCCTCGGCCTCCAAGACCGCGACCTTGAGGCCGTAGGCGCTCAAGCGTTGGGCGATGCCGGCGCCGCAGACCCCCGCGCCGATGATGGCCGCGTCGAGGACTCGATCCATCGGCCCCGTCCCGGCCTCAGCGATTGAGGACGATGATGAGGATGATGGCCGCGGCCACTACCCCTACGGCGCCCACCAGGAGTATGGCCGAGTCGCGGGTCATGCGCTGCTGGTCGGCGGCCGGGAAGTCCTTTTTCGGTATGGTGCCGCACCTAGGGCAGCCCATCGGGCCGAAAGCCGTGGAGACCATCAGGCCCACCACGCCGCCAAAGGCCGGAGCCCTGGGATTCCGTCCGCGTTTCACCTTCTCGCCGCACTTCGGGCAGATGTAGGCCATGTGCTCGCTCCTTCGCGCCGCGCGTCTCACGCTTCATGAAGAATGCGGGATGGCGGAGCGGCCGCGTCATCCAGTATCGTCCAGGCCCGCCCGGGCGTCAACGTCGGCCCCGGCCTGGGCGCTCGGACGGCCGCGCTATCGCAGGATCATCGGGCCAATCGTGTTTGGGGTAACGCCCGCGCATCTCCTTGCGCAGCTCGGCATAGCCGCCCTTCCAGAAGCCGGGCAGGTCGCGCGTGGATTGGACCGGTCTCCCGGCCGGGGAGAGGAGGCGCAGGAGGAGGGCCTGCCCGGCCACTCGAGGATGAATTCGCAGGCCGTAGAATTCCTGGACCCGCCCCTCGGCCGCCGGGCCCCCTTCCGCGGCGTAGTCGATCCTGACCGAGCGTCCCGAGGGCAAGACGATGGCGGCCGGGGCCAGGTCCTCGAGGGCCTGCCTGAAGGGCGACAGGAGTCCGGCCAGGGCCCGTTCAAGGCCGGCCTCGTCGATGAGCTCCGGGAGAAAGCCCTCCTTGGCCCGGGCCGGAAGGCTGCAATGGGGGATGAGCCATTCGCTAGCCCGATGCGCCAGTGCTTCCTCTGAAAGGCTGTCAGGATCGGGGAAGTCTCCTCTGGCCCCGCCGTGGCCGGAGCATGCCCAGCGCGCCCGTGACAGGAGTCCGAGGCTCGAGGGCCGCCATGGCAGGATGCTCAGGCCCTCCCGCCTCAGGCGTTCGAGAATGGATGCGGCCACGAAGGAGGAGGCGTCCATGCCTGGATCGACGCGCCCCGGCAGGCGGATGCGCCCGAAACCCAGGTAGGGGAGGATGCGCGGCGAGAGCCCCCGCCACTCGATCTCCGCTCGGGGCGCGGCTCGGGGAATGATCGAGGATTCCACGAAGCCCCGGCTCAGCGGGGCAGCAGAGATGATGGGGCCCACACCCTCTCCCTGGTCGACCAGGGGCGCCACGATCCACTCCGTCCCCTCCAGGCTGCCGGCATGGACGCCCTTGGCGGCCGCCAGGCGGGCTGTCCGACCCCCGGGAAAGCGGTAGAGCTCGCCCTCGCGCCGGGCGATCCGGTCGGGGAAGGCCGAGGCCAGGGCGTCCCCCGCCTCATGGATGCCCTCTAGGCGCCTGGCTCCCGGAGCCAGGCTGAGGACGTCCATCCAGCGCCGGGCTTCCTCGGCGGCTCGGCGGTACCAAGCCGGGCAGGTCCCAACTCCCTCCAGAACCTCTCCCAGGCCCTCGAGTCGATGCCTCAGGTCGGCATCGCCGCTGATCCCGGAGCGGTCCCTGTCCGAGAGGATTGCCGCCAGGGCCGCGGCGAGGGCATCTCTCCGGTTCAGGAGCATCTTGCCCAGGCGCGACCCGGCTCCGAGGGCGGCGCATCGCCGACCGCCCTCGCTGGGGCGGCCCGATGCATCGATCAGCTCCAGAGCCAGGAGAAGCTCGCGGGCCCGTGAAAGGGCCGCCTCGGGAGGGGCGTCGGGCAGGGGCAGGTCCCGCGGATCGGCGCCCCAGACCGCGCACTCGAGGAGGAATGAGGAGAGGTCGGCCCTGAGGATCTCGGGTTGGGTGCTCTCCGGCATATCCTCCCCGGGCGCCCAGAGCCTCAGGCAGAGGCCCGGCCCGGTGCGTCCGGCCCGCCCGGCTCGCTGCTCCGCGTCCCTCCGGCTGACTCGCTCCGTGACCAAGCCGTCCATGCCCGCAGCCGGGTCATAACGCGAAAGGCGGCTCAGCCCCGCGTCCACCACGGCCCGGACTCCCGGCACGGTCAGGCTGCTCTGGGCTATGGCCGTGGAGAGGACGATGCGGGCCTTTTCGCCCGGCCCGCGCCCGCGGGCTATGCGGGTCTGCTCCTCCAAAGGCAGGGATCCGTAAAGGACCAGGACCTCGGCCCGGCCCCGGTCTAGGCCGACCTCCAGGGCCGCACGGGTCCGCTCGATCTCGCGCATGCCCGGGAGGAAGACCAGGACGTCGCCGCCCGTCTCTTCCAACGCCTCCAGGGCCGCCTCGGCCGCCAGACCCTCGATGGGCGCGCGGGGTTCGGGGCGGCGGTAGCGGATCTCCACCGGGTAGGGACGCCCCTCTACGGAGACAAGGGCCGGCTCGGCGCCCAGGGCCCGCCCCAGGAAGGACCCGCTCGCCTCCGCGTCCAATGTGGCTGACATGAGGAGGATCCGCGGCCCGGCGCCAAGGGATCTGCGCGCGTCCAGGCAGAGGGCCAGGGCCAGGTCCATACCCAAGCCGCGTTCGTGGTACTCGTCGATGACAAGGGCTTCCACGCCCTCCAGGGCCGGATCCTCCTGGACCATCCTGAGGAGGACCCCATCCGTCACCGCCAGGATGCGGGTGGCCGGCCCCCGCCGTGCGCCTCCCCTCACCGCATAGCCGACTGTCCTCCCGCATTCCTCCCCTAGGAGGGAGGCGATGCGCGATGCCGCTTGAACGGCGGCCAGTCTGCGCGGTTCGGACAGGAGGATCAGGCCTCGGGATGCCTCCAGCAGACCGATGGGCATGAGGGTGGTCTTGCCCGATCCCGGCTCGGCGCTCAGTACCAGGGCGCCCCTCTCCGCCAGGGCCTCCGCGCATTCGCCCAGGCGGGGCGCCAAGGGCAGGTCCGGCAGGGGCTTCACATCGTCTCTAGGCTGCCCGAGCGCTTGGCGGCCGCCTCGAAGGAGCGGAAGAGGGCGTAGACCAGGGTGCCCGCGTGCTGATTCCCGCCGATGCTCATAGCCGCCCTGTAGATGCCCGAGACCTGAGCGGCCTGGCTTGCCTTGCCGATCACATAGAACTCCTTGCCCAGGCTCCCGACGAATTCCTTATGAGGACGAAGTAGCGCAGGTTGTCCAGGGCCGAGAGGCGCCCGTACAGCCCCCGTTCGCCCCCGAAGATGAATCCGATGCGCCGCTGCACCTGGCGTTCCTGCCTGACGGCGTCGAAGCCCATCACCAGGGCCTGGCCCGAGCTAGGCGCGTGGAGGGTGGTCAGCATCTTCACCGTGGTGGTCTTGCCGGCCCCGTTCGGCCCCAGGAGGCCGAAGAGCGCCCCCGGCGGCACGGCCAGGGCTATCCCGGCCACGGCCTCGATCTCCTTGGAGCGGCGCTTCCAGATGCCCGCGCCGGCGATGAAGACCCGGCGTAGCGAGCGCGCCTCTATGGCGAACATGGGCAGATTCTAGCGCCGCCGGCCGCCCTTCTCCAAGGGAGTCCCGGTCGGGGCTTTCGCCCTGCGCAGGACTAGGCTTGGGGGAGGCGCGTCTCCATGAAGTAGAGCCCGTCCACCCCGGGTATGTCCGGATCCTGGCCCTGGGCCCGCGAAAAGCGGTAGCGATCCTTGAGCTTGGCGGCGAATGCCCCGCTGACCAGGATCTTGCCCGGCAGGCAGATTTCCTCAATGACCGTGACCGCCTTCATGGTCGGGCCGAAGAGGTCCCAGACGTACTTGCGTTCGCCAACCACCCCGGCGATGGCCGGGCCCATATGGATGCCGATGCGGATCTGCAGGGGCGCGCGCTCCTCCACCTTGAGCTTGCGCATCATGTCGGCCATGTCCAGGGCGAACTCGGCCATGCGCTCGGCGTGGTCCAAGCGCGGGCTGGGCGCCCCGCACACGCATAGGTAACGCTCCCCCGATGAGCGCAGCTTCTCGATGCCGCGATCCGCCACCAGCACGTCCAGGATCGAGAAGAGCTGGTTCAGGCTCTCCACCAGCTTACGCGCGCCGAAGCCGGCCGTCACGCGCTCGAAGTCAGCTACCGAGGCCGATAGGATGGAAACCTCCTGGAATTCGTCGGCCACCAGGGCATGGGCGTTCTCCGCCATGCGCCGGGCTACCGGCTCCGGCAGGATGCTCTCAAGGAGGCTGCGTTCACGGTCGCGCTCGCGCTTGAGCTCCAAGGCCAGGCTGGCCACCCGGTCGTTCGCCTCGACCGACTCTCGCTCGGAGGCCTTGATGCGCGCGTAAGCACGCTTAGTCTGGCGCAGGAGCTTGCGGTAGGCCGTCAAGACAACCCCTAGGCGCTCGCGCATGCGCAGGAGGTCGGTCTTCAGGCGGTCTGCGCCCGCCCTGGGGCCCGCGCGCCCGGCTTCATCGGCCATGCGGTCTCACTTTCGCCGCGCCCTGTCCGTCGCGCGGCTCGCCCCAGGCCGCCACGCTCCCGCGGCCCTTGCGCTTGGCCCGGTGCAGGGCGTACTCAGCCTGGGCGATGATTGCCTCGGCGTCCCTGGAGCCGCCGCGCCCCTCGGAGGCGTAGCCGGCCAAGCCTGCGCAGAAGCTGGGCGCCCCCGTCGGAGTCTCCTTCCCGACCCGGGCCGCGTCCTTGGCCAGGCCGTCCCAGGACTTCAGCTTGCGAGCCGCCTCGCGCAGGACCCGCATCGCCTGATCCTTGTCCGCCCCCGTGACGAGGACAAGGAATTCATCGGCACCATACCGGCCGATATAGTCGTATGAGCGCATGGAAGACTTGATGATGGCGGCCAGGCGCTTGAGGACCCTGTCGCCAGACTGCTGGCCCAGTTCAGCGTTGAGGGTCTCAAAGTCGTCCAGGTCGATGAGGATGAGGCAGAAGGCCGGCTGACCCTCCGGGATTGTGCGATCCGCGCGGTTTTTCTCCTGTCGCACCGCCTTGAGGATTTCCTGGCGGTTGGGCAAGCCGGTCAACCCGTCGGCAAGGGCGGCCGCCCCGCTGCGGGCCTTCTCCGCGGCTAGGAGACCCTCCAGCTCGGCGATGCGAGCCCGCCCCGCTGAGAGATCGTCCTCCAGTTCGCGGACGCCTTCGGCAAGGGCCTCGCAGTCCCTCACCCGCCCGTCCAAGCCCGCGATGAGATTCTCGATCTCCGCGGTCAGGCGTTCCTCGAAGGAGAAAAGGCCTTCATCGTCGTCAACGCTCGCGAGGGGCACGTTTCCGTCCTTTCCCCCTTATTATCGGGCTCGCTCAAGCAGCCTGTCAAATGGGCAGGGCGCCGCCGCGCGGGGGGCGGCTCCCCTAGTGGCAGCCTCCGCAGCCGCAGCCATCCTCCTCGCCCTCGCCGCAACCCTCGCCGCAGGAACCGCAGCCGCAGGAGGAATGGACATGGCCCAGCTCCAGCTCTTCAGGGCTGGCATCCCTCACGTTCACGATCGAGATCTCGAAGTGCAGGGTCTGCCCGGCCAGGGGATGGTTGGCGTCTATAGTGATGGCGTCCCCGTCGATGCCGGTGATCCTCACCAGGCGGATCCCCTCCGGGCCGTGGGCCTCGAATTCCATGCCGATCTCGAGCTCTCCGGCGGCCTCGCCGAACTGGGCTCGCGGGATCCTGGCTACCAGCTCGTCCCGGTGAATTCCATAGGCCTCTTCCGGACTGACCAGGGCGGAGAAGCTCTCCCCCGCTGACCGGCCCTCCAGCTGTTTTTCAAGGCCGGGAATGATGTTGCCGCGACCCTGGACGTAGACTAGGGGCTCGCCCTCCGCCGAGGAATCCAGGATGTCGCCCGCATCGTCCTTGAGCACGTATGCCAGGCTGACAACCTTGTTCTTGGAAATTAGCACTGCGTTACGCTCCTTATGAAGGGCTGGATGATAGCACCCCCCGGCCCCTGCGGATAGGGGAGGCTGAAGCTTTTTATCCGCCTTAATAGACTATTTTTCCGTTTGACAATAAGATATCCTATCGCATACTATGGGAGCGAGCATTTCCGATCTAAGGAGAAAGGTATGGATAACAGGAGCGGCCTGATTTTCTTCGCTGTCTTCGTCCTCCTCTTCGTTTTTGCCTTCGTGTTCTGCCTGGAATCCCTCAACCTGGGCAACGTGACCTATGGCGTCCTGGCCATGGTCGGCTTCGTGGTCTGCCTGGCGGGCAGCCTCATCAACGGAGTCCTCATCAAAAAGGACGGCGGCGCCCTAGCTCTCTGGTACTTCTCCTTCGCCGTCATCGTCGGCATCATCATGATCTGGTACATGACCCGCTGCGGATCCGCCTTCGGCTTCTGGCAGCCCTGATTCCATCCCCCTTATAAAAGGAAGAAAACGCCGGGTTCGTGCCCGGCGTTTTTATTCCTAGGGGGACAGAGCTCCCGCCCTTTCCCCCTTGCAAGGGCAATTTCTTCCATTCGAAGCATTTCCTATACCCCCTATCCCGGTTGCCCTATGGCGGGCCAACGATAGGGGGACCCGGCGCTCTGGGAAGGCTTGGTACGGCGTATGGATGAGGATGTCCTCGCTTGCCTGTGCTAGAACACGCGTTCTAGTACAGAGGTTCTAGCCCAGTCGAGATAGTCCCTATGTAATAGAACATATGTAATAGAACAAACGTAATAGTACATAAGTAATAGAACAAATGTAATAGTACATATGTAATAGAATAGTCCGCCATCTTTTTCGTCCCCTTGTCGTAATAGGGACAAGCCCGATTCCAAGCATGTCACTTCCAATATAGGGACTATACTGGGAGCCGGAACCTGAAAGGACCTTCAGCTATGTGGGGAGAAGGGTAGGAGCTCTTTCCCTTCCATGGGAGCGGGCATCTATTGATTGATGGAAGGATACCTATTTCGCGGCCTTGTCCTTTTTCTGCGCATCGATCTTTGACTGTATCTTCAGCGATAGGATCTTGTATTCCTGGGGGAGAAATGCGGCATCGGGGGATTCATATCGCTTGAGGAGGGCCTTGAAGCCGGCCTCGGCGGCATCGTACTTCTTTTGCTTGTAGTCGATGAAGGCGATTTCGTATTCGCAGGCGCATTGAACCGCCAGATCGTCTGGGTTGCGCTCCATAGCGGCCCGGTAATAGGCCCTGGCTGTCTCGAGCCTCCCGTCCGCGGAGGCCTCCTGGGCCCTCTGGATGAGCTGCTTGGCGCTTAAGCCTTCGGGTATGCTCTTGGGTGAGCCCTGACAGGAGGAGAGGAGGATGGCCGCGGCGGCGCATCCCGCCAGGAAGAGGATCCGTCTCATTATGAAAACCTCAGAACCTAAGTGGTTCGTCTTTCATGGGAAGCGATTTCCGCAGGTCCCGGATGAAGTCCCGTGAATCGCCCATGTCGACATAAGCCTCGCAGTGGGGTATGGAGCGTCGGGCCACCGTGAAGTACTTGTAGGTCTTTTCGTCGCCCAGTTTCTTGCGCCATTTGCCCGCATCGCAGCGGACACGCAGGTAGAACTGGTTGGGGCCGTTGGCGGGGGCGGGCACGAGCTTGCAATGGATGCAGTTGGCGCAGTAGATCTTTCCAGCCATTCTGTGGTCGATGACGTATTCGGCCTCTTCTTCGATATATGCCGTCCGATCCTCGTTTTCCACCATGATCCTCCGCGCGAAGAATGTCCTCCTCAGCGCAACAATCGAATAAAGGCTATCACGCTCCGCAGTAGACGTCAAGATAAATCGCGTTGCGCGGCCCTAGATGCCTGGTGATCCATCGCTGCGCCTCGAGCAAGCGGATGACTACGGAGGCTTCCGGGGGATGGCATAGGTATTATTATCGAACAATCAAGGGGAGGGCGATACGAAAAAAAACAATAGGACCCCGCAAGGCACAAGCAGGCCATCCCTTTGAGACCCCTCTTGCCCGTATCCCAGGGCGGGGGCTCTGCGCCTGTAACATCGCCTGGTATACGGCCTCGAGCCTAGGGATGGCCCTGGAATCCTTCAGGGGATGGCGCGCCTTTTCTTTTCGCGCGAACAGGGGGAGCGCGAAAAAAAAGGCACGACAGGACCCCGCAAGGCACAAGCAGGCCATCCCCAGGCTCTAGATATTTTGACGTGGGAATTCACTGTGGTGCAGAGCCCCCTATCTCCTACTCAAGCCCGTATTTTTCGATCTTGGCCCTCAAGGTATTCCGGTTGATGCCCAGGAAGTCGGCGGTTCGCAGCTTGTTGCGGTTGTTTGCCAGCATGGCCTGCTGGATGAGCTCGCGTTCCACAGTCCCGATGATCTCATCCCAGACCTTGCCCGGTTCGTGGCGCGCCTTGACGACGCCGGCCACCCAACGCGAGACGTACTGCCCGTCGGCGCCGGACTCGCCGGCCTGGGACAGGGATGCGGGCAGGTGGGAGGGCTCGATGATGCCCGAGCGGCAGAGGAGGATGGCCCGTTCCATGACATTTTCCAGCTCGCGCACGTTGCCCGGCCAGGAATAGCCCTGGAGCATCCTCAGGGCCTGGGGCGATATGCCCTCCACCCCGCGCCCGCGCGCCTTGGCGTACTTGTCGATGAAATAGGCGGCCAGGAAGGGGATGTCGTCGGAGCGCTCGCGCAGGGGAGGCACGCTGATCTCCACCACGTTCAAGCGGTAGTATAGGTCCTCCCGGAATTTGCCCTCGCTAATGAGCTTGGCCAGGTCACGGTTGGTGGCCGAAATGAAGCGCAGGTCGATTTTTTCTTTACGCTCGGCCCCGATCGGCTCGATCTCGCGCTCCTGCACGGCCCGTAAAAGCTTGGCCTGGAGCGGCATGGGCATGTCGCCGATCTCGTCGAGGAAGACGGTGCCGCCGTCAGCCAGCTGGAACTTGCCCTTGCGGTCCTGGACGGCCCCGGTGAAGGCTCCCCGCCTGTGCCCGAAGAGCTCCGATTCCAGGAGGTTTTCAGGGATGGCGGCGCAGTTGATGGATACGAAGGGGCCTTCGCGGCGGGGGGAGGCGTCGTGGATGAGGCGGGCTATGACTTCCTTGCCCGTGCCGGACTCGCCCTGGAGCATAATGGATGTGGTCGAGTCCGCCACCAGGGTGGCCAGGTCCAGGATCTCCTGCATCTTGCGGTTCTTGCAGACGATTTCGCCGCCGACGCCTTGCCGCTTGAGCTCGCGCCTCAGGGTGAGGTTCTCGGCTTCCAGTCGCTCGCGCTCCAGGCCCAGCCTCTGATGCAGGCGCACCTTGTTAGCGATGATGCTGCCGACGAGAACTACCAGGTCCTTCTCGTCTTCTAGGGCCTGGGCGGACTCGAAGACCTTCTCCGCGGCCAGCACCCCGGCCACCTGCCCGTCGATGTAGAAAGGGGCGGCAATGAAGGAAACCGGGACGTCGCGCCGGCGCTTGATGCGGGTGCGGTTGAGGAAGGTCGGATCGAGGCGGATGTCGGGAATAGCCACGGCCTGTCCCCGCTCAACCGCCTGGCCTATCACACCTTCGCCCACTCGGTAAACGCCACGGGATATCTCCTCATCTGTCAGGTTGTAGGCCGAGTGGATGGACAGGCGGTCCGGCCCGTCCTGGCCGAAGAGAACCAGCATGCCGCGCACCATGCCGAAGCGCTCGGCCAGGAGACGCATGGCCGCCTCGAAGACATCTTTAAGGGAGGTCAGGGCATCCACGTCGCGGGCGATGGCGAGGAGAATGTCCTTGAGCTTGATCTTGCGTTCCAGCTCGCCCTTGAGACGCTCGGCTTGGAGGATCTGGCCGGCCCGAGCGGTCGCGGTCAAAAGGAGGTCGGCATCGTCGGCGTCGAAGGCCCCCGGACGCTTGGAATCGAGCCTGAGGACGCCGACCGCGTTTCCGCCGGCCAGAATGGGCAGGGCTATTTCGGAGCGTGTCCCGGGGATGACGGGTATGAAGGCAGGGTCGAGGGCGGCGTCACCGGTCAGCTTGGGCAGGCCCTCCTGGAAGGCCCTCGAGGCCATGCCCTCACCGAGCTTAAAGCGCAGAGGGGCATCATCGGAGCTTCCGGCTTCCTGGCCCCGGGCGGCGATGGCCCGTAGATAGCTTGGATCGGCATCCGGCACCAGGACGACGCCGAAATCGGCCTTGACGAAATCCATGGCCCCATCCAGCAGGATGCCGAGAAGGTCCTCCGGATCCTCAGCTGCGTTCATGGAGAGCTGTAGGTATTGAATGGCTTTATATCTCCGGATAGTCTCATCTGCTCCGCGGCTTTGATGCTCTGCTAGACCGTCCATACCCCTCTCCTCGCCGGCCCCGGAGAGGCAGCCAGCCTGTCTATAAAAGTCTCTATTGCAATGCCCGTGCCAAATTCAGAAGCAGCCTTCTAGTCAATATTTATGCAAAAAAAGCTACAGCCCTTGCTGCCTAAAAGCTTGGCATTGACGCTCTCCATGCTATAAAATTATGCAGACGTACGGGAGCCTGTAAAGGGTAACTGCGACCGAATTCCTTTCCACGCTGCCAATTGACAATATCAGCCCTGCGTTGGCACGCTCCTTGCATGGGGTATGGCAGTGATTTTTCGCGGAGGTATACGATGAGTTTCAATGAATCCTACGGGTCCAATTCCTTCGGCGACGCCATCATGCGCGAACGCCTGCCCAAGACGATCTACAAGGAGCTCAAGAGTGTCCAGGCTGGCGAGCGCGAGCTCACCATCGAGGTGGCCGAGGTAGTCGCCAATGCCATGAAGGATTGGGCTATAGAGAAGGGAGCCACCCACTTCACCCACTGGTTCCAGCCCATGACCGGCCTTACCGCGGAGAAGCACGACTCCTTCATATCGCCCACCGACGACGGCCGGGCCATCGTCGAGTTCTCGGGAAAGGAACTCATCCAGGGCGAGCCGGACGCCTCCAGCTTCCCCTCAGGCGGCCTCAGAGCCACCTTCGAGGCCCGCGGCTACACGGCTTGGGACGTCACCAGCCCGGCCTTCTTCGTCGAGGAGAGCTCAGGAGGCTGCAAGACCCTGGTCATCCCCACCGCCTTCGTCGGCTACCATGGAGAAGCCCTGGACAAGAAAACGCCACTGCTCAGGTCCATGCAGGCCATCAATAAGCAGGCCCTCAGGGTTTTGCGGGCCCTGGGCAACTCCACTTCCCGGCGCGTGATCACAACGGTCGGCCCCGAGCAGGAGTACTTCCTTGTGGACGAGGCCTATTACGCCAAACGCCAGGACCTCTTCCTGACCGGCCGTACGGTCTTCGGGGCTATGCCGCCCAAGGGCCAGGAGCTTGAAGACCACTACTTCGGCGCCATTCCGGAGCGGGTCAGCGCCTTCATGAACGAGCTCAACTCGGAGCTCTGGAAGCTGGGCATCTCGGCTAAAACCCAGCACAACGAGGTAGCCCCCAACCAGTTCGAGCTGGCGCCCATTTTCAACTACTCCAATATCGCCACCGATCACAATCAGCTGGTCATGCAGACCATGAAGAAGGTGGCCAAGCGCCACGGCCTGGTCTGTCTCCTGCACGAGAAGCCCTTCCGCGGCGTGAACGGCTCGGGCAAGCACAATAACTGGTCCATGGGCACGGATGACGGGCTCAATCTCCTAGATCCGGGCAAGACGCCCCAGGACAATCTCCAGTTCCTGGTCTTCGCCTGCGCGGTCATCGACGCCGTGGACAGCTACGCGCCTCTTCTCAGGCTCTCCACCGCCAATGCAGGCAACGACCACCGCCTGGGCGCCAACGAGGCCCCCCCGGCCATCATCTCCATCTTCCTCGGCGAGCAGCTCTCCGCCATCCTTGAGGCGGTGGCCGCGGGCAAGAGTGTGGAGCCGCGCAGTGGAACCAAGCTGGAGCTGGGCGTTACCCCCCTGCCCAAGCTGCCTAAGGACTTGACCGACCGCAACCGCACCAGCCCCTTCGCCTTCACAGGCAACAAGTTCGAGTTCCGCATGGTGCCCTCCTCCGACTCCATCGCCGCGCCCAACTTCGTCCTGAATACGGCCGTGGCCGAGGTGCTCTCGCGCTTCGCCGCCCGCCTGGAGGGCGCCAAGGATCTACCCAAAACCGTCCGCGAACTGGTCACCGAGACCTGGCGCGACCACTCCCGGGTGGTTTTCAACGGCAACAACTACACCGAGGATTGGGTCAAGGAGGCCGCCAAGCGCGGCCTGCCCAATCTGCGCAGCTCGGTGGAAGCATGGCCCTGGTTCGTGAAGCCCGAATCGGTGGCCCTGTTCACAAAGCATGGAGTGTTCAGCGAGGAGGAGATGCACGCCCGCCTGGACATCGTCCTGGAAAAGTATTCCAAGCAGATCAACATCGAGGCCGGCTGCGCCTGGGAGATGGCCGAGCGCGAGATACTGCCGGTCTGCTCGGCCTACGCCGCCCAGTTGGCCGGGGAGCTCTCGGCCATCGAGGGGGCCGGGCAGAAGTCGCCCGGCCTGAGGGCCCGCCTCTCAGAGATTTGCTCCCTGATCGAGGCGGCCAAGGCGAAGGCCGGGGACCTGGCCGCCGCGCGCGCGGCCGCCAAGGCCGTAGCCAGCCCCCTCGCCCAGGCCCAGGCATACCGTGACCAGGTATTCCCGGCTATCGAAGCCCTGCGCGATCCAATCGACAAGCTGGAGAAGCTGATACCGCGCTCCGCCTGGCCCATGCCGACCTATGAGGATCTTCTCTTCAGGCTCTGAGTCTATGACTGCTGTGATGTGGGGGGGGGCCGAAAGGCCCCCCCCTTTCTTTTCCGGAGGGGGCGGATTCTCGGGCCTGTGCGGTCAGACGCGGCTAAAGGACGGACTCCGAGCGCTTGGCCGCATCAGCCGCCAGGGCGGCCGAAAAGCGCTTGGCGGCTTCGCTGGGCAGATCGACGAACGACAGACCGTAAGCGAAGGTGCTTTGGTTCTTCCTCTGAATCCATGTGACCCGCCCGGTGGCCGCCATGTCGCCGACGGCCTGGTCGAGAGGTCTGATATGGAGGCTCAAAGAGTCGTCAATGTCGTAGCGCTCGCTGCACTCGAATTTCGCTCCGCCCACAGAGACGTTTTCTGTGACGATGGACCGCGGGGCAT
Source organism: uncultured Spirochaetales bacterium (assembly GCA_964470375.1). GTDB lineage: Bacteria > Spirochaetota > Spirochaetia > Treponematales > JBGSOB01 > CAYNQK01. The sequence continues at coordinate 42,239 of CAYYCP010000016.1, forward strand.
CTGGGTATCGCGGCAGCTCGACGCGTGAGGGAACGCGCTCCAGGATGTCGATGGACCAGCTCTGGGGGAAGCGGCTGTGGCGGCGGCGCTCCGGGCTGGCCCTGACCACCTTGTCCTTCCCGGAGAATTTGGCTTGGTAGAGGGCCTTGTCGGCGGCCTGCACCAGCTCCTGGGCTGTCAGGCCTGCCTCCGGGTAAGCGGCTATGCCGGCAGAGAAAGTGATGCCCGAGTCCCTGAAGAAGGGCCGCGCCTTGGCGTCCGCGCGCATGCGCTCGGCCAGGCGGAAGGCCCCCGTGGCGCTGGTTTCAGGGAGGATAACCAGGAATTCCTCGCCTCCGTAACGGCAGACGAGATCCTCCTCGCGCACGCACTCCCTTAGGAAACGCGCCAACTCCTTGAGCGCCGTGTCTCCGAAGACATGGCCGCGCTCGTCGTTGAAGCGCTTGAAGTTGTCCAGATCCATCAGGATTAGGCCCAGCTCCTTCTGGTAGCGGACGCAGCGATTGAGCTCCTTGCGCAGTGACAGATCCATGTAGCGGCGGTTGAATACCCCTGTCAGCCCGTCCAGCATGGCCAGCTTTTCAGTCTGCCTGAGATCGTGGGTTTCGATGAGCATGGGCGTGTCCAGGAGGCGCTCCACGGACATGAAGTAGTCCAGGATAGCCACATGCGGGCCTACCCGCCGCCCCAGTTGGGTCGACATGGCCCGGCAGTGCTCCAGGATGCGGGCCCAGTGGGCCTTGGCTTCCTCCTCCTCGAAGTCCTTATGGACGAAGGCTTCCAAGAGGGCGGAGAAGAAGCGCCGTCCGCGGCGCTCATCGCGTTCAAGCTCGGCGATCAGACCCAGGTAGAACATGCGGTTCACGGCGTCCTCAGCGCCTATCAGGGCGTTGATGGACTTCTTGAGGGAGGCGGTGTCCATGTGCGCGGTACTCCGTACTTTCGTATATGCCGGCGCCTTTGAAGGCGCCGCGCGTGCCACAAGTATACCACGGTTTTCAAAGCCGCGCTTCAATTACTCGCCTAACGTGGGGCAGCGTGTTATTGCCGAGGAGGAATAATCGAACTCCCACAATCCTTGCGCGAGAGCGGAAATTTCTTGCGAATTTCCAAAAATCTCCAGGCAGATACGGGTTTCTGGCCTAGGCAGATCCCCCTGGCGCCTTATGCGCGGATGATGCGTTCGGCCAGGTGGGCGGCGTTGAGCACGCCCTGCTTGCCTATGCCCATGGTGGCTACGGGAACGCCCTTGGGAAGCTGGAGGATGGACATCAAGGCGTCCATGCCTAGGAGCGGCCCGGACACCAGGGGCACCCCGATGACGGGCTTGCGCACGCGCGAGGCGACTACGCCCGGCAGAGCCGCTGCAAGGCCGGCCGCGGCTATCATCACCCGGTACTCGCCCTCGTGGGCGCCTAGGAATTCCAGGAGTTCGGGCAGGTCGCGGTGGGCCGAAAGAACCTTGAGCTCACAAGAGAGACCTTTCTCCGCGAGGAGATCCAAGCCGGGCTGCACCTGCTCCCGGTCGGACTCAGAACCGATGATGAAGAGAACGTCTTTCATGTGTTCACCCTCCATAAAATTTCTTGCCGATATCGGCTCGGAACCAAGCCCCCTCGAAGCGCACGAGCTTGGCGGCCTCATAGGCCGCGGCGCTAGCGGCCAGATGCTCGCGGGCCAGACCTACGGCGGTGAAGCAGCGCCCGCCCCCCGTGAGCAGGACGCCCTCGGGCGAGCGGGTAGTGCCGGCGTGGAATATGAGGGCGTCGCGCAGGGAGTGCAGGCCGCGGACGTCCACCTCCAGTCCCTTGGGATAAGAGTCAGGATAGCCCGGGGCGGCCACAACGATGCCCACCGCGCAGTCATCGGAGAAGACCGGCTTGAGTTCGCCCGCCTTCCCGGCCGCCACGGCCTCGGCCAGGTCGGCTAGGTCGCTCTCCATGAGGGGTAGGAGGGACTGGGTCTCGGGATCGCCGAAACGCACGTTGTATTCCAGGAGTTTGGGCCCCTCCTCGGTGACCATCAGGCCGAAGAAGAGCACGCCGCGGTAGGACAGGCCCTCGGCCCGCATGCCGGCGAAGGTGGGCCCTACGATCTCGCGGTCGATGCGGGCGAGCAGTGCCTGATCCACGAAGGGCACAGGGCAGATGGCCCCCATGCCCCCGGTGTTGGGGCCGGTATCGTCCTCGCCGGCCTTCTTGTGGTCGGCGCAGGCCGGGAGGAGGACATAGGACTTCTCGTCGCAGAGCGCGAACAGGGAGAGCTCCCAACCCGAGAGGAATTCTTCGACTACGGCCTGGTCATCCGCAAGGACGCTCTCGCCGAAGGCCAAGGCCGAGGCTCTGTCATGGGCTTCCAGCACGCCCTTGCCGGCCGCCAGTCCGCTTTTCTTGACCACTACCCTTGAACCGCCCCGGCGTAGGGCCTCATCCACGAAGCGCTTGAAGGCCGGTACCTGGCCCTTGGCGAAGATGCCCGAACGGGCGCAGGGGATGCCGTGCCGCTCCATGAATGAGCGGGCGAAGGCCTTGGAGCTTTCCAGGCGGGCCGCGCTCGCCCCCGGCCCGAAGACGGCCAGGCCGGCGGCCCGGAGGGCGTCCGCCACGCCCGCCGCCAGGGGGGCCTCCGGCCCTATGAAGACGAGATCCACACACGCGTCACGGGCGGCTTGGACTACCGCAGCCGGGGCGCAGGGATCCAAGGGGACATTCTGTGCCAGGGCGGCCGTGCCGGCGTTGCCGGGGGCGGCCAGGAGGCCGGTTATGCGCTTGGATTTCGAGAATTTCCAGACCAGAGCGTGTTCGCGCGCGCCTGATCCTAGAACCATGACCTTCATCGTTGGCTTCCTCCGCTGATGCCCGGGCGTGCGCCGTCCAGAATGGCCAGGGCCGCCGCGGGATAGTGCTCGTGCTCAAGTTCGTGGATGCGCCGCTCGGCCTCCTCCAGACTGAGGCCCGGCGGACGCGTAAAGGACCTCTGTAAGATGAGGGGGCCGGTGTCCATGCCTTCGTCTACCCAGTGAACGCTGATGCCTAGTTCCGCGTCGCCCGAGGCGAAGGAGCGCTCTATGGCGTGGGCGCCCGGGTGGCGCGGGAGGAGGGAGGGGTGGACGTTGATGAGCTTCCCGGCCCATGCCCGCGTGAAGGCCGGCGAGAGGATGCGCATGAAACCGGCCAGGGCCACCAGGTCTGGGCGGGCTTCGCGCAGGGCCCGGTCGATCTCGGCCTCGGCCTCCTCGGCTGGACGGCCGGGGTATTTGACGTAGACCAAGGGGATGCCCAGTGCGGCCGCCCGCCCCAGAGCCGGGGCCTTTATGCGGTCGCAGACCAGGAGGACGGTGACGTGGCGGCCGGAGGCCGCGGTGGCCTCGGCCAGGGCCTGGAAATTGCTCCCGTTCCCTGAAGCCAGGACGGCCAGCCTGCCCATCTCAGTCACCGTCTCCTCGGGATCCGTCGCCGCTGCATGCGGGCGGGAAGGGGTAGTCCCCGTCGTAGCAGGCCTTGCAGTACATGCCCGGGCGATCCAGGCACTCGTCCAGTTTGGCCAGGGGCAGGAAGAGCACCGAGTCGGCTCCGATCTCGCGGGCTATGCCGGCCGGATCCATGCGGTTGGATATGAGCTCCTCGCGGGTGGGTATGTCGATGCCGTAGTAGCAAGGGCAGTGCACTTCCGGCGATGTGAGCCTGAGGTGCACTTCCAGGGCCCCGGACTCCTTGAGGAGGCGCACGATGATCTTGCTGGTGGTGCCGCGCACCAGCGAATCGTCCACTAGGATGACGCGCTTGCCGGCCACTACGTCCCGCACCGGCATGAGCTTCATGCGCACGGCCAGCTCGCGCTGGCCGCGGGTTGGCATGATGAAGGAGCGCCCGGCGTAGTGGTTGCGGCACAGGCCCTGGTCGTAGGGCAGCCCTGAGCGCTGGGCGTAGCCGATGGCCGCCACGTTGCCTGAGTCCGGCACCGGGATGACCACGTCCCCGCGCACGCTGTCGATGTCGGCCAACGCGGCCCCCATGCGCCGGCGGGCGGCGTGTACGCTCTGCCCGAAGACCTCCGAGTCCGGGCGGGCGAAATAGATGAGCTCAAAGACGCAGCGCGCCCCCCGAGCCGCCCTGCGCCGCAGGGAAAAGGAGGACTCCCCGGAGGAAGCGCAGCGCCAAACCTCGCCGGGCTCGATCTCCCGGGCCTCCAGAGGGGCGGCGAAGCGCAAGGCGCAGGTTTCGCTGGCCAGGAGGCGCGTCTCGCCGTCGCGGGCCAGGTAAAGGGGCCGGAAGCCCTCCGGGTCGCGGATGGCGTAGAGGGCGCCGTTCCACAGCATGGCTACCGAGTAGGCTCCCTGCAGGCGCCCGAAGGCCTCCTGGATGACTTCCTCCTCGGTGGCGCCCCGCGAGCGGCTCATGAGATGGAGGATCAGCTCGGTGTCGCTGGTGCCCTGGAAGATGGCCCCCTGGGCGGAAAGTTCCGCGCGCAGGGCCGCGGAATTTGAGATGTTGCCGTTGTGGGCCAGGGCGATACAGCCCTTGTTGCAGACCACCGAGAGGGGTTGTGCGTTGGGCAGGCCCCCTCCGCCGCTTGTGGAGTAGCGCACGTGGCCGATGGCGGCACGGGAGGATTCGGGGGATTCGGCCATGGAGCCAAGGGCCGCCTGGACCATCCCGAGGGACTTGAGGCTTCGGATTTCGCCCGTCTCGGGGCTTTCCCAGCAGGCGCCGGCGCTCTCCTGGCCACGGTGCTGGAGGGAGAAGAGCATGTAGAAGAGACGCCTGGGGAGGTCGGCGGGTTCCGGTGACCAGGCGCCGGCTATCCCGCAGTGGTGCCTGGGTTTGTCTTCCGGGATGGCGTGGGCAGGCATCGATCCGTTCCTTCCGGGATTGGTCTATCCTAGGCTTCCGGATGGCCGCCGCGGAATAGGCGCGCCGGCGGCCCGCTAGAGGGCTCCGTGATAGCATGAAGCCGGAAGCGCGGTCAATCGGGACGGGCGGCGGCCGCGGGCGGGTTCAGACGTGGAAGAGCTTGCGCAGGCTTGCCCGGTTGATGATGCGGTAGTGCAGGTAGTATAGGAAGCCCGCCACCGGGATAGCCGCCGTGGCTACCACCGCCGACCAGCTCAGGAAGGCCCGATGGGCTAGGTTGAGGTTGATGATAGTCTCCAGCCCCAAGCAGAAGGCCGCAATGGCCAGGAGGGACAGGGCTACGATGTTGAGTCCCTTGCGCCGCGAAGCCGCCCCGATGGCCCCGCAGCCCACGGCCAGGGCCTCGGCCAGGGCTACGATGGGCGCGCCCATGCCCGGGAACCAGGCCAGTCCGCCGCCCTCGAAGAGGTCGATGCACAGGACGTATAGGAAGAGGGCCGGTCCAAGTATGACCAGCACAAGCCAGGGCCGGGATCTCAGGAGGAGCGGCACGCACACGGCCAGCCAAAGGGCGGCCAGGCTGGCGATGGGTATGGCCGACCAGGTCAGCGAGCGTTCCAGGAGGAGGTCTATGCCGGCGATGACGAAGACCGCGATCAGGGAACAGACGGAGAAGACTTCTATGAATATCTTGCGCTTATCCGGGGCCGTCAGGCCCTCGAAGTCGTCATGGTCGCGTGCGCTCTCCGGGTAGCCCGGGGCGCCGCCGACCTCCCTCACCTCCGTCGTCTGCAGGGGGGTCCGGCACAGGGGGCAGGCGCGTGCGCCCTGCCCCAGCTCGACTCCGCAATTCGGGCAGATGGCCATGGTCACCTCACATGTTGGACTCAATGCTGACCGGGACGCCCTCCCGGACCAAACGCCTGAAGAAGAGCCGCTCCACCTCTGTGGAGGCGGCCAGGGAACCAAAGCTCACGAACAACCGGTCACCGTAGCTTACCACGTTTGCATTGGTCTTGCAGCGCCGGCTGGGGGCCGGGATGAACTCGAAGCGCTCCACTAGGCCGTCCAGGGGCGGGGGCAGAGTCACGGCCCCCAGGTTGGACACGAAGCCGGAGATGGTCTCCTCGCCCATGCGCTTATACACCAGGCGGGCGGCCAGGTTCTTGAGCGGCAGAGGCAGGAGCCTCACCAGCAGGCTGCGCCCTCCGCCCACGTTGCGCGATATCTGCATAGCTATGGACTTGTCGTTCACCTCCGCGCGCATGTGGAAGTGCACGCGCTTGACGATCTCCTCGAAGCTGTAGTGCCCCAGGCGGGTGTCCAGCCAGGGCAGCACGTACAGGGAAAAGTTGCGCAGGGTCGCCGAGGGGTAGATCTTACGCAGGTTCACCGGCACCTGGACCGAAATGCGCGGGCGCATGGCGCGGCGTAGGGCCGGCGGCAGCGCGTAGAAGGCGTCCTGCAGGGCGTCCAGGTAGGCCGCCGCGAGGAATTCCGTCAGGGATGCGCCGTGGGCCTTGGCGGCCCGTAGGGCCTCGGAAAGCGGCGAAATGCCGGTGATGATGCGGTATTGCCCGGGTAGGAGGGGCAGGCCGGGCAGGTGGAAGGCCTTCTTGTCGGTGGCGGCGAAGGGGGCCTTCTGGCGGAAATAGCGGTTGAAGGCGTCCTCGGACTCCTCCGCTGAGGGTTCCGTGCCGGGGACCAGGATATCGCCCGGATCCGGGGTCTCCACCCCGCGCAGGCGGAAATACTCCAGGATGATGGATTTGAGGAAAGCCAGGGCGCCTGTGCCGTCCGCTAAAATGTGGCAGAATTCCACGGCGATGCGCGAGCGGTAAGCCCGCACGCGGAAGAGGAAGCGCCCGCGCCGGCGGGCGCGCATGTTTAAGCAGGGGTAGCGCGAGTCGGCCTGGACATGGGGGAGGCGATTCCCGACGTGATCCAGGTAATACCAGAAGAAACCCTGTCGGAGCTCAACCATGTAGTAGGGATAGCGGGATGCCACCGCCTGGAGGGCCTGCTCCAATTCAGGCAGGCGGATAGTCTCCTTAAGGGTGGCCGATATCCTGAATACGAGGGTGACGGTGTTGTTTGAGAGTGCGGGCATGAAGGCGGCCGCGTTGTCCAGGATGTACCAGCGCTCCTCGCCATGGCGACGCTCCGTGCGCGAGAGACGCAGGTTCTTGTTTTCGGGAGCCTCACCCCTGCCCATGGCATAGATGTACTACCTTCCGGGATGTCGAGTAAAGCTGGAAAAGCCTTTCTGCAGTATGAAAGGGATACGTACTATGTCCCGATGTGCAGCTTCCGGGTTAGGGGGAATGGTGAGCGCATGTCGATGTCGGGTTCCGCCCTCAGTGGGGGAAAGGGTGGGAACTCTTTCCCCCATAATGATATGGCTCTGATCGCTGAAGGGGCAAATCCCGCATGATTCCCCGCCAAGGCCCGCTTGTTCATTCTTGGCCGATCTGTGCCATCCCTATACAGGTATTACCCGAAATGCGAGTCTTCCCCGTCACTCAGGCAGCGAAGGGCGGAGTTCCCCATCCATCAGCGCCTGCGGCGATCCAGCCTGCCTGCGCTGCCCGGACGCGGTTGCCGGCGGCCCCCTGGACGATCCCCGGTAGCCTCGCGCGGGCCTGTCCCCTTGACAGCCCTCGCCTATGGCGGCTACAGTCTTTCTCTGTACCGGACCATTCAAAAGCGGGACGGGAAGGGATGGAAGCGCCTTCGTGCTGAACGGCCCCTTCCATGCCGGCCAAGGGTTTCGGCCGCCCCGGCCTGCTTGAAACGCAGAGTATTCAGCGTATCCGGACTCCACGTTCGCATAGGGAGCGAAGAAGACATGCCGACGATCAATCAGCTCGTCCGCCTCGGGAGGACGGGCGTCAAGGGCCGGACCAAGGCTCCAGCCCTCCAGCGCTGCCCGCAGAAGCGGGGCGTCTGCACCCGCGTCATGACCGTCACGCCCAAGAAGCCCAATTCCGCGCTGCGCAAGGTCGCGCGCGTGCGCCTGTCCAACAGCATCGAAGTCACCGCTTACATACCCGGCGTGGGGCACAACCTCCAGGAGCACTCAGTGGTCCTCATCCGCGGCGGCCGCGTCAAGGATCTCCCGGGCGTGCGCTACCACATCATCCGCGGCACCAAGGATACCCTGGGCGTGGCCGATCGCAAGCAGGGGCGCTCCAAGTACGGCGCCAAGCGGCCGAAGGCCTAGGGGGAACGAATGGGACGCAAGAGGAAATCGCTCAACAGGCCCATCCGCCCGGATTTCCGCTATAATTCCGTGCTGGTGACCAAATTCGTCCAGAGGATGATGGTTCAGGGCAAGAAGTCCGTGGCCGCCCGCATCATCTACGACGCCATGGGTGTCCTGAAGGAGAAGACCGGAACCGAGCCCCTGGACGTCTTCATCAAGGCCGTCGACAACGTGAAGCCCGTGGTCGAGGTCAAGTCCCGCCGCGTCGGCGGCGCCACCTACCAGGTGCCTATCGAAATCCGCGAGAGCCGCCGCGAGGCCCTGGCTATGCGCTGGATCATAGCCGCCGCCCGCGGCCGGGCCGGCAAGTCCATGGCCGAGCGCCTAGCCCAGGAACTCTCCGACGCCTTCAACAATCAAGGCACCGCCGTTAAAAAGAAGGAAGACACTCACAAGATGGCTGAAGCCAACAAGGCATTTGCGAATTACCGCTGGTAATTCGCAAAAAGTCCTATTGGCTATCAATTACCTTAATAGCGAGCCCGTGCAATGCACGGGCTCGTGTAGCCTACGGAGCCTTCCAGATTGACGCGTGCGTGGTTACGCACGCTGGGTATCGAGGCTCAGAATGGATCGATCTTCCACAGGGGATAGGCTTTCTGTTTTGCAAGCTGCAATAGCGCGTTCGCCTCATCGGCTTCTGTGCGGCTCTCCCATCTATAGACCATCCTCTTGTAAGAATCCGTATTGATCGGAGAAGGCTCGTACACGAAGACAATCGGGAAGATCGTTATCGTTCCCGCATCGAGCGTGAAATGGATGTCGACGGATCTCCTGCTGCCTTCATCGCCGTCCAAGTTCTTAAACTCAATCTCGTTCACCTTGTAATTGCCAGGTTTCAGGCCATTCACGATAATTCCTTGGTTTTTCACGGGGATAGTCATGGATAAACGGGCAGCGCCCGTCTTCGCATCCTTGATGGTGATGGAAAAATGACCGTGAATCTTGATCCCTGAGAGACCCATCGCCTTTACCGGGATATAAAGAACGGCTCTGTTTCCCCCAGGTTTCGGAAGCCCATTGCATGATGCTAATTGAAGAGCGATAGCGATAATACAGACCATTGGAAACAATAGGGTTATGAATCTTCTTTCACTCATGCACTTATCCCCTCGTTGTCCCATTGAATACCGACATCCCTTTCAGAGTATATCGGTTTTGCCCCCTTACGCAAAGTTCGCCAGGCCGCCTCGGGGCAACAGCGATAGCTCGTACTAGGCCCTGCCAACGTTGACTGTCGACGGCCCCATCGATTCCATTTACAATACTCGAATAAGCATCCGGCCGAGGGGAGGTCCCGCGTGGGTAGGGCTATGATCCTGGACTCATTGGCGTCCTCGGATTATGAGGGCTTGCAGGCCCTCTTCGAGATCGACCCGGGCTCCCTCGTTCCGATGCCTGGATACGAAGGCTGCCGCAATATCGTCTATTTTTTCAAGAGCCGCGGGGCCGACAGGGTCCTCAGGATCTCTTGCCGCGACGACCGGGACAGGGACAGCGTCCAGGGCGAGCTCGACTTCATCGCCCACCTCGCGGGGGGCGGCATGTCCGTAGCCCTTCCCCTGCCATCGAGGAATGCCCGTCTCGTTGAAGATCTCGTCATCGGAGAAGCCGCATTCCCCTGCGTATCCTTCGCCAAGGCGGCCGGGGAGCGCCTGCCGGACCGGGGCTACCGGTACCGGCAGGGCGCGCCCATCGAGGAATATTACCGGAATTTCGGGGCCGCCATCGGCAGGATGCATAATCTGGCGAAGTCCTACCGGCCGAGTTCGCCTGAATACGGGAGGCCGGCATGGCTGGATGGCATTGAGGCCGCCATGGCTCGGTACCTGCCGCAGGAAATGGGGAGGGTGGCCGTAAAATTCCGCGAGCTCATCGATGAGCTGCGCGAGCGCGATCGGGGCCCGGACTCCTATGGCCTCTGCCATTGCGATTTCAACGACGGTAATTTCGCCATCGATTACTCCGACGGGACGATCACGGTCTTCGACTTCGACGACGTGGCCTACAACTCCTTCATGTACGACATCGCCGACGCCTGGCGTTGCGGCCTGGGCTGGGCCATGCGCGAGGCGGATGCCGGAAAGCGCAAGGAGAGGATGGATCACTGGTTCGGCCGCCTCATGGAGGGCTATGCGGGCCAGAATTCTCTCCAAGGGATCGACCTCTCGAAATTGCCCCTCTTCCTCAAGGCCGTCGAGATGGAGGGCGTCCTGGACGGGTTCAGGTCCTTAGCCGAGGAGGGCGAAAGCCTCGAGGACGATGATGGGCTGCGTTACGCCCTGCGCTGCGTCGAGGAAGACATCCCCTATTTCGGGCTCTACGATTCCATCTTCTCGCCCGAGCATCCCTTCGAGCTGGAAATCAGGTGACGCGGGCCGGGGGGAGAAGTATAAGCTGCGATGGTCTCAAATGTGGAGGAGTCTATACATGGTGATGAAGGAAGCCGGGATCAGCTCCGTGTGCCGCTGGGGCTTGTTGATCCTCTTTTCCTTATCGTTTTCGATCGTTAACGCGCAACAACCAGGGAATGGCCGTCGCCTCTCAATTGAAGGGGGGATCGCCTGGGCCCCTATCGTCTCGAGCGGCTACGAGCAATTGAAGCCATTCGAATACATGGAAATA
>CAYYCP010000017.1:0-44401 GCA_964470375.1 uncultured Spirochaetales bacterium
CGCGCGTCCTGTCCGCACGGGCCGTGTCGGATCTGGCCTTTATTACTTTATCTCCACGGCGCCGCCGGCGGCCTTGACCTGCTCGGCGATCTTGTTGGCCTCTTCCTTGGAGACGTTCTCCTTGAGGGGCTTGTCGCCGGCCTCCACCAGGTCCTTGGCCTCCTTCAGGCCCAGGCCGGTGATAGCGCGGACTTCCTTGATCACGGCGATCTTCTTGTCGGCCGGTACGCCGCCCTTGAGGATCACGGTGAACTCGGTCTGCTCCTCGGCGGCGGGGGCCGCAGCGCCGGCGGCGGGAGCCGCGGCTACCGCGACGGGGGCGGCGGCGGTGACGCCGAACTTCTCCTCCATCGCCTTGACCAGCTCGGAAACCTCGAGCACGGTCATGGAGGCGATCGCCTCCAGGATCTCTTCTTTGCCGATGGCCATATTATCTTCTCCTTCTATACGTATTGGGGCTCCCCATACGGGGCGCCCCGGGACCGGCGACAGCAGGCCAACCTGAGTCGAAGGCTGACGCCGGCCAATGATCGCTCTTCTATCAGGCCCCCTGAGAGGCCTTCTTGTCCGCCACCGCCTTGACCGTCCGCACCAGCTTGGAGGGGATGGCGTTCAGGGCGAAGACGAGATTCTGCATCGGCGCGTTCATCGTAGACATGAGCATGGCGATGAGTTGGTCGCGCCCGGGCAACTTGGAGAGTGCCTCCACCTGCTTAGCGTCAAAGAAGCCCCGCCCCACCATGCCGCCCTTGATCTTGACCGCCGGAGCCTCCTTGGCGAAGTCCAGGAGGATCTTGGCTACCTCGTTGGGATTGCCGCGGGCATAGGCCACCGCGGTAGGACCGGTGAAGATGCCCGGCAAGGCTGGATACTCCAGCTCCTCGAAGGCGATGCGGGCGAAGTTGTTCTTGACCACATGGTATGTGGCCTTCTTCTCGCGCAGCTGGCGCCTCAGGGCGGAAATCTGCTCCACGGTCAGGCCGCGGTACTCGGTGAAGATGAAGTCGCCGGCGGCCTGGATACGCTCCTTCTCGGCCCCGATGGCCTCCACCTTGCTCTGCTGAATCTTCTTGGCTTTGATGGCCATTGGCGCTACCTCACTTCTTCTCGGCGCCCATGCCGACCTTGACGCCCGGCGTCATGGTCCCGGCGATGAACACGCTCTGGATGAAATCGCCCTTGGCGTCGGCGGGCTTCTTGCGCACGATCTCGTCCAGCAGGGTCTGAACGTTTTCGGCGATGCGCTCGGCGTCCATGGACAACTTGCCCACGGCCAGGTGGATGACCCCGGTCTTGTCCACGCGGAATTCGATGCGCCCCTTGCGCAGCTCAGCCAGGGCGCCCTTCAGGTCGAAGGTGACCGTGCCGGTCTTGGGGTTGGGCATAAGCCCCTTGCGGCCCAGCACCATACCCAGCTTGCCCACGTCCTTCATCATGTCAGGGGTGGCCACGGCCACATCGAAGTCCAGCCAACCGCCCTTAACCTTCTCAATCAGCTCGTCGGACCCGGCGAAGGCCGCGCCTGCTTCCAGGGCCTCCTTCTCCTTCTCGGCCTTGCAGAACACCAGCACCCGCTTCTCGCCGCGGAACTGGTTGGGGAGAACCACGGTGTCGCGGACGGTCTGGCTCTTCTTCAGGCTGAGGCGGATGTGGGCCTCAACAGTCTCGTCGAATTTGACGTAATGCAGTTCTTTGAGTATGCGGCAGGCGCTGGCCAGATCGTACTCCTGGGCACGGTCGAACTTTTTGACCGCCGCCTGATATTTCTTGCCGTGCTTCATCGTCTCATTTCTCCGTTTCCACGCCCATGGAGCGGGCGGTGCCGGCGATGATCCGCTTGGCGGCCTCTATGTCGTTGGCGTTGAGATCCGGCATCTTGAGCTTGGCTATTTCGGTCAGCTTGGCCGCCGAAAGCTTGGCCACCTTGGTCTTGTGCGACTCGGGGCTGCCCTTCTCGATGCCGCAGGCCTTCTTGATGAGAACCGATGCCGGCGGAGTCTTCAGGATGAAGGTGAATGACTTATCCTGGTAGACCGTGATGATGCAGGGTATGATCAGCCCTGCCTCCATGTTCTTCGTCCGATCGTTGAACTGCTGGACGAACTGCGGCGCCGACACGCCGTGGGGGCCCAGGGCCGGACCCACAGGCGGGGCGGGCGTGGCCTTGCCCGCCGGGCACTGCAACTTGACGATCGCAGTTACCTTCTTCTTCGCCATCTACGCACTCCTTTCGTGGTGTACCCGCCGTCCCGACCCCTCAGGGCCATCGCGCCGGGATAGCGTGCGCCTTCGGCGCCGAGCCGTTTCAACAACGGCGAAGGCCCGCTGCGCGGAACTCCGCCGCCGAAACGCTCCGCGTTTTGGCGCACTCCCAGTCAAAAGGACCGCGGCAGGCCCAGGGCCCGCCGCGCCTCCGTTATGGAAAACGCGCCCCGTACGTGGGGCACGCCGCTTCACTGCGCTAAACCTTCTCCACCTGCAACATATCGACCTCCACCGGGGTGGCCCGGCCGAAGATCGGCACCATCACCTTGAGCTTGTTCTTCTCCTGCATCACTCCCTCGATCGTCCCGGTGAAGGAGGCGAAGACCCCGTCGATGATCTTGACCGACTCGCCCACCGAGAAGGTCTGGCGCGGCTTGAGGGCCCGCTCACCCTTGATCTCGCCCGTCTTCTGCAGGATCACTCGGGCCTCGTCCTGCGATATCGGCTGGGGCTTCTTGCCCGCCGGCGTACCGACGAAGCCGGTGACCCCGGTGATCTTCTTGATGGCCGAGCAGGCGAACTTCCAGCCCTCTTCCGGCAGGTCCATCTCCACCAGGATGTAGCCCGGGAGGAATTTCTTGCTGGTGATCCGGCGCTTGCCGTCCTTGACATCCACCACATCCTCGGACGGCACCTTGACGTCGCTGACCACCGTCTTGTCCAGGTCACCGTTCTCCATCATCAGGCGGATAGTCTTCTCTATCTTGTTCTCATAGCCTGAATAGACGTGGAGAACGTACCAGCCCTTAGCCATGCTTCAACCGATCCCGAAGAGGAGACGGATGCCCTGATAGAGGAGCCAATCCACCGCTCCCAGGAAGAGGGCTACGATCAGCGTGGAGATAATCACCACCTTAGTGGAGGCGATCACATCGTCACGGCTGGGCCATACGACCTTCTTGAGCTCTCCTATGGAATCCTTGAAGAACTGGACGATTTTCTTCACCTTCGGCTCCTTACCGGCATGGCCGATGCTCTCATGCCGCCAGGGCCCGCATCGAAGGACCACGGCGCCTGGCGGCGACTCTATTTCCAGGCCAGGTAGGACTCGAACCCACAACATCCGGTTTTGGAGACCGGCGCTCTACCATTAGAGCTACTGGCCTAATGTCGACCCAGCGATTATTTGACCTTGGTTTCCTTATGCAGGGTGTGTTTGCGATCCCACTTGCAGTATTTCTTGAGCTCCAGCTTTTCCTGGCTGTTCTTGCGGTTCTTCTTGGTCGTATAATTCCTGCGCTTGCATTCGCTGCACTGAAGCGCAATAAGCTCTACAGCTTGTTTCTTGGCAGCCATGGCATTCCCCTTCCCCCGATCGAATTCCGGCCCTTTATTACCTTGGCGAGCCTCAGTGCGACCACGCTATCACCCCCGAGCATGCGAAAGGGTGTGCATCGTGGTGCCCTGCTCTTCCCATCTCCACATTACCTTCTCGGGCAATGACATAGCCCTCGAACGGAATCGAACCGTTGACCTCATCCTTACCATGGATGTGCTCTACCGACTGAGCTACAAGGGCGCACAAGTCCCCCACCCCCATGAATGCAGGCGAGGAGCCGTTTCGGTTTGAGCACGATAGCAAATCCCGTGCCTGGGTGTCAAGGCAGAGAAGCCTTTTCAAGGATTGTAGCTATCCTCTGTAGAGTATCTCGGGAAGGATCCACGCAGGGATCCTTTGAAAAGGATGATTATAATAGAAGAAACTCTATATCCTTTCTATCTCCACTAACTATTTCTTTTCTTTATAAGACTTTACTAAATCCTTCTAGGATTGCTTTTTATCTCCTGCCCCAAGAACGCCAGGAGGGACAGACCTGCCTCGGCGAAGGCGGGAGAGGATGATGCCCAGGTTGGGATCACGACAAAGGGCCAGAAGGCCCAGGCCGATAGCAACGAAGGTCAGGGAGACGATGAGGAGGGGCAGGCCCCGCGAGAGGAGGCGGGTTCTAAATTGCGATGCCCAGGCCCGAAGGGGCGGGGCCATGAACCAGGTTGGGATGGAGGCTATCAGGGTAAGGCCGGTTATCTTCAGGGCATAGAGCCCGGCTCCGGTCAGGGCGCGGCGATCAGTCCCGGTCTTGCGTGCCAGGAGGATGACAAGTATGGCGCTATTAGCCATCGAGGCCATAACCAGTGCCAGGGCAATGCCGCGGCCTCCCAGGGGGCCGGCCAGGGCGAAAGCGCAGGCTATATTGACGCCCACGGCGGCGATGCCGGCGAGAGCAGGCGAGCGGCTGTCTTTACGGGCGTAAAAGGCCGGGGCCATGATGCGGTTTTGACCGATGAAAAAGAGCCCTAAGCTGTGGAAAAAGAAAATGCCGGATGTCAGCTCCACTGAAGAGGCCCCGAATTCACCCATTTGGAAGAGAAGGCTGACGATGTCCCTTCCCATGATGAGGCAGAGGGCGCTGACGGGGATGGTGACCAGGCTGACCGCGTCAAGGCTGGACCTGAGGCGGCGGTTGTAGCCCTCCCAATCGCCGGCGGAAGCCTGTGCCGAGAGGACAGGCAGTATCACGGTCCCGATGGAGACGACATAGATGCCCAGGATGAGTTCCTGGAGGCGCAAAGAGAAATTGAGGGCAGTAGCCGACCCGACGGCCACCCCGAGGGAGGTGGAGACAAGCTGATTGATCTCGTAGGCTGCCATCCCCAGAATGGTCGGGGCGATCAAGCCGAGGACGCGCCTGGTGCCCGCATTCCGGAAGGCGGCTCGAGGTCTTGCCAGGCCGAAACGGAAACCGGCCTTGATGACCGCGGGCAGCTGGCATAGGGCCTGGAGGAGGCCCCCTGCCAAGACGGCCACGGCCATGCCCCGGGCGGCGTTGCCCGTCCAAGGGGCAATGAGGCCGGGTATGGCGATCCAGGCCAGGTTGAAGAGGATGGGGGCTATGCCTGAGGGGGCGAAGACGTGGACTGAATTGAGGATGCCCTGGAAAAAGGCCGCCAGGGAGGCCAGGCCGAGGAAGGGGAACATGATCCGTATGAGAAGGGCGGTCTCAACGGGTTCGGCACGCCGGAAAAACAGCATAGCCACCAGGTCTGCGGAGAGAATGCCTGCGCCGATGACCAAGCAGAGGAGGATGGTGAGGACGGTCAGGACGGATGACAGGAATTCGCGGGTCTCAGGATCTGCCGGGCCATGGGCGGCTGCCGTTCCCTGGCCCAGATAGTCCTTCAGGACGGGGATGAAGGCAGCCGCCATCGAGCCCTCCGCGAAGAGGCGCCGCATGAGGTTGGGGACCACGAAGGCGGCGGTAAAGGCCTCAGCCAGGCCTTTGGTGCCAAGGAGGGCTCCGCGGGCCATCTCCCTGACAAGGCCCAGGACCCGCGACACCAGGGTCAGAGCGGAGAGGGTACCACTGGACGCGAGCACATCGGTCTTCGGAGTCTTGGGCTTGGGCACGGGGCCAAGCTACCCTATAGGCTTGAGGAGGGCAAGCCCGGCATCCCGGTCGAATGTTGCAAGGGAAGTCGGCGAGACCTAGAATAGCAGCATGAACAATTCAAGGATAAAGGTATCGTTCATCATTCCCTCGGTAGCCCTGGCGGCCGTCTTTCTCATCACCGTCTTCTATTCGATTTACCTCTACCGCGACATTCCCAGGCTCCTCCCCTTAGCCCTGGCGATAGCCCCCATCGCCCTGTCCTTCGGGGCCGTCATGGGTTTGGCGGTCTTCCTATACCTGGGTATGCCGGTCCGGGTCGTCAAGGCCATCGAGGCGGGCGGCCAGCCGCCGCTGCAGGAGCGTTTGGCCGCGCTCAAGCGCATCAACCGCCTCTACATCCTAGTGGGCTGTCTGGATCTGGGGGCCTTCTTCATCGGCCCCATGGCCAGGATCCTGGCTAATGCCCTGGCCGGGAAGGAAGCTGTCGATATCACGGAGAGCTTCCTGGTGATTCTCGTGAGCATATCCGCCGGCCTCTGCTGCGTGCCCGTCCAGGTCAACCTCTCGCAAAGCCTCCTGGCCGAAGAACGCCGCCGCCTGGGGATCCTGGTGGTGCCGGAGGGCGGCAAGGATCTCAGCCTGTACGTCCACGTGAGCTTCGCCGCCATGGCCTGCATCCTCTTCGCCGGCGTCTCGTTGGCCACGGCCGGGATCGGCTTCTACAGGGAATTCGCCGAGTGGACCGCCACCATCCAGGCCGACGCCGCCAGCGGCGCAAGCTGGAGCGGCGAGATAGCCTACCAGGCTGAGGAGGCAGGGGTGCTCGCTTAGATGGGCATCCTCCTGGCCTGCATTCTGGCCGTGGCTGCGCTGGTGATATTCCTGAGCGTGGCCGGGACAGTTAGGCAGATGCGCCGCCTGGGAGTGCGCATGCGCGAAATCGCCTCGGGCAGATCGGACCTCAGGAGCCGCGCCCGCATCATCGCCTTCGACGAGGTGGGCCTGCTGGCCTCCGACTTCAACGCGGTCATGGACAACCTGGAGGGCATCATCGGCGATGTCAGGGCCCTGGCCGCGGGCGTGCTCGCCTCCTCCGGCTCCCTAGACGCCCTGGCCAAGCGCGCCGACGAGTCCATGCTGGGGCTGCAGCGCGAGCTGGCCCTGGTCCGCGGCTCAGTGGGCGAGCAGGACGGCACGATGGCCCAGGCCCAGGAGGCCATCTCCGGGATGGGCGCATCCATAGACGAGGTGGCCGGCGAGGTCGAGGAGGAGTCCGGACTGGTGGAGCGCAGCTCGGCCTCAATCACCCAGATGACGGCCAACATCAGCGCCGTCTCGGCCTCCACGGAGAAGGCCGCCGAGCTCTCGGCCCGCCTCCTGGGCACGGCCGAGTCGGGCGGCAAGACGGCCGACGACCTGGTGCGCAGCGTGCGGGCCATCAGCGAGGCCTCCGCGGCGGTGGAGCAGATCATCGGCTCCATCTCGAAGATCTCGGCCCAGACCAACCTCCTGGCCATGAACGCGGCCATAGAGGCGGCCCACGCCGGCGAGGCCGGCGCCGGCTTCTCGATTGTGGCCGACGAGGTGCGCTCTCTGGCCGTGACCAGCGCATCCAGCGCCAAGGAGATCGTCGCCCTGATCCGCGAGATGGAATCGCGCATCCAGGCCGGCAGCCAGCTTTCGGAGCGTGCCGGGGCGGCCTTCAAGGACATCGCCGCCCTGGCCCAGGAGAGTTCCCGCCTGGTGGAGGGCATAGCCCGCAGCATGGCCGAGCAGCGCCTGGGCAACCAGGAGGTGCTGGCCACCGTGACGGCCCTGACCGAGGCCAACCGCAAGATCAGGGAGCTGGCCGCCCGCCAGCGCTCGCACTCGGCCGACATGTCGGGGGCCATGGACAGCATTGTCATGTCGGCTGCTCGAATCAAACAGGCCGTGGACGCCGAGGACGCGGCCTCGGGGCAGCTGAGCCAGGTTGTGAGGGCCGTGCAGCGCGAGTCCGAAGCGCACGCGCGCGCGGCCGGGGAATTGGATCGGAGGATAGAGGGCTTCACCGTAGGTGCGCAGGCCTGATCCGGTCGGCTTCAGCGCCCCGAGAGGTAGCGCGCGCAAAGATCGGCGTAACGCTTGGCCAGGATGCGGTTATCCGAGAGATCGTAGGGGCCGTGGATGACCGGGGAGGCTACCAGGGCCACAAGGCGCGCGTATTGGTCGTCGTCGATGCGCTGGACCGGCCTGCCGTAGAAGTGCATCGAAGCGGCCTGGACTCCGAAGACGCCCGGCCCCCACTCCGCGCAGCTCAGGTACAACTCCAGGATCCTTTCCTTGGTCAGGATGAGTTCCAGCTCCAGAGTGACGATGGCCTCGAGGTACTTCCGGAAATAGCTCTTGGCCGGGAGAAGAAAGAGGCTGCGGGCTGTTTGCATGCTCAGGGTCGAGCCGCCGTAGGCCGGCCTGCCCAGACGGCGATTGGTCTCCCAGGCGCTCCTTATGGCCCCCAGGTCGAAACCCCAGTGGCGGTAAAAATTCCAGTCCTCAATACGGACGAGCATTTCCCTGCGGCGCGGGGAGATGTCAGCCAGCCTCAAGGGCATGACAGGCTTCACGCACAGGCCTTCCTGGAAGCGGCGGTAGGCCATGAGGAGAGTGGCCGCCGGTGTCACCCGCGCGTAAGCGAGTATGAGGAGAGAAGTGGAGGCGATAAAGGCCAGGTGGGCCGCCAGGACCAGGCCCCCCAAGATGCGCGCGGCACGCCCGAGGGCACGCCCCAGGCCGATCCGGGCATGCCGCCCCTCGGCCTTGGCGGCCTCATTCGGGATGCCTCCTCTATACCCACCGGGTTCCCAGCCGAGGGCTTCCGCGCCCAAGCCCAGGCAACGGTTCGTTCCCTGACGGCCCGCCCAGGCGGTTCCGAAGTCGGGAAGAGGGAAGAGGAGCCAGAGGCGCCGCCGGCTCACGCGGACAGGCCTCCCCCTTCATAGACGCGGGGTACGCGTTTGTTGATGCCGCAGGTGATCTCGTAGGGGATGGTGCCGGCGATGGCTGCCAGCTCGTCGGCGCCAGGAACCCCGGCTCCCGGGCCGAAGAGGACTACATCGTCATGGAGGGAGGCGCCGCCCTCGGGCCCCAGATCGACCATGAGCTGGTCCATGCAGACCCGGCCGGCCACGGGCCTGCGCCGGCCGCCGACCCACACCTCGGCCCGGTTGGAGAGGGCCCGCGGATAACCGTCGGCGTAGCCGGCCGGCAGCGTGGCGATGACAGTGGAGACGGGGGCGCTCCAAGTTCGTCCGTATGAGACCGGGCTGCCGGCCTGGACCCGCTTCATGAAGACGATGCAGGTAAGGAACTCCATCACCGGGCGGATGTCCTCGCTGAAACCCGCCACGGAGACGGGCGGGTAACCATAGACGAGGATGCCCGGACGCACCATGTCCATCCAGGAATCGGGATGGAGGAGGACAGCTCCCGAATTGGCCGCAGAGGCGAAGGCCGGCTTGAGCCCTGCGCGTGCCAGTTCCTCGGCCACTCCTCGGAAGGTTTCGATCTGGGCGCGAGTGAAGGCCAGGTCGTCGGCAGCCTCAGAGTCCGCCACGGGGAAGTGAGTGAAGATGCCGCCCAGGCCTAGGCCGCGCTCGCGGCTGACGGCCGCCGCCAATCCCAGGGCCGCCGAAGGCGGGCAGCCGATACGTCCCATGCCGGTGTCGATCTTGAGGTGCACGGTACCGATCCTGCCGGCGCGCCTGGCCGCCCGGCCGAAGGCCCCTATGCTGTCCTCATCGCCGAGGAGGGGTTCGATGCCGGCTTCCAGAAGGGCCGGGTATTCCTCGGGCATGGCCAGGGAAAAGAGGAGGAGGGGCGCCTCGATGCCCGCCCGGCGCAGGGCCATGCCTTCGTCGGCCGATGCCACCGCAAGGTGGGTGGCCCCGGCCGCTAGGGCGGCTCGCGAGACCTCGATCGCCCCGTGCCCGTAGGCGTCAGCCTTCACCGGTATAAGGATGGATCTCTGTGCGCCGACGCGCCCGCGAACGGCCCGGATGTTCCCGGCGAGGTTCTCGAGATGGATGACTGCCCTGGTCGCGCGCATGTGCTACCCTAGCAAATCATAGGTCTAGACCGCAAGGCCGGCCGGGCGAGCCGTCCTTGGCCAGCCGGGAACCAGCCCTGAATTGACAGCGGCGGCGGGCGGCGTGTACACTTCCAGGATGGTAAATGCGGATAACGCGGCAGCCAGAATCGTCGATAGAGTCGCAACACGGATGATCGCGTTAGCCGCCACCTGCGCCATTCTCCTAGCGGCCGGACGCCTATCCGCCCTACCCGATCCGCTCCAAAGCGCCTACCGCTATCGACTGGACAACGGCCTCGAGTTGGTCGGCCGCCAGAACGTCTCGCTGCCCCTGGTCCTGATCCAGGCCACATTCCGCTGCGGCGCGATGGCCCAAACCAAGGATAACGCCGGAATCTTCCGCGTCTTCACCGATCTTGTCGCATCAGGGCAGGTCTGGGAGGGCGGTCCGGACGCCTTCGCCGTATCCCTAGCAGCCATGGGCGCCGCGTGGGAGCATGAAACCCTGGAGGAATACCTGTTCTTCCGTCTCACGCTGCCGTCCAAGCGGTTGCCTGAGGGCATGGCCTTCATGTCCCGGGTCCTGATGTCCCCGGTCTTCTCTGAGCAAGGGCTAGCCCCGGCCAGAGCCAGGGCTGCCGCCCAGGCGAGCGCGGCCCTGGAGAATCCCTCTGCTGTCCTGCAGGCCGGGATTCTCTCGCGCATCTTCTCGTCCTATCCCTTCCGACGCGACGTCATGGGATCCCCAACGGCCTTGAACGCGGTCAATCAGTCGGGCTTGCTCGCGATCCAGGCAAAATACATCATCCCTAACAATTGCCTGCTGACTGTATCAGGCGATTGCACCGCTGGTGAGGCCCTAGCCTCAGTCAAGGAAGCCTTCGGCCCATGGGAAGCGGGGCCGGATCCCTGGAAGGCCGCCCCGACGGCCCACCCCATACCCCCCTTCAAACGCTCGGCCTGGCTGATTTTCGAGGATCCGGGGCTAGAGGAAGGCCGAGGGAGCGTTGAGATCCACTACCGCGGACCGGATCTGGGCGGAGACCCCAAGGCTCCCACTACGGACCCGAAAGGCGCAATGGCAGCCTCGATCCTCTGCCGCATGGTCGCCCAGCCCTCAGGCCGCTTTACCTCCGGCTTAGCCAAGGCAGTGCCCGGGCTGGATCCCGCGAGCGCCATCGCGTCCTTCGCGCCCAGCCGGGACGGCGGGGCCCTGTCTTTCTCGGTCTCCTTCATACTGCAGACCGCGGGCGCGGCCTGGGAAACGGCTATGATACGCTACAAGGAGCAGGTCAGGGGTGTAGAGCTCGAAGCGGCAAGGCGCGATCCATTGGCTTACTTCGGGAAGGGCTCCATCGAGGCTGCCGCCGAATCTCTGGCGGCGGAGCGGGCCTTGGACTTCGAGAGCCTCGCGGGCTTCGTCAGTGGTGTGGCCCGCGAATGGGCGGCCGCCTCCTCTGACTACTGCTTCGGCCTACCAGCCTCGCTCCAAGCGGTCAACGCCGAGGATATCCGCGCCTTCATCTTCAAATACGTCAACAAGAACCTGGAGGCGGTGCTCCTGCGGCTCTCCCCCACGGATTACGCGCGCGAGGCCAAGCCCGCCCTGGAGCATGGATTCACCGTCCTGAACGCCGATAACGCATTCTGGTGGAAGCCGAAGAAATAGAGGAGACCCTCACGTGATCCCGACCTCCCTGCGCGCAGCCGCGGCCCTGTGCGCCTGCCTCGCGCTTGCATCCGCTTGTACAAGCCCGCCGTCCCCCGCGATCGTGTCGAGCCTTCCCGCCGGGGCTTCTCCGCCGGCCTCGGCTGTCGCCCTACCATCGCCCTCCCGCCCGTCTCCGACGGCATCGTCGCCTGAGCTGCCACCCTCCGCTCCGTCCGCCAAGCCGCCCCGGCCCAGCCCGAGCCCCTCTCCTAGCCCACGACCCCTAGCCAGTCCCCACGGTGAATTCGCCTTACGCGCGGGGGCCTTGCTCAGACAGGTAACACTGAGCAATGGTGTGCCTGTCTACATCGAAGCCGATCCTTCGGCTTCCTCCCTGACAATCTGCCTGGCCTTCCTGCCCTCTCCTGATGCGCCCGCTGGGATGGAGGCTGCCGACTATCTGGTCCTCGCGGCCATGGCCCTCTCGGTCAAGGAATGCCAAGCTCGGGCCGAGGCCTGGCGCGATCGAGCCTGCCTTTTCGCCCGCATAGCCCCGGGCTCCGAAGCGCGCGCCTTCGCGGAGCTCTCGGGCATGCTGGGGCGATCGGGCCGGACCATGCCCGATTTCCGGACGGCCCTCGCCCATGCCAAAGTCGAGGCTTCGGCTCGCGAAGCCGATTCGTCGGCAAACATCCTATCCCGCCTCGACGAGGCCAGCCTGGCCGGCGGCCCCTTCTCCGATGATCCGCGAGGCCGATCCTCCTCGCTGGCATCCTTGAGCCAATCCGATCTAGCGGGCTGGGCAGCCTCTTCCATGGGAAGCGAGCGACTGACCATCTCTGTATCCGGACATGCGGACACCCAATCGCTATCGACCGCCATGGAGTCGACCTTCGGAGTCCTGCCCGCCATAAAACAGCGCCGACAGTCCTTTCCGGACACTGAAACGATATCCGGAATCCGCTTTTCAGTCTGTGCCGCGGCGGCCCTGCCCGCCTCTCCGGGCGCCTTCGGCTTCGTCTACGCTATGCCGTCCCCGAACGACGCCGCCTTTCCGGCGGCCCTCCTGGCCCAGCGCGCCCTGCGCGGCCTCATGGTCATTGGTATCGCCCAACGCGGATGGGCGGGCGCTTCAGCGGATGCCGGTGTCCGCGAAGACGGCCCGGCGCGGGGCTTTGCCATTATAAGGGGGGCGCCTTCTCCCCAAGACGCCCTGGACTGCATCCTGGAGGCAGCCGCGAGGCTGGCATCCGGTCAAGCCGCCCTCTCCGCCGTTTCCAGCCTGATGGGCATTTCCGAAGCCCTGCCTTCCTTGAAGGCGGACTGCATCGTGGAGAGATACGCCGGTTCGGCTTCGAACGCCGGCATGGCCGGCTTACTGGCACATTCCGCCGCCCTCGGCCTGGGTCCGGCCTGGCACTTGGCCATCATAGAAGCCATCGAAGGAGTACAGGCTGAGGAGGTTATTTCGGCCTTCTCCGCTGTCGCCGCCCGCGCGGGCTTGATCCAGACGGTACCCTGACTATCAAAGGAATTGGCCCATCGCCCCGGAGCGGATGACTGTCCCTAGAGGGGCTGAATGCGCAGGACCGACGGCACGCCCTGGATACTCTTGATGATGCGCTTCCAATCGTCACGGTCTTCCATCTCCATGGTGAAGGTCCCTGAGATGCGCCCCAAGCCCGAATCCTGTAATTTGCCTTCGATCAAATGCCCGCGGTATTTTCGGACGGCTCCCTCAATCTCGCTGAACAGGTCCAGGGATCGCTTGGCCGTAACACGGAAGCGCCGCACCACCGCGGAAGCAGCCGTCTCCCACTCCACCTCGATGAGCCGCTCGGCGAAATCGGGGATGCGCTCCACGTTGCGGCAGGAGCGCCGGTGCACGATGATTCCTCGGCCGCGCGAGACGTAACCCACTATCGGGTCTCCCGGAGCGGGATGGCAGCAGCCGGCGATGCGGATCATCATGTTGCGCTCGCCCAGAGCCGAGATACCCAGCCGCGTCCCGGTCTGCTCCCCGCGCAGGCGCGAATCCCGTACCTCACTGATAAAGGGTTGGTCGGCCTGTTCGCGCGGGGCCGTTTCGGTGGATCGCGGCCTGGCGGCGCCTTTGTCGGTCTGCGCCCGCTCGCCGGTCGGACGACGCTTGGCCACAATGTAGCGGTCTATGGCCAAGGCTTGGTCGTTTTGCAGGAGCCACTGCCGTATCTTGCCGCGCGCCTTAGCGGTCTTCACATTGCGCAGCCAGTTGATGTGCGGATGGGCCTGCGGGCTGGTCAGGATCTCGATGATCTGGGTGTTTCTGAGCTCCTCGTCCAAAGGCACGATCGATCCGTCGGCCTTGGCCGCGTGGCAGTGGTGCCCGACGTCGGTATGCACATGATAGGCGAAATCGATAGGCGTGGCTCCGGCCGGCAGCTCGATGGCGTCGCCCTTGGGCGTGAATACCACAATCGAGTCCTTCAAAATCTCGCGCTTGATCTCCTCAAGGAATTCCCCGGAGCTGAAACGCAGGTCCTTCCAGCTGCGCAGTCTGGCTACTATGGAAATGTCCTCCGGCCTGGGGGAGCGCCCGCCCGGGGCCTTCTTGTACAGCCAATGGCTGGCCACCCCGTGCTCAGCCACTCCGTGCATCTCGCGGGTTCGTATTTGCACTTCCAGGACACGGCCCTCGTAGCACATGACCGTGGTGTGCAGGCTCTGGTAGCCGTTGGCCTTGGGCATGGCGATGTAGTCCTTGAAGCGCCCGTCGATGGGTTTCCAAAGCTGATGCACGATGCCCAGCAGGGCGTAGCAATCGTCTCGACTCTCGCAGATGATTCGTATGCCCAGCAGGTCGTAGAGCTCCTCGGCGCTCTTGTTGCGCTTGCGCATCTTTTGGTAGATCGAGTAGAAGTGCTTAGCCCGGGCGTGGATCTGGACCTTGAGGCCGGCGGTCCGGGCGGCCCCCTCGATATCGGCCTTGATCCGGGCTAGGTAAGCCCGGCGCTCGTCCCGCCGCTGGGCCACGATAGCCTTGATCTGGTCGTAGGCATCCCGGTGCAGGGTTTTCAACGATAGATCCTCAAGCTCGCACTTCAACCAGCCCATGCCCAGACGCTCGGCCAGGGGGGCGTAGATGTCCAGGCACTCCTGGGCGATTTCCTTCTGGCGCTCCTCCTTGAGGTGCCGCAGGGTACGCATGTTATGGAGCTTATCGGCCAGCTTGATGAGGATGACCCTGATGTCATGGGTCATGGCGATAAACATCTTGCGTATGGTCTCGGCTTCTTGGACGGTCTTATTGCCGGTTCGCAGTCCGGAAATCTTGGTAACGCCCTCCACCAAGGCGCGCACCGCCGGGCCGAAGCGCCGCTCGAGTTCCTCGCGCGTGGCCGCGGTGTCCTCCAGTGAGTCGTGCAGGATCCCGGCTATGACGGTGTCCGCGTCCAGGTGCATCTCCATCAGCAGGCCCGCCACCTCCAGGGGATGGATGAAGTAAGGCTCGCCCGAGGCGCGAGCCTGGCCGCGGTGCAGCTCCTCGCCCCAGGCTATGGCCCGGCGCAGGCGCTGGCGATCCTCTTCCCCGAAGCGAACTGCCTTCTCCTCCAGGGCGCGGGTCAGCTCATCCATGCGTCCTCCCCGAGACCACCCTGTCAAGCCCGGCCAGGTCGCACGCCACGCGTAGGCCGCCGTAACCAGCCCGCTCCAGGATCTCCAGAGCCACCGATGCTTGGGACGATCCGATCTCGCATGCCAAGAGGCCGCCCGGCCTGAGGGCCCTGGCCGCCCTCGCCGAGATCGCGCGCAGGGGATCCAATCCATCGACGCCCCCGGCCAAGGCTAGGCGCGGTTCGAAGGAGAGCTCGACCGGGGCGGCTAGGAAATCCGCTTCGCTAAGGTAGGGTGGATTGGCGCAAATGCAGTCGTAGGCCCCTTCCGGAAGGCCCTCCAGGAAATCCGAGCGCAGGGCCGGGAGATCCCGTCCCAGGAGGCGGATGGCGTTGCGCGATGCCGATGCTAAAGCCTCCGGCGAAATGTCCGAGAGCTCCACCTTGCAGGGTCGGCCGCCTAGAGCCGCCGGCAGTTCCCTGGCCAGCGAAATCCCCACGCAGCCCGAACCGGTACAAGCGTCGTGCAGGCGGAAAGGTCGATCAGTCCAGGGCTCGGCGGCGGCGGCTTCAAGGACGAGCTCCACAAGAACTTCGGTCTCAGGGCGGGGCACCAGCACGCCTGGAGCTACCTCGAATTCCAACCCGCGGAATTCCTTGCGCCCAAGGATGTAGGCGCAAGGCTCACCCGAGGCGCGCCGCTCCAAAGCGCGCCGGTAGACCGGCAGGGCGGACGGCTCCGCTTCCTCGGGGTATGCCGCCAGGAGGCGGGACCTGTCCATCCCGAGGGCTGCGCCCAGGAGGAGGGACGCGTCCAGCCAGGGGGCGTCGCGGCCCCTCCCCGCGAGGAGGGCGGCTCCGTCCCGGATCGCATCCCGGATGGTCACCGTGCCCTCCCCCTAGGCCTTCTCCGCCTTGATGAGCTCCTCCCGGGCGGAGAACTTGAGGCCCTCCACGACCTCCTCGATCTCGCCCTGCATGGCCCGATCCAGGGAATAAAGGGTCAGGTTGATCCGATGGTCGGTCAGTCGATTCTGGGGGAAGTTATAGGTGCGGATACGCTCGGAACGGTCACCCGTGCCTACCTGGGAGCGCCGATCGGCGGCCCGCTCGGCGGCGCGGCGCTCCTCCTCGGCCTCGAAGAGGCGGGCACGCAGGATGCGCATAGCCTTCTGCTTGTTCTTGAGCTGGCTCTTCTCATCCTGGCAGTGCACCACGATGCCCGAAGGCAAGTGGGTGATGCGCACCGCGCTGTCAGTCGTGTTGACACATTGCCCGCCCGGCCCCGAGGAGCGGCAGACATCTATGCGCAAATCCTCAGGGCGGATGTCGACCTCGGTTTCCTCGGCCTCAGGAAGGACCGCCACCGTCACCGCGGAGGTATGGATGCGCCCGCTGGCCTCGGTGGCCGGGACCCGCTGGACGCGGTGAACCCCCGACTCGTAGCGCAGGTTCTCATAGACCCGCTTACCGGACACCGAGAAGGATACCTCCTTGAAGCCGCCTATTTCGGTTTCATTCGCCCCGAGCAGCTCTGTCTTCCAGCCCTTCGACTCCGCGAAGCGCTGGTACATGCGATAGAGGTCGGCGGCGAACAGGGCCGCCTCCTCGCCGCCCGTCCCGGCGCGGATCTCCATGATGATGTTTTTTTCGGCCAGGGGATCCGGGGGAAGGAGGAGGAGCTTGAGGTTCTCTTCCAGGGCTTCGCGCTCGGCCCCTAGGGTATTCAGTTCCTGGGCCGCCAGCTCGGCCAGGCCCGGATCGGCGTCGCGCTGCAGGGCACGCGCATCCTCGATGGCCGACAGTAGGGCTTTGTAGCGCGAAAAGGCCTCGTGCACCTCCTCGAGCCGCGAGCGCTCGCGCATCAGCTCGGCGTAAGCCTTCTGGTCGCGGAAGGCGCCCTCGGTCGAGAGCAGGCCTTCTACTTCGCGCAGGCGAGCCTCCATGGCCTCCAGGCGCTCGATCAAGCTCAAGCCCTCTCCACGAACTGGGCGCACTGGTAGATCACTATTTCCATCTCCATGCCCTTGAAATCGGACAGGCTCTTGGCCAAGGCGGCCTTGACGCGGCAGTCGGTGTTATTACGGCACAGCGGGCAGGCGCCGTTTCCGCGGGGATTGATTTCGAGTTTCACATAGAAGAAAATACCAAAAAGCCGCTCTCATCGCAAGGAGGACGGCCGATCCCGCGCGTGGACGGCGATCCCCGCGGGGAAGGGATGGCGCTATGCGCTCACTCACCGCCCGCTTCATCTCGATCCCGCTGGCGGCCTTAACACTCCTCTGTGGCTGCGTCGATCCGCCCGTGCCTGCCCCGGAAGGCATGCTGGACGGCCTGGATTTCTATTTCGACCCGGCCGAGACGGACACCCAGGGCTTCGAAATAGGCGCCGACGACATGGCCGAATTCGCAGAAGCCGACTTCAGCGCCTTCGCCTCCCTCAAGACCGTAGCCCTCAAGGCCACCGCATCCCCCGAGGCCACCGACGCCGCCAAGGAAGCAGCGGCCGTGGAGTTTGACCGAGCCCTGCCCATGGTGGCCCTGCTCAAGGCCGCCCCGGCCCTTGAGAACGTCGTGCTGCAAATGGGCGAGGGGCTCTTCCTGCGCGAGGCCGACCGCGGCAGGTTCGATGACCCGGCCGCCGAGAACATGAAGCGGGCCTGGAAGCGCTACGCCTCAAGGATCAAGCGCCTCCTTCCGGGCAAGAAGATTTACGTTTACGACTGGGCCTGGTGAGGCGCGTAGCGCCCCGCGCCTCGATCAGCACCCCTTAGGTTGCGCACAGAGCTGGGGTCCCCTTGCGGCTCTCCGCCGGACGGTACTAGAATGGGGCACCATGCTTGACCTTCGGTACATCAAGGAGCACCTCGATGAGGTGAAGGCCTCCGTCAAGGCCCGCAATATGAAAGCCGATCCGGATCGGGTGGTCGAGCTCTACGACAGGCGCGGCGCCCTCATCCTCGAGCTGGACGCCAAACGCCGCAGGCGCAACGAGGTGGCCGAGGCCATGAAGGCCAAGCTCGCCCCTGAGCAGCGCCAGGCCCTGATTGAAGAGGGCAAGGCCCTCAAGGAAGCCATCGCCGCCCTGGAGCCCGCCCTAGAGGGCACCGAGAAGGAACTGCGCGCCGAGGCTATGCGCGTCCCGAACCTCTGCCATCCGGAAGCCCCAATCGGCAAGGAGGACAAGGATAACCTGGAAGTCAAGCGCGTGGGCGAGCCGACCCGCTTCGATTTCGAGCCCAAGGATCACGTGCAGCTGGGCCAGGACCTGGACATCATCGACTTCGATGCGGCCACTCGGGTCACCGGCACAAAGTTCTACTACCTCAAGAACGAGGCCGTGTTCCTGGAATTCGCCCTCGTGCAGTACGCCCTGAACCTCCTACGGACCAAGGGTTTCACCCTCTTCATCACCCCCGACCTGGCCAAGGAGGAGATCCTCGAGGGCATAGGTTTCAACCCGCGCGGGAGCGAATCGAACATCTACGCGGTCGAGGGCACCGGGACCTGCCTGGTGGGCACCGCCGAAATCACCTTGGGCGGCTATTATTCAGGGCAGGTCATCCCCAAGCAGAACCTGCCCCTGCGCTTGGCCGGCGTCTCGCATTGTTTCCGCCGCGAAGCCGGAGCGGCCGGGCAGTTCTCCAAGGGCCTCTATCGCGTTCATCAGTTCACCAAGGTGGAGATGTTCGCCTACACCCTACCCGAGGACTCCGAGCGCATGCACGCGGAGATGAGAACCATCGAAGAAGAGATCTTCGCGTCCCTGGGCTTGCCCTTCCGGGTCGTGGACACCTGCACCGGCGACCTGGGCGCGCCGGCCTACCGCAAATGGGACCTGGAAGCCTGGATGCCCGGGCGCAACGGCGGCGAGTGGGGTGAAGTCACATCGACCTCCAATTGCACGGATTACCAGGCCCGCAACCTGGATGTGCGCTACCGCGACGACGACGGCAAGACCAAGCACTGCCATATGCTCAACGGTACAGCCATCGCCGTGAGCCGGGCCCTGATAGCCATTCTGGAGAATTTCCAGCGCGCCGATGGCTCGGTGGCCATCCCCGAGGTCCTCAGGCCCCTGTGCGGCTTCTCCGAGATCAAGCGATAGGAGCCTAGCGAGCCGCAGCGAGCCAGGCCGCCGTTTCGGAGGCCCTCGACAAGCGTGCGAAGCGGCTGCCGATGGCGGCCAGAAAGGCCCTCTGGCTCGTCCACGGGAAGATAGGCAAGCCGTCTTTTATCAGCCAGCCCGAGGCGCAAGCGTCCTCCACGAGGATGCCCTGCCAGCCGCGGGCGGCGGCCGCCCGCAGAGTCGTGTCCACGCACATCCAGGTCATCATGCCCATCCACACGATCCAGCACGCTTCCCGCGCGCGCAAGGCCTCCTCCAGCTCCGTCCCCAGGAAGGCGTCCGGCTCGTGCTTCACAATAATCATCTCGGAGCCATCGGGGGGGATGCCCAATCCCGGATGGGGCTCTGTCCACCGGCTGCCCGCCCGCAGGAAAGAAGCTGCCGGCTCGAGCCCCTCATGCTTGATGTGGATGATGGGGATTGATGCGGCTCGAGCCGCATCAAGGATCCTCCGCGCCGCCCTCAGGGCCGAACCCGCCCTCCAGAGGGGGAAGGCCCCGCCCGGGAAATAATCCCTCTGGATATCGAGCGTGACGACAATGGTATGCATCTTCTCCAGGATCAGGCCCAAGGTATCCCCCCTTCACTCAACCCGTTCCAGTACCAGGTCTGTCCCTTTTAGCTGTACCAGGTCTGTCCCTTATAGATCATGAGACCACCAAAGCCTAGCGTCGTTTTTGACATTTTTAATGCAGAATGCGACAATCACATGATGAGCGGCATTCACTTTTTCATTCTGGACTATCCAGGGGCCCTGCGTTCCAATGTCGAAGGGTGGAAGGAGCTCTTCACCCTCGCTAACTGGCTCAGGGGAGAAGAATTCTTCATCGATGGAGGGACTGAGAATGCTGACCTCCTCCTCATTCCGGGGTGTCTCGGGCGAGAGGGTGAGGGGACAGAGTTGCAGAAGGCGGCGATCCCGGCCAAGGCAGCAGCAACCAGGGGAGCCCTCATAGCCGCCGTCTGCGCCGGGGTAGAAGTCGTCCTGGCCGCAGGCCTGGACAAGGGACGGAGCGTCACGACCCATTGGTCGCTGGCGGCATCCCTGGGCCTACGCTTTCCCAGCTCGAGAATAGACGCATCGCGCCTGGTGATCGACCATGGCAACCTGGTGATGGCCGGGGGCGTCCTCGCATGGATCGATCTTGGCCTGCACATGGTCGGGCGGCTCGCCTCGCCTGCGCTGGCGCGTTCCTGCGCCTGTACTCTTGTGTGGGATCCAGCCAGGACCCGCCAACTGCCCTACGCCCCGCCATCGGCGATGACATCCCCCCTCCATCCCGATCCCCTCCTGGAACCGGCCGTGGCCTGGGCCATGGAGCGCCTCGGGGAGGGTTTCAGCGCGGCTGAATGGGCGGCGGCCGCGGGACTTGGGCTGCGGACGATGGAGCGCCGGTGGATACTGGCTTTCGGCAGGGGACCGGCAGCCTGGCTCAGGATCGCCAGGATCGCCCTCGCCCGGCGGCTCCTGGAAGAGGGACGGATGGGCTGGGAAGGCATCACCCAGGCCTGCGGATACACCGATTCATCCAGGTTCAGGGCCGCATTCGCCCATGAGACGGGATGGAGTCCGGCCAAGTACGCGCGCGCTTTCGGCCCGGTCCGGGCAGGCTGATCGATTGCATTTTCCCGAGCTCCCGTATACAGTGGTGCGAGTGGGTAAAACTGAAGGATCCTACACGCTCGTGCTGGATGCCTCTGTGGCGCCGGCGGAGCTGTGCGGGACCAACGACGTCAACCTCAAGGAGATGGAGGCCCTTCTGGGCGTCCCCGTCTATTGCAGGGGCAACCAGCTGTGCATCGATGAGAACGATCCGGCCAAGCGCGAGCTCTTCGCGCGCATGATCGGGGAACTGGCGCGCCATGCGTCAGAAGGCCGTGCGCCTACTCCCGAGCTGGTGCGTGCCCTCCATGAGTCCCTTCGCGGCACGAGCGGCCGAGAGAGCGATGCCGCGGCCGAGAGTTTCCGCGAATCCTTCATCCAGATCCCCGGCGGATTCGGCCGCGTCTACCCGAAGGGCAAGCGCCAAGCGGCCTACCTGGCCGGCATGGCGTCCTGCGATATCTCCTTTTCGGTGGGGCCGGCGGGCACGGGCAAGACCTATCTGGCCGTAGCCTTTGCCCTGCGCGAGGTTCTATCGCGGCAAAAGCGCAAGCTCATCCTGACACGCCCGGTCGTGGAGGCCGGTGAGAGCCTGGGCTTCCTGCCGGGCGACTTGGCCCAGAAGATCAGCCCCTACCTTCGCCCGCTCTACGACGCCATGGAGGCCCTCATCCCCTTCGAAACGCTGAAGCGCCTGGAAGAGAACCGAGTGATCGAAATAGCCCCCTTGGCCTATATGCGCGGGCGCAGCCTCAACAACTGCATGGTTATTTTAGACGAGGGCCAGAACACCACCCGCGAGCAAATGAAGATGTTCCTTACCCGCCTTGGCGAGGGCTCTCGCGCCGTCATCACCGGAGACGTCACCCAGATAGACCTGCCGCGCAAACAGGAATCCGGCCTCGTGCACGCCTTGGAAGTGCTGTCGGGCATCCACGGCATCTCCATCACCCGCCTGGACGGCCAGGACGTCGTCAGACACCCCCTCATAAAGGAGATCATCAAGGCCTATGACCAAGCCGAAGTCTGAGCCTCGGGGCGGTTTCCGGTCGGTCCTGGCGGGCCTGGCCGCCCGGGCGCGCTCCCGCCTGGGCATGGATAGGCCCCGCAGCCTGGTACTGATCGGATCCTATGCCATCGTCCTAACGGCTGTACTGACCTTCGCCCCTTCCAGCCCCCTGGCCGATAAACGCGCCCTCTCGGGTTTCGCGGTAGGCATGGTGGCGGAGCGCGACGTGGTGGCGGAGCGGGACGTTGTCTATGAGGACAAGGCCGCCACGGAGGCCGCCATAGCGGCCCGCGAGCGCGCCACCCTGCCGGTCTTCACGGTGGACGAGTCCATCGGGCGGGCCGCGGCCGGGCGCATGTCCGCATTAAAGCAAATATTGCTTGAAATGAAATTTTCGGGGCAGCCGCCTAAGGCCATTGCGGCCGAGCTGGAGAAGCGCTACCCGGCCCTTCTCGGTCAAGACGGCGCCCTGGCGGTGGCCTCGGCCCCGGATACAGAGGCCCTTTTCCGAACGGCCGCCGAGGCGCTCTCCAAACTGATGGCCCAGGGCGTTGTTGCCGTGCCCGCCCGCGGCCTTGAGCGCTACGCTCCGGGGCGGATCGAGCTGAGGGCCTGGAGCGGAGCCGAACTGGTGATCCAGGAAATCGACCTGGAGGCCGCCTGCACGATGGATAGCTGGCCCGCGCATTATGCGGCCCTCAAGGGCATCCAGCGCCCCGCCGACTCGGCCGCTGCGGCGCGGATCCTAGTGGGCGCTTTCATCGCCGAGAACGCCTTCTTCGAGCAAGACATATCCGAAAAACGCCTGGCCGAGGCCCGCTCCAAGGCCGAGCCGGTGATGAAGCGCATATCCCGCGGCGAGCGCATCATCAAGCGCGGTTACATCGTCGACCAAGAACAGATGCAGAAGCTGGAAGTGTTAGGCTCGCGTACGCCCTGGCCGGATGCCTGGTCCATAACAGGGATAGCCGCCTTCATCCTCCTCATATACGGCGCCGGGCTGATCCTGCTCGGGCCTCGGATAGGGGGAATTCCGTCGGGACGGGGCTATTTCTTTTTCCTGGCCGCGGCGGCCACCGCCTTCGCCCTAGTGTGCGTGTTCGCCGTCCGTAGCCTGCCTCCCGGCTCGGACGTGCCCTTCGCAGTCATTCTGCCTTCGGCCTTGATAGCCATCCTGGTCGCCATCCTCCAGGGCCAGCGTGCCGGGGCCGCCATCGGGATCCTCCTGGGCGCCCTGAGCCTGCCTATCTCCGGATTGGACGCTCTCAACTCGAGCTTCATCCTTTTCTCCTGCCTGGCCGCCGTCGTGGCCGTACGCAAGACGGAAAAGCGTATCGACCTCGTCATGGCCGCCCTGTCCCTGGCAGCTTTCCAGGGCATCTTGTCCCTAATCCTATCGGCGCTGGCCGGACGAAGCGGCGGGATACTCCAGGCCGTCTTCTGGTCGGCCATGAACGGCTTCTTCTGCGGCATGCTCGCACTGGGCTTTCTGCCCCTCCTTGAAAGCGCTCTCAACGCGCCCACGCGCTTCAGGCTTATCGAGCTTTCCGACATGAACAATCCGCTGCTCAAGCGTCTATTGACGGTAGCCCCGGGCACCTACGCCCATTCCGCGATGGTGGCTAACCTGGCCGAATCGGCATGCATGGACATAGGCGCCAACGCCCTACTGGCGCGAGTGGCCGCTTATTACCACGACATAGGCAAGATGGACCAGCCCGATTATTTCGTGGAGAACCAAGCCGGTCATGGCCACAGCAAGCATACCGACCTGCGCCCGCGTCTCTCAGCCGCAGTCATCCGGAACCACGTCAAGAGTGGGGTGGAGAAGGCCCGCTCCATGCGCCTGCCCGAGGAAGTGATCGAGGTGATCTCACAACACCACGGCGACGGCTTGATCGTCTGGTTCTACAACCAGGCCCTCAAGGAGGAGGGCCAGGTCAATCCAGAGGAATTCAGCTACCCCGGCACACCGCCCTCCTCGCGCGAAGCGGCCGTCCTCCTCCTGGCCGACAGCGTCGAAGCTGCTTCGCGCACCCTTCAGAAACCCACCTTGGCCAAGCTCGAAAGCTTCGTGGGCGAGCTGATCATGGACAAATTCCGTCAAGGCCAACTCTCGGCGTCTAGCCTGACCCTGCGCGACCTGGAGACCATCCGCAAATCCTTCGTGCGCATCCTGGCCGGCCACTACCATTCGCGCATCGAGTATCCCAAGCTCGGCAAGGAAGCCCATGAATCGGGTTAGTTCATCAGGCCTTGGGGTGGACAAGCCGACATGGGCCGCGCGGGCTGAGCGCTTCTGCTGCAGGGTCCTTGCCCTGCGCGGCCAGCACGGCTGGGAGCTTTCGCTGGCCTTCTCAGACGACGCCTCCATCCGCGAGCTCAATAAGCGATACCGCAACCGCGACGAGCCGACCGACGTGCTGTCCTTCTCCCAGGAAGGGGGCTTCGACCCAGGCGGCCGGAGAAAGCGTTTCCTTGCCGGCGACATCGTGATATCATTGGAGCGTCTAGACGCCAATTCCCGCGATTTTGGAGTAGATCGCGGCGAGGAGCTGAAGCGCCTCCTGGTCCACGGCATCCTGCATTTGTCCGGCATGGACCACCCCGAGGAGGATCCGCGCGGCCCCATGCTGGATCTCCAGGAGAGCATACTGAAAAGAATGAGGAAGGATCGGATCGTATGACGAAAAAGGGCTTCCTAGCGAGACTCCTGGGCGGCAGGAACGCCCCCGCGGAGACAGCTAAGGACGAATTCTCGAGCGAACGCAAGCAGATGATCCGCGGTATCCATGAGCTCTCCGAGACGACGGTCAAGGAAGTCATGGTCCCGCGCATCGACGTGTTCTCACTCCCCGCCGACTCCGATCCGGCGGAAGCGCTTGAGAAGGTGGCCGATTGCGGGCATTCGCGCATACCCATCTACCGCGACACCATCGATAATGTAGTAGGTGTGCTGTACGCCAAGGACCTGCTGCGCGTGGCCTCCCGTCCCTCCGGCTTCAAGCTGGAAGCGGCCATG
Organism: uncultured Spirochaetales bacterium; assembly: GCA_964470375.1. Lineage (GTDB taxonomy): Bacteria > Spirochaetota > Spirochaetia > Treponematales > JBGSOB01 > CAYNQK01. Next base: position 24,728 of record CAYYCP010000017.1, read on the forward strand.
CGCAAACCCTTCTTCGTCCCGGAATCGAAGCGGATCGACTCGCTGTTGCGGGAGATGAAACGCCGCCGCGTGCATATCGCCATAGCCGTAGACGAGTACGGCGGTACCTCTGGCATCGTCTGCCTTGAGGACATCATCGAAGTGATCGTAGGGGAGATCCAGGATGAGTTCGACGATGAGCGCGAGGACATCCTGCCGGCCGGCGCCGACATGTGGATATGCGACGGTCGGGTGAACCTGGAAGACTTGAACGAGGCCCTAGGCATCTCACTGCCGGCCGGGGAGTTCGACACGCTAGGCGGCTACGTTTTCGACCTATTCGGCAAGATCCCGGTCAAATACGAGAAGATGAGCCGGGACGGTATCGACTTCATCATCCAGGACATGGATGGTCATAAGATCAATACCGTCAAGATAGTCTTGCGCGAACGCGCGGAAGGCCAGAAATGAGGTCGCGCCTACCTGTGGCCCTGGCCCTGGTCTTGGCCGCGGGCCTCACTTCGGCCCAATCAGGCAAGGGCAGAGCACTGGAGCGGTATAACGAGGGTCTCCTCCTTGAGATGGAGGAGGATTGGCCGGCCGCGGTCGAGAGACACCTGGAAGCGCTACGCATCAACCCCGCCTACGCAGATCCGATGATTTCGCTGGCCCGCTGCTACGAGGCCATGGGGGAGTACGAGCGGGCCCTCGACTGGGCTCGTTCGGCGGAGCCCCTCCGCAAGGGCTCGTCGGAATTGGCGGCGATGAAGGGACGCATCTTGACGTCGATGGGGCGGCTGGCTGAGGCCGAGCAGGCATTCCAAACCGTCCTGGCCGCTGAGCCCAACAACCTGGAGGCGCGTTTCGGCTTGGCCCTCCTGGATATGGCCGGAGGAAGACCCCTGGGCGCCATCAAGCGCTTCCAGGAAGCATTGCGTCTCTCGCCGCTCAACGCCCGGGCCCTGCTATCCCTAGCCCTGGTCTACGAGGCGACCGGCTCCCCCGCGGCCAGCAAGGCCGCCATGGAACAGGCCTTGCGCGCCCACTCATCGGATCCGCGCGTGCGCTTCTATGCGGCCTATCTGGCTGCCGTATCCGGGTCGCTTGAAGAAGCCGCAGCACACTGCCGCACCGCCCTCTCGGTGAAATCCGACTATCCCGAGGCAAAACGACTCCTGGCCTCGATCCTCTTCGCCTCCGGCCGCCCCGCCGAAGCCGCGGCGTCAATGGAGCAAGCCATTTCAAACGGGCAGCGCCTTGCTGGGGATTTCTACATCCTAGGCACAGCCCGCGCGGCATCGGGCGATCCGGCCGGGGCCGTGTCGGCCCTCTCCGCGGCGCTGAAGGCTGACCCCGATGACGAAATAGCCCGCATCGCCCTCGAACGCGTCCTGCTGGATTCCTTCAAGCCCGAGGATCCAATCCGCGCCCCCTGGGCGGCCTATCATTTTCAAAAGGCTGCCGAGGCCATGGCCTCCGACTATCGCACCGAAGCCGCCTTCGAATTCCGTCGGGGTCTGCGGCTGGATCCTTACTCCACGGAGGGCCGAGTAGCCTTCGCAGAACTTTTGCGCAAGCGCGGCCTGCCGGCCAGCTACCTGGCCGAGCTCCAGGCGGCCGAATCGCTCGGGAGTGTTCCTTTGCGCGTTCAAGACGCAATAGAAGCCTACACTTCGCTTCTTTCCGACTCAGTATCCCGGCGGTGGAATATCGACCAATTCCAGATCGACAAACGCTCGGCCGTCCTGGCAGTGTTCCGCCTCCCCGGTTCCTTCAGCCTGGGCCACGCCGACGCCCAAAGCCGCATCGCCGGTTACCTCAAGGAAACCTTATCGCATTCTCCCCGCCTAAGGGTCGCCGAGCTCCCCGAGGAAATCAATTCCTTCTCCCAGGCCTTTAAGCTGGCACGGGAGAGCGGCGTAGATTACTTCTTCCTCCTGGAGGCGGACGAGGGCCAGCGCGACGTCAGCCTTGAGATCCAAGGCTATTCAGGGCGCACCGGCGCCAAAACCGAAACCTTTAAGGCCTACCGTTCCGGCAATGAGAGATTAAAGCATGCGGTCATGAGACTCACTTCCGCCATCGAAGCGGCTCTGCCCCTGAGAGGAACTATCCTGTCACGCTCACGGGATACTATCCTGGCTGGATTGGGAGCGGCAGACGGACTCAAGCAGGGCGCAGAACTCCTGATCCTCAAGAAAGGCTCCTTGGCCTGGGCCGAGGGGTCTTTCGGCCTTTCCTACGCTCAATCGGACATCCTAGGGAGCATCGCTCTAGAGCGTCTGGACGATGAAGTCGCCGAGGGGAATTTCAAGAAGGCGGGATTCTTCGATATGATCAATCCAGGCGACGAACTGATCCTCAAGCCCGAGCCCGCAGCCAGCGTGAAAGCCCAAGCCACTGCGAGCCCCAGCGCCCCCTCGGCCTCAATTCCTCGTGGAAGCCTCTACGAGCTGCTCAGATCCTTGCGTTGAGACCCATCGAGGTCGATCCGTCGAGGTCTGTCCCTCTTGGATATTTTTGGATTGTTTGGTCTAGCCAGACCTTATCAATTAACAACCAAACGGGGTCTGTCCCTGTTGGTTTTGTTTGGGGTCTGTCCCTGTTTGGGGTCTGTCCCTGTTTGGGGTCTGTCCCTGTTTGGGGTCTGTCCCTGTTTGTTTGTCCCTGTTGGTATTGTAAGATGGCTTGGTCTATCCAGCTTTTTTCACTAACCGCACGATGTACCCCATGATATAGGACTTCAGGGCCGGGGCATTGCGTATACACATCAAGCTGGGAGAGCCGGCTAAAGTCTCCGCCAACTGGCGGATACGCTCCTCAGTAAACGAAACCCCGCGTAGCGTGCGCAGGACATTCCGCAGGTAGTCCCTTACTAGCGAATTGACGTCCTCGGTGAGATCCCGCTTGGCTTGGGGGTTGATCATCGTGTTCCATTTCGACTCGAGGTCGATCAACCAATCGTCCAGGGACATGCCAGCCGGCACAATCGTCTTCTCGGCTCGCAGGGCGGCCTCTCTCAGCTCGCGCTGGCGATCATGAGCCGCCTGCGGGGCACTGGGAGAACCTGTAGCCGAGGCCGGTGGGGGCGCTTTTACTTCTATGCGCTTGGCCGCGCGTTTAGGCTTGAGGGAGCGGAAAAATCGAACCACGCTGACGACCAAGCCTATCGAATACCAGAAGGGTAGAAGAATACGCACATCCGTAAGCAGTCCCTTGCGCGGCAGGCTGAGAAGCTCATCGACCGGAACAAGCTCGCCCTTGGAAAAGAGACGTTCCAGCTCGGGCAGCGAATCCTTAGTCCCCCGCACTTCCACGTAAGCCAACAGTATGAGCTTCTCGCGTATCAGTGTGGCCAGGATAGGACTAGATTTTTCCAGGCGAGACCAGAGCTCCAGCCGATAAGCCTGATCCTCATGCATGGCCGGGACGGTCGAAAAAGCCCCAAGGATCTTGTACCAGGATTCGATGAGTTGCGCCCGCACTTCCTGGCGTGCGTCCGTGATGAGCTTCATGGCTAGAACGAGGATTCGGTCCTTCGCCACGTAAAAACGCCGGTTCTCATCCACCTGAAAGGCCACGATCTCCGGCAGGCGGGAAAAATCCGAAGTCTTCAACTTCTCGGCCAGATAAGCATCGAATTCTTCTTTCGTATAGCGTCCAATCAATGGACGTCCGGCCTGATCCGTGAAACCCTCAAGATCCTGGCGTTGATAGAGATAGGGTGATTTTCGCACTGCAGCGTCAAAGGCCTTGAATGCAGCTTCAATCTCGATAGCTTTCTGGGCTTGGCTCTTATAATGATTATTGAAGAATTCGACGATGAAGAGAGCACGAAGGCAGGCCAAGTCCTCAGGAGTGCGATCACCACGGCGCATGAGGTCCTGGCGGATCACCGAGACGAGATAGGCCCAGAACGAGAAAACCAGATCGGCATTGCTGCTACGCATTTGCTCCACGGCGTCGAAGGGACGGGTCTGGACAAGGTTAAAGGCGTCTTTCAATGCCATTTCCTTGTTCTGGAAGGCGGCCAGGAGCTTGCGCCGCGTGAACTCGAGGTTTGTCCCCTTGCGCAGGTAATTGCGCACCTTGAGAACGGCTACCTCGAGCAATCCGCGCTTGAGTTGGTCGGTGAGGATGAGGATGGCTTTTGCATCGCTTGGGAAACTAATACGGCAGAGAGGCACATCAGGCAACTCGGGACGTTGGAGCAGGGAAGAGAGATCCGCTTCAAGGGAGACATTCATCACCCATTCCGGAGGGACAGACGTCTTCAGTAATTCTTCGTCCGGGAATGGAATATCGGCTGATTCCTGCATCTTCCGATATTCCTGTCTAACCGGTTCTATAAAACGATCAGGGAGAAGGATGGAGTGGATGCGGGATTCGGACTGTACCAAGGAGACGCGCTTATCAGCTGCCAGGATATGGAGTTGAGCTGTAATACGTGCTTCGCCTCCAGCTGCGAACGCAGAGAGATCTGGTGATTTCCCGGCATAAGACTTGGCAAGCCGCTGGATATAGTCGATGAAAGCGTTAAAGGGTATCTCCCAATTCGAGCTTTTCAGTGCATATTGCCGTAGGAGGAGATAGACGTCTACTTCCATCGTTGGGCCATGATAGACCAAGCGATTGAATCCGGCAAGCAGGACAGTCTGGAGGGACAGTCTGGAGGGACAGACCCCGGGGTAGACCCCTCGGTAAAGGCATAGGCTATCGTGGACAGACCACGACTACTATATTTTAATAGATGATAATCACATTTTATATAAAGGATTAAAAAGAAAGTGGATACGGCTATTTAACAATCAAAAGAAAACAACAAGGCCCTCCCAAAACGGAAGGGCCTTATCCTGGGATTCTGGGAAAAAGGTAACTCGTTTATTTGCTCTTATGCCGGTTCTTTCTGAGCTTCTTCTTCCGCTTGTGAGTTGCGATCTTCTTGCGCTTTCTCTTCTTTCCGCAGGGCACAGTATTCTCCTCCGGGACATGAATGCAGGACTTTATTTTATACCGCCTTGTCATGAAGGTCAAGGGCGGTTTATCTCATCGTGGGATAGCCAAGCCGCCTGAATATCGGATCCTTTCGGATCATTCGGCCTTGTGCCAAGGGAAAAGGTCCAGAAGCCATGAAGATAACTTTGCGAGAAATCCTCCTTGACCGGAACGCCTGAAGAAATGGCCCGAATACTCCCAATTCCGGCTATCTGCGCACAGCCCCGCGGCCGCCGGATTTTCATCGATGTACCGAAACACAGAAACGAAATCGCTTCGCGATAGGATGGGCCTGGAGAAGAACCTATCGCCCCATACATGGCCGCAGCTACCCATGAGTCGGTTGAAAGCCATGGCGAATACCCCGAGCAGCCATTGCATGATCTTCGACAAGGACTCCTTTCGTCCTGGCCTGAGGATAAGGTGTATATGGTTTCCCATCAAACAAAAGTTTTCTACTGAAAAGTGGTATTTCATTTTCGCCCTGGTCAAGGTTCGGATGAATAAGCGCTTGATTTCCGCAGGCTCCAAATGCATCAAGCGGTTATTCGTGCGTGCCGTAATGTGGTACCGCGCCCCTTGTATAAGAACTCTAGCGCAACGCATGCCGGATATCCTCAGAATATCCGTTTTCGCTTCAAGCCTTGAAGGAGAATCACTAAGAAAAGGGGGACAGACCTATCAGAGACCGAAAAGAGACAAAAAAGGAACCGCCTCGTATCGGGGCGGTTCCTGTTGGATTCCGAGCTGCCCGAAGGCCTACTGCTTCTTGGTATTTCCCGTCTGGTTCAATTGATTTGGGGCGCCAAGCTGCTTGAGCTGGCCGGGCTGGTAGACTGGGATGGCCTTGAGAGAGATTTGCGGCTCGAGTGTATAGGTGACGCCGGGCTCGAAGATAAGCTCCACCTCGGTCCATAGTCCGCCTGTGACGAAACGCACTAGATGCTTACCGGACGGGACCTCGAGTCTATCCTTGTTCAATTTCATCTGAATGCCATCGATCCAGAGCTCCATCAGTCCGAAATGGTTTCCCTTGGCATTCTTGTTGATGGCGCTCTCGGGCGGCACGATAACGGCCATGCTGGGCAGCATCTTCATGGTTACCGGCACAATGGTATTGCCGGCAACTTTGACCATCTGGGTGAAGTCCGCGTAGCCCGGAGCCATCACCGTGATGCGATACGTCCCCGCAGGCACCTTCTCGGGTAGAGCGCTGATGAGGGTCTCACCGATCATCATCACCGCGCCGGGCACGTCGCATTGGATGTTAAGGTCGAAGAGCGCCGGCTGGAGGATGGCATCTACGCGGGTGTTTTGAAAAAGGGCAACCTTCTGCTCGAAGGGCTGGCACCCCGCCGCACTCACGCCCACGAGATACTCGCCTGCAGGAAGCTTCATGGGCGAGACAGCCGTCTTTCCGTTGACGGTCACGGCCGCCCCCTTCACGGATGAGAGCACCTGGAGCTCGAAGAGCTGGGCCTGCAAGGCCGGCCTTACAGTCATATCACCGGTTAGGTTGATCTTTTGTTGATAGGGCAGGTAATACTGGGATTGGATCATGATGGTATGCTCGCCCAGGGGCAGTACCGTCGATTGCTGCACAGTTCCGTCGACATTGACAGCCTTAGGAGCTAGGAGCTGAACCCCGTCCACGAAAACGATGACGTCAGCCTGGGCGTAGACGATCGTCAAGCCGGCCATGGCGGGCTGTAGCACGGCGTTCACGGTCATTGGGCCGAGGACGCTGACGGTTTCCTGGTAGGGAATATACCCGACAGCCTGAACCGTGACAGTATGCGAGCCGGGCATCACCATCAGCGGGTTAGCCTTGATGGCCGCTCCGTCCACGGCTATCAAGGCACCTTTAACATTTGTCAGGATGGATAGCTGCACCAACTGGGGCTGGAGAGTGACGTTGATGGTCTGTGCCCTGCTAAGCGTCACCGTCTGCTCGAAGGGGATATAGCCAATCGCCTCAACCCTCACCAAATGACTTCCGCTGGTGACCTGGGCTATGTTCTCCTTCACCGCCTGACCGTCAACCGTAATGATCGCATTAGGTACATTCACGTTTATCGTGAGCAATACGGTTACTACCTTTTTGCCTCCGCTCGATGATGTCTGTGACCATGATCCAGCCACGGCCAAGACAATGAGGATTATAGAAAATGCTGATCTTCTCATTTCCACTCCTTAGCAAGCCAGGCTCTTCCCATGAACCGCCCGCGAAAACTACCCCCGATCTATGAAGGTTAACGCTTTTCGACCGAAGGATCCCCACCAGCCTAGGGCCAGTGGCCAAACCCTTATTTAGCCCCCGTAACCACGAAAATCTGATTCTCAGGCACACTCCTTACTCCGACCGGGGGATAACCAGTGCCGCCCGAAGCGGAATCGGCGATGCGGTAATCCGGGACGAAAACCAGGTAATACGCCGCTTGGTTACTAGTATAGAAAAGCATGGCTCTGAAGACAGAAACAGTATCCTGGGCCATGTCGCTCATCGGCGCAAATGTGCCCTTGATTTGGTCCCCCTGTGCGATAACGACCTTCGCGCCCTTCCCATCGAGGTTAGTCGGGCTTGAGTACGCGTCAATATAGTACACAGCAGCGCCCATATAGTAATAGTCCCCAGCAGGCAGCACTCCTCCGACATAGGGGGTCGAGGACGAGACCTCGCAGTAGCTGCCGATATCCGTCGCGGCACCCGTGTTGAGCCCGATAATGGATATGGTCTCGGGCCCGCTCCCGTCGACATCATCGACATCGATCGAGGCAAATGCATCTGCCTTATCGGACGAGGTGTTGAGATCAGCCCCGTCCAGGATTCCATCGCCGTCCTCATCATTCCAATACACGGTATTCCTGATCTCGGCCCCGATGTCATAGTACGGATCTGGATTACCTGCGCCGAGGCTCGTGTCGTCGTTGATGAAGGCGGTGGGATATGTCAGATAGGCGTCCATGTCAGCGTAATCTGAGTTCCACGTCAGGAATACCGATACGGCGTTACTATCGCCCTTTGAGGATGAAGTGACGCCGTAGAGATCGCCGATATTCTCATTCCAGCCGGTGATGCTGACCGTGATGGGCATGAAGACATATCCGGTCTTCGAGGCGCTCACCGCATAGGTGCCGGGATTGAGGTCGGCCCGGCTGAAATAGCCGTCCGTGTTCGTCGTGGCCGTGACAATAGACTGTACTATGCCTTCATCGACCGCGATCGGGGTAAAGGTGACCGTGACGTTGCTGACGCCATCCCCGGTCCGCGCGTCGATGACGTATCCATACGGCGCGAGAAGGGCTGGAATGAGCCAATCGCAGCCGGAGAAGACAACCGCGACCATTAGAATGACGATTGTGAAGATAGATCCCGATATGCGTCTTTTCATCTCGACCTCCATGTGAAACCGGATATATACCTAGTAGTATACGACTGTTAGGCTACGTTTCAACAATAGAAACAAAATCGCTCGCCATAACCGCAAATCGGCAAGGAGTGCTGAATAAAAAAACCGGGCCGTCTGGGACGGCCCGGTTCGCATATCGAATCGGATATTCGGCGATGCGTCCTAGAGGATCTCCGCCAGGAGCTGCTGGGAGGAGATCTTGGACTTCTCCGAGGCGATGAAATGGACAGTCCCGGAGGCGGGGCTCTTCACCTCGAGCTCCATCTTCATGGACTCGACGATGAGGACGGTCTGCAACTCCTTGACTTGGTCGCCTTCCTTGACAACGTAGCGCACCAGGGAGCCGGCGACGGGCGAGAGGAGGGGCTTGCCGCCCTTGGCGGCGGCCGTGGGCTTGGGCGCGGCAGGTGCGGCGCCCGGGGCGGCGGCCACGGCCACGGTGCCCTCGGGCCTAACGTTCACCGCGTACTCGTTGCCGTTCACGGTGACGATGTAGGAGGCCGCGGAGCCGGCGGCCGGCGCGGGCGCGGCGGCGGCGGGGCCGGCGGCCGGCTCGGCCTTGAAGCTGACCGGACCCTTGGCGCGGGTCTTGAAGAAATCGGGGGCGACCTTGGGGAACATGGCATAGGTGAGAACGTCCTCGACAGCCACGCTTGAGGCGCCGAGGAGTTTCTTGGTCTCCTCCTCGAGTTTGGCAAACTCGTTGGGGATGTCATCGGCCGGGCGGTGGGTGATGGCCGCGGCCATGGAGGCCTCGGCCAGGGCCTTAGCCACGATTTCCGGATTGCAGGGCGCGGGGGTGGCTCCGTAGCGGCCGACGACCAGATCGCGGAATTCAGCGGTCAATTTCTGGTAGCGCCCGAAGAGGACGTTGAAAACGGCCTGGGTGCCGACGATCTGGGAGGTGGGCGTGACCAGGGGCACGTAGCCGGCGTCTTTCTGCACGACCGGGATTTCCTTGAGTACATCATCGATCCTGTCGGCGGCGCCCTGCTCCTTGAGCTGGCTCTCCATGTTGGAGAGCATGCCGCCGGGGACCTGGGCCACCAGGATGCGCGTGTCCGCGCCCAGGAAGCTGGACTCGAACTTCGCGTATTTCTTGCGCACCTCGCGGAAATAGGCCGCTATCTCCACGAGGAGCTTCACGTCCAGGCCGGTGTCCCACTCGGTTCCATGGAAAATCTCAACCATGGTCTCGGTGGGCGAGTGGCTGGTACCCATGGCCATGGAAGAGACGCAGGTGTCGATGATGTCGGCCCCGGCCTCCACTGCTTTGACCAGGGTGCCCACCGACATGCCGGTGGTGGAGTGCGAATGCACCTCCACCGGGAGGCCGACATCCTTCTTGAGGGCGCGCACCAGCTCGTAGGCGTCGTAGGGCTTGAGCAGGCCGGCCATGTCCTTGATGCACAGCGAGTCGGCGCCCTCGGCGGCCAGGTCCTTGGCCAGCTTCACGTAGGCAGGAATGGTATGGAAGGGCGTGGTGGCGTAGGAGATGGTGGCCTGGACGTGCTTGCCGGTGCGCTTGGCCGCGTCGGTCGCGCGCTTGAGGTTGCGCGGGTCGTTGCAGGCGTCGAAGATGCGGAAGACGTCCACGCCGTTGCGCGCGGCCGCCTCGACGAACTTGTCCACCACGTCGTCGGCGTAGTGGCGGTAGCCCAGGAGGTTCTGCCCGCGCAGGAGCATCATGATGGGCGTCTTGGGCAGGGCCTTCTTGAGCTGGCGCAGCCTCTCCCAGGGATCCTCGTTGAGGAAGCGGATACAGGTGTCGAAGGTAGCCCCGCCCCAAGCCTCCAGGGCGAAGTAGCCGATGCGATCCAGCCTCTCACAGGCCGGGAGCATGTCGGCGGTGACCATGCGGGTAGCGAGCAGGGACTGATGGGCGTCCCTCAGCACGAGGTCAGTGAGCTTAATCTTGGCCATGAGTCTTTACTCCTTGAGCTAGCCCCGGCCTTCAGCCGGCGCTCTGGTGGTGGGTAGCAGCGGAGATAGCGGCGACGACCTCCCCGGAATCCCGGGCGACAGGACCTGAGCCAGCCGCGCCGTCGCCGTCCTCGTCGGTGTCGTCGCTCTTGCCCCAGCCCAGCTTGTTTCCGAGAAAAATCGTGAAATTGATGAATACGATGAGCAGTACCAGGAAGATAAAGACCACCACCATGCCTACGAGCATGAGGATACCGCCCTGGCCGAATGCCACGAGATCGAACATGGCCCCTCCTTGGGAATCTCGGACTAATGTATAGGCCGGGCCGGATTTAGGCAAGCCGTCAGGGCGCCGCCTTGACAGCCCTGGGGCTGCATGTTAGCGTTTTCGCCTTCCTCGCAGCTAAGGGCGCTTAACTCAGCTGGGAGAGTGTCTGCCTTACACGCAGAATGTCGGGGGTTCGATCCCCTCAGCGCCCACAATAACGGGCCGCGCCTGCGCGGCCCGGAATCGATTGGAGGCGATGAGGGGATCGAAGCCCCGGGCAGGGCCCGGAGGCGCGTCAGCGCCGCAGGGCTGAGCCCGCAGGGACGCGGGCGAAAGGCCCAGGGCCGGCCCGGAGGCCCGAGGCAGGGATGCCGCGGGCCGCAGGGCGATCCCCTCAGCGCCCACAAATAGGGGCCGCGAGCGCGGCCCGGAGCTAGGCTGCCGGTTCAGGCGCCCTTGCATCGCCCCGCTTTAAGCCGAAACCCAGCAACAAGGCGGCTGCCAAGGAGAGCGCCGAGCCGAGGGCGAAGGGCGCCATCGCCCCAAAGGCATTCCAGAGAAGGCCGGCCAGGAAACTGGCAGGGAAGAGGGCCACTCCCACGATGGTCGAGTGCAGCCCGAGCATCGTCCCCTTCAATTCAGGCGAAGATATCTCGGATATCAAGGCGCGCTCGACCCCGGCCGTCATGGCGGTGAAGAAGCCGTATACAGTGAAGGCGGCCACGATCATCGGTCTTCCGAATCCCCACGCGAAGAGGCCGTAGGCCAGCGCGAACACCAGATAGCCGGCCACGAGGACGGCCTTGCGGCCGAGCCTGTCAGAAAGACGCCCGAACGGTATGGCCAAGATAGACGATACCGCGCTGTAGAGAAAGTAAAGGAAAACCACATCAGCAGACCCGAAGCCCTCCTCCCCTGCCCTGAGGAGGAGGAAGGCGTTGGAGGAATTTCCGAGAGTGAAGATGAGAACCACAGCGAAATACAGCTTCAGGCGACGGTCGGCCTGCCTGAGCCCCCTCAAAGGATGGAGGCGTTCGCGATTCGAACGGACTGCAGGGCCTTCCTTGATGAAGAGAAACATGAAGAGGGATGCCAAGGCGGGTATTGCCGAGACGGCGAAGAGCTGCTTGTAGGCGTAATCCCCTTTCCACGCGCGCATGATGAAATAGGCTATCAGGATGCCCGCGGCCGTTCCGGCCATATCGAGGGCCTTGTGCAGGCCGAAGGCGCGACCGAGGGCTGCCTTACCTCCCGACTCGCTCACAAGGACATCGCGTGGAGCGGTGCGGATGCCCTTCCCGAAGCGGTCGACGACCCGGGCGGCCAAGATCCCAAGCCATGAGCCAGCGAGGATAAGAGCCAGCTTGTACACCAGGCCGGCCGCATAGCCGATGAAGGCGATGGGTTTCTTCTTCTGGTACTTATCGGTCATATAGCCGGAATAGACCTTGAGAAGGCTGGCCAGGCTTTCGGCGATGCCCTCAATCACACCGACTAGGACGGGTGTGGCCCCGAAGACGGCCGTCAAGTATAGGGGGATGAGGGGATAGACCATCTCCGTGCTGAGATCCATGAAAAAACTCACTAATCCGATGAAAAGGATGTTCCGCATATCGGCTCCCCCCTTAGAAGGCCATCAGCCTCTTTTCCCAGATCTGTCCTTTTTTCCTTAAGACTCCATCAAGCCTAGAATCTGGTTTATCCAGGCTTGAAAGGCTAGGGGTACTGTACTAAAAAAGGGACAGACCTGTAAAGTTGGCCTGCATAGATCGGACCTGGAGGTATCGGGCGCCGATCCGCCCCTCGGTCCTACACAGCTTTTGCTTGTTTCTCCTATCCAAATGACCGATAACGATATACGAAGGATTATGCCCATGACAGCCAGCTATGCGTCCCTCATCGTAGGGGCAAAACGCAGCCTGAAAATGCACTCATCCACTCTCTCTGCTTTATCAGTCGAGGGCATGGCCGCCGCATCGGCCGCTGAAGGCGGTTCCACGCGGCAATCCTTTGGGCAGATTCTCGAACCTGAGTTGCGCAATGCGATTGGAGTCACGAGAAAAGTCAGTATACTAGCCGGGCTCCTCGGTCACCGACAGCTGCGCCTGCTCGCGGCCAGCCTACGCGCCTTCATACACCGCGCAGCCCTGGCCCCTAGACCGAGAGACTACGAGCTCTTGCAGAGGGCTGCAGATTACATTCGTGAATGCGCAGAATCGATCGAGGCCCCCCTCGAATATGGAGATCTGGTCTTGCCAGATGGGAATATTCTTCGCCCGGCACTGTCTAAAAAAGTGCATATCCTCCCCTTCTGCAAGGAGCTCTGTCCCTCAGAATCGCCGAGTCTCAGCCCCTATGACGGACGAATCCTCGAGGAGGATGATCTCGGCCGATACCACGTGCTCATTTCATCCGAGGCGGCGGCCAGATCTCGTTCAAGAGGAACATGGCTATCCCTGGTCTACTTCGATCCGGGCCGGATCGGCTTGGACGAATGTATCGGCATCATCGGCACCCTAATCGAGGAAGGCGTTATCCTCAATTACGGCAGCTTGGCGATGCGATCCCCCTCGCTCGAAGAGAAGTCAGCCGCGCTGCCATGCTATTTCATAGCCGAGACGGTACAGGAACCAGGCGAGGCCCTCCCGCCCCGTTTCCCGGGCATACGACTTTTGCGGGTGATATCGTCGCCCCATAAGGCCTTTCTGCCAGACATCGATGCCATAGGGCCTCAGAGCGATGCCTTCATATTAGGATCTACCGCAGCCGAAGCATATATCGATGCCGATGGGATCGACGGCGAGGAGGGAACAGCGTCCTCGTCCTCGTCCATCGATGGGCATAGTGAGGGAGCGAAGCTTGACCGCAAGAGGGTGAAAGCCGACATCCCCGATGAGGATTCCAGCTCGACCGGCATGGATTCTCCCGGGTATTCAAGCTCTGCCGCTGAAGCCGCGTTCTCCATGGAATTGGCTCCGATCGATGACTTCTCAATCCCCGACATCGCTCAAGCAGAGGATAGCGGTGAGATAGTACCCCATGAGGCATCTCAATCTCCCCAATACCAAGCCACTGATGACCAAGCAGCCCTGCGGGCAGCGTCACTCGCGATAGATGCCGGTCTCCCTCCTGGCATCCTTCTTCCCCACCTCGAGGAAACAGAGCCCGCAATGGGCACGCCCCAGGAATACGGCTTACCTCATGCATCGGTCCATCCCCGAGCTGACAGGGTGGAGCCGCAATTCCCAGGGGAAGAGCCTAGGCAGAAGGTCAGTCCCCAAGCGCCTGAGGACCAGACTGGCCAAGCCAGGAAAGACTTGCCTCATGGGGAGCAAGCAGGACAACAGGGACAACGGGGACAGACCTCTCGGGGGACGAAGCCGGAAATAACGCCGAGGCAAGAAAAAATCCGCCTCTCGATCGCAGTCAAGCTCATCGGCATCATATCCCTCGTGATCCTCTCAGCCCTAACAGCGGTGATCAGCCTCGCCTCGACCTTTTTCCGCTCGGAAATCCGTAACACTATCGAGGATTCCAACCTCCAGGTTGCAGATTCGACCAGCCAGAAATTCGATTCTGACTTCCAAAGTGTCGCTGACCGGGCCAGGCAGGTCATGCAGGCATACACCTTGCGCTCCACCGAGAAAAGTACTCCCGAGGAATTGGCTGGATTGGCTTCCGAGCTCTTCACCTCGGAGGAGGAGATCCTTGCCATATCAGCCTTCCCGGAAGGGGGTGGAGCCGCCCGGTATATCCTCAACATGCCCGCGCTTGGGGGTTTAGGCGTCCAAGGCGATACCGCCGAGAAGGCTATCGCGGCGGGAGTGGAACGAGTCCGCGCCGCCGGCCTGGGCGGGGCGGTCTGCCTGAACGTATCGCCGGACTTCAAGGAACCTACGGTCTTGGCCCTCTTCCCTTATGCTATCGGCGAGGAATCAGGTTCCCTGGCGGCGGTCTTCATCACCCGCGATCGTTTCCAGGGGGTCGTGGCGAGGGCGAAAAAGACGATTCGACAGATTCGCCTGATCTCCTCAGCGGGGGATCTACTCGCTCATCCGGACAGCACCCGCGTCACAGCCGGCGAATCTCTGGCCGGCTCCCCTGAGTTCGGGCCGCTGTCGGCCAGCAAATTCGCCCTAGGCAACTTCAGCTACGCCGATCCCGCCGGAGCCCGCCAGCTGGCCTACTACTCAAAGCTCGGGACGATGGGGGCCTGGGTCCTGGTGACCCTGGACGAGGCTAAGGCCTTCGAGGCGGTCGATCGCATCCTGCTCTGGAACGCCTGCATCACGGTGATGATCCTGGCCGCGGCCGTGCTCATCGTCTACTTCTTCTCCAAGACCATCACCCGCCCCATCCGCGCCCTGGTGGAAGCGGCCAAGCGCATAGAGCAGGGGCACTTCCACCTGGGCCTGCGGGCCCGCGCGCGCGACGAGATAGGTCTGCTGACGAATGCTTTCGTGCATATGGGCGACGGCCTGGCCGAACGCGAGCGCCTCAAGGACACCTTCGGGCGCTTCGTCAACAAAGAGATCGCGGAGCGGGCGGCCAAGGGCAGCCTCAAGCTGGGCGGCGAGCGCAAGCGGGTGACGGTTTTCTTCTCCGACATCCGCGGGTTCACCGGCATCTCCGAGAGGCTGGAGCCCGAGGAGGTGGTGGATTTCCTCAACAAGTACATGACCCGTATGGTGGGCTGCGTTAACGCCACGGGCGGGAACGTGGACAAATTCATCGGCGACGCCATCATGGCTGTCTGGGGCGCCCCGCTTTCGGACTATACGGAGGCGGAATACGCCGAGCGTGCCGTCAACGCGGCCCTGATGATGCGCTCCGAGCTGGCCGAATTCAACAAGGATCGCGGAGGCCCACGTTCGCCGGTCATCAACATCGGTTGCGGCCTCAACTCGGGCCCGGTGATCGTCGGTCAGATCGGCTCCACTGAGCGCCTGGAATACACGGTCATCGGCGACACGGTCAACCTGGCCAGCCGCATAGAAGCCCTCAACAAGCCCTTCGGCACCGATATCCTGGTGTCCCAGGAGACTTACGAGCTGGTCAAGGGGGTATTCCGCTTCGAGCCGATGAAGGCCATCACGGTCAAGGGCAAGCTGGAGCCTCAGCAGATATACGCCGTGCTCGGTCGCTTGGACGATCCCTACTGCCCGGCCAGCCTGGCCGAGCTCCAGGCGAACCTGGGTATCCAGCCGCGCGATCTCTCCGCCGTCAATGTCGACGAGGAGGAGGTCAAATACAAGATCATCGACGACTCCCAAGGCGCCGTCGGGCGCGGAGGCCGGGGCGCCTAGGGGCGCCCTTCCGCCATGGCCACGCGGCGCTCCAGCTCGGCCGACTTCCTGGCTGTCCTCATCTGCAGCGCGGTCTTCTCGGCCGGCGGCTGGGCGCTCTGGCGGGATCTCACAAGCTTTATCAAGCCTGCCGGCGGGGAACCGGTAGGCACCCTGGTATTCAAGCGGCGTACGGCCCAGCGTAAGTACTCGGATCGTGCGATCTGGGAGGAGCTCCCTGACAGGGCAGTGCTCTATTCCTACGACTCGATCCGCACGGCGGCCGACTCCGAGGCCAAGTTACTCATGAACGACGGCACCGAGATATCCTTGGAAGAGAGCACCCTGATCCTCCTGGACTACGGCCAGGGCAGTCGCAACATCGAGTTCATCGCAGGCAACATCACCGCGGCCCGGACCGAACCGGCCCCCGCTCGCGCGGAGGCACCCGGCCAGGCCGGTGGCGCGACCGCGGCGACGCCCCCGCCCGTGACCATTTCCAGCAAGGGCTCGAAGGTGGAAGTCAAGGCGGAATCCCGCGCGAGCCTGGCGGTTTCCGATAAGGGCACCCTGGACGTAGCCGTGGCCAAGGGCGCTGTAGACCTGGTACTGGCCGGCCAGAAGCAGGAAGTCAAGGAAAACGAGAAGGCCCTGGTCCATGCCGAGGCGAAAACGGCCACTGTGGAGCGCATCCCCGTAACCCTCAGCTCCCCGGCCTATGACTCAATCTGGCTGAGCTACAGGCCCGAGACCGAGATCCCGGTAGCCTGGACCAGCGAGAAGCCCCAGACTGAGTACACACTCGAGCTGTCGAGGGCTGCGTCCTTCCAGCCCCTCCTGGAATCGCGCCTCGAGACATCCAGCCGATCGACCCTGAAGCTCCCAGCCGGGAGCTATTATCTGCGTATTTCGATAGACCAGGGCCAGGCGGGGCGCTCCGTCTCGCAAGCGACGCGCTTCACTGTGCTCTCAGAGAGCGAGCCTGTGCCGGTAGCGCCCCAGGACGGCGCGTCCTTCAGCTATCGCTCCAAGCCTCCCAGCCTTCGCTTCATCTGGGAGGGGGCGGCGGCGGCCTCATCCTATGAGCTTGAGATCGCCCATGACGCGGACTTCACCGATATTGCCCGCAGGCTCAAGGCGGATTCCCCCTTCGCCGTCGCCGAGGGACTTGAAGAGGGCGTATATTGGTGGCGCGTGCGCCCGATATACGCGTTCAAGATCCAGGGCGAAGCCCCGCGGGCATCGCGTCCAGCCTCCTTCTCGGTGGCCCGCATCGCCGAGCTGGCCGCCACGGAGGCCCTCGCCCCCCGCGAGGGCGAGACCGTGCTCGAGCGTGTCCTCAATCAGGCCGGGCTGCGATTCAGTTGGAAATCCGCACCCGAAGCGGTGATGTCCACGCTGACCATTGCCAGGGATGCAGCCATGGCGGACGTGGTCATAAGGAGCGAGACCAAAGCCACATATCTCGAGATCAACTCCGGGCTGAGCCCGGGCAACTACTGGTGGCAGGTGAGCTCGCAAGGGGCTGACGGCACTCCCGCCCCGCCCTCCGAACCGCGTTCCTTCACTGTCTCCTCGAAGCTGCCCTCCATCGCCCGGCTCTCACCGGCCGATGGAGCGGAGATGGAGGCGATCCCGGGGAGCGGTCTACGCTTCGGCTGGGAATCCGACGGGGCATCGGGTTTCGCCTTCGAGCTAGCCCGGGACCGCGGCTTCACCGATCCCCTGCGGCGCGAGACCGGGCAGTCGTCTCTGGAAATCAAAGATCTTTCACCGGGGCAATACTACTGGCGCGTATCAGCCCTTGGCCCGGAAGGCATCCAGCTGGCCTCCTCGCCGATCCAGGCCCTGTCTGTGCTAGGCCCGTTGGCCGCACCCAAGCCCCTATCCCCCCAAGCCGGCCAGGTTCTGGACCTAGTCAACGCCGAGGGCATGGACTTCTCCTGGGGCGCCTCCCCGGAAGCTGATTCCTATGCCTTCAGGCTCCTTGCCCAGGATGGTCGGGTCATCGCTGAAAGCACCGCTTTGAAGGAAACGTCTCTGCGCTTCCAGGACATGGACTCGCTCAAGCCCGAGAGCTACCGCTGGGAAGTCCAGGCTTTCCAGCAGCGCGCAGGCAGGCAACGCTCCTCGGTCAAGGCCTCTTCCGCTTTCAGTGTGGTGCGTAACGCGCGGATCGGACCGCCCCAGCTCCTTGAGCCGGCCGACGGAGCCATACTTGGCGAACTGGACATCAAACGCACAGGCATAACCTTCTCATGGAAGCGCGACCCCCTGGCACCTTCGAACCGATTCACCTTAGCGCGCGATCCGGGTTTCCGCGAGATCATCAGCCAGCAGACCATCGATGGGACCACGGCCTCCTTCAAGCGCCTCGAGCCGGGCGATTACTACTGGAACGTCACCGGCCTTGCGGAAGATGGCAAGATCTACGCCTCAGGCCAGCGCTCACTGACCATCCGTAAGGCCCCGCCCCTGAACGATCCAGCCGTCGTATGGCCGACCCGCGGGGAGCGCGTGGAAATGGCCGAGCGCGACTCCCTGCCCTTTTCCTGGAAACCGGTCCAGGACGCCAGCCACTATTCGGTAAGCCTGATCTCGCGCAAGACCGGTGAGACGGTTGGGAGCGCCGAAAGAATCAAGCCCACTCGCTGGGAATTTTCCGACTTGGCCAAGCTGGACGTGGGCGCATTCGCCTTCACGATCCAAGCCTTGACCATCGATCAATCCGGCGCGGTGGAGCGCCGCAGCTCAGTTGTGACGGTGGACTTCTCCATAAAGCTGACAATGCGCATAGGCGATCCGGAGATCCTTTCGCCGGACATCTTCTACCTGGAGTAGGCGGCCGGGATGCGGAAAAGCCCCCCTCGCTGGTATATACTTCTCATGATGAGAAGATTCCGTTTCAGGCTCGCCCTCCTCATGGCCTTGGCGGCCGGCATGACCGGCGCCCAGACCGCGGATGATGCGCGCAGCCTCGAATGGAAGGCGGTTGAGGGCGCCTACGGCTATCTGGTGGAAATCCGCGATTCCGCCCAGGAGACGGTATTCTCCCGCAGCACGGACAAGCCCTCAATATCATTCAGCCTGCCTCCCGGCGATTACGAGGCGCGTATCACGGTGCTCAATAAATTCCTCAAGCCTGCGGCGGTTTCTCCCTGGAGCAAGCTGAGCGTGCGCAGGGCTGTCAAGCCCGATCCGGCATCAGCCGAAGGCGGTCTCCTCTACGCCGGCGCCAGGGATCAACAGATGATCGTCACAGGCGGGAATTTCATCCCCCTCACGGAGGCCTATCTAGAGGCAGCCGGCCAGAGCATCCGGGGATCCATCATCGAGCAGAGCGCGAACCGCCTCCATATCAGCTTCGACCTCTCAGGCGCTAAGCCGGGCGTGTACTCGCTCAGGCTTCGCAATCCGCCATCGGCGGACGCGGAAAAGCGCCTGCAGATCAGGGTGCTTGAGCGCACGCAGCCTGCGGTCATATCGGTATCCCGCACGGAATTCACCAATGACCGCGTGCACCGAGGCATCGAGGTTGTCGGTTCGGGCTTCATGGAGGGCATCCAAGCATTCTTCCAGTCCCCCTCCGGGGTCTCGGTTAAGGCATCATCCATTATCGTGGAATCCCCCCAGCGCCTAAGCCTATCCTGGAACGCAGGCGACCTTGAGGCGGGTCGTTGGCGTCTTGTTCTGGAGAACCCTGGCGGGCTCAAGGCCGAAGCGCCCGTTCCCATCCTTTTGGCGGCCGCTCCATCCGAGACGCCGGGGAGTTCAGGAAAAGAGAATGAACGCGTCGTGGAAGTGCCTGTCGAGA
>CAYYCP010000017.1:44501-51764 GCA_964470375.1 uncultured Spirochaetales bacterium
GAAAAAATCGTAGAGGTGCCGGTAGAGAAGATTGTCGAAGTCCCTGTGGAGCGGGTGGTGGAGAAGACGGTCGAGGTGCCCGTGGAGAAGATCGTCGAAGTGCCGGTGGAATCCCAGGGGCGAGAGCAGGTGATTCTACGCGACATCCCCTTTACTGTGACTGAGGAACGCACGGTCCTTGTTCCGAGGGGTGGGAGCGGTGGGCTGAGTATCCTGGCCGGCTATCCCATCATAATCGGCCTGGGCGAATACGCGGAGCTTTTTGAGCTGGGCTTCATCAACGCTTCCCTGGCCCTGCAGGCGGACCTGGGGAACGGGGTCTTGCACATGGTGCCGGTATTCAATCTGCTGGCCATGGAGGCATGGGCAGTCTACGCGGAATCGCCCGGGCGCGAGGCCATCGTCAGGCCATACCTGCGGGCCCTTCAGCTGGGGGCATCGGTGGTGCTGCGCTCGCGCTTCCCCATCCCCCTCCAGGTCTCCGGCCGTGTGGGCCTTGGAACGATATTCAGCTGGATGGAGAAGACCAGCCCCTTCACCTCTGTTCCCAGCCTGGAATATTCCCAGGACTTCTGTCTCCAGGCCGGGCTCTCGGCCTTCCTCGAATTCAAGGGCGGCTTCACCGTGGAGGCCCTCGCCGAGGTAGTGCCCCTCTTCTACGCCCTGACAAGCTTCGGCACACTGCGATTCAGCCTTAGGGCGGGTTGGCGGTTCAACTGAGAATCGCCCGAGATCCAAGGCTGTCGTCGAAGGCGCCGGCTACAGGACTGCCTTACTCCGCAGGTCTGCCCAGTGACTCCAGGATGAGGCCGGCTTCGCTCCCAAATCCGAATAAACCCGGCTCCTGGGCCATGGCCATCAGTACCCAAACCACGCCCCCGGAGACCATAAACTTACAGCGCAAAGCCCCACGCTCGCCCCCCAGCACGAGGCTGCCCTCGTAATAAGCATAGATGTCCAGGCCTTCGCCGATAGGCGATCCCTGGGCACTCAATTCCGCCTGGCTGCCCATCTCGTCTCTGAGAAAAGCCTTCAAGTCGGCGGCCGCTTTGGCAAAGACCGCGGCCGCCCCCTTCTGCATATTCGCGTCGGCCGACACCTGACCTACCGGAATGAAGAGGCAGGCCACACCGTTTTCTTCATCGTACAGGGCGGCCATGCCGCTCTCGGCCTCCTGGCTGCCGGCATCGGGCTGGTCCAGGATCCAACGAGCGGGATAACTGAAGCCCAGCTCAGCGACCGGGCTGTAGAAGTATAAAGCCTCGGGATTGTCGTAACCGCCGTCCTCGCTGAAGGGCCCACGGTAGCCCTGGGTGGGTTCCTCGAAGGAATTGCCGGAGAACAGGCAACCGCTCGATTCGACAGGGGCCTCGCCGTCGCTCCAGGATCTGATTTCGTTATCGGTGAATTCGCAATCCACAAAAGCCAGGTACTCGTCCGGCGATCCGTAGTGCGCCGCCACCAGGTTGCCTCGGTTGCGTTCGAAGGCGGATCCTTGGAATTCGACCTCAGCGCAGCCGGCGGCCATCACCAGTGGGTAGGCCATGCAGTCTTGAATAAGACAGCCCGAGAAAAATAGGTTCGATGAGTCCGAGGCCAGCAGGGCCCCACTGGTGCACTTCGCCACGGTGACGCCGTAGGCCGCCAAACCGGTGGTCTGCTGGACGTCCAGGCCCAAGGCTCCGGAACCCTCCAGGAGGAGGTCGCCCAGCTTCATGTCGGAGCACCCGAAAATTCGAAGCACGGCTGCGGAGCAGGAACCGCTCTGGAGATGGCGCATGTTCAGGGCTGACAGTTCGACATCCTGGCAGTTCTCCAGGGCTACCACAGCCACATAGGGGTTGGCCACAGTGATGGATGAGGCATTTTCAGTGTCCTCTCCGCGCATTGAAAAATTCTTGAGGCCGCGCAGTACAAGTTCCGGGCCCCCGGCGCCGTCGATCCACTTTACGTATTGGGTGTCTCGACGTTGGGCCTTACTCAAGTCGTAGGTCCCGGGCCTGAGGACGACTTCTGTATCAGAGGCAACGGCCTTGATGAGCTGGTCTGGGCTGGAGACTCGGACGGTCTTGCGGGTGGCCTGGCCGACCAGGGGGGCCAGACAGAAGGCCGCCAGGAGCAGAAGCAGCCCGCGCGCGGCGAAATTCCCTTTCATGGTGTATCCTTTACAATAGCGTTTTCGACCCCTCGTCGGGGCGGCCACCAGGGTATTCTATGTCGTACGGCGCCGCGTGCCTAGGTCAGTTACCCCTCGCGAGTCGATGAAAGTCAGGACATCGGCAATGGGCAGGGCCTCGGAATAGAGGAAGCCCTGGCCATAGTCGCAACCCAGCTCGGTCAAGAGGGCCTCTGTCCGAGGATCCTCGATGCCTTCCACGACCGTACAGATGGACAGGGCCCGTGCAAGGGCCACTACGGCGTCGATCAGGGCGCGCTTGCGCGGCTCGCGCTCGATATCGACCACGAAGCCCTTGTCCAGTTTGAGGGTGTCGAAGGGCAAACCGCTCAGGTAGGTCAGCGAGGAATAGCCGGTGCCGAAATCGTCCAGGGCCAGGGCGAAGCCCAAGGCCTTAAGGCCGCGGCAGATGCCGGCCACCTCCTCCAGGTTGTCGATGAAGACACTCTCGGTGATCTCCAGCTCGATGCGGCTGGGATCGGCCGAGTGCCGCGCGGCCAGGGCGGCGATCTCGTCAGCCAGGGATGAATCTCGGAACTGCCTCACCGAGAGATTGACCGCTGCTGGCAGTCCGCGCAGGCGCGGCAGATCGTCCATGACCTTCTCCATCACCTGCCTGCCCAGGGCCACGATGAGACCGTTCTCTTCGGCAAGGGGGATGAAGGCCGCCGGCGACACGGGACCCAGCTCGGCATCGCGCCAGCGCGCCAGGGCCTCCACCCCGCTCACAAGCCCGCTGCGCAGATCTATTTTGGGCTGATAGGCCACGTCTATCCCGCCCCCGTCGATAGCAAGCTTGAGGCGCCGGCTCATGTGCAGGCGGTCGACGGCCCTTCGCTCCATGCCCTCCTGGAAGAAGGCGTAGGCACCCTTGCCGCTTCGCTTGGCCTGTTCCAGGGCGATCTCGGCCCGCTTGAGGAGGAGAAGTCCCGTGTCCCCGCGCCGCGCCGAGGCTATGCCTAGGCACATGGACAGGGAAATTTCTCCTCCCGGCACGTTGAAGGGTTTCTCGAAGCATGCGTTGAGGGCCTCCCAGAGGCTGAAGACGCTGTGCCCTCCCCTTGCCGTGTCGATCAGCTCGATCAGAAATTCGTCGCTGCCGACCCGGGCGATCTCGAGCCCCTCGCGCGCGGCGGCCTTGATGCGCCCAGCCAGCTCCTCCAGAACCAGATCGCCGGCCTTGTGCCCATAGCCCTGATTCACGGCCCTGAAGCCCGAGATGTCCAGGGCCATCAGCACCACCCTGCGGCGCTCGCCGGCCACACCAAGGTCTCTATCCAAGAGGGCCAGGAAGCCCTCGCGGTTGTGAAAACCGGTCAGGGGGTCGCGGTTGCGTCGGAAAGCCAGCTCGTCCTCGGTACGGGCCAGCTCGGTCATGTCACGTAATAGCCCGATATAACGCTCCTGTCCGCCTTCCTCGCCGAAGGCCAGAATGCGCTCGCGGCAGGGAAAGGTCTCTCCGGAACGCCGACGGTTCCAGATGTCGCCGGCCCAAAAGCCGTCGCGGCGGATGGCCTCCCACATGCGCTTGAAGAACTCGGCGTCATGGCGGTCTGACTTGATGATGCGCGGGTTCTTGCCGATAAGCTCTTGGCTCTGGTAGCCGGTCATGGCAACGAAAGCCGGGTTGGCGTAGACGATGTTCCCCGATCCGTCAGTGATCAGTATGGACTCGCTGGAGGCGTCGAAGACGCGTTCGGACATGGCTACCATATTCTCCTGCGACATGCGCAGGCTGATGTCGCGGATAATGGCCCCGACATAGCGCTTTTCGTCTAGATCGACCGGAAAGAGCGATGTCTCCGCCGTGAAGGTGCGCCCGTCGCCCGTGCGGAAATCCCAGCGGAAGGAAAAGGCCTCGCCCGCCTCAGCCCTTTGAAGCTGTCGCGTCATTCTATCAGCCGAGGGGATCCCTCCAGGTTGATTGGGCGGGCTGAGGGCGGCCGCCTCTGTGCCGAAGAGCTTGTCGGCTTCGAGCTCGAAGAGTTCCCTTGCCCGGCGGTTGTATTCAACCACCTTACCATCTCGGAAAACCAGGAGAGCATCTCGGCCCGATTGCAGAACAGCTGAGTAGAGGGCGTTGTGGCGACCTTGCTCCAATAGAAAATGGTAAGCGCAGACGCACAGGAAGGTGGAACCGGCCGTGCTCGGCAAGACAAGGTATATAAGGCGCAGGAGGGCATCACGATCCGCGGCGGATGTGAGGGAGTACAGTGCGCCCTGGCTGGCCAAGGCGCTCGTCAAGGCCATGCCGGCGGCCCGCAGGATCCTGATCCGCGGCCTGTCCGATCCGGAGCCAAGGGAGCAAAGCCAGCCGGCCAGCCAGGCCGCCGCTTGGGCGGCCAGATCGGTCAGAAGGAGACGGCCGCCCATGAAGGCCCGCATGGCGAAAGACAGGGCCAGGGCCGGGAGTCCAGCCGCCGGACCGCCTAGGAATCCCGCCAGGGCCAGGGCGGTATACCTGCCGTCGAAGACCGGCCCGCTCGCCAGCCTGACAGGCAGAAGCATCGATAGCGCCGTCGTCAGGACGAATAAGGCAGCCTTGACGAGGGCTGGAAGCCAAGGCCGTTTCACGGACGCCAGGGATTGCATGGCCGCGGAGAAGGGAACCATCAGCAAAATCAGCGTGAGGATATTGAAAAGTATGTGTATGACCGTCTCGCCCATCGCCCCCCCCTTCAATCATAAGCGGGACGACGCTGTAAGGCAAATTCGCGCGATGCGCCTGGTCTGGCTAGATCCCGGCCACGCCCCTCAGCCAGGCGAGGAAGCCTGGGAAGCGCCGCGCCCAGGCGTCCTCGCTGTGATCGCCTTCCTCGTCCACCAGATAGCGGTTGCGGGCGCGCGGCCCCAGGATGACGAAAAGCTCGCGGGCCTCCTCAAGGTAACGCGCCGGGAAACCGGCCTTGGCGGGATTTATGGTCTCGCGGGCGCCCACGTCGGCGTATACCGCTGGAGCCCGGTTGCCCAGCTCTTCCACGCGGGCCCTCAGAAAGGCGAAGAGTTCTCGTTTGGCGAACCATGTAGCGGTGGAAAAGGCTCCCAGGGCGGAGAAACGCTCGGGCATGGAGAAACCCATGTACAGGGCGATCAGCCCGCCCATAGAGGAACCGGCCACGAATCGCCCCTCGCGCGATGTCGAGGCGCCGAAGCGGGACTCTATCGCGGGAGCCAAATCCAGAGCTATGAACTCGGCATAGGCTTGGCCTCGGCCGCCGGCGGACTCTATGCCGGTCAGGTCTCGCATCTCGCCGATCTCGCGATTGACCCAGGGCGAGTACTCGTCCATGCGCCACGTGCCTCCATGCGGGCTGTCCACTCCCACCACTATGAGGCGGCAAGGCCGGCCTGCCGCCGCCTCTGCCTCCAGGGCCTCGCGTACGCGCCAGGTGCGGCCATAGCTGGAGGCTTGGGGATCGAAGAGATTATGGCCGTCCTGCATGTAGAGTACCGGATAGTCATTTCCATCCCCGCCATGACCATCGGGAAGAAGGACGCGCATCACGCCCTTCCTGCCCAGGCGCGGAATGTCGATTTTTTCGGTGATGATCCGCATGCTTCCCTCCTTACATATATTTTAGCGATTCGAGGCCCCGCGCGCCTCCCTCCCCAAGCCTAATTGAGCCAGTAACATACCGGCCATGATGAGGATTGCCCCCAGGATCATGGAGGGTGTGAAGCGCTCCCCCAAGAAGACGCGCCCGGCCAGGGCCGCGAAAAGCGATTCCAGGCTAAGGACAATAGACGCGCGCGTGACCTGGGCGCTGCGCTGGCCGATTATCTGCAGGGTAAAGCCTAGGCCGATGGCTATAAAGCCTGAATACAGCAGGGGCAAAAGGGAAGCCGCGGCCGAGCGAGCTGTCAGGCCTTCGGCTAGGAAGGCCGGCCAAAAGCTCAAGAAAGAGGTGACCGCGAACTGGCCAAGGGCTAGAGCGAGAGGGTCAGTGTCCGCACAGCGTCGGTCGATGTAGAGAATATGCCCAGCCCAGAGAAATGAGCCAAAAAGCACAAGGAGGTCTCCGCGGCCGATAGCCAGACCGCCGGTCATGCTCAGGAAGTAAAGCCCGATCGCCGCCAGGCCGGCTCCGATCCAGGCCGGCAGGGAGGATGGTCTCCCGAGGAAGATCCCCAGCATGGGAACGAGGACCACATAGAGTCCAGTGATGAAGCCGGCCTTTCCGGCGCTGGTCCAGAGCATCCCAAGCTGTTGAAGGCTTGCCCCGCCGAACATGAAAAAACCGGCCCCAGCGCCCGCCAGGAGGGAGGGCCCGAGGGGTGCGCGCGGCAGCCCACGCCTTTCAGCCGACAAGCGGCGCCAGACCAAGGGCGGTATCAGAGCCAGGCAGGCTGCCAAGTAGCGCAGGGCATTGAAGCCGAAGGGGCCCATGCTGCGCATCGCCATCTTCTGAAAGACGAAGGATACGCCCCAGACCAGAGCGGCCAGGAGGAGGAGAGATTCGCCTGCAAGTTCTCGCCGGCTTGGCGCGCGCATGCTCCCCAATCTACCACGGAAGCCAGGGGGAGGTGAATGCCAAGCGAACTTTCCTTGACTTTTCGATCCCCCGTCCGTACAATACCCGCATGAGTCTCAAGCAGATCATTAGCCATGACTCCGTCGCGGTGGGCATACCCGGGCGCACCAAGGAGGAGATAATCGGGAACCTCTTGGACATCCTGGTCGCCTCGGGAAAGATCAAGGACCGCAAGGCCGCCTTGGACGCTGTCATGGAGCGCGAGCGCAAGATGTCCACGGGCATGAAGCACGGGATAGCCATTCCCCACGGCAAGACGCCCATCGTCAAGGAGCTCGTAGCCTGCATAGGCATCAGCAAAGAGGCTGTCGACTTCGATTCGCTGGATCGTGAGCCTTGCCGCATCTTCATAATGACCCTCTCCCCGCCCGATCGAACGGGGCCTCACCTGCAGTTCCTAGCAGAGATAAGCCTACTCTTCAAGAGTCCTGAGAAGAGAGAGAAGCTCTTGGAAGCCAGGACTCCGGAAGAGGTGGTTGCCATCCTCACCGATTGATGTTCTTACTTCCTCGAAGCTTTTTTTTGTTTTCTCAGCCGAAAGCATAGGCGGGGACA
>CAYYCP010000018.1:0-47702 GCA_964470375.1 uncultured Spirochaetales bacterium
TAGGCGACCGCCGAGTCAGCTCGGCGCCTAGTTATGGTGAAAGAGCTGCCCTATGGGGCAGCCCTTTCTTCTGATGCGCCGAGCAGGTACGGTAGGGAATTATATTGACGCGGTCGCCATAGGCGACCGCCGAGTCAGCTCGGCGCCTAGTTATGGTGAAAGAGCTGCCCTATGGGGCAGCCCTTTCTTCTGATGCGCCGAGCAGGTACGGTAGGGAATTGTATTGACGCGGGCGGTTATTTGACTGTGACGCAGAGGTAGAAGGAAACGCCGAGGAGGGAGATATCTTCCGTCAGATCGTAAAGGTACTCCACGTTCACCCCGGCTTCCACCCCATCCTCGCGGGGGCCCTTGCTGAAGTCGTAGGCCAGCTTGATGCCGCCGGCCGGGCCCTGGCCCCTGCCGCTGGGCGAGCCGATGATGCCGATGTCCGAGGAATCGTACCAGCCGTAGCCCCCGTGGAAACCGAAGACGATGCCGCTGGGGCCGGGGTAGATGTTGAAACCGCCATACGCGTCCACCAGGAGGGCCCAGGGATCCGCCCCGACGCCCTGGGCGGCGAAGGTGTTGAGGGAGAGGTTCCCCCCGGCCCCGAAATAGACCGCCTTGCCCAGGGCGAATCCGGTGAAAAAGTGGAGGGACATTGGCCGCACGATGGTGCTCAGGGAGGCGCTGGGAAAACTCAGGACGGAATAGCCTATGCCGAATTGAAGGATGCCGGTGCGGTAGAGGCCGGGCTTGGATTCCGGGGGTTCCTCGGCCGAAATTGTGTTTTCGACGGATGTTTCATCAATATCATCTTTAGAAGGAAGAATAGTACTCTCTTCATTACTATCCGGGACAGGAACCTCCTCGGCCGGGGCCATTGTTATTATTGATAATACAATAAAGAGATAGATACAAAAAAACCGCGCTGGGCAGACAGTCATCCGAATCATCGGTGAATTCGCCTTTCCCCATCCTTCGCTAATTATATCACATGGAAATACTAGTGCAATAAGAAGGCAGAAAAGAAAGGGGGCTACCGATTTTGGTAGCCCCCTTTACCTAAAAGACCTTACTGGTTAGAAGGAAACCTTAACAGTGAATACGAGCTGTCCAAGTTTACCGTTGCTCGCCGCACCGGTGGCAACATAACCAGCGTCATTCTGGAGATCGCAGGAATCCCAGTTGATGGAGAAGGTGGTGTTATCAAGAAGTCCGCCGATATCCACGCCGGCCTTCACATAAAGGTCGTTCTCAGTGGTGTCGGCCCAACGAGCATTGGTCGCATCATCCTTATTATCCATCGTGACAGTCACGGACGGGGTGATCGAAACCGTCTCGTTCGCCATGATCTTGTAACCAATCTTGCCGCCGACAGCCATCGTATCGTTGTTAGTGGCGGTCATGGAAGCATCGACTGCCTCATAGAAGGCCTGGGCAGTGAGGTTCGGAACAAGGGGCCCGAGAACGGCGGTAATCGTGTAAGCCATAGCGCTGTCATTGGCAGCGGGGAGATCAGCCCAACCAACGTTGGCGACGATCTTCGCGCCCTTGATTTCAGCGGTAAGACCGCCAGCCAGGGAGAACTGCGCCTCCGGATCGACCATGCCATAGTCAAGGCCGACGGCAGGAGTAATCTTGATATCCTCGCCAATGGCAATACCATAACCAAGCTGAGCGCCGAGAGCGATAGCGCGCTGAGCTACCGCCACACCGGAAGCATCAGTATAGCCGAAACCGAAATTCGCGCCCAACTTAGCGGTCAGGTTGGGAACCGCGGTGATGTTGGCGGTGAAACGGCCAGCATAGGCGTTATCGCCCTGATCGCCAGTATCGAAACGGGTCTGGGCGCCGGCGGTTACCGAATCAAGGTCAGAAGTATCATCCCAGGCCTTGAAGGAGGCGATATCCAGCTGGAGATCGGCGATCGAGGCAATCACATACTTGGCATAGATGCCGTAGTTGGTCGTCCAGGCATAATCGTAACCGGGAACATCGAACTGCACCTGATTCCAGGATTCCCAGGAATTGGCTTTCGCGGCGGTCTGGTCGTCTGATCCGTAGCGGCCCTTATATACCGGGTAATCGTAGGCGTTCTTAAGCCAGAAAGAATCGGACTTGTTGCCCTCGTAGTTGATGGTGGTAGAAGCACCGCCCTTGATACCGATGGAGAGAGGACCCATGACCAGTTTGGCGACGACGTCATCCCACTTCAGGTTGAGCCCAGTGCTGCTGTAATCCCCAATGCCATAGGCGGACTCGGCGTACAGGCGAATATTATTCACGGCAATTTCGCCGTAAAGCGTATCGCCCTCAGCGCCGGTCTTCTTCGCTGCCGCATTGCCCGTGGGGATGGTCAACTTGAGTTGGACGCCATCCATCACATACTTGAAGCCCGAAGTCGAATTGTCGAGATCCATGCCCCACTTCGCCTGGACATTTCCAGAAACGGAGACGGCCGGATCGTCTGCGAAAAGAGCACCCGCCATTACAGCGAGCGCTAGAAGCAGTACGAGCGCTTTCTTCATTTAGTTCCTCCTTGGAAGCTTCAGGGACGCTAGGCCTTGCGGCCGCGATACCCTGTCTCTAACATGGGGGCTAGTATACCAGCGCAAAAATGAGCTGTCAAGCAAAGAAATATCGAAACGGGGCAGGGTTGCTGACAATAATTGAAAAGCTGTCAAGCGCATAAATCCTAACAGAATAATCATATATGATTTCCATTAGGATAGAATTCCCTATAGATTGATGAGTACCTATTCAATAATACATGCCCGTGGCCAGGCCACAAGCAGGGGGGATGTCGCCCCACTTCCGTGGATCGATCATGTCCCATATACCTTCAAACCGTATAACAGTCAGTTACCATTCGTGATTCAGACGATGAGCTATTCTGATACCAATCGAGCCTTTTATATGGAAGAAAGAAAAATTCTGCCGTATCGGCTCGACATCGAAGAGCTCTCCATCTCTGGCTAGGCCATTGATCCTTCCCACCTGAGGAGTCCATCGATCCATGCGAAATGCCTATCCAGGCTGATGAGGCGGGCTGCTTTCTACTCGTCGTCTTACTGGCCTTAGGAACCAGATAGATCATACCTTGCATATGACTAGTTGACTAGTTATACTACCTATATGGATCATATATCGCTCTTTGAAGCGAAGGCACATTTCTCGGAAATCATCAGGGAGGTATCAGAATATGGAAGGGAGGTCCTCATCACTGTACGCGGGAAACCAAAAGCGAAAATAATCCCCTTTCACCTTGAAGAACACCAGGACGCATGGAAGGCCAGAGAGAGCCATATTGCCGCCCTGGGAGAGCTGGATGATTTCGATCTCCCCCCCCGTGATGCAGAGATGCCCCGGGATCCCCTGCGGGGTGAACTCTGAAGATACTCCTGGATACATCGGTCTATTGCCAGCCGATCAAGCGGCGCCCCCTGCCTGAAGTGATCCGGCATTGGCGGGCGGGCGCGGAGAAGGAGTATGCGATCTCCTCGATCTGCGAGCTTGAGGTGCTTTATGGAATCGCCATCGCCCGCTCGGAGCGACTCGCCCGGGCGTATCGGGATATCCTTAAAAATCGTTTCCCGGTATTGCCCGTGGATAGCCGGGTCGCGGAGGCCTATGCGGGCATCCAGGCCGCTTCCATGGCCCAAGGCAAGGCTCGCCCCTGTTTCGACCTCCTCATAGCTGCCACGGCCCTGGTGTACCGCTTGCGGGTGGCGACATGCAATCCACGCGATTTCATGGGCATTTCAGGCTTGGAGGTCGAAGACTGGACCGAGGGCTGAGGAGTACTCACTCGTAGAATTCCGGCCTGCGTTCCTTGAAGAGGTCGTTGTAGGGGTTGAGGCCCTTGTCCCTGGCCTGGGCGGGCTCGAAGTCGAAGGAGCCGGAAGCCTCCCCCTTCTCTGGGAGGCGGAGGAGATAGTCGCCCTTTGGGGAGAGGGCCACGCTGGCACCGGAAAAGGAGAGGCGCTCCCCGTCGCGTTCCTCGGAGCCTGAGCGGTTGGCGGTGGCGATATACACCCGGTTCTCCACGGCCCGGGCGAAGTCGGCCCGCTGGCAGTAGGGCAGGACGAGGTTGGCGGGATGGGCTATCAGGTCGGCCCCGCGCAGGGCCAGGGTCCTGAATGCCTCGGGGAAGAACCAATCGAAGCAGACGGCCAGGCCTATCATGGCGCCCCGCCAGGGGAAGACGCGGAAGCCTGTGTCCCCGGGATCGAAGATGATCTTTTCCTTATAGAAGAGGTGTGTCTTGCGGTAGAGGCCGATGGTCCCGCCGGGCCCGACCATGAGGGCCGAGTTGTAGAGCCCCTCCCCCGCCCGCTCGGGGAAGCCGAAGACGATGGCCGCGTCAAGGCGGCGGGCGCAATCCGAGAGGATGTCGATAGAGGGGCCGCCCTCGGCGCCCTCTGCCAGGGAGAGGGCTTCCGCGCGGGAGGTGAACTGGTAGCCCGAGCAGCAAAGCTCGGGGAGGACGTAGAGGGCAGGCCTATCATCGGGATGGAGGGCGGCCTCGGCCTCCATCTGGGCCGCTAAGCGGCGGGCATTGTCGAGGGGTTCTCCGAAGGCGGGCTGATTCTGGACGATGGCGACGCGCATGGAGCCTGGATAGCTGAAAACGGCGGCTTGCGCAAGGCTTGGGCTTAGGCTAGGATCGATCCCCGATGATCCACCGCTGCAGTCTCTCCGTCCGTAGTTATGAGATCGACGCCTACGGGCACGTGAACAACGCAGTCTACCTCAACTACCTGGAGTGGGCCCGCGGGGAGTATCTGCGCGCCATCGGCTTCGACTACCAGGGGGCCATCGACGCGGGCTACGGGCTCTGGGTGGTGAGGGTCGAAATCGATTACCGGGTCCCGGCCCGCCTCCACGATGTCCTGGAGATACGCACCTGGCCCAGTGAGCTTAAGTCAACTCACGGGACAATGTCCCAAGAGATTTGGCGCGATGAGGCGCTCTGCGCGAAGGCTGCGGTGAAGTGGGCCTTCGTGGATCGTACCGCCGGGAGGCCGGCGCGCATCCCTGAGGAATTCATGAGGCCGGGCCTGGTACCGGATATGCAGGACATTTAGGAGAGAATCATGACCCAGAACCTGATACTGCCGGCGGGCTACCGTTCGGCCCTGGACGTCAAGCAGACCGAGAAGGCCATCAAGCTGATCAACGACTTCTTCGAGGCCAACCTCTCCGCGGAGCTGCGCCTGACCCGCGTCACGGCCCCCCTCTTCGTGCTCAAGGGCACGGGGGTGAACGACGACCTGAACGGGGTGGAGAAGCCCGTCTCCTTCCCGGCCCCGGACCTGGGCTCGGCCGAGGTGGAAGTGGTCCAGTCCCTGGCCAAGTGGAAGCGCATGGCCCTGGCCGACCTGGGCTTCAAACCGGGCTACGGGCTCTACACGAATATGAACGCCATCCGCCCCTGCGAGACCTTGGACAACCTGCACTCGCTCTACGTGGATCAATGGGACTGGGAACTTGTCATGTCCGAGGGCCAGCGCAATCTGGATTTCCTCAAGTCCGTCGTGGCCCGCATCTACGCGGCCATGCGCCGTACGGAGTTCCTGGTCTTCGACCACTATCCGGCCTTGGAGCCCGTCCTGCCGCCGGAGATCCGCTTCATCCACAGCGAGGAGCTGCAGACGCGCTTCCCCGGCCTGAGCCCCCGGGAGCGCGAGGACGCCATCGCCAAGGAGGCCGGGGCGGTCTTCGTCATCGGCATAGGCGGGGCCCTGGCGGACGGTAAGATCCACGACGGGCGGGCCCCGGACTACGACGACTGGAGCACGCCCACGCCGGGCGGGCGCCAGGGCCTCAACGGCGACATCATCGTATGGAACCCGGTCCTGGGCCGCTCCTTCGAGCTCTCCTCCATGGGAATCCGGGTGGACCGGCCGGCCCTTGAGCGACAGCTCAGGATCCGCGGCTTGGAGGAGAGGGCGAACCTGTACTGGCACAAGCGCCTCATCAAGGGCGAATTCCCCCAGACCATCGGGGGCGGCATCGGGCAGTCCAGGCTGTGCATGTTCTTCCTCAAGAAGGCCCACATCGGGGAGATCCAGGCCTCGCTTTGGCCGGAGGACCAGGCGGCCGCCTGCGCCAAGGCCGGCATCCAGCTGCTATAAATGCGAAGCCGCCACTTTCCAGGCGGCCCGCTAGAGGGCCCCGCGCGACTTGAGGTCCAGGTAGCGGTCGGCCAGGGCTGCGCTGAGTTCCCCGGGCAGGACATCCAGGACGAGGATGCCTGAGGCCCGCAGGTAGGATATGGCGCGCTCGCGGTCCATGGCCATCTGGCGCGCGGCCACCCTGGAGAATTCGCGGGCGGGATCCTCGCCGCGGGCCGGCGCCTCCTCGGAGCGCTCCTGGACGACAAGATCGCGCAGGAGAACGATCAGGGGCAGGTGGCGCCTGGCTATCAGCCCGAAGGCGCGCTTGAACAGGGCTACATAGGAGCCGTCGGAGAGGTCGGTGATCAGAATGACCAGGGAGCGCTTGCGCTGGCCGCGCATGAGGCGCTCGAGGGGGATCTCGTAATTCGACTCGGCCTGGAGGGCCTCCAAGCCCGAGAGGAAGGCGGCCACGCGTCGGGATCCATTCCGCCCGGAGATAGCCGGGAGCTCAGCCAGGATGGTATCGGCGAAGGCGATAGCGGACAGGGAATCCCCGGCCTCGAAGGCCGCCTGGGCAAGGGCCATCAGGGCCGAGGCGGCGTGGTCAAGGGAGCTGACCCCCTCCTGCTCGGCCAGCATCCCGCGCCCGCAGTCCAGGGCCACCACCACGTGGCGCGATGTCTCGCTGCGCATGACCTTGGAGACGGTCCTTCCCACGCGCAGGCTGGCCTTCCAGTCGATGCGCCTGGAGTCGTCGTCCTGACGGTAATCACGTAGATAGTCCAGCTCGGCCTCCCCGGAGCGGCGGGCGAATATCCGCGATCCGGCAGCCAGGACGGCCAGGCCTCGGGCGGCCCGGGCCCGCCGCCTCAGCATGTCGAGGCGCGGCAGGACGGAGCATGTCAGGGGTTCGCCCTCATCGGACTGGATCCAGAAGAGCCCCAGGGGGGAGGCCCACCTGAGCCGCGCGGGGCCCAGGAGGCTGCGCCCGCGTCGCAGGGGCCTGAAGGCGAAGGAAAGGGAGACCTCCGCTCCGGGGGCCAGGCTGAGGCGCAGCTCCTCGCGGCGCTCGGCGTACTCGTCCGGCATGTCCAGGCGCAGGCGCAGGCGCAGGCCGCGGCGCCCGGGATTGGCCAGGGAGCCTTGTATGGCGGCCGGCCGGCCCACCGGGACGGAGAGCTCGGAGGGCAGGCGCAGGAGTGGGCGGGCCAGGCCCAGCCCGAGCATGAGGTCGACGGCGGCTAGGGCAAGGATGGCCGCGTCGGCCAGGCCGGCGGCCGGCGCGAGGGACGGAAAGGCGACCGCCGCGGCGAAGAGTGCCGCAGGGACGAGGAGAGCCAGGCCCAGGCCGGGCGCCGGCACCGGGAGGAGGCCCTTCTTCAACGGGGCACCTCGACCGTCTCCAGGATCTCGTCTAAAATGCCGTCGGAGTCCCGCCCCTCCATCTCGGCCTCGGGCTTGAGGAGAACGCGGTGGCGGAAAACCGGGTGGACCAGGGAGCGTGCATCGTCCGGCACGGCGAAATCGCGCCCGGCCAGGGCGGCCGCTACGCGGGCGCACTTGAGGAGGGACACCGAGCCGCGCGGAGAGACGCCTATCTCCACGTCGCGGTGCTCGCGGGTGGCCCGGGCCAGTCGCACCATGTAGTCCAGGACGCTGTCCTCCACCCGCAGGCCCAGAAGGGCGGCCCGGGCGGCGGCCAGGTCGGCGGGACTGGCGACCGCGCGGATGCCGCAGTCCTCCAGGCGTTGGGCGTCGAAGCCGTCACGGTGAGAGCGCAGGACATCGTTCTCTTCCTCGCGCGAGGGATACTCCACTACTATCTTCATCAAGAAGCGGTCGATCTGGGCCTCAGGCAATGGGTAAGTGCCCTCCAGCTCGATGGGATTTTGAGTGGCCAGGACGATGAAGGCCTCGCCCAGGGGATAATCCGTCCCATCGATGCTGACGCGCCGCTCTTGCATAGCTTCCAGGAGGGCTGACTGGGTCTTAGCCGGGGCGCGGTTGATCTCGTCGGCCAGGACCACGTTGGCGAAGACAGGGCCGCGCTTGACGCGGAACTCGGCCTTGGCCGAATCCCAGACCGATGTGCCGATGATGTCCGAGGGCATCAGATCAGGAGTGAACTGGATGCGCTTGAAGCTGGCGTCCAGGGCCCGCCCCAGGGCCATGGCGGCCAGGCTCTTGCCCAGGCCCGGCAGGCCCTCCAGGAGGACGTGTCCCCCGGCTAAGAGGGCTATCAGCAGGGCGTCCACCATGGCGTCCTGGCCCTTCACCGCCTTGGCCATTTCGGCCCTCAATCCGCCGTGCAGCCTGACCACCAGGTCGATGTCGCTCGCCTTCACTTTTTCCTCCTTCCGGACAGGGCCCGGATAATCCTGGCCCGCTCGGCGGACCGCCTTAGCATGTCTCGCGCCCCCATCTCCCCGCCCGGTGCGAGGAGGGCGGCAATGCGCATGGCCTCGAAGCCGCTCTCGCGTGCCAGTCTGGCCGCCAGGGCCTCCTGCCCTGCCTGGGGCGAGAGTCCCGCCAGGAGGTGGGCCCGACGCTCGAAATATTCGGCATTGATCCCGTCCGCCATGCCTCCACCCCGCCCTCGGGCGTAGAAAGCCCCTACCGCGTCCAGGTGGGCGGCGGTGGAGCGGGGCGCTCTCGGGTCAAGGCGCTGGGGGCGCCCGAATCGCAAGCCGGCTGCCGCGGCGAAGACAGCGAATGCCATTATGAGCTGAAGGCTCATGGGCAGGAAGCGCCCGGAGAAGAGAGCCCGCACGGGATCGCGCCCGGCCTGGATGAACTCGCGGCGGCGGTAGAGCATGAGCTTCCCGCCGCGTGAGGGAAGGAAGAGGCCGTTCAGAAATGCCGCGTACTCAGGACCGCCCCGGCGGATGGCGGCGTTGGAGAAGGCCGCGCTCTCGCTGACGTAAATGATTTCTCCCTGTCCGCGGGCCGCCCGCGCGAAGACCGGCTGGCCATTCACGAAGGCGATGGTCTCCACTGAGCCCGAAAAGGCCGGCATGGCCCATCCTGAGTAGTCCACGGGGAAGGCCGCCCCGCCCTCCCAGCCGGGAGCGGCCTCGAGCCCGCCCTCCGCCAGGATAAGGTCGTCCGGGCCCCAGGTGCCGGGGGCTTCGGACTCCGCGGGCAGGAAGAGCCGGCCGCCCGATGCGACCCAGGCCTCCATGTCCTCCCATGCCTCGTCCAGCTCCTGATCCAAGGGGATGAAGGCGTCGCCCGCGGCGGCGGGTGTGGAGAACTCCGGCAGGGAGGACAGGATGGTAACCCGGTAGCCCAGCCGCCTCATGATGCGCACGAAGTAGCGGTAGCCGTCCTCCTGGGCGTTGTCGATGGACGGGCCCTCGCGTAGGGGGACAATGCCGGTCAGAGAGATAAACCCCAGGGCCGCCACGAAGAGAAAGCCGGCGATGATGAAGATGATCCGTCCGGCACCATTTCCCTTCATGCCACCGCCCCCAGGAAGCCCGTCCAGACCGATCTGGCCTCCTCCCACTCCGTGCGGCCCAGGCTCCTCCGCCCGAAGGCCACGCCCTCCGCGGATGCGGCCACCATGGCAAAGGCCTCGGCTCCGCCGGCCCCACACTCGAGTATGGAGCGCACCTCGCGGTTCCCGTAGCTGCGGCGGGCGTCCAGGATGCCGCGCTCACAGAGCCCACGAAGCATTGCCAGATGAAGGAGCAGGATGGCCGAGGAATAGTCTCCCCCCTCTGCCAGGGCATCGGCCCGCGCCAGGAGATCGATGCTGGGGGAGACGGCTGAGGTGACGCGCACAGTGGGACGAGAACCCTCCCCCAGTCCACTACTTAGGCGGCGGGCCCTGCGGCGGATGCCTGTGACGATGGCGATTAGGAGGGTGCCTGCCAGGAGACCCGCGCCGATGAGGACGATGCCTAGGCGGTTGCGATCCAACCAGGCTCCCGCAGCCGCGAGGAAGTTGCTCAGCCATGCGGGCGGATCGGGGAGCTTCACTGGCCCGGGGGACTCACGCACGATCGCTCGATACGCGGCCCTGGCATCATCGGCCCCAGGCGTATCTCCCGCCTTGACCCTCGAACAGGCCGTCATCAGGGCTAGCTTACCGATGAGAGCGGCGGGCAGCAGCTTCCGCGATTTCTGCGATTTCCACAGCTCACGCGGTATCCACGGCTTCCGCAGTACCTGCGGCCTCCCCACGCGTCGCCCGCCTCTCCCCTCCCTCACCTGGCGCCCCCGAGGGCCTTCTTGGTCAGGGGCAGGACGATGAAATAAGCGATGAGGAGGGCGGCGCTGCCCCAGGCTAGGGCCGCCTTAGCCGCGAGGGGCAGGGGGCTGGGCGAGATGAAGCCCTCCACGAAGGCCGCGCAGCCTATGCACAGCACGAAGGCGGCGATGAGGGGAAAGAGGCGCTTGCGGGCCAGAATAAGGGCCTCGGCCCTCCCGTAGCGCCCGGCCCTGATGATGGCGAAGCCCAGGCCCAGGCCGGCCGCCCCGGCCAGAACCAGTCCGCTCAGCTCCAGGGAGGAGTGGGCCAGGGTGAAGGCGTACAGGTTGTCGCCGTAGCCGGAGTAGACAACGTAGCCCTCGATGGCTCCCAGGAAGAGGCCGTTGTAGACAAGAAAGTAGGCCGCTCCTAAGCAAGCCAGGGCGCCCCCGGCGAAACTCAGGAAGGCGATGGAGACGTTGTTTCGGATATAGAAGGCGGTCATGAAGCTGGCCCCCCCGACCCCGCGCCCCTCCACGGCCTGGCTGTAGGAATCGGCGAACTGGTCCAGGACCTCCTGGGGCACGAAGAGCGCGGCGACGGCCCCGTCCGCGCGGGCGGTCATGTCAGCGGCCAGGTAGGGCAGGAAGAAGAGAAGTGCTGAGGCCAGGACGGCCTGCCAGTTGCGCACAACGGCGTGCGGCAGTCGCTCAGAGAAGAAGGCCGTCAGCCCGGCCCCGCTCAGGGGCGGGCGCCCGTAAAGGGCGGCGTGGGCCCGCGCCAGGCTGGCGTTGAGGTAGGCGATGATGTCCGGTGAGAGCTTGAGCGCACGCGCCCTAGCCAGGTCCGAGCAGGCCAGGCGGTAAAGGCGCGGGTAATTGCGCAGGTTGGCCGGCCCGAGCCTGGCCGGGGACTTCTCGGCCTGCTCGGTGAGGGCGGCGAAGCCTTCCCATCGCTCCCGGCGCTCGCGGATGAAGCGCTCGCTGCGGGTGAGGGGCTTATCGGCCCTCATTCTGCTTTCTCCGCGGGCGCATCGGGCTGGGCGTGAAGGGCGTGCAAGTAGGCGATATAGGC
Source organism: uncultured Spirochaetales bacterium (assembly GCA_964470375.1). GTDB lineage: Bacteria > Spirochaetota > Spirochaetia > Treponematales > JBGSOB01 > CAYNQK01. The sequence goes on from CAYYCP010000018.1 coordinate 11,377, forward strand.
CACCGCGTCTCGGCCCTCCATGGAGATGCCCGTGCGCGCCAGGGCCTGGGCTGCCAGGCGGTCGGCCGTTGAGCGGGCCATGGCCTCGGGGAGCCTGGCCCGGTCGTTGAGGAAGCGCCTCAAGACGTAGAGCTCAGCCTCTGAGAGCCGCGCCGCAGGCCGCCCGGCCTCACCGGGCGCTGGAATCGCGGCCTCCCCAGCAGCGGCGCGCGTCTCGTCGAGTTCCTCGGGCATGGCCAAGCGCTCGCGGGGGGCCTGGACAACGATCGTCCCGGCCGCGATATCTCCCAGGCGCTGGCCGCGGCGCGTGGAGATGGCCACCAGGAAGCCCAGGAGGGGGATGACAGGGAAGTCATCCACCGCCCTCACCAGGTTGCGCACCACCACGGACTCGAAGTCCATCGGCTCCCCGTCCGCGCGCACCGCGGCTATGCCCATGGCCCGCTTGCCCGGTGTGGAGCCGCGCATGAGGGATTCGAAGAGGACGTAGTAGCCCCATTTGACGAGGAAGAGGAGGATGTAATAGAAGGCCCCGGCCAGGCCCGCGCCCAGCCCCATGGAATCCGGCTCATCGGCGCCTCCGGTGTCGGAGCCCAGGATGAATATGGAGACGACGAGACCGGCGCCCAGGATGAGGACCTGGAGGGCAAGGTCGATGATCCAAGCCGCCGCGCGCGCCCCGGCCCCGGCCAGGGCGTAGCGCAGCACGATCCGCTCAGGGGTCTCGACGACGAATTCCCTCTGCGGCACGGAGGCCCCCGCTATTCGGCCTTGGCCTCCATGGCGGCCCCGAAGACCCAGCCCTGGGCGGGACTGGTGATCCTGAGCCAGGGCGCGGTCTCCCCGTCTACGCTGAAGGATTCGGCCGTGCGTTCGGCCACATCGGCGGCCTCGCCCTGCTTGAGACGCTTCACCTCGGCCCCGAAGATGGACGGGATGTCGCGGACGATGGCCGTGCCCAGGCTCTTGTAGGAAGCGCCCACCGGCTCCAGGGACATGCTCTCTGGATTGAGGGCTATCCCGAGCTGCTGCACCTCGGTAGTGAAGGTCGTGGCTGAGTACTTGGTGGTGATGGTGGAGAGGAGCTTCTGGCGCTGCTCCTTCTTAGGCAAGCCGCGCATGGCCATGAGGAGGAGGGCTGCATTGAGATCATCCACGGATAGGGATACATCCGCTGCTTGAAGATAGCGCTTCTCCACCCGTTCCAGGGTCTTTGCGTTGTAGCAGGTGATCTCGTAGTACTCCGAGCTGCCCTCGGCGGGGTTGACGGCCACGATGTTCATTCTGGGCAGGATGGCCGAGGTGATGGCGGTGTCCTTGGGCTGCTTATAGAGGGTTGCCAGGTCCGACGTGACCACGCCCAGGGACATGGCCGGCACCGCGTGCTGGACCATGACATAGCCCTCCTTGCCGGTGTCCAGCTTGACTGGGACGACGTCGTATGTCTCGTCCTTGTAGGTTCCCTTTTCGGCCTTGCCGGTCTTCTCCAGCTCCATGCCGAGGGAGAGGCTCTCAAGCCAGGTAAGCTTTCCGTCCTTCAGGGACCAGAAGGAGGCCTCAGGGCGTATCACGTAGAGGGTGCCCTCGGACGCCGAGGCGGCCGGGGCGGCCTCCAGGTCGGCCATGCCGGCATCGGACCTGGTGGCCGGGCCGGGAGCCTCGGCGGCCTTCTTGGTGCACGAAACGCAGAGCAGGGCCAGGGCGCAGAGCAGGGCCAGGACGATGGCGGCTTTCTTCATTATTAGGCTCCTTTTCGCATCGCGGGTTCAGGGCTCAAGTATAGCACCGCACCGCCCCTTTGCAAGCCGCTCTCGCGCTTTACAGGGCCATGCCCGGGGTCTATAGTCTCGGCATGGCAAAGAAACGCCGCCGCCCCCTGGCCGTCCTCATCTCCATTCTCATAGTCACGGCCGCCCTGGCCGCCGGCCTATGGATCTGGTACGCTGCGGATCGCCGCGATCCCTTCGGTTACCTGCCCGGCTCCTTCCTAGCCTACGTCCAGCTCACATCCCTGCGCTCGGCCTATGATGACTGGATCGGGCAGGAATCCATCGAGCGGGCCCTGGCCGCAGCCGGCTTCGGTTTCATCCGCAAGGCGGTGGTGGACTTGCGCGGGGCCCAGGCCTCCAAGTCCTCCTTCCTTCGCTCACTCCTGGACGTGCGGGCCGACCTGGCCGTCCTCAAGGACGGCAGCGTGGTGGGGGCTTTGTCCCTGGGGCCGCGTTCCCTGGTGACGCGGGTAGCCCCGGTCGCCGGACCCTTGATCTCACTGAAGGGCCTGTCCTTCATCAAGGAATCGGGCTTCTCCTCATTCGAATACGATCTGGGCGGCGTCAAGGTCTATGCCGCCCCGGCCGGCGACCTCCTCATCATCGCTACCAAGCGCGAGACCCTCCAGGCCGCCTTCCGCGAGCGCGGCGGCGGCTCACGCCTGTCCGCCCGCACGGACCTGCGCACGCTGGAAGCACTCTCGGGCACGGCTCGGGGCGTGAGATTCCTGGTGGACACGCGCACTATCCTCTCTGCCGCCATCTCAGGCATACCGGCCGGCAAGCGCCTTCTTGAGACACTCGACTTTCCGGCCGAGAGTGTGGCCGACCTGCGCCCGGCCGAGCCGGGCCTGGAGCTGGAGCTCGACCTGCCGGTGAAGGCCGGGGCCCCGGAGGTGGACGAGATCCTGGCCTCATCGGGCGGGCGCTCCAAGCTCCTCCCCATCCTCCCGCCCAGCGCTTCTTTCTGCCTAGGCTTCAACTTCCGCGAGCTTTCATTGGCCTTCAAGGCCCTCGAAGCCGTCGAGCCGGGGCTATCGGCCACCCTGGCCAAGGCCGATGAGGCGGCCAAGTCCGTTCTTGGTTATGGCTTCGACGGCCTCCTCTTCTCTTGGGCAGGCGGCGAGGCGGCCCTCCTCCAGGCCGGCGGCTCCACCAGCCCCGTCCTATGCCTCTCCGTGCGCGACGAGAAGCTGCGCCAGGAGCGCCTGGGCAGGGCCCTGTCCCTGCCGGTATTCAACCGGACGGAACAGGACTGGGACGGGGCGCGCCTCACGCGAGTTTCCTTTCCCTGGTGGGTGGAAGCCCTCTTGGACGCGGCCGATATCAAGATAGACAATCCCTACCTGGCCGTGGCGGGCGGCTTCTTCCTCGTCTCCCAGGATCCAGAGTCCCTGGCCGCCATAGTCAAGGGCATCGATTCCGGGCAGCGCCTACGCGAGGGCCGGGGCTGGGCCGATGTCCTGCCGGCCTCCCCCGGCTCACCCCTGGCCTACTGCGTCTACGAGTCCGACTCGCGCCCCTTCTTCCTCGGCGAGGACTGGCCGGTCACGGCCATCCTGGAGGAATTCGGGCGCGGTTTCCTGATGGTCTCGCCCTCCCGCGAGGGCCTGTCGGCATCCCTTAGGGCGGCCCCGGCCCCGGAGGGCTCGGCTCGGAGATCGAGCTATGGCTTCCCCCTGCTCCTGGGCCGGCCCCTCGATTCGATGACCATCGTCAAATTCAAGGGCGCCTCCACGCCGCGCATAGCCGCCATCGGCCGCGAGACCCTCTGGCTCATCGATCCGGCCGCCCCGGCATCGCCCCTTGAGATCTCCGTGCCCAAGGGCTCCCTGGCCGCCTCCGGGGCGGGCTCGCGCCTCTGGACGGTTGACGCGTCAGGACAGGTCTGCCTGCGCGGCAAGGACGGCTCGGCCTTGGATCCCTTCCCCGTCCCCCACGAGGAATCGCGGATGCCGCCCCTGGCTATCGAGACGGGTCTCCTCCTCTACTCCGAGTCCCGCAAGGGCCTGTCCCTAGTGGACGAGGCCGGCAGCGTGGCGGCCTTCGGGCCCCAACTGGAAGATCCCGTATTCGCCTCCCCGGTCGCCTCGGGCGGCCTAGTGGCCTGGGCCACCAAGGGCTTCGATTCCCTAGTCTACCTCTCCAACGATGAGGGCATGGTCCGGGCGGGCTGGCCCCAGGAGGGCGGCGGTATCTCCTTCGGCTCGCCGGCCTTGTCTTCAAGCGCCGAGGGCGTCCTGGTAGGATTCCTCTGCCAGTCCGGCCGGCTCTCCCTGTGGAGCGGGGACGGTAAGACCATGGAAGGCTTCCCCATGGAACTGGAGGGGGTTTTCTACACATCCCCGGTCATCTGCCTGGTGGGCCACGAACGAATCCTGGCCTGCGCCGATGAGGAGGGCGGTATCCGCCTGGTTTCGGAATACACCACGGTCTACCCCGGCCTGTCCCTGCCGGAGGCGGCCGGAAAGAAGACCCGCCTCACGGCCGCCGACCGCGACGGCGACGGGCGCGACGAGCTCTACGTGTCAGGCAACGCGAACATGGTCTTCGGCTACACCCTGCCAGGGCTGGCCCTCCTGCCGGGTTTCCCCATGCCCGGCTCGATGGGCCCGGCCTTCGCCGACATAGACAACGACGGAGCCCTGGAGGCCGTCAGCGCCTCGGCCGACGGCTCCATCCAAGCCAGATGAGGAGGTCCCGCATGCGCCACGCAGTCGCGGCCGCCCTGTGCGCGGCCCTGCTCTGCTCCTGCCTGAGCGCCCCGCGCGTGGAGGAGGTGGGCGTGGCCGGGGAAGCCCAACTCGCCCGCCTGGACGAGATCGAGGCCAGCCTGGCCGCGGCGCGCGTATCCGGCGGCCAAGCCCCCGGCGCGGCCGAGGAGCTGGCCGCCCTGCGCAAGGCCAAGGTGGCCGACGAGGCGTATCGGGCCAGGGTCTACGCCCTCTCGGGCGAGGCCTTCCTCCTGGCGGGGGACTCGGCATCGGCGCGCACCATGCTCAAGGCCGCGGACGAGGCGGTCGGGTTGGGTTCCAGGATAGGCGCACGGGATCCCGCCCCGGTCCTGAGAGCCCTCCTCGTGCCGGATCTGTCCAAGCGCGCCGAGATGCTGCGCAGCTCCTCGGACCCCCGCCTCTGGGGCTCGGATCCCGATGGGGTGCCGGCCCGCATCCAGGCCGAGCTGGCCCTCCTCCTGGCCGGCGAAAAGGCCTACCCAGAAGCGGCCGCCGCCATGGACTCGGCCTACCCCCGCCTGAGCCAGGCCCTCCGAGAAGCCTACTCGCCCCTGCGCAAGGAGATCGCCCAGGCCCTCGAGGCCGGAGTAGCCAAGGAAAGCGCCGATATCGCCGAAGCCGATCCACTGCCCATGGGCCTCCTGGCGCGGGCCCTCTGGCTGGCCGACCCGGGCTTGGCGAGCGGCCTGGGCCCCGAGGCCGGCGACGAGGCCCTCCTGGCGTCCATGACCGCCGGCGGCCTCATCCTTGCCTGGGAAGGCGAGGAGGCCGGCATCGATCCCGGCCGCCCGGCCCTAAGGCGCGACGCCGTCCCCCCCCTCTTCAAGCTCTACGTGAAGCACAGCGGGGAAAAGGGCTTGGAGCGGCGCTACACGGAGAAATACGCCCCGCGGGCCGGCCAGACCCAGGGTCGCAGCCCTGTCCCGGATCTGGCCTACGGCTCGGCCATCTTCGACGCCGCCCTGGCCCTGGTGGAGCGCGAAATCATGGACCTCCCGGACGGACGTCTCTTCATGCCCGATCAGGCCCTGAGCGGGTTGGCCTTCCTGGAGATGCTGGCCCGCCTTCCACCCTCCGAGAAGTGATGAGGAGGGGCGCGGCCAGGAGAGCCGTCACCCCGCAGGCCGCCAGGACCATCCTGATCCCGCCCCATTCCCCCGCCAGCCCCAGGATGGGCATGAGGCCCATGGCCGAGAGAGTCATGGCCAGAGACGAAAAGGAGAGGAGGCTGGCGCGGCTCTCATCGAGGGCGGCCTCCTGCAGCCTGGCCTCGAAGATGACCGTCAGGGCGGCCATTACCAGGTAGAAGCTCGCATAGAGGGGCAGGCCCCAGAAGCCGGGCAGAAAAACCGAGGCCCCTAGGCCTACTCCGGCCATGATCAGGGCCATGACCATCCGCCCTCCCCGGAGGAAGCGCGAAATCCCCGCAGCCAGGGCATCCCCAAGCCCCTGGAGGCCGAAGCGCAATGCGCCCCAGATTCCCACCCAGCCCAAGGGGAGGCCGAAGCCCTCCCTAGCCCACATTCCATCATACTCGTCCACCATCCCGTAAACCGCGCCCGCCAGGCAGGCCGCCGCGAGGAGGGCCGGCAGGCCCCTCGCCCCCAGGCTGGCGCGCAGGCTTTCGAGGATGCCCCTGAGTCCCGCCGACCCGGTCTCGCCGCCACCCGCTGATCGCCTGACTTCCTTGAGGGACAGGGCCAGGCCCGCCCCCGCCAGGGCCGGCAGGGCCGACAGCGCCAGGACCAGTGTGGGGCTCATCCCGTAAAGGAAGCCGCCCGAAAGGAGAGAAAGGACAGTAGCCGAGGTATTTGCTGCTCCGCAAAAACCTGCCGCTGACTCGTAAGCCGCCACGGAACCGGCCCTCTCCAAGGCCTCATAGAGCAGGGCCTGCCGGGCTCCCGAACAGAAGGCCTCCTGAGCCCCCCAGAGGATGAAGCCCAGGGCCGCCCCTGCGTACGCGGGCCAGGCCAGCCAGGTTATGAAGGCCAGGCACTTAAGGCACATGCCTATGGCCATGGAGCCGCGCTTGCTCCAGCGGTCCGCCAGGATGCCCGAGGGCAGTTCCAGGAGGACGGCCGGGAAACACCAGATGGCCAGGAGGGAGGCCAGCATGGCATGCCCGTAGCCTCGCTCCGCGAACATGATCATGTAAACAGGATATATTGGGGCCAGTCCTTCCATGAAGGAAAAGGCCATGAAGGGAAGGGCCGCGCGCGGAAGGCGCGGCTTATCGGCTATGTCCATCGCGTTCCTCCTCGTCATTTCCGATGTTGAAGGCCACCGGATAGCGAGGAGGTCCGCGGGCCAGGTATCAATGTCACCCGTAGGTGGAGGGCAGGAAGACACCCATGCTGTAAGTATACCGATCCGGGCGCCGGAAAGCCAGCGCCGAACCGGTTGGCGCACCCTAGGACGCCACGAAGGTCAGGGACCTATCGGTCTTTCCTGCTCGCGCGGTCCAGCCAATGCGGTACACCTGGGCGTCGTAAGAGCCGGGCACTGAGTAGTTGAAGACGCGGCTGACCTCGGCCACGTCGATGCCGCAGGCGGCTAGGTCAGGTATACTGACGGAGGACCCTCGCGGGGGCGCGGAGGGCTATGACAAAAGGGCGCCCGGATAGATCCGGGCGCCCTGATTCTAATGGAAGAGTCAACCCTTATGCCTGGGCCGTCTTGGCCTTGGCAGCCTTGGCCTTCTCGGCCTTCCGGCGCTTGAGCTTGTCGGCTGTTTCCTGCCAGTAGGCCACGAAGGCGCTGGCGATGTAGATGGTGGAATAGGTTCCCGATACCATGCCGACGATCAGGGCCAGGGCGAAGTCCTTCATGGTTCCGCTAGTAGCCACAAAGAGAACCGTGACGCAGATCAGGGTGGTCAAGGTGGTGATGATGGTGCGGCTGAGGGTCTCCGTCAAGGCCGAATCCAGGAGATCGCGGTAGGGCATGTCGGGCTTGAGTTGGCGATCCTCGCGGATGCGGTCGAAAATCACGATGGTGTCGTTGATGGAGAAGCCCAGGATGGTCAGGATGGCGGCGATGGTCGATGTGTTGAACTCCATGCCCGTCCAGATGATGAAGGCCAGCATGGCCAGGGCGTCATGGATGATGGCCAGCACGGCGCCGATGGCGTACTGGGGCTTGAAGCGCAGGGTGGCATAGACCAGGATGGCTGCCAGGGCGAAGAAGACCACGAAGAAAGTGTTACGCCCCAAGTCCTTTGAGAAGCGGGCGCCCACGAAATCCGTCTTGAGGGCCACGAAAGATTCTGCGCCCAGTTTGGACTCGAGGGCGGCCGTGATCTTGGTCTTGATGTTGGCGGCGAAATTCGGGTCGGTCCCGTCATCCTCAACGCGCAACATGTAGGAGTAATCGCCCTTGGCGCCCACGGCCTGGACGGCGGACTCGCCCACGGTGGCGAGAGCCGCCCGGATATCCTCTATGCCGCCCTTGGCCTCGGAGGGGCTCAGGACTGCCCGATAGACCGCCCGCGGCTGGGTGTCCAGCCTCGTGTCCGCCTGGGCCGTGGAGATGATGGAGGACGAGGGCAGGGAACCATCGCTTACCAGATCGGCCTTTACCCCGGGCACGGCGGACTCGAGTGCTGAGGCCAGGGCCGAGAGGGTAGAAACTTCCTTATAAGAGATCGGCACCGAGACATCGGCTTCCTTGGTGCCGGAGAGGACTAGATCCGCCCCGCCCACCTTCATGCGCAGGGTGGCGTTGCCCTCGCCCTGGTAGGACACCCGCAGGGCCGGTACGGCCAGGCGGATGGTCTCGTTGATGCCCGCACGGAAGTCAACGCCCAGGTTCAACCCGCGAACGATGAGTCCTGTCAGGGCCAGGATCACCATGGCCGAGGAGAGTACGATGGCCGGGACGAAGCCCTTGGAGAAGCGTATGGTTTTCATCTTTACTTGATCCTCCAGGAGATGGACACGCGCTTCGACCTGAGGACGTCCGTGCTGAAGTCGAAAATCAGGTGCGAGACGAAGAGGGATGTGAAGAGCGAGGTGATGTTGCCGATGGCCAGGCTCACGGCGAAGCCCTGTATGGGGCCGGAGCCCAGGATGGCCAGGAAGAGGGCGGCTATGATGGTTGTCAGGTTGCCGTCGAAGATCGCCCAGAAGGCCTTGTTGAAGCCGGCCTCAATGGCCGCCTTGCGGCCCTTGCCCAGCCGGAGCTCCTCTTTGATGCGCTCGAAGACGATGACATTGGCGTCCACGGCCATGCCGATGGTCAGGACGAATCCGGCTATGGAGGGCAAGGTCAGGGTCAGGTTGAAGGCCGACAGAATACCGATCATGATGAACATGTTCATGATCTGGGCCACCATGGCGTTGAGCCCGGCGCCCTTGTAGAAGATGAACATGAAGACCATCACCGCCGCCAGGCCGATGAGCAGGGCATTGCGGCCCTGGCGGATTGCGTCGTCCCCCAGCGAGGCTCCGATAGCCTGGTAGGACTTGCTCTCCAGCTCCACCGGCAGGGCCGCGCTCTTGAGGATGTTTTTGACGTTGGCGGCCTCCTCGCTGTCGAAGCCCTCGATCTGACCGTTCTCGCTGATGGTGGCATTGATGGTGGCGCTGCTCTTGACCTTGTTGTCCAGGACGATGGCCATGGGCGAGCCGATGTTGTTGCCGGTCAGCTGGGCGAACTTGTCGCCGCCCTCCTTGTTGAGCTTGAATACGACCAGGGGCGCCCCGGTGATGGGATCGTTGGACACCTGAGCGTCGATGATGTAGTTGCCGTCCAGGGTGGAATTGTCATCGGTCTTTAGGACGAAGACCCGGCCAGTGTCCACGTCGATGCCGTAATCGTCCTTCTTGGCCTCCTTGCGCAGGATGGATCCGGCCGGCACCAGGCCGGCATCCACGCGGGCCCCCGAGGCGTCGGTGATGACGCCGTCATCCGAGACCATGTAGGTGGGGTTGGCGTAGAGCAGCGAGGCGACTTGGTCGGTGGCCGCCTGATCCACAAGATGGAAGACCAATTTCCCCTTGCCCATGATGATGCCGTTGATGCGCTCGGGGTCGGCTGCGCCGGGGATCTCCACATAGATCTGGTCCTCGCCCATGCGCCGGATGACCGGCTCGGTCAGACCGAAGCGGTCGATGCGGCCCTTCAGGATGTCTAGACCACGCTCCATGGCATCGTCTTTCTCGGAGGGCGAAAGCGCCGCGCCGTCGGCCTTGGCCAGATTGGCTTGGATGGTGAAGCTGATGCCGCCGGACAGATCCAGGCCCAGCTGGATGGCGTCTGCGTGTACTTCCTTGATTCCCAGGATCTTATTGCGGTATACCGCCTCCACCGCCGCCAGGGCCTCGGACTCGCTGCCGTATGCGCCCAGGACGGAGACCGCGTCCCAGAGGGAGGGGGCCTTGCGCCCGTCTTGCTTGTAAGCCTTGCGGGCCCCGGCTACGGTGAAGGCCAGGTCTTCGGGTAAAGGCTGCCCAGCCGCGGTCAAGGCTAAGGACTTAAGCTTGGAAATATCGGCCGCGGCCATGCGCCGGGCGTATTCCTGGATCTGTGTGCGTGACCCCAGGGCCAAGGTGCGCTGATCCTGAGGGATGATGAAATACCAATTGACGGTCGGCCAGAGGAAAAAGGCCGCCACGGCCAGGACGACCAGGACGATGAGGAAGCGCTTGAATTTACTCATAGATGCACTCCGGGGATTGCGTTATTTCTTCTCAGCGTCGGCGGGGGCCTTGTCAGGAGCCTCTGAGTCCTCGCGCGACACCACCGAAGCAATAGCCGAGCGCAGGAATTCCAGCTTGCAGGAGTCGTCTACCTTGACGATGACGCTGTTCTCCTTGACCGAGGTCACCTGGCCGTGGATGCCGCCGATGGTGATGATCCGGTCGCCCTTGCGCAGGCCGTCCAGCATCTTCTTGGTCTCTTTCTGCTTCTTGTTCTGCGGGCGGATAATGAGGAAATAGAAGACCACAAAGAGGAGGAGGAGGGGCACCACCATAGTCAGCAAGGACATGGTCGGGCTGGCGGTATTGGCGGCGGCGCTCTCAGCGCTGGCGCCGGCGCTGGCCTGGAGGAGGGGGACGATGAAAGCCAGTTGGGGCATAATAGGACATCCTTCAAGGAAAAGTTAGCGAAAAGCTACCATACTAGCGCGCCGGGAGTCAAGTTTAGGGCAAGCCCGGCCGGTTTGACGGCAGAGCGGGCCGGCTGGCCTGGGACGGGCTGGCAAAAAGCCTAAAATATGTATAATGGCTTCATTATTCTGCATTGACGAGGTGCGCGATGTCCCTGGAAATCCTTGGTTTCTTCACCGACGGAATCATGGCCCTGTCTTGGAAGCAGCCGGTCATGTACCTGATAGGCTTCATCCTGATTTGGCTCGCGGTCAAGAAGGATTACGAGCCCATGCTGCTCATGCCCATCGGCTTCGGCGCCATCCTGGTCAACCTGCCCCTGGAGGTGGTCTGGGAGCACAACCAGACCTTCGGCGCCCTGAAGGTGCTCTTCGACGCCGGCATCGCCAATGAGCTCTTCCCCCTCCTCATCTTCGTCGGCGTAGGGGCCATGATAGACTTCGGCCCCCTATTCCAGCGCCCCTGGGTGGTGCTCTTCGGGGCGGCCGCCCAATTCGGCATCTTCTTCACCGCCCTGATGGCCCTGGCCCTGGGCTTCAACCTCAAGGAAGCCGCGGCCATTGGCATCATCGGCGCCGCTGATGGTCCCACATCGATCTACGTGGCCAACGCCTTCAAGCTGGTGAACCTGATAGGCCCCATCTCCGTGGCGGCCTACTCCTACATGTCCCTGGTTCCGGTGATCCAGCCCCCGGTCATCCGCCTCCTGACCACCAAGAAGGAGCGCATGATCCACATGGAAGCCCACGACCGCAGCGTTCCCAAGGCCGTGAAGATCATCTTCCCCATCGCCGTGACCATCCTGGCAGGCCTGTTGGTCCCGGTCTCGGCGCCTCTGATCGGCTTCCTCATGTTCGGCAACCTGATCCGCGAGTGCGGCGTCACCGAGCGCCTCTCCCACGCCGCCCAGAATGAACTGGCCAACATCATCACCCTCCTCCTGGGCATCACCATCGGCGCCACCATGCGGGCCGACAATTTCCTGACCCTGGGCACCCTGATGATCATGGCCATGGGACTGGTGGCCTTCATCTTCGACACCGCCGGCGGCGTGCTCTTCGCCAAGGTCATCAACCTCTTCCTGAAGAAGAAAATCAACCCGATGATCGGCGCCTGCGGCATCTCAGCCTTCCCCATGTCCAGCCGGGTTATCCAGAAGATGGCCCTCAAGGAGGACCCCACCAACGTCATCCTCATGCATGCGGTGTCGTCCAACGTCTCCGGCCAGCTGGGCTCGGTGATCGCGGGGGGCATCGTGCTGGCCATCGTGCCCATCCTCGCGCCGCAGCTCTTCAGGTAGGTTTGCGGCCATAAAAAGGTCGCGTGGCCTGCGGGGGAGAAGCGCCCTTCGCTAGTCCTAGCACTCCGCTTCGCTACGTTAGGCCTTTGGCTCCTTAACATGGAACCATAAGCAAAGAACGTGCGGAGACGCTCAGTGCGCTTCTCCCCCGCAGGCACGCAGCATTTCCGGACGCAGCTCTCACTAAAGATACGCGCGGAGGCCGGTCCCCGGCCTAAGGCCGGCAGGTTGAATCTTGCGCCATGCGGTCACTAACCGCCCGCGCGGCTTGCGCGGGGGCGGCGGATAGCTGATACTCGGAGGGGATGGCCAAGCGACGCCGGGGCTTCTTCAAGACGCGGACCTTCATGGGCTTCAACCGCTTCCTGCGGGCCACCTTCGGGACCCTCATCAGGGTATTCTTCCGCCTGGAGGCCGAGGGCCTGGAAGTGTTCCAGCGGATCAAACCGCCCTACCTCCTTATCCCCAACCACGCCACTCCCCTGGATCCCTTCTTCGTCTCCTACTTCGTGCCCAGGCCGGTGCATTGGGTCACCGCCGACGGGAACATGCGCACTACACTGATGCGCTTCATCCTCTCGTTGGTCGGCTCCATCCCCAAGGCAAAGAGCATACCCGATATGGAGACGGTCGGCCTGATCATGGATATCGCCCGCAAGCGCAAGGGCGTGGTGGGGGTCTTCGCCGAGGGGCAGGCCACCTGGAACGGCCGGACCATGCCCCTGATCGAGTCCACCGGGAAGCTCATTCGCCTCCTCAAGGTGCCGGTAGTGGCGGTCATCCTGAAGGGGGCCTACTTATCCTTGCCGCGCTGGTCCTGGGGCTGGCGGCGCGGGCGCATCAAGGTGGAATACCGACTGGTCATGGATGGCCGGGAGGCCGGCGCTAGAGACTCAGCCGAGAGCCTGGCCATTGTAGCGGCCGCCATCGACCACGACGATTGCGCGCGCCAGGCAGCCCTCCGCCAACCCTACCGGGGCTTCAACCGCGCCCAACGCCTGGAGCTGGCCCTCTTCCTCTGCCCACGCTGCCGGGAGTCCGGGACCATGCGCAGCTCGGGGTCGCGCATCGCCTGCCGGGCATGCGGGGCCGCCGCCCGCATGGATCCCTGGGGCGTCCTCCATGACGAGGGCGTCCCGGGCATAGGTTTCAGGGGAATCCCGGATTGGGACGCCTGGCAGGCGGAAATATTCCCCGCCCTGGTCAGTGAGAGGGCGGCCCGAGGAGAAAAGGTAATCTCGGACGGCGGAGCCGTTCTTCTCAAGGGTTTCCGCACCCGGGCCCTGCATCGACTCGGCTTGGGGCGCATCGAGCTCTTCGGGGATAGGCTGATCTTCAAGCCTCGATTCGGTTCCGATCGGGCCTTCCCCCTGGCCGGCATGGAGGGCATCGGCGTGCTCAAGCAGCAGCTCCTCGAATTCTATCAGGGCGGCTCCCTCTACCAGCTGCGCTTCCGCTCGCATTCCGTTTCGGCCCGAAAGTGGATGATGGCCTTGGAAGCCCTCGGCCGGTCCTGAGCCGGCGCGCGTGGCTCAGTCCGCCAACCAGAGGCTCCCGGGCCTGAACAGGGCGCGCTTCTTGGCCAGGATGAAGTAGAAGGTCAGGCACAGGGCTAAGTAGGCGCCACTCACGCCCACCATGGCCCAGAAGAGACCCATGTCGCCCTTCAGGGCGGCCTGGGCGGGGAGATTTATGGAAAGAACGAAGGGGATGGCCAGGATGAAGGTCAGACCCGAGGACAGCATATAATCCGATGAAACCCGACTGCGGAATTCGGGATCGAGAACCCGCAGGAGGGCCAGGCCGGTGGACAGGGTGCCGGTGGAGACGCCGAAAATCATGATCATGCGCTCGAAGCGCAGGTCCCGGAAGAGGCGCGCGCAGATCCATGGAACGCTCAGGGTGGTGATGATCCCGCAAGCCGTGGATAGGACTAAGATGGGCAGCCAATAACGCCCCACGAAGACGAGCGAGATGGCCGCAATGGACCCGGCTACCATGTAATCCACGGAGAAGCCCGATATGCGCGATAGGGTGTCGCTGTCCAGGTGCCTGCCCAGGCCGGCCGCGTCAATGAGCTTGCGTAGACTTATGGCTATGATGGCCGAGAAGATGAAGTTGATGCCCCAGAAATTGGCGGCCAATTCCTTGCCCGCCTGGCCGGCGAATCCCAGGAGCCAGCCCAGGCCCGTCAGGAAGAGGAAAGACAGGAAATAAGTGAGGCCGGTCAAGGCGGCGTGGAAGCTGAAGGAGTCCACGGCCTCGGAGTCCGTGGTCAGGCGCCCGGCTGGAGGGCCTTCGCGTCCCTTCTCTATGAAGCCAGTCAGCATGGTCTTGTCCTGGAAGGCTGAGGCGGCGTCGGCTTTCAAATGGCGCTTGCGCAAGCCCCAATTGATAAGGGCGATGCCCATGAAGCAAGCCCACAGGTAGCCGAGGGCTGCCATAGTCAGGCCTACGCTGCCGGCTCCCTCGAAGCCCATGCTCTCCCAGCGGTGGCCTATGGCGTAGGCCTGGCCCGGGCCCAGGGCGAAGCCCAGGGGGAGAAAGAGCCCGAAGGCCGGATTCAGGGAGGGCATGATGGTGGCGATGAAGGCATAGGCCATGAGGAGACCGGCCATTGCCTGAATGGCGTACTGGGAGAGTATGGCCGTAGTCATGCCCAGGACCGCCCCGTTTCGTTCCGGGGATTTCTCGGGCGGCTTGCGCAGGGACATGGCGATGAAGGAGAGGTTCAGCAGGTGGTAAGCCAGATCCCCCAGGCGGTGCTCGGAATAGCCCAGTGCAGGCAAGAGGTAATTGTATATCGGTAGAAGAATGATCCCGGCCGTGAGGGCGTTCGGCACCATGAAGCGCTGCAGGAAGCGCACCCGCGAACGGAGGTAGCCGGCTAATACGATGGCGAAGGAGATGACCCCCGCGTCTATGACGATCTTCCAGGAAAAGTCCATAGGCGCCCCCTCACTTGAATCCTAAGCCACGCGGTTGCCGGGGGCAAGCCGATTCTTGGCCTCGGCGCTCAAGCGGCTTTCACGCCAGGGCCTCAGCGCGGGCCGTGTTTGCCCTCGTTCATGCGCCGGGCCTCCAAGAGGAGGGACTCTAAAGCACCCCGATCGCCTGTGGATATGGCTGCCCGGAGCTTATCCAACTCCTCCCGAAAACGGTCCAGCACCGGCAAGACCTGGTCGGCGTTGGAGAGGAGGAGGTCGGCCCAAAGACGCGGATTGATGCGAGCCACTCGGGTGGCATCGCGGAAGCTCCCGCCCGTAAAGCCGCGCACCGATCCCACGAGGGGATTGCGGACCATAGCGGCCGCGGCCAGGTGGGGCAGGTGGCTGGTGTAGGCGATCATGGCGTCATGTCGCTCCTCGTCGGTTTCCCTGACCGTATCGCAACCTATGGCCCGGGCGATGCCGGCCACCAGCTCAACGTCGGCGCGCGCGCAGGCGGGATCTGGAGTGAGTATCCAACTGGCCCCGCGGAAGATGTCCGGATCGGAGGCGCGGTAACCCTGATCCTCCTTGCCGGCCATGGGATGTCCGCCCACGAAGCGCAGGTCGGGCCTGATGGCGGCGGCCACGCGGGCGTTGATGCCGCGGCGTACCCCGGCCGTATCCGTGAGCAGGGCTCCGCGCTTGAAATGCCCCACATTGGCTTTTATAAATTCCAACATGGCATCCGGGTGGAGGCACAGGAAAACCAGATCCGACCGGACCAGGGCTTCCTGCGGATCCTCAAAGCCGCGCTGTATGGCACCGTCGAATTCAGCCAGGAGGAGGGCGTCCGAGTCCACGTCCACGCCCCATAGCCGTTCCACCCCAGCCCGCCTGAGGGCCTTGGCGATTGAGCCGCCCACCAGGCCCAAGCCGACTACGCAGACCTCGATGTCATCCAGCCTCATGCTCTCCCCCCTCGGCGCGGCGGATGCCGATCCACTCGCGAATGACTGCTTTCAGCGCCGTGGCGTCCCCCCTTATGCGCGCGGCTGCGCGGTAGACGGGAGCGCGCCTGTCATAGAGCTCCTCCAAGGCCTCGGCTGAGGCGGCCAGGGGCCGGGCCCCGGCTTGGGCGGTGGCGAAGCGCCTCAGTATCTCCGGCTTGCCCGGATCCAGGAGGAGGATCAAATCATTCCGCAGGGTCTCTAGATTGGCCGGACGGGTCAGGGCTCCCCCGCCGCAGGCGATGATGGCGTAGCCGCCCTCCACTAGAGCCTTCAGGGCATCCTCTTCGCGGCGGCGGAAACCCGGTTCTCCCTCACGCGCGAAAATCTCCGGGATGCTCAGACCGGCGGCGGCCTCTATCTCGGCGTCCAGGTCGGCCGCCCGCAAGCCTGCCTCGGCGGCCTCCCCCATGACCGCCTTGAGAAGGGTGCTTTTCCCTGAGCAGGGCGGCCCGACGATGGCCAGGCCGCGGGCGGCTTGCATGCGCAGGCGCCGGCACAGGACCTCCTCCAAGGACGCATCCACCTCAAGGCCGGTCCAGAGCTCGAAGGCCCGGGCCGCCTGCACGGCCAACATGTCCAAACCATCAGCGCAGGGTATACCGGCCGCAGCGGCGGCGGCCAGATAGGGCGTAAGGGTGGGATTGAAAACCACGTCGACTGCCGCTCGCATGCGGACCACGGCTTGGGCCGGCAGGGGGGAACTACGGTCCGGATCCATGCCTAAGGGAGTCGCGTTGACCGACACCATATCCGATAGGACGGCCGCTTCTTCATAACTGATCAAGGGAACGAGCAGGCCCTCGCCCAGGCGCATGTGCCCTTCCGCTTTCCTGGAAACCGCCGCATTCCGCGAAACCGCACGCAAGGAACGCGCGCCCAAGTCGGCCAGGACGGCCGCGCAACACTTGGCCGCCCCGCCCGTGCCTAGTATCAGGCAATCGGCCCCTGACACCTCTATGCCGGCCCGGAGCAATAGCGCCTTGAAACCTGCGTAATCGGTATTATAGCCTTCCCAGCCGGAAGTCCCGCGGCGGACACAGTTGACCGCTCCAATCCGGTCGGCCAGGGGATCCAAGCGGGCCAGGCCGGGCTGGACCCTCTCCTTGTAGGGCACGGTCACATTGAAGCCGTCAAGACCCATGCCGAATGCCGACATGGGATCCTCGGTCTCGATCAGACGGTACTCCAACCGCACGCCCGTCTCGCGGGCCAGGAAGGAGTGGATGAAGGGAGAGCGACTGTGCCCGAGCCTTCGCCCGACCAGCCCCAGCCTCAGCGCATCCATCCCGTGCCTTCCGCCTGCACAAGGAGATCCAGGATGCCGAGCAGAGCGGCGGCCTCTATGGCCGGAATGGCCCGCGGGACAATGCAGGGATCGTGACGGCCCTTGATAACCAACTCCGCCTCGGTCCCCGATGAGAGACGCACGCTGCGCTGGGGCAGGCTGATGGAGGGCGTGGGGCGCAGGGTGACCGAGAAGACCAGGGGCAGGCCGTTGCTGATGCCGCCGTTGACGCCCCCCGAACGGTTGGAGAGAGGCCGCGGCACCTTTCCTTCCATGCCGATGGGGTCGTTGGCCTGGGAGCCGCGCATGCGGCAAAAGTCCCTGCCGGCCCCGAATTCCAGGGCTTTGACCGCCGGGACAGAGAAGATCCAGACGGCCAGGGCCCCCTCCAGACCCTCGAAGGGCGGCTCGCCCACCCCTGGGGGCAGGCCGGCTACGGCCGTTTCCACCCGCCCACCCAGGGAGTCCAGCCCTTCCCGGGCGGCTTGGATGGCGGCCTCCATGGAGCCCCGCAGGCCTTCATTTATCAAAGGCAAATATTGTTCCCTTAGGGCGGCCAGTGCCGGGCCCTCCATGGGGAAAGGCCTCCCGCCAAGGCCCTCGGCGAAGGGCGGGTCATCTATCTGGCCCAGGCTGAGGATGTGGCTGGCGCAATGGATACCACGGCGCTCCAGAAACTGGCGAGCCAGGGCTCCGGCCGCCACCAGGGGGGCGGTCAGGCGCCCGGAGAAGCGCCCGCCTCCGCGCATGTCGGCCTGACCCCGGTGCTTGAACCAAGCCGCCAGATCTGCATGGGAGGGACGCGGCAAGTCAGGGTCGTAGTCCGAGCTGCGCGTATCAGTGTTGCGGATGAGGAGGGCCACCGGCCCCCCCGATGTGCGCCCGTCCCTGATCCCGGAGAGGATCTCGACGGCATCGGACTCGTCGCGCTTGGTGGAAAGGCGGGAGGCCCCCGGGCGGCGGCGGCCCATGTCCCTGGCCAGGGCCTCCTGGTCGATCTCGAGGCCGGCCGGCAATCCGTCCAGCACGGCCCCAATGCCAGGACCGTGGGACTCGCCGAACATAGCATAGCGAATGCAGCGCCCGGCGCTATTCGACATCGGCCTTCCCCCCAAGGGCTCGGAAATCGTCGAAGAATGCGGGGTAGGATTTGGCCACCGCCTCGGCGCCCTCGATGATGATGTCCCCGCGCGAGGCAAGCGAAGCCACCGCCAAGGCCATCACTACGCGGTGATCGTTCCAGCCGGACACGCGCCCGCCGGAGTAAGAATCCACGGGATGGATATCGAGCCCATCGGGCAGCTCGTCCACGCGCCCCCCGATAGCCCTGAGCTCGCGGGCCATGGCGGCCACCCGGGCGGATTCCTTGAGCCTGACCCGGGCCGCACCGTGGATCAGGACATCGTGCCCGCACAGGCCGGCCCAGACCGCCAGGATGGGCAGAAGGTCCGGGCAGCCGCTGACGTCGATCTCCATGGGCGACTCGGCCACGATGTCGACGATGCGCTTATCGGGCTGCAGGGATTCACGGTCCAGGCCCTCGAGGGCGATGTCCGCCCCCAGGGCATTGGCGGCTATCCAGAAGGCGGCCCCCGACCAGTCCGCCTCGGCGTCCTGTGCGCAGGCGCGGTATTGCTGGCCGCCCGGCACTATCCAGCCTCCGTGCGGGAAGCTCGGGCGGGTCCCCGGCTCCACACGCTCCGTGGACACCCCGAAGCCCTCCATGGCCGCGGCTGTCATGGCCGCGTAGGCGGCCGACTCGAGGGGCGTGCTCAGCGCGATGGAGGAATCTCCCTCTAAGATGGGCAGAGCCATCAGAAGGCCGGACACGAATTGGCTTGAAACATCCCCGCGTAATCGATACTCGCCCGCCCGCAGTTTGCCGCTGAGGCGCAGGGGCAGCCAGCCCTGACCAAGACGCTCGATCTCTGCGCCCTTGCCGGCAAAGCTTTCCTGATAAAGGTCAAGGGGGCGCCGCGACAGGCCCTCGCGACCGTCCAGGACGATGCTGCCGCCCAGGGCCATAAGGATGGGCATGGCGAAGCGCAGGGTCGATCCCGACTCGCCCACGTCGGCCCACCCTGACACCGGGCGCGGTCCTGGCGAGTCCACCCGGAAGCCGCCCTCGGCCCGCTGCACGCTGGCGCCCATCATGGCCAGCACGTTCAGGGTGGCTCCAACGTCCTGAGAGGCCGATTCCGGCGCGATGCGCGATTCACCCCGGGCCAGGCCGGCGCAGAAGAGGAGGCGATGCAGGCTGGACTTGGAGGGGGCTACGCGCAGGCGCCCGGCCAGGCGATTTCCCCGACGGCAGATTAGGGTCATGCCTTTCCTCCTGCAGCGGCCCCGGCCGCCCGCCACGTCCTCGAGGCGCGCTCCAGGAGCTCCTGCACCCCCTGGGCATCCAGCTCGCGTATGCGCGGCCGACCGGGCCCATCCATGTCCACGAAGCGCAGTCGGCCATTGGCATTCTTCTTGTCCTTGGACAGGCCCTCGGCCAGTCGGGCCGGATCAAGGGCGGGATCGCGGAGAGGCAGGTTCCAGCGCGCCAGGACCCTCAAGAGGATTGGATCAGGCCAGATCAAGGCCATGCCGATGGCCACGGCCTCGCCGTGCAACCACTTGCGGTAGCGGTAATGCGACTCGATGGCGTGCCCGAAGGTGTGGCCGAAGTTGAGCAGGGCCCGTTCGCCCGACTCGCGTGGATCGCGTTGCACGATGTCCACCTTGACCTGGACGGCCCGGCGGATGGCCTGGCCCAGGTCCGGGTCCGGCCCCATCAGCAATTCCAGCAGGCCGGGATCAGCGATGCATGCGGCTTTGATGACTTCGGCCATGCCGTTGGAGAGCTGGCGCGCGGGCAGGGTGGCCAGCAGGTCCAGATCCATGACCACGGCCTCGGGTTGGTGGAAGGCACCCACGCCGTTCTTCCGCCCGCGATAGTCCACCCCGGTTTTGCCGCCGACGCTGGCGTCGGCCATGGCCAAGAGAGTAGTAGGCAGCTGGGCCAAACCCACGCCCCGGCACCACGTGGCCGCGGCGAAACCGGCCACGTCCCCGACCACTCCCCCGCCCAGGGCCAGAATCAGGCCGCCGCGATCCAGGTTGAGGGAGTCTGCGGCACGGTAGACCCGCTCCGCGGCCCGCAGGTCCTTGTTCGCCTCGCCGGACGGCAGGACCACAGCCGCGCAGGCGGCGGCCTTATCGGATACCGCACCCATCAACGCCTTTAAATGATGTCGCGCAACGTTAGAATCAGTGACCGCCAGGACCCGGCGATCCTTGAGGCGCACAAGCCCGGGCAGGTCGGCCAGCAGGCCCCGGCCTATACTGACCTCGTAGGGCGGATCGAGACGGACGCTGACGCTATGCATGGGACCTCCGCCTGGCAGGGTTCGGATTAATCTATCCGCGGGGTATGCAGCTGTCAAGGCCGACCGCCCGGTCGGCCGAGCACATCAATCGGAGAAGGACAGATCGGCACCCGGTCCTATCTCCGGCGGCAGGGGGGAGCCGGAGCCGTCCAGGACGCGCACGCCGCGCAGTTTCCCGCCCTTGACATGGAAAAAGCGCATGCCGCGCCCGGTCGCGGGAGGCAGGCCGCGGCTCATGGCAGCCTGGTCGGCGGGAACATGGGCGGCCTGGGCCAGGCTGAAATCGCAATCCGAGACGTGCAAGCCCTCGATCGGGCTTTCCGCCAGGCCGGCCACAAGGGCAGCCGCCGCGCGGATGCCCGTGGCCCGGCAATCAGCTACGCGTAGGCCGCTCAGCGCGGGGGTCCCCTCGTCGCGCGGCCTGGCCCCCAGGCTGAAGAGGAAATCGGGCTCGGCTTCCGAGCCGCAACGGTAGTACATATTCACCACCAGGGGGCAGAGGACCCCGCGCATCTCGATGCCGCGGAACTCCAGGTCCTCGATGCGGCCGCCGCGACCGCGCCGGGACTTCACCCGAATGCCCCGGTCGGTTTCATCGAAGACACAGTCGCGGAAGGTGGCCCCGCGCACGCCCCCGGCGGTCTCCGAACCGATGACCACCCCGCCGTGGCCGGAGCGCATCAGGCAGCCTGAAACGCTTACGCCTCTGGTGGGGAGGCCGACCTCGCGTCCGTCCGGGCCTGAACCGGACTTGAGACACAGGCAATCGTCGCCCACGTCGAAGCGGCAGTCCTCAACCTGCACATCCTCGCATGAATCTATGTCCAGGCCGTCGGTGTTGGGTGCCTCGGGCGGGTTGACCACAGTTATGCCCCGGATCCGCACGTCCTTGCAGAAGAGGGGGTGCACGGTCCAGAAGGGCGAATCGACAAGGCTGATGCCCTCCAAGCGCACACCCTCGCACTCCATGAATTGGAGGAGGGGCGGGCGGAGGAACTGAGTTCCGCGCCCCCCGCCACCGGAGGGTTGGCCGCCCGCTCCGCGGTTGAGCTCGGCCAGCTCGAGCTCCAGCTCGGTGAGGGGGCGTTCGCGGCCCAGACGGCGGGCTTCCCGAACCGCGGCCCACCAGGCCGCGCCCCGCCCGTCCAGGATGCCGCTGCCGGTGACGGACACGTTTCGGCAGCCATACGCCCACAGGAGGGGATGCAGGGCATGGCAGCGGACGCCCTCCCAGCGCGTCCAGACCGGCCGGTAAGCGGAGAAGTCGTCGGTGAATGCCAGGACGCTGCCGGCTTCCAGGCGCAGCTCCACACCCGAGCGCAGTTCCAGGGGGCCGCTCTCCCAGCGGCCCGCGGGCAGAACCACCGCGCCGCCTCCGCCTGCCGCGCAGTCATCGATGGCGCCCTGGACGTCGCCTTCCCGCACGATGATGTTGCCCATCGGCACCCCCTCAGCTTGACCGCCAAGCCCTCGGAACCTATCCTGGCCCCATGAACGTCCTGGGAGTCCGCGCCCACGACCTTGGCCGGTTGCCCGCCCAGGGCATCGCGGCCGCCGCCGCCGACCTGGGCTTCCGGGCTGTCCAGCTGGCTCCCTCCAAGGCCCTGCCGGATGCGCCCGCCGACCCCACCGCATTCACAGGTCCCTTCGCCCGCTCCGTCGGGCGGGCATTCGCCGAGCGTGGCCTGACCGTGGCCGCACTCGGCTGCTACATCAATCCAGTCCATCCCGATCCGGTGGCCCGCGAGCGGGACCTGGCCCGCTTTGAGCTCCACCTGCGCGCGGCTCGGGCCTTCGGTTGCGGCCTGGTGGCCACCGAGACGGGTTCGCGCGGCCCGGATACGCACGCGCCGGAAACCTACGCCCTGGCCCTGGAGGCCTTCGGGCGCCTCGAGCGGATCGCCGCCCAGGAGGGCGTGCGCATCGCCGTGGAGGCGGTGGCGGACAAGGAGACTATCTCCTCGGCCTCCCTCCTGGGCCGCCTCATCGCTGACCTGGGCTCCCCCCGGGTCCTAGCCCTTTGGGACCCGGTCAACCTTGTCCCGGCGTCCGGCCCTCCGCCGGATGCGGTCGCCCTGGCCGACCAAGCCGACCATTTGAAAGGCCGCATCGCCCTCGTCCACGCCAAGGACTTCGTCCTTGAAGATGGCCGAAAGATAGACGCCCTGCCGCCGGGCCGTGGGCGGATGGACTGGTTCGCCTTGGCCTCCATCATAAGGGAGGCCGCCCCCGACGCCCCGGTGATCCTGGAGGGCTCCCCGGCCGCGGACTTGGCAGCCAGCCTGCCCTTCCTGCGCGGCCTAGGCCTGGGCGATTAAGGGGTTCATATCCAAGACGGCATGCCGAGCATGTCTTCTTCTTACCCGAGTTTTCAGTAGGCCCGGTCTCCCTCCTCCAAGCCCAGGTACTCACGGGCGTTGGCGTAACAGACTCGGCGCGTCATCTCGGTAAGGCTCTCCCAATCCTCCGGGAAGAGGCCCGCGTCCACCCAGCCTCCAAGGAGGCGACAGAAGATGCGCCTGAAGTACTCGTGGCGGGGATATGAGAGGAAGCTGCGCGAGTCCGTGAGCATGCCGATGAAGCGGTATAGCGAACCAGTGGCAGCCAGGACCCGCATCTGCTCATCCATGCCGTCCAGGTGGTCGCAGAACCACCAGGCTGAGCCGAGCTGGATGAGGCCAGGCCAGCCCCCGCCCTGGAAGCAGCCCATAACCGTGGTCAGGGCCGGATAATCGGCCGGGTTGAGCGAGTACAGCACGGTACGCGGCAGATTCCCGGCCGCGACCAGCCTGTCCAGGAGGGCGGCCAGGGGCCGGGCCATGGGCTCGTCCAGGGAGGCGTCGTAGCCCGTGTCCGGCCCCAGGGCGGCGAAGGCGGCCGAGTTGAGGTTGCGCTGGCAGCCCATGTGGAGCTGCATCAGCCAGCCGCGACGGGCGTATTCGCCCGAGAGGAAGGCCAGGAGACGGGTCGCGTGGGCTTCGGCCCCGTAGGGTCCTGGCGGGAGGCCGGCCAGGGCGTCCCTCAGGGCCTGGTCGGCGGCAGCCTCATCCCAGGCGCAGGGCGGGAGCCCGAAGGCATGGTCCGAGGCCCGGCAGCCCATCGATCCGAAGAAATCCATACGGGCCGCCAGGGCCCGGCAGAGGCTGGCAAAGTCCGAGATCCGCAAGCCGGCTGAAGCGCCCAGGCGCTCGGCGTAGGCGGTGAAGCCCGGGGCTCCTATGTGGATGGACTTGTCCGGGCGGAAGGAGGGGCGCACCTTGGTCTTGGTCCGGCCCGCGGCCCGTACCGCCGCGTGGCCCTCGAGCCCGTCGGCCGGATCGTCCGTGGTGCCGACGAATTCCACCTTCATGCGCTCCAGGATAGCCAGGGCCGAGAAGGCGGGATCGGCCAGGGCGGCATTGGCGCGTTCCCAGATCGAATCGGCCGTGGCCGGACCGAGGGCTTCCGTGATGCCGAAGTAGCGCCGTAGCTCGAGGTGCGTCCAATGGTAGAGGGGATTGCCGGCCAGGTGGGGCAGGGTGGCTGCCCATGCCCGGAATTTCTCTTTGGGCGGGGCATTCCCAGTGATGAGATCCTCGTCCACCCCGTCGGCTCGCATGGCCCGCCACTTGTAATGGTCGCCGCCCAGCCATATCTCGGCCAGGTCATTGAAGCGCCGGTCGGCGGCTATGTCCCTGGCGTCAAGGTGACAGTGGTAGTCGATGATCGGGAGACCGGCGGCCGTCTCATGGTAGAGACGCCGGGCGGTGGGAACGTCGAGCAGGAAGTCTTCGTCCATGAAAGCGCGCATATTCTCCCCTTTCCCGCGTGCAGGGCATTCTGGACCGCCCCGCCCGCCTTGGCAATGAAGGGCGGCGGCGACTTTTTGCATTTTTACGCCCTCGCCCGAGTACATCATTCCGCCATACTGTGCTACCATTTGTCAAATGAGCCAGGAGGGTTCGCGGGAGCCTGCTCGCGCACGCATAGCCTTCGCGCTCGGGAGCATCCATACCGGCGCGGGAAAGTTGATATGGCCGTGCATGGTTCGGGAGGCCCGCCGGCGCAACGTGCGTCTCTTGATCTTTCCCGGGGGGAGACTAGGGTCGGGGCGGGTCGAGGATCGCGAGCGTCTCTTCGTTTACGACCTCATCGGCCCCGAAGGAGCAGACGGCCTCATCTCGTGGGCATCCTCACTGGGCGGCACGGCCGGCGAGGAGGAATTGCAGCGTTTCCACGAACGCTGGGCCAGCCTGCCCATGGTCTCCATCGCACAGCGCGTCGGTTCCAGCCCCCTCGTTCGCATCGACGCCTATGGGGGGATGCGGGCCCTGATGTCACACCTACTCGGGCAGCATGGCATCCACGCCCCGGCCTTCATCCGCGGCCCTGAAGCCCACGTCTCAGCCGGCGAGCGTCTCCAAGCATACCGGGATGCCCTACGTGAGGCCGACTTGGATGAGAGACCGGAGCTGGTCACCCCGCCCCTGGCCTGGGACGAAGGCCGGCGAGGAGTCGACATACTCTGCGAGGAACGCGGCCTCAGGCCGGGCAGGGACTTCGACGCCCTGATGGCCTCCAGCGACCTTCAGGCCTTCGATGCCATCCACCACCTCAACGCCCTGGGCTTCGCCGTGCCCGATGATCTGGCCCTGACCGGCTTCAACGACAGCGAGGAGAGCCGCCTCACCTACCCGCCCCTGACCACGGTACGCATGCCCTTCGACAGCCAGGGCGCGGAGGCCTTCAAGCTCATCCTGGATAGGCTCGAGGGCCGAACCATCGGCGACCCACCGCCCTTGATGCCGGAGCTTCTTACCCGTCGTTCCTGCGGCTGCTTCTCGGAAACCCTCAATCTGGCCTCGCCCGTGGGCCAGGCAGCCTCGGCCGGCGATCTGGCCGCGGAAATGGTGCGGGCGGCCGGTCTGGCCGGCGACGACTGCCCTGGTTGGACCGAGGCCGTGGCCAGGTCCTGGACCGAGCTAATAGCCGGGCAATGTCGGCTGGAAGACTTCCTGGGTGCCCTGGATCGCTCCCTGGATCGGGCCCTTCATTCGGGTTTCGATCCCGGTCCCTGGCAGGCCGCGGTATCCGTACTCCGCCGGGCCAAGGGCGGAGCGGAGGGCAAAGCCGAGCGACGGCGGGCGGAGGAGGCCGCTGATGCTGCCAGAATACTGATCTCCGAGGCGGCCTCGCGGGCCCTGACCCTCCATCAATGGAAGGAATCGCGAAAGTCAAGGATTCTGCGCGAGATGGACTACGGTTTCATGGCCGCCTCTTCCATGGACGAGCTGGGCTCGGTCCTCGGGCGGGCGGCGATCGATCTGGACATCCCCTCGGTCCGCCTGGCCCTCCTTGAGGAGGATGGATCGCGAGCCTCCCTCGCAGCCGCCTGGCCCGAGGCGCCCGATGCCCTCGGCAGGCCCTTCCCCGCCCGAGCCCTCCTGCCTCCGGGCATGACCGAGGGATCGGGCGGCTTCGTGGTAGAGCCTATAGCCGGGGCTCCGGGCGTCCGGGGCTACCTCATCCTGGAGATCGGCCCCGAGGAGGGCGGGGTCTACGAGGACCTGCGCGACTCTGTGTCGGCCGCCCTGCGCTCCCTAGCCCTCCTGGAAGAAAATCGGGCGGCCCGCCAGGCGGCCGAGAAGGCTCAGGCCATCAAGACAAGGCTCTTGGCCAACGTCACCCGTGAGCTGAGGGAGCCCCTCCTGTCCATTGTCGAATTCGCCGAGGCGATGGGCCGCGGCGGCGCACCCCTGCGCGCCTTGGCCAAGCGCCAACTGGAGATGACTGACGACCTCCTGGACCTTTCGCTGGCTGATATCGACGAGTTGGACATGCGCCGACGGGTGGTCAACCCCCTGACCGATATCCTGGCCCCGGCCCTGGACCCCGACCCCATCCCGATGACACCCCTACCCCTCATCGTCGCCGATTCAGGTCGCTTGGTCACCGCACTCGCCCGCCTGGCCGACTACCTGCGCGCCCGCTCGGACGGACAGGCGCCGAGGGTCAACGTTTCCCTACGTCCCCCACGTCTGGCCGTTAGCCTGGAGGGAGCCGGTGAACCCTTGGACCAGGCTGAGCGCGAATCCCTCTTCGAGGCCTTCTCCGATCCTGAAGGCCGCCGCGAGGGCATGGGCCTCTCACTGGCCCTGGCGCGTCACGTCATAGCCCTGCACGGCGGCCTTGTGTCGGCGCGCCCCGGGGCTGGAGGCTCAGGCATCGTCATAGAGGTGCTCCTGCCGCTGCCGACCCTGTCAGGCCATGATCCCATACCGGACGATCCATCGGCCCGCCCCTTCGAGATCAAGGCCGGCGCCGATGCCGATGCCCTTGCCGCCGGGGGCGCCGCTTGCCTCGTATGGCACCTGGACCAGGCTGAACCGGCCGACTGGATCGTCCTCTCCGATATCACCTCACGGGCAAGTATCCTGGCCATGAGGGCTCCCCTGGCCTGCTACCCCGATCCGGCCGGGAAGCGCGGCGAGCCGGAACGATTCGAGCACATCCGAGATTACCTCGAGTCCATCGATCCCTGCGGGGAAATTCCGGCAATCGTCTTCTACCGGGAACAGCCCCAGGTCCGGGCATCTGACGCTCACCCATCGACCTTCTCGGCCGGCGGCCGCAGTCATCCCCTTCTCCGCCTTGAGGGGCCCCAAGCCCTGATGCGCCTCTCGGCGGGTCCTCCTCCCGCACTGGTGAGGGCCATCATCCATGGGCCCCTGCCCGACTTCCTTGAGAGCCTCGACAGGATCCTGGGACCCGCCTGGAAGGGGGAGGCGCGCAGATTGCCTGTGCTAGCCGAGTTGGAAACGCCCCTGAGTCTTTCCCAGGCCGAGGCCGTGGGCCAGCGCCCCGACTTGGTGACTCTGGACGAGGGCATCCTCTCGGAGGAAGAGTTGAAAGCCATCGCGGTCCGCCTCTTGGATCCCCAGGCTTGCCTTCCCGCGCCTACGGGTCTCATCGTCAAGCGGGCTGTGGCCGCCCTCAACGCCGGCTTCGCCGCCGGCATCACGCGCTGGAAGCTCGCCGAGGCGGTCAACGCCAGCGAGGATTACCTGAGCCGCGTCTTCCGAAGGGAGACAGGCCTCTCCCCCTGGGAATACCTGAACCGGGTACGCCTCAAACATGCCGCCCGCCTCCTGGCAGGCACCGATAAGAGCGTGGGAGCTATCGCCCACGAGTGCGGCTTCCAAGACCAGGCCTATTTCTGCCGGGTCTTCGTGAAGCGCTTCGGTGTTTCACCCATACGCTACCGCCGGGCCGCCGAGTGAGGCCGCCGCCTCAGGTCCGCGCCAGGTGTACCGCGAAGCCTGACAGCTCGCGGTCCAGGTAGGCCACCTTGGTGCCCTGGGAGTCGCGCTTGACCGTCTCTTCCACGATCCCCACCCCCATGCGTCCTAGGAAGGCGATTGCCCGATCGATATTATTCGCGGTCAGGCCGATATGCCCATACCGGCCTCGGCCCGGCCCCAGCATCAGCTCAAAGGAATTTCCGGCGAAGATCGAGGAGGCGCCCTCCTTAGGTGCAAAGCCAAGGGCGCCCAGAAAGGCGGCCGCGCTCCTGGCCTCCTCCGTCGAGTCATGGTTGAGGCCCAGGTGCATGAGGGAAAATCCGTGCAGGGCCTGGAGGGCCGCGCGGCAGGCGGCCGAAATGCCGGCCCAGTCCCCGGCGTCTATCATGGCCGATGTGGCCATCCAGCTGCCGCCGATCGCATGTACCTGGGGACAACGAGCGTAGGGGCCGATGTTAGTGGCGTCGATGCCCCCGGTAGGCAGGTAGGACAGCTCGGGGAAGGGCCCGGCCATGGCCTTGAGCATACCTACACCACCGCACTGTTCGGCCGGGAAGAATTTGACTACTTCCAAGCCCCTCCCCAGGGCGACCTCGGCCCCCGAGGGCCCGTCTATGCCGGGCACGACAGGTATGCCCCGCTCCAGGCAGAAATCCACCACCGCCGGGTTGAAGCCGGGGGCTACGATGAAGGCCGCCCCGGCCTCCATGGCCGCCCGGGCCCGCTCAACGTCGATGACCGTCCCCGCTCCCACCAGGACCTCGGGAACTTGATCGACGATGGCGCGGATGGCCTCGCCGGCCGCCTGGGTGCGGAAGGTGATCTCCGCTATGCCGATGCCTCCATGGACAAGGGCGCGGGCGAGAGCCGGCGCCTGGCTGGCATCATGTATCTTGATAGTCGGGACAAGGCCGATATCGCCGATCGCCTTGAGGACAGGGTTCATGGTTCCCTCCATCGATGAGTATACCATATATTTTCTTTATGGAACAGTGTTCCATTTTTATATTGACGATTTTCCATCCATCCCCTACACTAAGGCTCGTTCGGCGCGCCCTTGGCATCGGATGGTATAGTCCTAGAGCAAGATTGGGATGAAACAACTTTCATTTTTTGGATAGCAGCCTTCCGGGCTGGTGGCAATAGAGATACTTTATTTCTTAGTGAAAACAGCATTTCCATAGAATATCCCGACCCTGCCGGGAAAAGGAGGCCGCCATGCATCGCATCATCACATTCGGGGAAATCATGCTCCGCCTCGCCCCGCCTGAGCGCGAGAGGCTCTTTCAATCGCCCCTCCTCAAGGCCAGCTTCGGCGGGGGAGAGGCCAACGTGGCCGTATCCCTGGCCATCCTGGGCGAATCCGCCGCCTTCGTCAGCTCCCTCCCGGACAACCCCCTTGGCGCGGCCGCCCTGGCCGAACTTCGCAAGTATAACGTGGACGTCTCGGAAATCCGCATAGGGAGCGGTCGCCTAGGGGTCTACTACCTGGAGACGGGCGCAAATCAACGGGCCTCCAGCGTCATCTATGACCGTGAGGGTTCCGCCATCTCCAAGGTCGGAGCGGGCAGCTTCGATTGGGCGACCATCCTGAAGGGAGCGGATTGGTTCCACTTCACAGGCATCACCCCGGCCCTCTCCCAGGGCGCTGCCGATGCCTGCATGGAGGCCTCTAAGGCCGCCCGCGCGGCCGGGGCCCGCGTCTCCATCGACCTCAATTTCCGCAAAAAGCTATGGAACTACGGCAAGCGCGCCGCCGAGGTGATGCGCCCGCTGGCCGCCCTCGCGGACGTCCTGGTGGCCAATGAGGAGGACGTGCAGAACTGCCTGGGCATCGCCATCGAGGGCGCTGATCCCGATGCCGGGGAAGTCCCGGCCGAAGCCTACGCGGCGCTGGCGCAGAAGGTCCGCTCCGCCTACCCGAATCTCTCGGCCCTGGCCATCACCCTGCGCCAGAGCCGCTCCGCCGACTCCAACGGCTGGAGCGCCATCCTCTCCGGAGCATCCGGTTGTATCCATTCCAGGGTGTATTCGATAGACGACATCGTCGACCGGGTAGGCGGGGGTGACGCCTTCGCCGCCGGCCTCATTTACGGCTTCCTCAACATGGATGGAGACGAGAAGGCCTCCCTGGAATTCGCGGTGGCCGCCTCGGCCCTCAAGCACTCCTTCCCCGGGGACTTCAACCTGGCAAGCCTTGCCGAGATCCGTGCCCTGGCGGCCGGGGACGCCTCAGGCCGGGTCAGGCGTTGAGGCCGGCGGAAAGGATTCCGGCGAAACGATTCAACCAGCCCCCTGCCCGCCCATGATCTCCGAGATCGCGTCAGCCCTCCGACGGATAGCCCGGGCATACTCGGCCTCTCCCTCTTCACGGTAGCGGAAAGAGGGCCAAGAGACGCTCAAGGCGGCTGCCACGGCCCCTGAGTAGTCTCTGACGGGCGCAGCCAGGCAGCGGATGCCCTCCTCGCGCTCCTCGGCGTCCAGGGCGTAGCCGCGCACGCGTACCCGCTCCACCTCGGCGTCCAGGGCAGCCCGGTCGCCCAGGGTGGCCGGCGTGTAGGCGTCCAGGTGCATCCGTGAGACCAAGTCGGCGTACTCCGCGGGCGCGAGGCCGGCCAAGAGGACCTTGCCAATCGCAGTGCAGTGCAGGGGTATCTGCCGCCCCACCCGCGAATACATGCGGATGGCCTGGCGCGACTCCACCTTGAGGACATAGACCGCATGATCACCGTCCAGCATCCCCAGGTGCACCGTCTCGCCCAACTCCTCGCAGAGCCGCTCGGCCTCGGGGCGGGCTACGTCAATAATGTCGATGTGCTCGAGGGCCCGCGACCCGACCATGAAGGTCTTGAGAGTCAGATAGTAGGCCTCGCCTTGATCTCGTCGGGCGTAGCCAAGGACACGCAGGGTGGACAGAAATCGCAGAGCGGTAGGCTTGGCCAAGCCGGTGAGGCGCGAGATCTCCTCCAGGCCCAGGCGGCGATGCTGCGAAAGGCATTCGATCAAGGCCATGGCGCGCCTGACGGCGTTGACCGTCTCGCCTGAATCCGGACAATCCGAACCCGCGCGCTCTGCCCTGCCATCGACGGACCTGCGCGCCTCCCCGTTGTCCCTACTGGAGCGCGGACTCATTCGCCTAGGATGGCCTTCATGGCGTCTGCCGCGGCGACCCTAACCCCCGATGACCAGTGAGAGTTCTCGGTCACGGCCTTGAGGCCCGGGATGGCCTTGGGATTCTCAGAGCGCCCGGCGTTCTGGATGGCAGCCTTAGCCAGGCGCTCAAGGTCCTGGTTGGCCTGAGACTCGGTGCGTTGCCGGTTATAGTCCAGGATGATGCTGTTCAGCTCCACCGCGGCCTCATTCCGCTTATTGGCTCCATAGACGGTCAGGATAAGGAGCTTCTCGTCCAGTTCGGCCGCCGGCCAGAGGGCCTTGCACAGCTCGACCGCCTCCATGCCTGAGTCCCCCAGGTTGATAAGGGTCTGCATGGCCAGGGAACGCAGGCCCCAGGCAGCGCTCTTCTCCTGGGGGGAATAGCCTTTAGCCTCAGCTCCGGCCCTGAGGGCGGTTATGCCGATGGCGATCTTGCGCTCCCTGGGGGCGCGCGAGCGATTCTCATACTTGAGGGCGGCGGTCTTGAGAGGCACCGTCTCCTTGGCAAGGATTTCGGCTACGGCCGGGCTGGGATCGTCGAGCATGACCGGGAGAATCTCGTCGGCCACCAGGCGCAAGCTGCTGGAGAAGCGCCCCTGGGAAGCATAGAAGACCGGGATCCAGCCGCTCAGGTGGGCCATCTTGCCCAGGGAGAGTATGCAGGCGCGCGCCAGGATCTCATCGTCCGAGGGGTAGGCGCTGGCCTTGAGATTGAGCTCGGTCAGGAGGGCGGCGATAGGCTCCACGTAGGCTAGGGCGCGCATCCGACCGAGGGCTATGAGGGCCTCGGCCCGGATCGCGGCCGGATAGGCCCCGCGGGCCACCCGCATCAGGTCGTCCTGGGATTCCTCGTGGAGGTAGTCTCCCAGACCGGTACAGATCAGCGAGAGCATGGCGTCGTGGGAGTCGCGCTCTGAGGCGGACAGGGCGGCCCGGTCGGTGTTAAGGATGTCCTTGAGGCCGCTCTCCAGGAGGAAGGCCACCACCGGGTCCTTTGTCTCCACAAGCATGGATAGGGCGAAGTACTTCTGCTTGAAGCTGTTGGCCTGGGAATAGAT
The DNA here is from genome assembly GCA_964470375.1 of uncultured Spirochaetales bacterium. Classification (GTDB taxonomy): domain Bacteria; phylum Spirochaetota; class Spirochaetia; order Treponematales; family JBGSOB01; genus CAYNQK01. Next base: position 43,381 of record CAYYCP010000018.1, read on the forward strand.
CTGCTTGAAGATGTCGACGCTCTCGTCCGCGGGCAAGAGTCCGGCGATACCAAGGATGAGGCAGAGCGTCGCGATTTTCCTCACCATACCCAGGCTCTCCCATCGGCCCTCATTCGGCCGGCGCTTCCTCTTCCCTATAGGCGTACTCGTAGACCGTGTACTCCTTGACCTTGCCCTTATCGTTCTTGACCGTTTTTTTGATGAGCGATCCGGCCTTGTCGTAATCATAGAGAATGGTCAGGAGAAGCTTGCCGGTCACACCGGTCTTGCGCTCCTGGGCCAGCCTGTCGCCCTCATAAGTATAGTCCTCGTAGGACTCGGTCGTGCCCCGGGCGGTGATATTGGTGCGCGAAATCTCGCGGCCCTTCTTATCGTGCTCTATTTGAATCATCCCGCGATACTCGTTCTCACGGGCTCTCAGGGTGATGCGCTTGAGGAGGCCCTCCTCATAGCGATACTGGGTCTCGCCCACCAACTCGTCCTCGCCCATGAAGATCTTCCACGATGTGCGCCTCCCGGCCTCGTCGTAGGCGAAGCGCGATGTGAGCACCACCACATTGCGCGGATCCCGCCGGGTCTCCTGGAGCTTGAGGCCGTCCGGGCCGTAGGTCGAATCGATCCTGTACTTGAGGACGTTCTCCGGGCCGTAGACAGTCTCACGGATCAGCAGGCCCTTGGCGTCGTATTCGTAGACGGATTTCCCTTGGGGGGCGCTGCGCTGGGAGTCGTGCAGAGTCTTTGAAAGGAGGACTTTAAGCGCGGCATCGTATTCATAGCTGTAGTACTCGTCCAACTTGTCCGTGCCGTGGTAGCGGGATTCCTTGATCAGGACTGGAACCTTGATGGTTTTGCCGGCGGCCGGCTTGGGGCTGGGTTGGGGAGAGGGTGATTCCGCCACAGCCGGGCTGGGCGTCTCGGGAGGGGGAGACTTCTCCTTGCCATTGCAGGCGATCAAGCCAAGGAGACAAACGGATAGGAGGATAGATATGGGCAATCGCATCGTCTTGAACAGCATGAAGCCTCGCCGCGGCTTCGCGGCCCCTCCCTCCCATGATACGGCCAAACGCCAATCATGCAATAATATAGTAGATGATCGGCAAAAAGACGATACTTCTGGACCCTCAGGATGTATTGGAGAAAGGATCTGGCATTGCCAGTTTTCTCTCATTTTTCGTCCCTCGAAACCTTATACTAATATCTATATATAATACAGTAACTTACTATCTTCTCCCTAAGAATGGTAAGCACATTTGATTTTCTCCTCTCCCAAATTCGGAAGCACTAGGCTCATAGAGGAGCAGGATCTGAAAAACCGCGAGGATCTATCGTGAGCCTTGCGGGCGAGTTGAGACGACACCACTACTCTTAGCGGTGTCGAATGGCGCTCCTGAGAGCAAAACCCTCGGCCTATCCATTTTGAAGCTTCGATGGATTATACTTCTTTTTCTCGGGGAGAAAAGCCTGATGGAGGCTCCGAGGGGAGGTCGATATGCGGGCAGGCACTCGTGGCAGACGTTCATCGGTTTTCGCATCGATGGCGCTCTTTTTTATCTCGGCATCCAATGTCTCAGCCCAGGGATCATCCTCAGCCTGGCGCTTGGAGACGCCCCTGCGCTTTTCCCCTCGCATGAACCACGCCGTCACTGTCATGGGCGATGCCCTCTACCTGGCTGCCGGCATGCGCATGGGCACCACCTCAGTCTCCACGAACGATGTCTGGAAGAGTACCGACGGGGATACCTGGGAACGCCTAGCCGCTGATCCCCCTTTCCCTCCCCGCGAATCCCCCTCCCTCTGCGCCTTTAGAGGAAAGCTATGGCTCATAGGAGGCATCTCCGAGGCTGTTGGGATGAGAGAAGGTGAGGGGATCATCGACGCCTGGACGTCCGCCGACGGACGCTCCTGGGAGGCCGCCGATATCTCCTTCATCGCCCCGGGGACATCGAGCCTCCTGGCCATTGCCCTCCCCGACAGGCTCTGGATCATCGCCAATTCCCAAGGCGGGGCCAAGGCCTATTCCAGTCCCGATGGCATCAATTTCAAGGAAGCTAAGGCCAGCCTCCCGGTCCTGAAATCAGCCTGGTCCTTCAAGGGCGGCCTGTACGCCTGGGACAAGGCCGGCGCCGCTATCTATGCCTCTAAGGACGGCTCGGCCTGGACAAAGGCCGCATCCGCCCCTGCATTCCTCTCAATCCCGGGGGAGCTGGGCGGCGTACTCTACGCTATCTGTTCAGACGGTATCAGGCTATCCAGGGACTCCCTGTCCTGGACAAAGAGCGATGCTGGCGCCGCCATCCCCGGCTTCCTGCGCTACCTCCGCAAACCTGAAAACTCCTCCTATTCGGAGAGCGTACGAGAGGGCGCCGCCCTGGTTTCCTTCAAGGGCCGCCTCTGGTGCATCGCCGGCGCCCCCGGCTCCGTCAGCTCCTCGCCAGGCGTCGCGGTGGGAGGCTTCACCCTAGACAACGATCTTTGGTCCAGCCGTGACGGAAAGGCCTGGGAGCTCCACGCCGCCCCCTCGCGGAAGTCTCTCCCCGCGGCGCGCTTCGGTCAGGCCAGCCTCGTCCATGCGGGTAGGCTCTATGTCCTAGGAGGCCGCTTGGATCCCGCCCATGAGCAGGTCCTGGCCGACACCTGGTCCATGGGTCCGGACAGGACATGGACCGCCCATGGTCCCTCGGCCACCTACTACTCCTACCAAGAAAATTCTGGCATCTGGGAGCCTCGCTGGCGCCTGGGCGCGGCCAGCTTCAAGGGCCGCCTCTGGATCGCCGGCGGCCTGGCATCGCCTTATGAAGAGGCCCAGGCGTACCGCTCCGACGTCTGGTCCTCGGAGGACGGCAGCGTTTGGAGACTAGAGACCGATGCCGCCGCCTTCGGACCGCGGGCCGGCCTCTCCCTAGTAGCCCACGCCGGCTACCTTTGGGCCTTCGGGGGCGAAGGGCCCTTGCCTCCATCGGAGCCCGGGCAGAAAGCCAGGATAGCCGCCCTGGACGGGATTTACCGAAGCGCGGATGGCAGGACCTGGGAGGCTGTCAGGGCAGATCCCGCGCCGGGCTTCGCCTCCATGCAGTCGGCCGCCTCGGACGGGGAGAGAATATGGATCGTGGGCGGCTACTATTCCAGCGGCGAGGATTCGTATCTCACCCGCAGCGCCTGGTCCTCGGCCGATGGCATAGCCTGGCGCCGCGAGCCCCCCGCCCCGGCCTTTTTCTTCGGGGCCGCCGCCTGCGCCGCCCCCGGGGGCGGGCTCATAACGGCTGGCGGCCGCGACTCGACGGGGACGGCCCTATCCTCTATGGCCATTCTCAAGCCAAACGGGGACTGGATTGAGGCCGCCCCCCTACCCTGGCCGGCCGACGAGGGAAGCCTGGCCGTCTTCGGCGGGCGGCTCTGGTTCCTGGGGGGCCTGGATGACGCCGACGGTCCGCCTACCGGAGCGATATGGAGCATGCCCGCCCCCTAAGCCTGTCGGGCCAGCCCTAGAACCGGACCAGCTCGTCCAGGCTGGGCAAGTCGAAGAAACTCGCCACCGCGAAGACGGCGTAGAAGCCCAGGAGAAGAAGGGCCTCCAGCCTTCGCAGCCTACGCCCTGATGTAATGAACAGCTGGATTATGACAGCGGCCAGGATGAGGAAGGGCATAGCGAAGGAGAGCATGCTCCCCGAGACCGCGATGGGCGATATCAAGGCGCAGATTCCCAGCACTACCAACTGGGTGAAAATGTTGGAGGCGTAGACCTCCCCTATGGTGACCGAGGCCTTTTTCTTAAGGGTGGCCGCCAGGGATATGGACAGCTCCGGCAGCGAGGTCCCGAATGCGAAGAGGATGACCCCCAAGGCCAGGGCCGGTATGCCCAGACGTTCCCCCAGCCGCTGCCCTGAGTCAATAGCGTACTTAGCCCCCAGTATGATCCCGCCAATGGCCGCCAGCGATATCAGGACCTTAGGCCAGATCTTTCCGCTCACGGCCTCCCTCACGGCCCCCGGGTTCCTGTCAACCTTAATCACCGAGATGATGTAGGGTAGGTAGAGGAGGATGAGAATGATGCCGTCCAGGCGGCTTACCTTCCCGTCCAGGGAAAGCATAAGCACCATTGCCGAGGATAGGATCATCCAGCTGGACTCGCGTTCGCGAACCTCTTCCTCAATATCGATGGGCCGTATCAGGGCGCAGACCGCCGTCACGAAGGTCAGAGTGACGAAATTCGAGCCTATCACGTTACCGATGGATAGTTCCGCGTTCCCGCCCCCTATGGCGAAAGCCGAGATCGTCAGCTCAGGCAGGGAAGATAAAACGCTCACTCCCAGGACCGTGACCAC
>CAYYCP010000019.1:0-46039 GCA_964470375.1 uncultured Spirochaetales bacterium
GAAATTCGTGGCCATTATAGGCCCTATTCCCTATGGCGCGAAGCAGGAATCTTTTGACATGTCCTGGCTTTTCCCCATCGGCGCCCCCTCGGGCCCAGGAATACTAGCACTGGGATCATGTCATTCCCGTGCTTGCGCCGTCCTGTAGACGTCCTCCCGGGAATGGAAACCGTCCTGGATGACCGTGGCATCCATCTGTTCCTTATATACCGCCTTGGGTATCTCGACGTAATAGGGTACATCCTGCCCGCTGGAGTTATCGAACCACTTGTCCGGAACAGGACGCTCCCCCTTGGCCATCTGGACGGCCACGCGGGCGGCCCGGGTAGCCAGGTTGGGGAGGGGCTTATAGACCGTCATCAGCTGGAGGCCGTCCACCACCCTCTGACAGGCCAGGAGGTCGGCGTCCTGCCCGACCACCTGAACCTTGCCGGCCAGGCGGCGCTCGGCCAGGAGGCTGACGGCCGCCCCGGCCAGCTGATCGTTGGCGCAGGATATGGCGTCTATGTCAGTGGTGCGCTCCAGGACCTTGCCGATTTTCTGGCGGGCCTCGTCGAAGCTCCAGAAGTCCAGCCAGATCTCGTCCACAAGGCTTATGTCCTGGCGGGCTATCAGGGGATCCAGAACCTCGTGCACGCCCCGGCTGACCTCGAAGCTGTTGTTGTCGTGGATGGAACCGTTGACGATCAAGTACCTGCCCCTTGGCACCTTGGAGGAGAGAGCCGTGGCCATCAGCTTGCCGACCTCGCGGTTGTCGAAGGAGACGTAGCCCGAGATAGGCACCTGCATGATGGGCCGATCGTAGGTCAGCACCGGGATGCCCTTGGCCATGGCCTTCTTGACGATGCCCCCCAGGATGTCCATGTCTTGGGGGATGACCACCAGCACGTCGATATCCTGCTGGAGGAGATACTGAATCTGGGGGATCTGGCTCAGGGCGTCGCCGGGAGACTTGGCGAAAATCACCTCAGCCCCCAGCTCGCGGGCCACGTTGCTGAAGACGCGGATGTCCTTGTCCCAGCGCTCCAGGAGAAAGAGGTCGGTGGCCGCGGAGAAGCCGATGCGCAGCTCGTCCTTGGGCCGCCTGCGCGCGGTGCAGGAGAGGGCCAGCAGCGCGACCAGGAGGATGAGTACCCTATTCTTCGCCATTCACGCCTCCCTTTGTCAGCTCGGAGGGGGATACCTTCATGTAGCGCCGGAAAACGCGGCTGAAGTAGTTCGGATCGCCGTAGCCCACCATGTAAGCGACTTCCTTGACCGACTTGCCTCCAGCGCGCAGGAGCCTAGCCGCCTCGCCCACCCGCAGCTCGTTCAGGTAATCGATGAAGGTGGTGTTCAGGTACTCGGAGAAGAGGCGGCTCAGGTAGCCCTGGGAGATGCGGCAGTGCTCGGCCACCTGGGCCAGCTGGATGGGCTTGGCGTAATTGGCGCGGAGGTAGTTGACCGCCAGGCCCAGGGGGCGCGGGAAGTACTGATCCCTGTTCTCCTTGATGATGTAGCGCAGGCGGTCCATCATGTAGTCCGACCATTGCCGCCAAGCGGCCAGGGAGCTCAGGGCAGATATCTCCTCGGCCGGATCCACGTCTATCTCGCATTGGACGGATTTCTCTGCGTCCAGGCTGTCAAACAGCCCGGCGAAGAAGGCGATCATCCTTGCCTTAGCGGTCTGGAAGTCGTTAGCCACGAAGACATCCGTCCAATGCCGCTCGTAGCGCGCCATGGCCTCATCCCACTCCCCGTAAATGAGCTTGTCTCTGAGCTCGCGCTCTTGGCGTCGGCGGGCCACCGCCGAATCCCGGCCGCCCTCCAGGCTGCGCAGCTGCTCGAAGGCCTCGCGGTAGGATTCTGACAGGGCGCTATAGTGCCGGAAGGCTCCTAGGCCGTATCGAAGCTCCGGTCCCTCCGTCCCCGGCAGGGCCGCCTCTACGATCTCCGGAAGCCGCTCAGGTTCGGCCGGCTCGGGGATGAGCATGATGGCCTGCCCGGCCAAGACGGCTGATAAGCAGGTGAGCTTGTACTGCAGCCTGCGGCACAGCCCCTGGTAGGCTGCCTCGGTCCGGGCCGGAGGCGTAGACGCCTCGGCCTTCACCAGCATGACCGCGGCCGTGTCGCCCTTGACCGCGAAGAGGCGGGCGAACTCCCGCCATTCCTCCTCGCCAGGGCTCTTCCAGGCCAAACCCAGGAGGAAGCGCTTCATTTCCTCCTCGCGCATGAGCTGGGCGAAGCGGGCCTCCCGCGAACGCTGGTCGGACTTCTCGCGCATGTCGTCCAACTGGGCCTTTACCTTGGCGAATTCCTCCTCCAGGGCCTTTCGAGAGACGGGCTTGACCAGGTAGTTGAACAGTCCCAGGGGGATTGCGCGCTGGGCTATGTCGAAGCGCTCATAGGCTGTGGACAGGATGAAGATGATGTCCGGGTGGGTCTGCTGGATCCTGGCTATGGCCTCCAGGCCATCCATGCCCTGCATCTGGATGTCCATGAAGACCAGGTCCGGCCGCAGCTCGGGCACCAGAGCCACCGCCTCCGCCCCGGAGCGCGCCACCCCGCACAGCTCGAAGCCCGGCACACCCTTCTTCATGATGTAGCAGAAGCTCTCCAGGACCGGCTCCTCGTCGTCGACTATCATAACTCGATACATGGGGTCACCTCCGTGTGGATGCGGATGGTGATCTCGGTGCCGCGGCCGGCGGCCGAGTCTATCGATATGACGTCGGGTTGCTCCGGATAAAAGAAGTAGCATCGCTGGATGACGTTCTCCAGGCCCATAACCTTTGAACTGAGCTGGTAGTCGTGGGTGTGGGGCACAAGGAGCCGGCGCACGGTCTCCTCAGGGATGCCCACCCCGTCGTCCTTCACCGATATCACCAGCACGGGTCCCTCGGCCCACACGCGCACCTCGATGGAACCCATGCGCTCGGGGTCGGTGAAGGCGTGCAAGACGGAATTCTCGACCAGAGGCTGGATGATCATGACCGGGCAGGAGTACTGATCCAGCAGGTGTTCGGGGGCGTCCAGCTCCAAACGCAGCTTCTTCGGGAAGCGGATCCTCAAGATGTTGAAGTAGGACTTGAGCCCGTCCAGCTCGTAGCGCAGGGGCACGAAAAACTTGTTCTCTCGGATGTTGTAACGGAACAGCGAAGCCAGGTTCTGCATGAACTCGGCGGTGCGGTCGGCCTCCTCCATGATGGCCAGCTGCACGCCGGTGTTGAGGGTGTTGAAAAGGAAGTGTGGGTTCATGCGGGCCTGCATGGTGTACAGCTCCATGCGCTTGAGGAATTGCTCCATCTTGAGGTTCCGCAGGCGCTCGGTCATGACCTGCTGCTCTATCTCGCTCTTGCGCTTGAGCTCCTCGATGTAGTGGTGGATGCTGGACTTCATGCTGTTGAAAGCCTTGGCCACCTGATTGACCTCTTTGACCGAGGTCAGGCTCAGGTCGGGCGCCTCAAAGTCCCCGCTCGAGAGGCGGTCGGCCATTGTAGCCAGCTCGTACATGGGCCGGGTGATCTTGTCCAGCATCTGCATCAGCAGTGCGTAGATCAGGGCCACCGTGGCCAGAATGAGAAGGAGGTTGCAGACTTGGATCTTCCGGAACATCCTGAGGAAGTCCTTGTACTCGGTCAGCTGGACCCGAAAGCCGTTCAGACTGGCTTCGTCGATCTTGTCATTGATGTACTCGTACATGCGGGTGAGCTGGCCGTAGGCCTCGGTGTACTCGCTGACCTTGCGACCACGCTTGAGCTCGATGATGCGGTTAATCTGGCCCAGATAGGACTCAATGGCGAAGTAGATCTCTCGGTACATCAGCTTGGCGCTGTCGGCCCAGATGGGGCGCTGCTTGGGCAGGGATTCGTTGACGGTCTCCATCAAGAAAAGCAGCTTGGACAGCGAGGAGGATGACCAGCTTGAGAGGTAGCCGCGCAGGGGCTCCTGGATCTCGAATAGGCGCCCCTGCATCTCCTGTAGGAATTCCTCGTCCTTGAAGCGCTGGTCGGCGATACGCTGCAGTTTCAAACTGATGATCAGCACGAAGCACAGTGAGAATAGCAGGATGAAGGTGCTGCCTATCAGGTAGTAGAGCAGCCTGAGCCGCATCGAGTTGGGCTTCATTGGCGGTCCTCGGCGGATCGGCCGGACCGGCCGCTCTTTTCGATGACCGAGATGCGCGTGTCCACGAAGGCCGAGGTGTTGCCGGTCTTGCGGATCTCGGCCAAGGCCATTACGGCGTTGAAGCCCATCAGGTAGGGGTCGCGGACGATGGAGCCCAGGATGATGCCCTTGTCCACGTACTCGCGGATCATGTCATCATCTCCGAAGCCTATGATCTGGATGGATCCCACCAGGTTCATGTCGATGACCGCCTGGACGGCCACCAGGGTGTCGCTGGTGTCTGTAAAAACGATCAGGTTGAAGCCCTGCGGGTCGCGCACAAGGCCCTCCATCAGGCGCTCGGCATCCAGGGGATTCTGGCTGGTGCGGAAGGGGCGCAGGACGCACGCGCGCCTCTCGAGGATGGACTTGATGCCCATCTCGATGAGACTTTCGTCGGCCATGAGTCCGGGATTCTTGTCGCTGTAGACCAGGGCGATGCGGAGCTCGGTTTCCTCTGAGCCTAGTCCGAGGCGCCCGATGGCCTTGCCGAAATCGAAGGCGTTGGTACCGATGAAGACCGTCCCGGGCTGGTTGAGGACCCGGTTCTCTATCTGCACCACCGGGATGCCCGAGTCGAATATCTTGGACAGGCTGGCCCGCAGGCCCGGGTCGTCCTGGTAGGGATAGACGGCCAGGCCGTCGATGCCGGTGAAGCGGGCTATCTCCAGGCTGAGGGGGTCCATGTCCACGGGATGGAAGCTGATGGAGCAGTCGGCGACCAGGGCCGCGTCGATGGCCCCGTTCTTGATGTCCCTAAAGAAGGAGTAGTCGGCCTCGGGCAGGAAGAAGGCGTAGTGGCTTGAGCGCGTAGCCAGGCTAGCCGGGCCTTCGGAGGTGAAGGGATTGTCCAGCATGTAGACCACGTTCAGGGTCAGCAGGGCCAGGAAAGCCAGTGTGAATGCCGGTGTGAGGATCCTGAGCAGGCGATTCATCGGGCAATCTTAGGTCCAAAAGGGGCATTTGTAAAGCGAAGCCGCGCGCATGGCCTCAGTTGGGGCTCAGGCCGGCTTCGGTCGGCGGTCCTCCACGCGCTTGGCCTTGCCCTCAGAGGGCGGCAGGAAGCCACGCTGGTGCAGCTCCACCCGCGGGTGGAGGGTGATGGTGGCCGCCAGCCTCTCGGCAATGCGGGAAGACAGGGCGGCTAGGTCGCGGGCGTCGTCGGAGAATACCTCGTCGGTGACCTCCGTCTTCACGGTGAGGCGGTCCATGGCGCCGTCCTTCTCCACGATGATCAGGTAGTTGCTGGCGGCCTCGGGCATGGCCATGATGACTTCCTCGATCTGGCTGGGGAAAACGTTGACGCCGTTGATGATGAGCATGTCGTCCGAGCGGCCCTTGATGCGGGCGATGCGGCGGTGGCTGCGGCCGCAGGCGCAGACCCCGGGCAGGACGCGGGTCAGGTCGCGGGTGCGGTAGCGCAGAAGCTGGGTGGCCTCGCGCCCGAGGGGCGTAAGCACCAGCTCGCCCTCCCGCCCGTCAGGCAGGGGCTTCAGCGTCACCGGATCGATGATCTCCATGACGTAGCGGTCCTCCCACAGGTGCATGCCGTCCTTGCACTCGCACTCGAAGGCTACCCCGGGCCCATTCATCTCCGACAGGCCGTAGGAGTTGAAGGCCTGGACCCCGAAGACCTGCTCCACCTTGCGGCGCATATCCTCGCTGTGGGGCTCGGCCCCGATGAAAGCGCGCCGGAGCCTGAAGTCCGAGGGGGCGTAGCCGTGCTCGGCCATCTTCTCGCCCAGGTGCAGGAGGTAGGAGGGCGTCGAGTGGACGGCCGTGACGGCGAAGTCCTTGAGAAACTGGAACTGCCTAAGGGTGTTGCCGGAGCCGGTGGGGATGGTCATCATGCCCAGGCGTTCGGCCCCGTAGTGCATGCCCAGGCCGCCGGTGAACAGGCCGTAGCCGGTCATGTTCTGGAAGACGTCCGAACGGCGCGCCCCGGTGGCGTACATGGAGCGGGCGCACAGGTTGGCCCAGGCGGCGATATCGGCCAGGGTATGGAAGACTACGGTCGGCTTTCCCGTGGTCCCGGATGAGGCGTGCATGCGCACTACCTCCTCCAGGGGGACGGCCAGCATGCCGTAGGGATAGGCGGAGCGCAGGTCGTCCTTGCTGGTGAGGGGGAGACGCGCCAGGTCCGCCAGCGATGCTATGTCGCGTCCGGAACGGATCCCGGCGGCGGCCAGGACGGGGGCATAGAAGGGCGTCTTGAGAGCCCGCTCGACGGCCGCCCGCAGCTCGACCAGCTGAAGGGCCTCCAGTGCCCCGCGCTCCATGGTCTCGATGTCCTTCTCCCAATAGCCTTCCATCGACCTTCCTCCTCCGCGGGAGCCATCAGGCCCCCGTCCCCCCCACTCCGGCTCCGGCGGAGCGGCCGGCCCTGAAGGCGGCCAGGTTGGCCTCCACCGTCGCGCGCCCCTTCTGGGCGAAGGCCTCACGGATGGCCTCCTCCAGGCTCTCGGGCTTGATGGGCAGGTGCGGGCTGGCCGCCCCGACTAGGACCGTGTTGGCCGCGCGGGCGTTGCCGGCGGCCTTGGCCAGTTCCTGGACCTGCACCAGGACCGAACGCCCGAGGGATCTGATGGCTGCGTGCAGGCCTTCCAGGTCAGGATAATCCGGGATGTTCACCAAAGGCTCGGCCGCGCTCACCAGGACCCCGCCCTCGCGCAGCCATGGCAGACAGCGCAAAGCCTCCAAGGGCTCCATGGACAGGATCATGTCGGCCCCTCCGCGGGGGATCAGGTCGGAGGCAACGCGGCTCGAGGACATGCGCAGGTGGGCGCTCACGCCCCCGCCGCGCTGAGCCATCCCGTGCACCTCTGATTGTCGCAGGGCCAGGCCCTCGCGCATGGCCGCCGTGGCGATGGCCGCGGCCAGGGAGAGCACCCCCTGCCCGCCTACGCCAGCCAGGACGATATCGTACTTCACGGCGCGCCTCCCTGCTCGGCCTTGGCGGCCGCCCTCTCTTTGCGGAAGGCCTCCAGGCAGACTCGACTCATGATGACCACCGAGGTTCCCCGGTGCAGGATCTCCTGGCGCAGGACGGCCACGTTATCGGCGTGCTTTCCGCGCTGGGCGTCCAGACGGCGCAGGTGAGCCGGGTCCAGGCCCGTCCCCAGGACCGCCCGCTCCAAGCCGGGGCCATGGGCGATGCTGGGCTGGCAGCCGGTCATGGCCACCGTGGAGTTGTCCAGGATCAGCACGGTGATGGGCGTGTTGGCCGACACCGCGTCTAGGAGGGGGGTGATGCCCGAGTGCAGGAAGGTGGAATCGCCTATCACAGCCACCGCGTAGGGGATGCCAGCGTCGGCCGCCCCGCGGGCCATGCCGATGCTGGCGCCCATGCAAACGATGCTCTCTATGGCTTCCAGGGGTTTTAGGGCCCCTAGGGAGTAGCAGCCGATATCGGCCGTGACCGAGAAGGTCTCCAGGCCGGCCAGGGCCTCCTTGAGAGCGGCGTAGGAGTCCCCGTGCGGGCAGCCCTGGCAAAGCTGGGGCGGACGGCCCGGCAGGGCCGGCAGACTGGGGACGGCGGCGGTCCTGCGGGGTGCCAGGCCCAGGGCGGCCCTGACGTTGTCAGGATCCAGCTCGCCCGCCCGTGGCAGGGTCCCGTCGAGCTTGCCACGGATGAGGGGGGCGGGGCCGCGGCCTTCCTTGGCCAGGGCCACCCCGGCGGCGTCGCGCCAGATCCCGCGCAGGGCCTTCTCCAGGAAGGGCTGGCCCTCCTCGATCACCAGAATCTCGTGGGCCCGCGCGGCCAGGGCGCGGATGCGCCCCCAGGGGGCCGGGTAGGCCCCGACGTGGAAGCGGACCGGTTTCTCGGCCAGATCGGGAGCGTTCTCGTCGTAGTAGTTGCGCCCCAGCCCGGAGGTGATGACCAGGCGCTGGATGGGCCCTCCCCCGTTGGGGGCGCCCCCGCTGGGATCCTCCTCGAAGTTGTGGGGCGACGCCTCGGACCAGGCCTCGATGTCGGCCTGCATGGCGCAGAGCTTAGCGTAATTGCGCCGGGCATGGGCCGGCAGGAGCATCCAATCGGTCTTGTCCTGGCTCTTGCTAGGCTCGGCCCGGCCGGCCTCGGGCGGGCGGGTTTCCACCACCGCGCGCGAGTGCGAGAGGCGCGTCACCAGGCGGATCATCACAGGCAGGCCGAAGCGCTCGGAGAGCTCCAGGGCCTCTCGGGCCATATCGTAGGCCTCCTGCTGGTCGGCCGGTTCCAGGCAGGGCACCATGGCGAAGTCGGCATAAAAGCGCGAGTCCTGCTCATCCTGACTGGAGTGCATACCCGGATCGTCGGCCACGGCCACAACCAGGCCGCCGCCAAGGCGGATGACGGCCCCGTTGATGAAGGGGTCGGCGGCCACGTTGAGGCCCACGTGCTTCATGGTGACCAGGGCGCGCTTGCCGGCGAAGGAGACCCCCAAAGCGGCCTCCATAGCGGTCTTCTCGTTGGCGCACCAGGAGGCCAGCGGCCCGCGCCCGGCGGCACGGGCCTGGAGGAGGTATTCCATGATCTCTGTGGAGGGCGTGCCCGGGTAGCCGTAGGCCGCCGCCAGGCCGGCGTCCATGGCGCCCTGGGCTAGGGCCTCGTCCCCTAGGAGAACCAGTTTAGGCATGACTTACAAACGTCCTTTCCAGGGAAATGCGGCCTGGCCGCCTCGCAGGCGGGCCGGAGCCGGCGGCAGCCCGCCCTCAGGGCGTCCACCGTCTTCAGATTACCGGAATACGGGCCTTTCGCACAGCGCCCAGCGGGCATCACCCGGCATGGGGGCGGGCAAAGCTGCGCTCGACGATCTCGGGGGCCGGCGGCTTGCTGAGAAGACTGACCGCCGGAACGACCGCGAAGGGAACGAGCATGGCGATGCTGGCCCAGAGGGGGGCCTCGGCCGCGCCCTTCCAGAGAAAGAGCCCCACCATAGTGGCCAGGCCCGTGAGCATGCCGGCCCAGACCCCGGCCCGGGTCGTCCGCCGCCAGTACAGGCTATAGAGGTAGGGCGCCATGAAGGCCCCGGCCACGCTGCCCCATGAGAGCGACATGAGGGTGACGATGACCCCGAAGGGGTAGCGCGCGATCAAATAGGAAGCTGCCACGAAGACGGCTGAGAGGACGCGCATCAGGAGCAGGCTGCGGTCCTTGCCGACGGCTTTGGGCCCGTAACCCTTGACCAGGTCTATGGCGATGGCCGAGGAGGACACTAACACCAGGCTGGACAGGGTCGACATGGAGGCCGAAAGAACGAGGAGGAGGATGACCGCCATCAGGAATTCGGGCAGGTTTGCCACGAGCAGGCTGGGGATGATGGAGTCCACGTTGACCGCCCCATTGGCCTTGGGCAGGCTCTCCGGGGTGAAGAACATGTGGGTTAGGGCGCCTGAGTAATAAGCCGTGAAGCCGATCACCAGGGCGAACAGGGCCGTGACTAGGGCCGCCCGCGGGATAACCTTCTCGCTCTTGACGGAGTAGAATTTCTGGATCATCTGAGGGAGTCCCCAGGCCCCGAAGCTGGTCATGAAGACCAGGCTGGCTATAGTCATTGCAGAGGGGCGCTTCCCCGCCGGGATATGGGCGGCGTAGCGACCGCCCAGGTCGGAGAGGATGGTCGACAGGCCGCCGGCCTTACCAGTCAGAACGACCAGCATGGCCGCGCATCCCACAAGCATGACAATGCCTTGGATGAAATCTGTCAGGGTGACGGCGAAGTAGCCTCCCAGGACCAGATAGATCCCGGTGATGCCGATCATGAGGAGAAGGGCCAAGTCGTAAGGGATCTTGAAGACCGCCTCGAAGAGGTGGCCCAGCCCCTTGAAGACCGAGGCCGAGTAGGGCAGGAGGAAGACGAAGATCAGCACGGCCGCGAAGGCCTTCATCCACTTGGCCCCATAGCGCTCCTGGAGGAACTCGGGCATAGTCATGGCCTCCAGGTTCTTGCTCATGCGGCGGGTGCGCGCGCCCAGCACGACCCAGGCCAGGAGGCCGCCCACCAGGCAGTTGCCCAGGGCTATCCACAGGGCGTTCCAGCCGAAGCCCCAGCCCTGCTTGCCGGCGTAGCCGATGAAGAGGACGGCCGAGAAGTAGGTGGTGCCGTAGGCGAAGGCCGAGAACCAGGGCCCTATGCTGCGCCCGCCCAGGAAGAAGTCCTGCACGTTTTTGGTCTTGCGCATGCCCCAGATGCCGATGGCCACCATGGCCGCCAGGAAGACGGAGAGCATGACGATGCCTGTCACGGGATCCCCCTTTTTTTCGCTCGAGCTCGGCGAATCTTACACGCGCGGGAGCCGGCGCGCAAGGAAGGCCGGGCCTCCCGGCAACCGACCGGGCGGTCGGTCCAATAACATGGCGGTATGCGCCTAGAGGAGGAGCTCCCAGAAGCCCACGTCTATCCAACGCCCGAATTTGAAGCCCACGGCCTCGAAGGTGGCTACCCTGCGAAAGCCCAACTTGGCGTGCAGGGCTTCCGAGGCGGGATTGGGCAGGGCCACGCCGCCGATCAGGGCGTGGATGCCGGATGCCTTCGCTCGGGCGATGATCTCCTGATAAAGGGCCGTCCCCAGACCGCGCCCCTGAGCCTGGGGAGCCAGGTAGACCGTTGACTCGGCACTGAAGCGGTAGGCACTGCGGGTCCGGAAGGGGCCGTAATAGGCATAGCCGATGACCTGCCCCTCCTCCTCGGCCACGATCCAGGCGTATTTAGCCCGGATGCCGCGCATGCGCTCCAGCATGCCCTCGGCCCCCACCGGCTCCTCCTCGAAGGTGATGACGGTCTCGGCCACGTAGCGGTCGTAGATGGCGGCCACGGCGGCGGCGTCATCGTCCCTGGCGTCCCTGATCATGGGCCCTCCCCCTCCCCGGAAGCGCTTGCCTTTTGCCCGGAATTGGGCGATAATGAAGGTAGGAAAACGACCGGGCATTAGGTTGCGCGCAAGGATATTCCGGAGCGCCCTCCCCGATCTAGATATCAAGCCGCTTGCGCGCCGGCCAAAAGGCCGGACCGGGCGGCTTGATTTATATGGCGGCCTCGCCCGCGCGGAGGGGGAGCGGCGCCATCCCGGGATCCGGGATGGTACCTTCGCGCCACGCCGAGACCGCCCGGCGTCCTGGAGACTCCGCTTAGGTCTTGAACTTGGCGATCTCCGCCTCCGCCTTGGCCAGGTTGACGGCATTCTCGTCGGACAGGCCGGCCAGGCGGGCCAGTGCCTCGGATATCGTCCCCAAACCGATGTTCATCTCGTCTATCCCGCTCTTATTCTCCATGGCAATGTCGGCGATGGAATCGAAGACCTTGCTGATGCCGGCTGTGCCCGCCTGCATCTCGCGCCCGGAGCCGCGCACGTCCTCGGTCACCTTGTTGAGGGAGGCCAGGGACTCGGTGATCTGGCGGTTGCCGATGGCGATCTCCTTGAGGCCTGAGAGGGTCTCGCCCATCCCGCCGGAGACGTCCCGGATGCCGACGATGACCTCGCTGATGGCCTGGCTGGTGTCCCGGGTCAGGGCGGTGGCTTCCTCCACCCCGGAGACGATCTGGCCCAGGGTTGCCCCGATTTCCTTGGCATTGGCGGCCGTCTGCTCGGCCAGCTTGCGGATCTCGTCGGCCACCACCGAGAAGCCGCGCCCGAAATCGCCGGCATGGGCAGCCTCTATGGCGGCGTTCATGGCCAGGAGGTTGGTCTGGCTGGCGACTTGGTTTATCACCGCGATCATCTCGGAGATGCTCTCGGTGGAGCGCGAAATGCCGTCCATGGAGGCCACGTTCCTCTTCATGCCCTCGTCGCAGCGCCGGGCCAGCTCCTCCAGGGCGCGGGCCAGCTGCATCTTGCTCTCGGTGGAGCGCTCGATGGCGGCCACGTTGGCGATCATCTGCTCTATGGCCGCGGACGACTCGTTCACCGCTGCGGCCTGGTCCTGGATCAACCCCACCATGGCATCGATACCGCCGTTGATGCGGGCCAGGCCCTCGTTGGACTCCACGATCCGTTTGCTTAGGTAACCCGAACGATCGGCCATGGCCCGCATAGTCGCGGATATCTCCACCGCCGATGCCGATATCTCGCGGGTGTTCTCGGCCAGCTGTACCCCCAAGACTTTGCTGCGCTCGCTGGCCGCCTTGAGCCCCAGCACCATGCCCCGCAGCTTGGCGATGACGTCGTTGAAGTGGCCGGAGAGCCGGGCCACCTGGTCGGCGCCCTTCACGGGTATGGAGTGGGATAAATCGCCCTCGCCCTCGGCCATGTCCCGGGCCACGGCTAGCATGCGCATAACCGGGCGGACGATGATGTTGGCCACAAACAGAACCGCGGCAATGATAAGAGCCAGGATCACCGAACCGAGGACGATCAGCTCGCCGATCGCCCGGCGAAGCTCGGCGCGCGCGTAGTAGTCGGTGAAGGAGACCTTGACCTTGCCTATCTCCTGGCCCTCGTAGCTGATGGCCCTCTCTTTTATCGTCAGCTCAGGCTTCGGGTCGGTCTCCGCCTTGGTCAGAAGATTCCCGCGATTGTCCAAGATCTCTATGAACACGAAGGAGCGATCCTTCATGAAAGAAGCCAGGCTCTGCTCAAGGCCCTTTATGTCCAGGTTCCACACATAGGAGGTGTTGGCGGTGGCGATGAGTTCGGTGCTGTTCTCCATATCCTGGGCCAACTGCGATGCGCTGCGCGAACTCTGGCTGAGAGCCGTGTAGGCGGCGAAGCCCGTGAAGCATAGGATGAAGACCGTCAGTATGGGGATGAGGAGTTTGGCCCGCAAGTCCAGGTGCATGGTTTTCGCCTAAACCTACTAAGGCTGCCATTCGATATAGACCGAGGCCCCTGCCAAGTATGTGGCCATGATCTCCAGGTACTTGCCGCTGGCCTTGATCTTTGTCAGGCCATCGGTGATGAGAGCATCCATCTTTCCGCCACGGGCGCCCTTCTGGATGAGGAACATCGCCGAGAAGCTGTCGTAATACTGGCGGTATATGTTTTTGAGGCCGGCCGACCTGACAACCCCGTCAGCCGAGGGCTGGGCGAAGATGTATCCGTCGATATCGCCCGAATCGACCTTCCTGAGGCTGGCCTCGAAGCTCGTCGATGGGGATATGGCGAAGGGAAAGTACGCGGTATGGGCCGAATCGGTCTCCAGCCGATAGCCCTTCGGATTGCCCTTCTTGAGCTCGGCTACGTCGATAGGCTTAGCCTTGTTGGTATACAGCACGAAGACGAGCTTGAAAGCCTCGGAGGTGGAGTAATCGTAGCCCAGGGCGGCCCATTTCTTCTGGTCGGGCAGGGCCACCGTCATGGCCACCATGTCCACGAGCTTATTCTCGATGGAATAGATACAGCGGGCGAAGGGCAACACCTGTATCTCCGCCTTGTTGCCGGTCGCCTCCACAAGGGCCGTCGCCAGCTTCGTGTAGATGTCGATGGTAGTAGGTGAGAGCTGTGGCACAGCCACCTTATAGACCTGCCCCGCCAAACCTCCAGCCAATGCCAGGGCAGCCAGAACCGGGATGAGCCTGTTCACCTTCATGCAGATGCCTCCTTCCCTATAAAACGTGCTAAAAGAGACATTGCCTTGGGTTTGATTGATTTTCCGATCCGCGCCGGATTCGGCCTTCACCGGGGCGACTAAGGCCCCAAGCCGGTGTTCCGGCGCCCGGTTACCATAAGTATAGGGGAAATTACCGAGAATACAACTTTTTCTTCTCAGGCAGGGGGCGCGCGACGCCTGCGCCTGCCGGAGCGCCGGCCGGCCTCCGGGCTCAGCTTCTGGATCACGGCCCAGGTCAGCAGGGCCAAGACGGCCATGCCCAGTCCCAGCAGGGGATAGGAGACCCAGAAGGGCACAGTCCGGGTCATAGCGCTGAACTCGGACATGCCGCCAATGCCGGCCACTACGTTCAGGGGCATGAAGACAACCGAGACGATGGTCAGGCGCTTGATGAGGATGTTCAGGTTGTTGTTGACGATGTTGCCCCGGGCGTCCGCCAGGCCGGTCAGGATGTCGGCGTAGATCTCGGCTTGGCGGTTGCATTGGGCGTTTTCTATGATGATGTCGTCCAGGAGCTCACGCTCCTCCTCCGAAAGAGCCAGCTTGGCGGCCTGGTTCCGCAGCCGCTCCATAACGGCCGAGTTGGAATTGATTCCGTTGAGGATGTAAATCAAGCTCTTGCCGATGCTGAACATGGACAGGAGGTGGCGGTTCTCCATGGAAGTATTGACCTTCTGCTCCAGGGCGTCCGAGATCATGTTGATGACCTTGAGATGCCCGAAGAAGTGGGCCACGGTGGCCGAGATGATCCTCAGGAGAAGTTCTCCGCGCGAACGTAGTCGGGAGAGGGGGCGCTGGTCCAGGATGTCGCGCTCATCGAAGGGCGACACCATCACCAGTTTATCGGGGAAGAGGAAGAGGCCGAAGGAGGTGACCCTGAAGAGATAGTTGTCCTCCTTGGAGTAATTGCGCGGGGTCTTGAGGATCAGCACGACGTGGTCGTCCTGGATCTCCAGGCGGCCTAGCTCGTCCGGATCAAGGGCCGAGGAGAGGTCGTGCTCGCCGACGCCCATGGCCAGGATGCGCTCGCGCTCGTCCGCGTCAGGGCTGGAGAAGCAGTAGAGGACGATATCCTCGGGGGACGCGGGGGGCGCCCCATCAGGAGCGCCCTGAGTCGGAATGCCGTTCTGGCAAGGCTTGAGCTGGCCGCGCTCTAAGCGATATGTCCTGATCATGCTTCCTCCACTGAAGCCCTGGCCAGACGCCCCAGCTCCGCGTCCAAGGCCCGGGCAAAGGCCTCGGAATCGCGCCTTCCGTATCCCGGGCGGCCGGCCGGCTTGAGCCCGACCAGGCTCAGTTCCAGCATAGCGTCGCGCAGGGAACGGCGCTCGCGGACGCTGTCCGGGTCGAAGCGCCCGCCCCGGTCATTGATCACCCCTATGGCCCTCCCATGGCGCGCGAGGAGGCGCTCGGCCAGGGGAATATCGCGGGTGACTACGAGGTCGCCGGGCAGGACGCCATCCTCTATGGCCTGATCGGCGGCTCCAGGTTCCGGGCCTACTTTCATGAAGGCGCAGGCCCGCCCGCGTTGATCCCCGGGATCGCGGTTGGCCACGAAGATGGCCCTCGTCCCCGGGTGGCGGGCGGCCTCGGCTTCGGCCCTGCGGGCTATGAGCCCGCGTACAGGGCGCGGCAGGGAGTCCGCGTCGGCCCAGATAGTCACCTGACCGCCTCCACACCGCCGCCGAAGACCTTCCTGAGCTGTTGGAGGAGGGCCGCCATGTCGCGCGGATAGGGAGCCGTGAAGGACAGGTCGGCCTCGCGCCCCAAGGTCTGGCCGGGGATGAGGAGGGAATGCGCGTGGAGGGCCAGGCGCGCCAGGAGAGGCCGCTCGTCCAGGGGATCCCCACGCCGCCTGCGCTTGAAATCCGAAAGCTTCACCGGCCGGGGGCTGCCGTAGAGGGGGTCACAGAGGACGGGATGCCCGAGGACGGCCAGGTGCACGCGGATCTGGTGAGTGCGCCCGGTGAGGGGGCGGGCCTCCAAGAGGCTGAAGGGCCCCAGGGCCTCCATGAGGCGGAAGTCGGTATGGGTCAGCTTGCCGCGGCGATGGTCCACAACGGGGCGGTGCATGCGGTCCCCGTCCGGGCGGAGCTTGAGCTCGCAGGACTCCTCCTTCCATTCCGGGCGCCCGCCCACTAGGGCGTGGTAGGACTTGCAGACCCGGCGCTCCTGGAAGGCCATAGAGAGGGCCGCGTGGGAGGCTTTGTCGCGAGCCAGGAGGACAAGCCCTGAGGTGTCCTTGTCGATCCTGTGCACCACGAGGAGCTTGCCGTAGCGCTCCGCGAGGAGCTCCGTAAGGGGCTTGACGGGGGCTTGGCCTGAGGGATCGGATTCCCGCTCGGGGATGACGGCCAGGCCGGCGGGTTTATTGACCACCAGGAAGCCCTCCTCCTCGTAGAGCACCTCGGGCCCGGCCAGCCTCACCGCTCCCCGTCCTTCCAGGGGAAGAACATACCGCGCAGGCTGCGCGGGCCGAGGAGCTGCTCATCGGCCTTGATGAGTTCGTCCCAGGGCAGGGCAGAGCGCTTGGCGCCGGGATTGGCCTCCAGCCAATCGTACTTGTAGACGCGCAGGCGCATGCCCACGCAGCCTGAGAGAAGGATGCCCGCCGCGCCCGGGACGAGGCCGGCCGTGAATATGGTGACTACCGCGCCCAGGAGGTGCCACACCAAGAGGTAGATAGAATATCCCAGGTTGTCCAGGGCGAGCATGAAACACTTCCGCAGGATCTTTCGGAAGCGGCCGTCCAGGCGCACCATGACCGGGAAGAAATGCTGGAGGGCGAGGATGAGGAAGGCCGAGGTCCAGACGAGGAGGCCGAAGGCCAGCTGCGACAGGATGTCGCTCCGGACCATGTAAAACACGAGCCCAACGGCCAGCACCGTGATGAGGGTGAAGGACAGGAGACCGAAGAGGGCCGAGCGGCCGGCCGTGCGCTTGAGGCCTTCCAGGAGATCCTTGAGGCCGGCGCGGGAGAAGTCGGCCATGCGATTGACGAACCAGGCTACCGCCCCGGTCACGACCGAGAGCAGGACGAAGCCGGCCCCCAGGATAACCAGCTCCACCAGGGAGAGGGGCACGCCGCCGCGATTGGCCAGCATCGCCCAGGCCAGCAGAGCCTCCCCCCCGATGGCGGCGGCCATGAGGATGTTGCCCAGGAAAAGGCCGAACATGTTGTCCCAACCGTCGAAGAAGGACTTCTTGATGTGGAAGAGGATCATCGCCCGATAGTACTCCTTTTCGCGTCGGATATCAATGAAGGCGGGCGCGCGGGCTAGTCGGCGCGCTCGTAGAAGCTGAGCATCACGCCCGGGAAACCCAGCTCGGCCAGGCGCGCGCGCGTCTCCTCGGCCCGGGATGCCGGCAGGCCGCGGATGTAGATCCGCAGGTAGCCTCCACCCCGCTCCGCCACCGGTCCGTAGCCGGCCGCCCTGAGGCGTTCCAGGGCCCGCTCGGCGTTGGCGGGGTTCGAGAAGCTGGCCACGCGCACATCGCAGTAGCGCCCGGCCCCCGGATTCCCTCCCGCGGGCTCAGGGGAAGGTTCCGGGACGGCGGGCGATGCCCCTGAAGCGAGGCCGGCCCGCCCGGCTTGGACGGCCGTCGCGCGGGCCGGGCCTGGCGGCAGGCCGCCGGCCGGCTCTATGAGCACCCGGGCCGTGCCGCTCGCGATCATGCCTAGTTCGGCCGCCGCAGCCTCCGATAGGTCGATCAGGCGCCCCTTCACGAAGGGGCCGCGGTCGTTTATCCGGACGACCACCCGCGCCCCGTTCCCAAGGTTCGTCACTAGGAGAAGGCTGCCGAAGGGCAGGGAGCGATGGGCGGCTGTGAAGGCGAAGCGGTCGAAGATCTCCCCTGAGGCGGTTTTGCGGCCGTGGAAGGGCAGGCCGTACCAGGATGCCGTGCCCTCCGCGGGCAGGGCGGTCGAAGGGGCGGGCGATGGCGCCGCGGCGGCCGAGGCGGCCAGAAACGCCAGGAAGGCCAGCTGAAGAGCCGGCCTACTGGTTCTCATAGCGCAGGGTCTCCTCGATCACGTATTCTAAGGCCACTCCGGCCTGGGCGAACATCTCCTCGCTCTCGCGGCCGGCGTGGTACTTGCGCTCGCAGACCACCCGCTTGATCCCGCAGTTGATGATCATCATGGCGCAGGTCCGGCAGGGGGTCATGCGGCAATACAGGGTGGCCCCGTCCAGGGGGATGCCGCGCTTGGCCGCCTGACAGATTGCGTTCTGCTCGGCATGCACCGTGCGCACGCAGTGCTGGGTGACCGTGCCGTCCTCGTGGATCATCTTCTTCATCTGATGACCGACCTGGTCGCAATGAGGCAGGCCGGAGGGCGAGCCCACGTAGCCGGTGGCCAGGATCTGGTTGTCCTTGGCTATGACGCAGCCCGAGCGACCGCGGTCGCAGGTGGCCCGCTTGGATATGGCGGCACACACCTCCATGAAATACTCGTCCCAGCTGGGGCGCTCGTACGCCTCTCCGGCCATGGCCTACCCTCCCGCGGCGGCAAATTGCCCCGGGGGCGCATACGTGCTAGAATCGCCGCAAATGCGCCGCAAGGGGCTTTCGCTCTACAGTATATCACTCAGCATCCAGGTGGCCTTCGTCATTTTCATCGTCATGACCGCGGCCACCCTAGCCGTCTTCATCGTTATAGGCTGGCAGGAGCGCCTCATCTACCTCCTGGGGGCCTACGCCCTGTCCGGGCTGGTGGTCTTCTCAGGAGTAGGGGCCGTCTCGCTGGCGATCTCCCGGCGTATGAACGAGGAATTCCGGGCTCTGATCGACTACTGTCGGCACCTGGGCGAAAGCCGCGAGCGCCTCCTGGACACGCGCTTCGGCATCAGCGAATTCGACTTGATCGCCCGATCCCTGGGCGAGTCCATCCTCAAGCGCATAGAAGCCGAGGACGCCCTGCGACGCAGCGAGCGCGAGCTGGAGAAGGCCATCATCGACGTCCAGGCCGCCAACCGCTCCAAGAGCGAGTTCCTGGCCAACATGTCGCACGAGATCCGCACCCCCATGAACGCCATCCTGGGCTTTTCGGACTTGCTGGACTTCCTCATAACCGATGAGCGCCAGAAAGGCTACGTCCAGGCCATCCGATCCTCCGGGCGCAGCCTTCTCTCCCTCATCAACGACATCCTCGACCTCTCCAAGATCGAGGCCGGCAAGCTGGAACTCAAGCGCGAACCGGTCCACCTGCCTGACATCCTCATGGAGATGTCGGTTATGTTCCGCCAGCGCGCTGCGGAGAAGGGCCTGTCGCTGCGCGCGGAGGTCTCGGGCGACATGCCCAACAAGCTCCTCCTGGATCCGGGCAGAATCCGCCAGATCCTGGTCAACCTGATCGGCAACGCGGTCAAGTTCACCGAGCGCGGGGGCATAGAGGTGCGGGCCTCATTCAGCCCGCCGGGTGCATCGGACCAAGGCGAGCTGACGGTATCCGTCAAGGACACGGGCATAGGCATCTCCCGGGAATTCCAGGGCCGCCTCTTCCAGCCCTTCACCCAGGGAGAGACCGACATGGCCCGGCGCTACCCCGGCACTGGCCTGGGGCTGGCCATATCGCGCAAGCTGGCCGAACTCATGGGCGGGAGCATCGGCGTCACCAGCCAGCCGGGGATCGGCAGCGAATTCACTCTGAGCCTGCCATGCGAATCGCTGGCCGAGACCTTCACTCCCGCGCCGCAGGCCGGGGACCTGGAGCCGGAGTTCGACCCGGCCCTGATCCTGGTGGCCGACGATATCGAGACCAACCGCATCCTGGTCGAGGAAATGCTCAGGCAGAAGGGCTTCAGGGTGGTCACAGCCAAGGACGGCTACGAGGCCGTCGAGCTGGCCGCTTCCGAGCGCCCCGACCTGGTCATAATGGACATACGCATGCCGGGAATGGACGGGGTGGAGGCCCAGAAGCGCATCCGCGCCCTGGAGCCGGCCCGGCCTCTTCCCATCGTGGCCCTGACCGCCCAGGCCCTCAAGCAGGACGAGGAGCAGATCCTGGCGGAGGGCTTCGACGGCTACCTGCGCAAGCCGCTCTTCCACCGCGAGCTCTACGCCGAGCTGGCCCGGCACCTGCCCCTCAGGGGCGAGACACCTCCTTCTCCCCCCCCTCCTCCAGCGGCCGGCCTGGATTCCATCCCGACCGAGCGGCGCCGCGAGCTCCTAGAGCTCTGCGAGTCCTGCTCGAAACGCAGGCGCCTGGCGGACTACGAAGCCTTCGCCGCCGGTCTGGCGGAGGCGGGCAAGGCCGCCCGGATTCCGGAATTGGAAGCCGCCGGCGCCCGCGTGGCCGAGGCTGCCGCGGATTTCGATCTCCCCTCCCTGACTGCGCGGGTACAAGAAGCCCGGGACCTCCTGGGGCAAGGACCTGGCTGATGCCCCTTCCCCCGCAATTGGAACGCTCGGCCTGCCGCATCCTCCTGGCCGACTCCTCTCCGGAGAACCTGCGCGCGGCCGGAACCCTCCTGCGCAGCGACGGCTACGACCTGTACCTGGCTGAAAGCCCCCAGAGCCTGGGTGAAGCCTGCGCCACGGAGAGCTTCGACCTGATCCTCATAAGCACCAGCCTTTCGGAGGCCGATCCGATAATCCTCCTTGAGAACCTGCGCGCGGCCGCCGAGCGGGAGCTCACGGCGGCCTTCCTGGTGGATCGCTCGGATCTGGCCGCGGCCTCCAGGGCCGCCTCCGTCCAGGGGACCGAAATCCTCTACCGTCCCTACATAGAGCGGGAGTTCCTCTCCCGGGTTCGCTCCATCCTTGAGACGGCCGACCTGCGGTCCGCCCTGGCCGCCAGAGACGCCGAAGCCCGCGGGCTAGCTCGCAGGCTTGAAGCCCTCTTGCAGACCGATCCGGACAGCGGCCTGCCCGATCTGCGCGGCCTGGCCTCCCGCGTGCGCGTGGAACTCTCGCGTGCCGCTCGGACAGGTGCCTGCTTCTCCATCTTGGAGATCGATCTAGGCGGGCCGGAAACGGGTGGAGAGACCGGCGGCGACGGCGGCTTGCGCACTGCCGCCGCGGTCCTGCGAACCCTCCTGCGGGGTCACGATCTCCTCTGCCGCGCCGGTCCACGCGAATTCGCCATCCTCCTCCCCGATACCGACGAGGATGGGGCGGCGGCCCTGGAACAGCGCTGCGCGGAGGCTCTGGCCCGCATCCGGGACCAGGAGATCGGCCTGACGTCGGAGAACCGAATCCGTGGATCGATCTCATTCAGGCGCGGAACGCACAGAGACGTATCCAGCCTTCCGCCCGGCCTGGCCGGCTTGGCCCTTCCCACCGGTCAGCCGACCCATGGCCGGGATATCTGACTCACCGCCCCCAAGGAGGTTCTCACGCATGAAGCATGTGTATCTGGCCTTTCCCGGAGGACGCTTCAAAGCCCTCAGCCTGAGTTATGACGACGGGAAGGTCGCTGACAGGCGCCTGATCGGCATCCTGAATCGCCACGGCCTCAGGGCCAGCTTCCACCTCAATGCCGGCCTCCTCGGCCAGGCCGACCGGGTCGCCCCCTCGGAGCTGCGCGATCTCTACGCCGGGCACGAGGTCTCCTGCCATACCTTCAGCCACCCCACCCTCGCCCGCTGTCCGCGGGAGATGATCGCGCGCCAGGTTTTAGACGATCGCAAGGCCCTGGAGGATCTGGTCGGTTACCCGGTGCGCGGCATGTCCTATCCCAACGGCTCCTATAGCCGTGAAATCATCGAACTCCTCCCCCACCTGGGCATCGAATACGCCCGGGTGGTGCCCTCCTCGGGCGCCTTCCACATGCCGGCGGATTTCCTCGAGTGGCACCCCAGCTTCCACCACCGCGAGGGCATCGGCGCCAAGGCCGAGGAATTCCTGGCCCTGTCCAAAAGCCAATACCTCTACCTGATGTACGTCTGGGGACACAGCTACGAATTCGACAATGACGACAACTGGCAGGTTATCGAGGATTTCGCCGCCAGGGTCGGCGGCCGACCGGACGTCTGGTACGCCACCAGCATCGAGATTGTGGATTATTTCAAGCGCTGGAGGGCCATGCGCTTCTCCAGCGATTCCTCCCTCGTAGAGAACCCCTCGGCCGAGTCGGTCTGGCTTGACGTGGGCGGTGAGAAGTTCGAAGTGCCCGGGGGATCGATGATCAGACTGCCCCTGGACTGAGGGGCCGGCCGCAGATTGAAGCTGGAACGGCCTTCCAGGCGATGCATGCCCGGAGGGCGCGATGAACATCTACGCGGACGATGCCACTGGTTTGGAAAGCGACCGTGGCTCCACTCCTGCGCTGCACAGGATCACGGCCGGCCCGCGCGAGCGAATCAGCGAGGGCTGCCTCACCCGCCTCTCGGACGCCGAATTGGTACAGGCCATCCTGGGGACGGGCGTGCGTGGGCACTCGGTGGCCAGCCTGGCGCGCAGGGTCGTGGGGCTCCTTGACGGCATGGCCGACCCACCTGACCCTGGCCGCTTCAGCTCCTTGCGCGGGATAGGCCAGGCCCGTGCCTGCGCCATGGCCGCGGCCCTTGAGCTGGGCCGTCGGCGCTATCGTCCCTATGAGGGCCGCATCGCAAGCCCGGCGGACTTTTTCAAACACGTGGCCCACTACGCGGACAGGAAGCAGGAACGCTTCATCTGCGCCTCCCTCAACGGGGCCCACGAGGCTATAGCCGTGAGAGTGGTGTCCCTGGGTCTGGTGAACCGCACCCTCATACACCCGCGCGAGGTTTTCTCCGACGCCATCCAGGACCGCGCCGCCGCGGTCATCCTGGCCCATAACCATCCCACCGGGCGCCTCGAGCCCAGTCAGGAGGATCGCGACATCACCGAGCGCCTGACCGAGGCCGGGCGCACCCTGGGGATCAGCGTCCTGGACCATATCATCTTCTCGCGCCAGGGCTTCTTTTCCTTCCGCGAGGAGAACCCCGCCATCTTCAAGGAGGCCTAGGAGACTGGAACATGGCGGCCATCTCATCCGGCATTGCCTTGAGCACCAAAACCATGACAGCTCTTCCGCCGGTACAACCAACTAAGCCAATTATGATAGTGATCGAAAGCGGAAAGAATGATTCCGCTCAGTCCAACTTTGCATGATCCCATTGACCGGAATGAAAACAGCGGAAGGCCTGTATGCTGCGGGAAGAGACATCCTTCATGGCTGGGAAAGCAATCGCCTACCCAGCCGTGATATCCCCTATGCTAGCTGCCTTTTGAACCCAGGCAGGAAGTGAGTCGACGCTAAGAAGCTGCGGCGGCAAGCATATGGCATCGCCGGGGGATTCCCCGGCAAGCCGGTCATCCTGGACTTCAGGATCACCTTGTGGGCCCCCTGCATGTCCGAGGCACCTATTCTCATGGGAGCCTAGGCCAGGCACTCGGGAGCCGGCTTCGAGATCCTGGGCATCAGCCTGGGCTACAAGGGCCAGGAAATCCTTCTCTGTCCAGCATAGCCGGGAAGGGCATGACCTGGCGCCAGGGCTACGATGGGAGGGATGGAATGCTGAGATCGCGGCCCTCTACGCTGTGGACTGTATAGCGGCAGCCAAGGCGGCATCCCAAGATTTCGCCCTTCCCGATGCGGTCGCCGGGGTCGTAGCCCTCAAAGCCGATTGAACTAGGCCGAATCAAGACATCGAGCGGGCTCTGGCATCCTACGGGAGGAGCGACCTTCCCCTCTCCATGATCCATCCCGCCGGGGGAGGAGAGCCATCCGTCCTACCTGAGATGTTAACCGAGGCCATTCTAAAAGGGCCCCTGAAAAAAGAAAAAGGCCGCCCAGGCCCGGCCCTGAAACCACAGCACCCCCGCCCCATTTTGTGAAGAAACGCGAGGCTTCAGCGCCGTGGAGCCAACCTGCGGCGGAGTACCTCATACATTAGAATGCCGGCCGCCACGGAAACGTTGAGTGAGTCCACATGCCCGAGGGCCGGCAGTCCCACCAGGGCATCCGCCGTCTTTGCCAGGAGGCGCCCCAGCCCGCCGCCCTCGGAGCCCAGGACGAGTGCCACCTTGCCGGAGAGATCGAGCTCCCATGCCGGGCGGCCGCCCATGTCAGCCCCATAAACCCAGAAACCGGCCATCTTGAGCCCCGCAAGGGCCTGGGCTAGGTTGGGCACATAGGCCTGGGGCACCCAGGCGGCCGCTCCGGCGCTGGATGAAAAGACCGTGTCCGTCTCCCGCACCGAGCGGGCCGAGGGGCAGAGCACTAGATCGGCCCCGAACTGGTCGGCCGAGCGGAGGATGGCCCCGAAGTTATGCGGATCAGAGAGGTGGTCCAGGACGACGACCAAGGACTCGTCCTTGGATTCAGCAGCCCTGAGGAAGGCTTCAAAATCCACGGCAGGCCAGGAGCGAGGGGAATCCAGGACAAGGGCCGCCCCACGCGAGCCGGGATAGAGTCGCTCGTGTTCGGAGGCATTCAACTCCTCAGCAGGGACGCCGGCCCGCGCGGCCAAGTCAAGGATGCCGCGCACCCGCGGACCCGGATCGGCGTAGAGGAGCCGGCCCCGGACGCGCCCCGACTTGAGTGCCTCCTCTATAGCGCGGAAGCCGGTCAGGACCGGGGGGCGGCTTGCCTCAGAGCGCGTATTCCCGCTCCGGTTCGACGATCACCGGCCTTGGCCCGCCCTTGGCGGCGATATACTCCGAGAGCTTCTCCAAGGCCTCGTCCTCGCCGTGGACCAGGAAGATGCCCTTAAGCCGGGATCGGTCAGTCATGGACAGCCAGGCGCCGATCTCCTCGTAGTCGGCGTGCGCGGAGAAGGCGTTGATTTCCATCACTTCCGCGCGAAGGGGCAGGACCTGGCCGTGAATGCGCAGCTCCTTCTGTTTCTCCTTGATGCGCCGGCCCAGAGTGCCGGCGGCCATGTAACCCACGATCAGCACCATGTTGGCCGGATCGTCCAAGGTGTGCAGAAGGTGGTGCTGAATGCGCCCGGCCTCGCACATGCCGTCCGCGGAGATGATGATCATAGGCCCGGGCATGTCATTCAGGTGCTTTGAGTCCTCCACCGATTGGGCGAAGCGCAGCTGGTTGAAGCCGAAGGGATTGCGGTTGTGCTTTATGAAAGCCTGATGGATCTCCTGGTCATAGCACTCAGGGTGGACCTGGAAAATGCTGGTGGCGTTGATGGCCATGGGGGAATCGCACCAGATGGGTATTTCAGGGATGCGTTTCTGGTCCGCCAGCTGATGCAGGTAATAGACGATTTCCTGGGTGCGCTCGACGGCGAAGGCCGGGATGACCATCTTCCCCTTGCGCTCGGCTATGATATTCACAGCCCTGGCCAGAGTCTCCAGGGCGTTGTCGCCGGATTCGTGGAGCCGGTCGCCGTAAGTGGATTCCAGGACCAAGTAGTCCATCGGCCCCATGGGGTCTGGGTCCCTGATGATGGGCTTGTTCTTGCGCCCCAGATCGCCCGAAAAGCCGATGGCCGTCACGGCCCCGTTGGAGTCTCGGGCCTCTAAACGCACGGATGCCGAACCCAGGATGTGCCCGGCATCCGCGAAGGAAGCCCGCAGCCCCTCCATGGGAATAAACTCACGCCCATAGGAAACGGTGACGAAGCGGCTAGTGGCCTCTACAACGTCCTCGGAATCGTACAGGGGTTCCCAGTCGAAGGTCTCGCCGCGCTTGGCGGCTTGCTTGGTCAGGTACTCCTTGTCGCGGGCCTGGATAGCGGCCGAATCCATCATGATCAGGTTCGCCAGATCCCGGGTGGCCGGGGTGGAGAAAATGGAGCCGCGATAGCCCTTCTTCACCAGGAGGGGATAGAGGCCGCAGTGGTCGAAGTGCCCATGGGTCAGGATGGATGCCTCCAGCCCGGCCGGATCCGGGAGAAGGCGCCTGTTCTTTGCGTCGGCTTCCTGCCGCTTCCCCTGGAAAGCCCCGCAATCGATAAGGAGGCGGCGGCCGTCGACCGAGAGGACATGCTTGGAACCGGTCACCTCGCGGGCGGCGCCGAACGAGCTCAGTGTAATGGACATGCGCATATCCTAATCCACCAAGAAGAGGAAGTCGATACCCTGTCCGTCAGGGAGCCGCATTTGACAGACCGCCGCCGAGGTTTGATACTTCATTCCAGGGCTTATCTTCTGAGCCTTGATGGCAGGGATGGCAGGGATAATGGTAAACGAAAACATCAAAGCGTTTTTTTCCGCGCCGACCTTCCCTGATGAGGAAAAAGGACGTGCCGCCTCTGTTCTTAACATCATCATCTGGGGCGTCATAGGTGTCTTGATCCTAGCCACCGCCCTAGGCCTGCCCCTTTTCTTCGCCGCCAAGGTCGAGAGCGCGATCCTCTTAGGCGCCTTTGCCGCGCTCCTCCTTTTCGATCGCTGGCTCATGCGCCGCGGCCTGGTGCGCGCCGCGGCCATCCTCCTCATCGCCTCCACATGGTCCCTTACAGCTTCGCTCATTCTGCTCACGGGCGGCATCATGAGTGCCAACCTAGCCCTCCTTCTCCCCATCGCCGCGCTCTCGGGCTTACTCCTTGGCTGGCGATGGGCCGTCGGCGCGGCATCTGCATCCAGCATCCTGGCCCTGGCCCTGGCGCTGCTGGAAGGCAAGGGGTTCAAGCTGCCGAGCCCCTTCCCCGCTCCGCCCCTCTCGCGCTGGTTCGAGCTGAGCCTTTCCTTCGCCATACTCCTCATTCCAATGATCCTGTGGATACGCTACCTGAGGCGCAGCGCGGCCTCCGCCCGCAGGGCGCTTGAAGAGCGGCTGTCGGCCGAACAGGCCCTGAAAAACAGCGAAGAGCGCTTCCATACTATTTACGACTCAATCTCTGAGGCGGTTTTCATCCATTCCACCGACGGGCGCATCCTGGAAGTCAACAAGAAGATGACCGAGATGTATGGCTGGGACGCCCAGGATGTGACCGCCGGCCTGGATATCGCCGCCCTGAGCTCCAACGAAGGGCCTTACACCCAAGAATCCGCCATGGAATGGGTCAGGCGGGCCTGCCGGGGCGAAAACCCGGTTTTCGAATGGCACGCCCGGCGCAAGGACGGCAGCCTCTTCTGGGTCGAGGTGAGCATGCGCATGGCCATATTGGATGGGAACCATGTCCTTCTGGTGACGGCCCGCGACATCGGCGAGCGCATCCAGGCCCGCGCGGAGCGCGAGCGCCTTGAAGCCGACCTCATGCAATCCCAGAAAATGGAGTCGGTCGGGCGCCTGGCCGGAGGAATCGCCCATGACTTTAATAACATCCTCACGGGGATCCTTGGGAACTTGGAGTTGGGTCTCTTGCACAACCTCGATGGGGAGACGCGCTCCTGTCTTGAGGCAGCCAAGCGCTCATGCCTGAGCGCGTCCGAACTGACCCATCAGCTCCTGGCCTTCTCTCGAAAGCAGCTCATCCGCCCGCGTGTGCTGGACCTGGGTGCCCTTGTTGAGATGCAACGCCCTATGCTGTCACGCCTCTTGGGCGAATCCATCACCCTGGAGTGCGATTTTCGAGATTCGCCCTGGAGGGTGTTCGCTGATCCCGCGCAACTGGAGCACCTCATCGTCAACCTAGCCGTGAACGCCCGCGATGCGATGCCCTCGGGCGGGCGTCTGCGCCTGAGTGTCGAGAAGGCCATCATCCCTCCCGGTCAAGGCGCCATGCCAGAGGGCGATTACGTCCTATTCACGGTCTCGGATGACGGTCAAGGCATGGAACCGGCCGTGCTAGCCCGAATCTTCGAGCCCTTCTTCACCACCAAAGAAAGAGGTAAAGGCACCGGCCTGGGCTTAGCCATAGTGTTCGGGATCGTCAACCAGAACGGCGGCTACATCCAGGCCGATTCGCAGCCGGGCCGGGGTTCCACCTTCCGCATCTACCTGCCGCGCCGGGAGGGGGAGCCCGCCCCCCTCGATGAACCCATCGATGTCCAAGGTGTCCCGGGCGGCCGTGAAACCATCCTGGTTGTGGAGGATGATCCCATCGTGCTCGACGTAGCCATGCGCGCCCTGGCCAAGGCCGGTTACGTGGCCCGCGGCTGCGTCAGCGCCGAGGAGGCCCTTGAGATCCTGCCCGGCTTGGGGCATCTGGACCTGCTCGTAACGGACGTAATCCTCCCCGGTCTGGACGGAAGGGCCATGGCCGAGCGCATCCTGGCCCAACGGCCGGGCCTCAAGCTCCTATACGTGTCCGGTTATCCCAACGAGATCCTGGCCGTGCGCGGGGTTCTGGATCCGGGGCTACACCTCCTGCCAAAACCCTTCAGCCCCCAGGATCTCTTAGCCGCGATCCGCTCAACCCTGGATGGGAAAGCCATCGCGGCCAACCAGCCTTAAAAACGGAAAAGCCCCGCAGCCTTGCAGCGGCGGGGCTTCCACGGTTCGGTTGGAAAAGCGGGCCTATTTAGCCCGGGCCAGCTTTGCCTTGCAGACTTTGCAGATACTTGTCTTCTGGCCCTCGATCTCCTGCTCGTAGACGACCTTGACGGCGTCGCGCTTGCAAACGGGGCACTGGCCCCGGCCATGATTTTTGAGGGCCCTTATTCCCTTGCCCCTATGCGCTTTGGCCATATTCCCCCCGTCCTATTTCGAATCCTCGTCCGCCTTCTCGCGTTTAGCGGCCGCCTTTTCCTTGCGTTCGGCCTTGCGCTTGTCGCGTTCGGCCTTGGCCTTTTCGTCTATCTTGCGGTCCACCAGCTCAAGGAGCACAACCTCGGCCCCATCATGCTGGCGCGGGCCCAACTTGAGGATGCGCGTGTAACCGCCCTTGCGTTCCTTCATCCTCGGGCCGATCTCCTTGAAAAGCTTGGCCAGTACGGACTCATCCTTAATCCGCCGTGCCACAATGCGGCGATTATGTATGGAGTCCTCCTTGGCACGGGTGATGATCTTCTCCGCGGTGCGGCGGATCTCCAGAGCCTTGGCCTTTGTGGTGCGGATGCTCTCGTGCTCGAGGAGGGAGCTCACCATGTTGCGGTGCAGGGACCTGCGGTGAGCCGGCATCCTGTCGAGCCGGTTGAAACCGATCTTATGCTTCATTCTCCTCTTCCTTCTTCTTGGGCACCCGGAGGGCCTGCTTGAGCATGCTGTAATCAGTCATGCCCAGGCTTAGGTTCCACTCGCGCAGCCTGTCCTTGATCTCCTGCAGCGATTTTTTCCCGAAATTCCGTGTCTTGGCGATATCATCCTCGGTTTGCCGGGTCAGGTCGCCGATCGTCTTGATGTTGGCGTTCTTGAGGCAGTTGGAGGAACGCACGGATAGCTCAAGCTCCTCCACGGGGGTGGCCAGGAGCTGTTTTATGCGTTCGTCCAGCTCCTCCACATCCTCGTCTCCGGATAACTCGTCCTCGTTGAAGTTCACAAATATGGAGAAGTGGTCCTTGGCTATCTTGGCCGCCTCGGCAAGGGCGCTCTCCGGGCTGATGGATCCATCGGTCCAGATTTCCAGCACCAGCTTATCATAGTCCGAGCGCTGGCCGACACGAGTATCCTCTATGGAGTACTTGACCTTGCGCACGGGAGAGAAGATAGCGTCCATGGGGATGGTGCCTACCACCTCCACATATTTTTCGTTCACTTCGGAGGGCACATAGCCGCGGCCAAGATCCACCTGAATCTCCAACTCTATGCGGGCGCCCTCCATGATGGTGAGCACGTGCTGCTCGGGATTGAGCACGGTCAGCGGTTGATCCTTGGCAAGTAGGGCGCCGTTTATCTTAGCGGCTCCGTTCATCTCGTAAAGGAATGTGGCCTGCTCCAAGTCCTCCTCGAGCCTGAGGCGCAGCAGCTTAAGATTATTGAGAACCTCTATGGTGTCCTCTACCACCCCCGGGATGGTCTCGAACTCGCTGGAGATTATGTGGGCGTTTCCGTCAGCGTCATAGCTGGCGATGCGCACGGCCGTGACGGCGTAACCCTGGATCGAGGACAGGAGAACCCGCCTGAGGGTGTTGCCCACCGTGGTCCCGTACCCCGGCTCGAAGGGATAGGCCAGGAATTTGCCGTAGGTGGCGGAGTTCTCGCTGTGCTCGAAGGTTATGCCCTTCGGCCTCTTGAATCCCTTGAGCAGGTTTCTCCGTGCCATTGCCGCTCCTTACTTCGAATAGAGCTCGACGACGAGCTGCTCGCGGATATCGCCCATGTCGGTGATCTCGCTCCTGCGGGGCACCTGGAGGAATTTGCCTTCCTCCTTGTCCGGGTCGATCTCGAGCCAGGGAGCCACCCCAGACTTCGAGTACTCCTTCAGGGCTTCCTTGATGACGGTAAGCTTCTTTGATGTCTCGGTGACGGAAACGGTGTCCCCGGCCTTAACCATGAAGCTGGGCACATTGACCCGCTTGCCGTTCACAGCTATGTGCCCGTGAGACACGAGCTGGCGGGCCATGGATCGGCTGGTGGCGAAGCGCATCCGGTAAACCACATTATCCAGGCGCCGCTCGAGCAGGCTGAAGAGGCTGTCGCCGGTGACGCCGGGCATGGCCAGAGCGCGCTCGAAGAAAAGCCGGAACTGGGCCTCCTGCAGGCCATAGGATCTCTTAAGCTTCTGCTTTTCGCGCAGCTGGATGGCATAATTGGACTGCTTGCCGGTCCGAGCCTTGGGGTTCTTACCGGGCGCCGGCCGCTTGCGGTTGACCGGGCACTTATCGCTCTTGCAGCGGTCGCCCTTAAGGAACAATTTCTTCTGTTCGGTCCTGCACATCCTGCAGCGTGGACCAGTATATCGTGCCATTGGCTCTCCCTCCGCCCTAGATCCTACGAGTCTTGCGCGGCCGGCACCCGTTGTGCGGGATCGGCGTGCAGTCGTTGATGGTGCGCACGCGCAGCCCCATCAGGCCCAGTTGGCGTATGGCCGCCTCACGCCCGATGCCGGGCCCCTTCACGTAGACGTTCACCTCGTGCAGGCCGTAACCCTGGGCGCGCTGCAGAGCCTGTTCGGCCACTGACTGGGCGGCGAAGGGCGTGGACTTCTTGGCCCCGCGGAAATTGAGGCCGCCCGAGCTGGCCCACGATAGAGCGTTCCCGTTGAGGTCGGTGATGGTGATAATGGTATTGTTGAAGGTCGCTTGTATGTAAACGTTGCCCTCGAATACCGTCTTCTTCTCTTTTCGCTTCTTGGCTCCGGCCATCTATCTCTCCTCGGGCCCTATTTCTTCTTCCCGGCCACGGTCTTGCGCTTGCCCTTGCGGGTGCGGGCGTTGGTCCTGGTGCGCTGTCCCCTGACGGGCAGCCCCTTGCGGTGCCTCAGGCCGCGGTAACAGCCGATGTCCATGAGGCGCTTGATATTCAAGGCGGTCTCGGAGCGCAGGCGCCCCTCCACCTTGTAGTCGTTTTCGATCACCTTGCGGAGCTCGTTGACCTCCTCGTTGGAGAGGTCGTTCATCCTCCGCCCCGGGTCGATCTTGGTGCTCTGGCAGATCTTGAGGGCGGTTGAGCGGCCGATCCCGAAAACGTAGGTCAGCGCGATATCCACGTGCTTGTTGGGGAGGTCGACTCCCGCGATGCGTGCCATGCCCTGTTCCTCCTAGCCCTGCCGCTGCTTGTGCTTGGGATTCTCGCAGATGATGCGGATCACGCCACGGCGCTTGATCACCTTGCACTTATCGCAGATCGGCTTCACGCTCGTCCTTACCTTCATCTCCTACTCCCGCC
Organism: uncultured Spirochaetales bacterium; assembly: GCA_964470375.1. Classification (GTDB taxonomy): domain Bacteria; phylum Spirochaetota; class Spirochaetia; order Treponematales; family JBGSOB01; genus CAYNQK01. The sequence continues at coordinate 31,251 of CAYYCP010000019.1, forward strand.
CGGAAAAGGTATGTTACCACGCGCCCGGGCTGTTCATCTACTACAGGTTGCGGGACCGCAACTTGCCCTTGCGCACCAGCCCGTCGTGATGGTGCATGCGCAGGTTCGCTTCTATCTGGGCCATCGTATCGAGGTCCACGCCGACTATGATAATGAGCGATGTTCCGCCCAGGAGCTGAGACAGCCCGGCCGGGAAGCTGAAGATCTTCTGCACCAGGGTCGGGATCAGGGCTATAAGGGCCAGGTACAGGGCCCCTGGCAGCACGATCCGATTGAGGATCCGGGTCAGGTACTCCTCCATCTTCTCGGAGCGGATGCCCGGTATGGAACCGCCGTTCTCCCGGATCTGCTTGGAGATCTCCTGCGGGTTCAGGCTGATCTGGGTATAGAAATAAGCGAAACCGACGATGAAAAGAACATAGAGAATGATGAAAAGCGGCTTGTCGGTGGCCAGGAGGCTAGCCAGGTCACGGGCCCATTTGTGCTTGGACTCGAAGCCCTTCAGGAACTGAAGCGGGAAAGTCAGCAGGGAGGAGGCGAAGATGACCGGGATGACCCCGGAGGGATTGATCTTGAAGGGGATGTAAGTGTTCTGGGCCCCGTACATGCGCCGTCCCACCACGCGCTTGGCGTAGTGCACCGGTATCTTGCGCTGGCCCTGCTGTTCCAGGACCACCAGGGCCACCACGCCCACGAACATGGCCAGAACCACGATCACCACCACCGCGTTCAGGTCGCGCGACTGCACCAGCCTGAAAAGCTCGGCCACTGATTCGGGCAGCCTGGCCACAATGCCGGCGAATATGATCAGCGAAACGCCGTTGCCCACCCCGCGCTGGGTGATCTGCTCGCCCAGCCATATCACGAACATTGTCCCGGCGGTCACGCTTATGACCCCAATGACGATGAACAGGAAGGTGTTCTGCAGGACCACGACATCGGCGTTGAGGGCGTACTGAACGTAGGCATAGCCCTGCACCACGCACACCAGGATGGTGCCGATGCGGGTCCAGCGGTTGATCTTCTTTCGCCCTCCCTCTTCCTCGGATATCCGCTTGAGCTTGGGGAAGATGATCACCAGCAGCGAAACAATGATCTGCGCCGAAACGTAGGGCGTTATGCTGAGCATGAAGATGGAGAAGTTCTTGAAAGCTCCACCGGCGAAAAAGTCCAGGAAATCCGCGATCCCGTTCCCGCCGCCCTGGTCGAAGAGGGCCTGCAGGGCGGCCACATTGACGCCCGGGAGGGTGATGAATGCGCCCAAGCGGTAGATGATGAGGATGAACAGGGTGAAGACGATCCTGTCGCGCAGGTCCTTCACGCGGAAGATGTCGGAAAACGCGTTGCTTGCCATTTACCCCACCCGTCCCAGGTTATTCGGCGGCCGCGGGCTGCTCGGGGGCTCCCCCCGCCACGCTGCCACCGGCCTTCTCGATTTTCTCCTTGGCCGCGGCGGAGACCTTGTCCACCTTGACGGTCAGCTTCTTGGTGAGCTCGCCGGCAGCCAGGATCTTGACCCGGCCGGGTTTCCTGATAAGACCCTTAAGCGCCAGGCTCTCGGCGTCCACAGTCTCGCCGGCCTGGTAGCGCGCTTCGATGTCGCGCAGGTTGACCACGGCGTACTCCACAGCGAAGGGCGAGTTGCAGAAACCACGGTGGGCCAAGCGCCGGTACAGCGGCATCTGCCCGCCCTCGAAGCCGGGATAGGTCTTGCCGCCCGAGCGCGACTGCTGGCCCTTGTTGCCCTTGCCGGCGGTGCCGCCCTTTCCCGAGCCCTGGCCGCGCCCGATGATGAACTTGCGCGTATTGGCGCCCTCCGGGGCATGCAGGTTGAAATCGGACATTTACTTGATCTCCTTCACCTCTACCAGGTGGGCCACCACGCGCACCATGCCCTGGATCGAGGGGGTCAACTCGTGCACAACGCGCGAACCGATCCTCCGCAGCCCCAGCGAGCGCACCGTGCGGCGCTGCGCGGGTAGGCTGTGTATGACGCTGCGCGCCAGCCTGATCTCTACTTTAGCGGCCATCGGCTCACCCCCACATATCCTTGATGGTCTTGCCGCGGTTCTTAGCCACCACGCGCGCGTCCATCATGCCGTCTATGGCGTCGAAGGCGGCCTTCACCACGTTGATCTGGTTGCGGGCGCCTATCGACTTCGAGAGTATGTCCTTGACCCCGGCCGCCTCGCAAATGGCCCGGATGGGGCCGCCGGCGATGATGCCCGTGCCGGAGCAAGCCGGCTTGAGCAGCACCTTGGCGCTCTTAAAGCGGCCACGCACGTCGTGCGGGATAGTGCCGTGCAGCACCGGGATCATGCGCATGTTCCGCTTGGCGCGGTCGATGGACTTGCGAATGGCCTCGGTGACGTCGTTGGCCTTGCCGAAGCCGTAGCCCACGCTGCCGTTGCGGTCGCCCACCACGGTCAGGGCGGCGAACGAGAAACGCCGTCCGCCCTTGACCACCTTGGCGGTGCGGTTCAGGCGCACCAGCTTCTCCAAGAGCCCCGAATCCCTGTCCTGGTCCCTATCTCTCCTGTTATCCGTTGCCATCGTCCACCCCTAGAATTGGATGCCGGCCTTGCGGGCGCCGTCGGCCAAGGCCTTGACCACGCCGTGGTAAAGGTAGCCGTTTCTGTCGAAGACCACTTGGGTGATGTTCTTCTCCTTGAGCCGCCGCCCCATCTCCTCACCCAGCTTGGACGCCCCCTCCACCCCGCGGGCGCATGACTTGAGGGCCTCTTCCAGCGATGAACAAGCCGCCAGGGTGGTACCGCTGGCGTCGTCCACAGCCTGCATGTACATGTAGCGGTTGGACTTGAATACAGTGAGGCGCGGCCGCTCGGCCGTGCCGCGAAGACGCTTGCGGATATGGAATTTTCGCTTCTCGCGCTTCCTGTTCTTGCTGGCTATCTCGCTGTTCCTCATGTCACCACGCCTCACTTCACGCCGGATTTGCCGACCTTGCGCCTGACCCTCTCATCCTCGTAACGGATACCCTTGCCTTTATAGGGCTCGGGCAGCCTGAGGCTGCGGATCTCTGAGGCGAACTTGCCGACCTTCTGCTTGTCGATGCCGTGTACGGTGAGCTTCCCGTTGGGCTCCACCGAGACGCTCAATCCCTTGGGCACCAGCACGACTATGTCCGTGGAATAGCCCAGGCTCATGGTCAAGATGTCGCCCTTTACCTCGGCCTTATAGCCCACGCCGGTCACAATGAGGCTGCGCGCGAATCCGGCGCTGACCCCATGCACCATGTTGCTGAGCAGGTTTCGATAGAGCCCGTGGTAGGCCCGCGCCTGCTTCGTGTCGCCGACTCGGGAGACATTCACCTGGCCTGGACCGACGTCTAGGCTGACCTGACCGTCAAAGGCCTGTTCCAGCCTGCCCTTGGGGCCCTCCACCGTGATCTTGCCGTCGCCGACAGCCACCTTCACCCCTTGGGGCAGGGCCACCGGCTTCATTCCAATGCGGGACATCCCGTCCTCCCTTACCAGACCTGGCAGATGAGCTCGCCGCCCACCTTCTTCTCGGCCGCCTTGCGGCCGGTGGTCACGCCGGCCGACGTTGAGACGATCAGGGTGCCGTAGCCGTTGCGCACGCGCGGCATTTCCTTATAGCCGGAGTACACCCGCCGTCCGGGCCGCGAGACGCGATCCAGGCCGTGGATGATGGAACCGGTCTGCTCGTCATATTTTAGGAAGACCCTTATGAAGTTCTGGCCGTCCTGCGAGATCTTCTTGAAGTTCTTGATATAGCCCTCGGTCTTGAGGATCTTGACGATCTCCAGCTTTATCTTGGAGGTGGCGATGTCCACCTTCTCGAGTTTGGCCATGTTGGCGTTGCGGATCTTGGTCAGCATGTCCGCGATCGGATCGGATACGCTCATCGCCTTCTCCTACCAGCTGGATTTTGTCACGCCGGGGATGAGCCCCTCGCTGGCGTACTTGCGGAAACAAACCCTGCACATCTCGAATTTCCGGATGTAGCCGCGCGGGCGCCCGCAGACCTTGCAGCGCCTCACCAGCCGCGTCGAGAACTTCGGCTTCTTCTGGGCCTTTAGAATCATCGCTAATCTAGCCATGGCCTCTCCCTATTTCCTAAACGGCATGCCGAACTTGGCCAGGAGGGACTTGGCCTCCAGGTCGGTCTCGGCGGTGGTCACGATCGCCACGTTGAGCCCGGCGACGCGCTCGATCTTGTCGAAGTCTATCTCCGGGAAGATGATTTGCTCGGTGATGCCGAGCGAGTAGTTCCCGTGGCCGTCGAAGGCGTTGGCATTGACGCCGCGGAAGTCCTTGACGCGCGGCAGAGCCACGTTCATGAGACGGTCGAGGAATTCATACATCTGGTCACCGCGCAGGGTCACCCTGGCTCCGATTTCCTGCCCCTCCCTTATCTTGAAGGTGGCTATGGACTTGCGGGCCTTGGTCTTAACCGGATGCTGGCCGGTGATCAGGGCCAGGTCGTCGCAGGCCGCGTCCAGGAGCTTCTTGTTTTCCTTGGCCTCGCCCACTCCCATGCTCACCACCACCTTGACCAGGCGCGGTATCTGCATAGGCGAGCGATAACCGAATTCCTTCATCATCTCCGGGGCGATACGGGAGCGGTAAGCTGTCTTGAGCCGCGGCTCCTTGTGCGGGACGCGCGGAGCGTCCTTGGCCGCGTCCGCGGCCGCCTTCTTCTTCTCGGCGGCGGCCTTCTTTTCGGCGGCGGCCTTCTTCTTCTCCTCAGCCTGGTTCTGTTCCATGATCAAAGGACCTCTCCGCACTTGCGGCATACGCGCTGCTTAGCGTCGCCCGCGATCTTGTACCCGATCCGGGTCGGGCCGCACTTCTTGCATACGATCATGAGGTTGGACATGTCTATAGAAGCCTCGATCTCGGCGATGCCGCCGCGATCGTTTTGCCTGCGCTTCTTCATGGCCTTCTTGACCATGTTCAGGCCTTCCACGATGGCGCGGCCCTTCTCGCGGTCTATCTGCAGTATTTTCCCCTGCTTGCCGCGCTCTTTCCCGGCGATCACCTGGACCAGGTCTTCTCTCTTCAGCTTGGTCTTGGTCCCAGCCATCCTGAGTCCCTCCTTACAGCACCTCGGGGGCCAGAGAGATGATTTTCATGTAATCCTTCTCCCTTAGCTCCCGGGCCACCGGACCGAAGATGCGCTTGCCCTTCGGGTTCTTGCTCGCGTCAATGATCACGCAGGCGTTGTCGTCGAAGCGGATATACGTGCCGTCGGGGCGACGATACTCTTTTGAGACCCGCACGACCACGGCCTTCTCCACGGTGCCCTTTTTGATGGCGCTAGTGGGAATGACGTCCTTGACGGCCACCACTATGATATCCCCGATGCCGGCGTAGCGCCTGCGCGTGCCCCCGAGCACCTTGATGCATTGCACGACCTTGGCGCCGGAGTTGTCCGCGACGTTCAGCATCGATTCCACTTGGATCATTTCCCTATCCTTCCCGCTGCCCTTATTTCGCGCGCTCGAGGATCTCCGCCAGGCGCCAGCGCTTATCGCGGCTCAGCGGCCGGGACTCCACGACCCTGACGGTGTCGCCGATCCGGGCGTCGTTCTTCTCGTCGTGCGCCTTCACCTTCTTGGTGCTCTTGACGTACTTCTTGTAGAGCGGGTGCAGCTTGCGCGTGGTGACGGCCACCACGATGGTCTTATCCATCTTGTCGCTCACCACCGTCCCGGTGAATTCGACCTTGCCAGTCTTCTTGGCTTCCGCGTTCCCTTCCACGGCCTACTCCTTGCCCGCCGGCGAGCCGCCGGCCGCAGCTTGAATCTCTTGCTGGCGGATCAGGGTGTTGAGCCGAGCGATCTGCCTGCGCATAGTGCGCTTCTGCATGGGGTTCTCCACGTGACCGATGACCATCTGGAAGCGCAGGTCGAAATACTTCTTCACCATCTCCTCGCGCTTGGCGCGAAGCTCAGGCATGGTCATGTTCTTGAACGAGTTCTTCATCCGATCACTCCACTTCCCGGGCCACGAAGCGCGTTTTAATAGGCAGCTTGGCGCCGGCCAGGTTCATGGCCGCCTCGGCCACCGACTTATCCACGCCTGCCAGCTCGAACAGCACGGTCCCCGGCTTGATCACAGCCACGTAATACTCAGGCGCACCCTTACCCTTGCCCATGCGCGTCTCAGCAGGTTTCTTCGTGTAAGGCTTGTCGCAGAAGACGCGTATCCACATCTTGCCGCCGCGCTTGACGTGACGGTTGATGGCGATACGGGCCGCCTCAAGCTGCCGGTTGGTGACCCACAGAGCCTCCTCCGACACCAGGCCATACTCGCCGAAGGCGATAGTATTGCCGCGGGTGGCATGCCCGTTTATGCTCCCGCGCTGCTGCTTGCGGAATTTCAGCCTCTTAGGACTCATCATGGCGTCAGCTCCTCGCGGGCGCGGCGGCGGCCATGGGCCTCTCGCGGCGCTTCTTCACGAGGACGCCAGCGTCCTCGTTCTGCTCGTTGCGATACATGATCCCTTGGAAGACCCACACTTTCACCCCTATCTTCCCGAAGGTAGTCTGGGCCTCGGCGAAACCGTAATCGATATCGGCGCGCAGGGTATGCAGGGGCACACGCCCGTCCTTGTACTCCTCAGTGCGGGACATCTCGGCGCCGCCCAAGCGGCCCGAGCAGCGCACCTTGACGCCCTGGGCCCCGGCCTTGAGGGCGTTGGAGATGGCGCTCTTCATGGCCTTGCGGAAGGAGCCGCGGGCCAGGAGCTGGCGGGCCACGTTCTCGGCCACCAGCTGGGCGTTGTTCTCGGTCTTCTTGATCTCTTTGATCTTGATCTGGACCTTGCGGCTGGCGACCTTCTGCAGCTCGGCTCCGATCCGCTCGATGTTGGCTCCCTTGACGCCGATGATGACCCCCGGGCGGGCGGTATGGATCACCAGGGTGACCCGCTGCGGATGACGGATGATCTCCACCTCGGATATCTCGGCGCCCTTGGCCTCGGGCATCTTCTTGATGAGGGCGCGCAGGGCCAAATCCTCATGCAAGGTCTTGGCGTATTCGCGCGGATCCACGAACCAACGCGAAGACCAGGTCTTATTGATGCCCAAGCGCAGGCCTACCGGGTTAACCTTATTTCCCATCTCCCTACTCCGCCTTTCCGATCTCGGCCACCACCGCGGTGATGTGGCACAGGCGCTTGATCTGCATGTCGGCCCGGCCGCGGGCGCGGAACCATATCCTGCGCAAGCGCGGGCCCTCATCGATCCTGAGTTCCTTGACGTACAGCATGCCCTCGTCCAGCTTCTTGTTGCGCGAAAGCGCGTTGGCCGCCGCTGACTTAACCGCCTTGCCTATCAGCTCTCCGCCCTTGTGAGGCAGGGTGTCCAGGATGGCCACCGCCTCCACGTAGGGCAGGCGCCGCACCAGGTCGGCCACGGGCCGAACCTTGAACGGAGAGGCGATCAGGAACATAGATACGGCCTTATACCCGTTGTTATCTGCCATGGTATCCGCCTATCACTTCTTCTCGGTCTTCTTGTCCGAGCCGGAATGGCCGCGGAAGATCCGGGTCGGGGAAAACTCGCCCAAACGGTGCCCAACCAGGTTCTCCGTGATGTAGACCGGCACCCAGGTCTTGCCGTTGTAAACCGAGATGGTGGTGCCGACCATCTCCGGGATGATGGTCGAGCAGCGGGAATAGGTCTTGACCATCTTCCTGTCGCCGGCCTTGCTCATCTCGATGACCTTCTTGTACAGGCTCTTCTCTATGAACGGGCCCTTCTTAACAGATCTGGACATGTCTACCCACCCTACTTCCTGCGCTTAACGATGAACCGCGACGAGGGCTTGTGCTTGCCGCGCGTCTTGTATCCCTTGCACGGCTGCCCCCAGGGGCTGACCGGCTGCTTGTATCCCTTGCCCTTGCCCTCGCCACCTCCATGCGGATGATCGACGGGGTTCATGACCGTGCCGCGCTGGTGCGGGCGGCGCCCCTTCCAGCGGTTGCGCCCGGCCTTGCCGATACGCTCGTTCATATGGTCGTCGTTGCCCACGCTGCCCACCGTGGCCATGCACTTCTTGAAAACCATGCGCATCTCGTTGGAAGGCAGCTTGAGGATGACGTAATCTCCGTCCGTGCCCACGATCAGGGCGCCGGCCCCGGCCGAGCGGGCCATCTGGCCGCCCTTGCCCAGGGTCAGCTCCACATTGTGGACGGTGAAGCCCACCGGGATGCGCTCGAGCGGCAGGGCGTTGCCCAAGTCCACCGGCGCCTGCGGGCCGGACAACAGGGCCTGCCCGACCTTGAGGCCCTTGGGAGCCAGGATGTAGCGCTTCTCTCCGTCGGCATAGGTCAGCAAGGCTATGTTGGCGGTCCGGTTGGGGTCGTATTCTATGGAAGAAACCTTAGCCGGTATGCCGTGCTTGTCGCGCTTGAAGTCTATCTCGCGGAGCCTGCGCTTATGCCCGCCGCCGCGGAAGCGCACCGAAATGCGGCCGTTGGAGGCCCGTCCGCCCGAAGAAACCTTGCCCTTGGTCAGGGCCTTGAGCGGCTTCTCCGCGGTGATCTCCCCGTTGACGATCTGGATGCGGTGGCGCAGTCCCGGGGTGGTCGGTTTGAAGGTCTTGCTAGCCATTACCCTATCCTTCCCTTACGCGCCCTCGAAGACGGCGATAGTCTCCTTGGGAGCCAGTCGCACGACGGCCTTCTTCCAGGTGGCGGTGTAACCGGCCCGGTTGCGCTGGCGCTTCGGCTTGGCCTTAACGTTGACGATGCTGCATGACACCGGATGGACCTTGAACATCCTCCGGACGGCTTCCTTAATCATGGTCTTGGTGGCCCGAGCGTCCACCCTGAAGACGTACTTGCCCTCCTCGCGCATGGCGTTGGCCTTCTCGGAAAGCACGGGCTCTATCAATACCGACTCGTACTCGATCATAGGATCCTCCGTCACTCGCCCGCGTAGAACTCGGACAGGCCCTTGGCGGCCGTCTCGAGCACGAGGACCCTCCGCCCGTAGAACAAGTCATGGGCGCGGAGCCGCTTGTAGTTGAGCGTACGTAGCCAGGGGATATTCCTGGCGGCGCGCTTGATGTTGCCGTCGTCATCCTTGAGGACCAGGACGGTGCGCTTGCCGTCCGCCTCCGGTGCGACAGCGGACAGTATGGCGCGCAGGTCCTTGGTTTTGCCGGATTCGACGGTGAAGTCCTGCACCACCGCCAGGGAACCATCCTGGGCCTTGAGCGAGAGGATACTCATCATGGCCAGGCGCTTCACCTTGCGCGGCAGGGCGTAGGAGTAGTCGCGCGGCTTGGGCCCGAAAACCGTTCCGCCCCCCACATGCAAGGGCGATTTTCGGTCGCCCTGACGGGCGTGGCCGGTGCCTTTCTGCTTAAAAGGCTTTATGTTGGATCCGTGGACCTCGCCGCGGTCCTTAGTGCAGGCCGTGCCAACACGGGCGTTGGCCAGCTCGTTGTTGACCGCGTAGTAGATGACGTCCTCATTGACCGGGAGGTTGAACACGGCGTCATCCAGCGCGACGGTGCCGACCTCCTTGCCCTGGACGGATAGTAGCTTCTTGTCCATTCTGCCCACCTGCCTCACTTCGCCTTCTTGACCGCGGACCTGACGATGACCGTGCAGTTCCGGGGGCCGGGGACGGCGCCGCGGACGACGAGAATCTTCTTCTCAGCGTCGACCTTGACAACCTTCAGGTTCTGCACCGTGCAGCGCTCGCCGCCCATGCGGCCGGGCATCTTCACGTTCTTGAAGGTGCGCGCGGGGTAGGTGCACTGCCCGGTGGAGCCGGGCTCGCGGTGGAATTTGGAACCGTGGCTGCTGCGGCCGCCTCCAAAACCCCAACGCTTCATGACGCCCTGGAATCCCTTGCCCTTGGTGGTAGCGGTGACGTCAACGAAACGCACGGAGGAAAAAACTTCCACCCCCAAGGCGTCACCCACCTTGGCCTCCAGCGGAAAATCGCGCATCTCCTTGAGCATGCGCGCAGGGGCCTGCCCCTCCGGGAACTGCCCGGCGTAGGGCTTGCTGGCACGGGACTTCTTCATGTCGGACCAACCCAGGACTAGGGCCGAGTAGCCGTGCGCCTCCCTGGTCTTCTGGGCGATCACCTTGTTGGGCTCAACCTGAATGACCGTGACCGGCGTAAGGACGCCCGTTTCGTCGAAGACCTGGGTCATCCCGATCTTCTTGCCGATGAGACCTAGCATCGCCTTGTTCCTTCACGCTACAGCGTTGAACGATCGGGCACGAAGCCCGTCGTTAGCTGCTGGATTATCGAAAACCGGCGGAACCGGCATCGATTCCGGCGGGGCGCATCCGGGCCGCCCCGTCAAAGAGAAACGGTTCAGGCCTACCGGCCCTTCCCCGCTCGCGACCCTTGGGAGGCCGCGGAAAGACCGCCTCGCGGCGGAAAACCACTACTGCTTGATCTCCACGTCCACGCCGGCGGGGAGCTCCAGCTTCATCAGGCTGTCCATCACCTCACCCGAAGGCTCGATGATGTCGATGAGGCGCTTATGCGTCCTCATCTCGAACTGCTCGCGCGACTTCTTGTTGACGTGCGGCGAGCGCAAGACCGTGAACTTGTTTATCCGCGTCGGCAGGGGGATGGGACCAAGGACCTTGGCCCCGGCCTTCTGGACCGTCTGGCAGATGGCTTTGGCACTTTGATCGAGCAGCTCGACGTCAAAGGCCCGGAGCCTCACGCGGATCTTTTCCTTAAGCATCTTCCCTCCAAAGAACGCGGCTCGCGCCCCGGGCCGGCCAGGCCGCCCGGAACGCCGCCAGTACCCGCGCGGTCCAGCGGGAACGCGCGGGAATGCGCCTCATGGCCCTGCAGCCCTAGGCGATGATCTCCGTGACCTGGCCGGATGCGACGGTTCGGCCGCCCTCGCGGATGGCGAACTTAAGCCCCTTCTCCATGGCGATGGGGTAGATCAGCTCGGCGATGATCTCGGTGTTGTCGCCAGGCATGACCATCTCCTTGCCCTCGGGGAGCTGCACCGTGCCGGTGATGTCGGTGGTACGGAAGTAGAACTGGGGCCGATAGCCGGAGAAGAAGGGACTGTGGCGCCCGCCCTCCTCCTTGGAGAGGCAGACGATCTGGCCCTTGAATTTAGTATGCGGGGTGATGGTTCCGGGCTTGGCCAGAACCTGGCCGCGCTCGACTTCCTTCTTGTCTATGCCGCGCAGGAGGCAGCCGACGTTGTCGCCGGCCTGGGCCTCGTCCAGGAGCTTATTGAACATCTCGATGCCGGTGACCACGGTCTTCTTGGTCGGCTTGATGCCGACGATCTCGACTTCCTCGTTGAGCTTGAGGATACCGCGATCCACCTTGCCGGTGACCACGGTGCCGCGGCCGGAGATGGAGAAGACGTCCTCGATGGGCATGAGGAAGGTCTTCTCTGAATCGCGCATGGGATCAGGGAAGTAGCTGTCCATGGCCTGGAGGAGCTCGTCGATGCACTTGGTGGCCTCAGCGTTGTCCGGCTCGGACATGGCCTTGAAGGCCGACCCCTTGATGATGGGGGTCTTGTCGCCGGGGAATCCGTACTGAGTGAGAACGTCGCGGATCTCCTCCTCCACCAGCATGATGAGCTCGGGGTCGTCCACGAGATCCACCTTGTTGAGGAAGACGAGAATGGAGGGAACGCCGACCTGGCGGGCCAGGAGGATGTGCTCGCGGGTCTGGGGCATGACCGAGTCCGGCGCGCTCACCACCAGGATAGAGCCGTCCATCTGGGCGGCGCCGGTGATCATGTTCTTGATGTAGTCGGCGTGGCCAGGGCAGTCGATATGAGCGTAATGGCGCTTATCGGACTGGTACTCGAGGTGCCGCGTATTGATGGTGATGCCGCGGGCCTTCTCCTCGGGGGCGTTGTCGATCTCGTCGTAGCGCATCACCTTGTCGCCGTACTTCTTGGCGCAGTGCATGGTGATGGCGGCGGAGAGCGTGGTCTTGCCGTGGTCGACGTGGCCGATGGTGCCGACGTTCATGTGCGGCTTCTTACGCTCGAATTTTTCCTTGGCCATGAAACTCCTCCTTGGAAATGCTAGCCAAAATGCTCAGACAAAAAAATATGGCTGATTATATAGAAACGCCCCGGCGTATTCAAGGCTCCCGGCCCCGTCGGCGCGTTCCCGCCAGGGCAGCCCCAGGGACGCCGGACGGACCGCGCGGGCGGCCGCTTCAGCCTGGAGGGAGGTGGACGGCTTCATAACGATGGAAGGTCTGGGAAAGGGAGATCCTCCCCCGAGCATGCGCCCGGAGCTCGCCGGCCAACCCGAAGAGGGCGCGCATTGCCACGAAGGCGGATACCACCTTGCCACCCGGGACGTCCTCGATCATCTCGATACGCCCCTGCCTCCCGGCTAGGGCCTGGACGACCTGTCCAAGCGCCTCCTCCGGCAAGCCCATCTCCAGCCGCATCCACGGCTCCAGGATGATTGGTTTGGCATCCAATAGAGCTGCTCTGACCGCCATGGAGCCCGCCGCCTCGAAGGCTAGGACGGACGACGAACCCGCCTCCGCCCGCATGCTGACGAGCTCCAGAACGATATCCGTCGCACTATAGCCGAAACGCGTGCCCGCATCAAGTGCCTGTCGCCCGCCCCGAAGGGCTGCTTGGACGAAGGCCTGGTGCTGGGGCCGGGCGTTGCCGGTCCCGTCTCGCAGGATGATCCCGGCACCCCGCACTGCCGGAAGCAAGGCCATTTCCACTGAAGCGAAGTGACGCTTGTAATCGATTTCTCGGTCGAAATCGGCCCGCCCGCGCAGGGGCCCGGCGATAGTCTCTCGCAAGCTGACCTCGGGCTTACCCACCCGCGGCCTCTGCCCGTACTCCCGGGCCAGGCGCTGGACGGCGACCTCAAGGTGGAGTTCGCCCTGGCCGGAGAGGCGCAGGCGCCCGGATTCAGCCTCCTCCTCGGCCCGCAGGCTCGGATCTTGGCCGCATAGCTCCGCCACGGCCCGTGCCAGGGCATCGGCTTCGGCCCCGGAGGCCGGCTCCAGGGCCACCGACACCACCGGCTCAGGGAAGGTGATGGCTTCATATACGATGGGCCGCTCGCGGCGGCAGAGACTATGCCCAGTCTGAGCCGGCTTGATGCCTGTGGCTGCTACGATGTCCCCGGCCTGCGCACCCGACAAGGCCTCTGGGCGGTTGGCCCTCATCCGGTACAGGGACAGGATACGCTCCTTGGCGCCCGCACTGGCATTCCATACCGTCTCTCCGGCCCTGAGCCTCCCGGAAAAGATCCTCAGGTGGGAGAGGACCCCGCTGCCCGGTTGGACCTCCTGCTTGAAGATCAGGGCGGAAAAAGCCTCCTCGGGGTCAGGGCGGAAACACAGGGGACGGCCGTCAGAAGGATCGAAACCGGCCTGGGGGCGGGCCTCGGCGGGACTAGGGAGGTAATCCAGGACAGCGTCCAGGAGAGCCTCCACGCTGGCCGAGGAGAAGGCGCTCCCGCCAAGGACGGGTACTGCGGCCCCGGATATACAGGCAGAACGCAGGGCCGCCCTGAGGCGGGGCGCCGACACCTCCTGGTCATGGATAAGATCGGCCATGATGCCCTCGTCCAGGTCAGCCAGGGCTTCCAGGAGGGCGGAACGGGCCGAGGCGATGTGGGGCGCCCAGGCATCCAGGGATAGGGGCGGGGCCGAAGCCGCGGGATTCTCAACGCAGGCTAGGGGAATGAAGCGTTCGTGGTCCAGAGAATACAGGCCCTGGAGGACACCCTCGGATTCCAGGGGGTACTGGATGGCCAGAGCACGGCAGCCTAGCTTGCGGCCCATGTCTCTGAGGACGCGCTCGAAGGATGCTCCGCGACGGTCCAGCTTGTTGATGAAAGCCAAGCGAGGCAGGCCGGCCCGGTCACAGGAGCGCCAAATAGCCTCAGTCTGGGCTTGCACCCCGGCCACGCCGCAGAGGAGGGCTACCGCCCCGTCTAGGATCCTCAGAGAGCGCGTGACCTCAGCCCCGAAGTCCACGTGGCCCGGCGTATCCAGGATGCTGATGCGGGCACCGCCCCAGGCGCAGTGAGTGGCGGCGGCGTTGATGGTGATACCGCGCTCGCGCTCGATATCCATCCAGTCCGTCTCCGTGCTGCCCTGGTCCACCGATCCTGCCGCGCGGATGGCCCCGGCCGCCAGGAGGACGGCCTCGGTGACGCTCGTCTTGCCGGCGTCTATATGGGCGAGGAAACCGATGTTGCGGACGGGCTGGCCTTCCTGCATGCCGGGGAGTGTAGACCTTTCGCCACGGGCCGGCAACGGAGAGCGCGGCTTGACAGGGCCCGGGAGGGGGACGTAGCCTTGGGCATGCCGTCGGACTTCGCCATCCTAGGCATCGAGGCCACGGACGATCAGGAGGCGGTGAAACGCGCCTTCCGAGTCCGGGTCAAGGCCTCAGCTCGTTCATCGAACATTGTTGTATTACAAAAACCACACAATATATTGGGGCTATAAGGCCAAAGCACTACCAGTGCAACTGGGAGGTGTAGGGCCCCCACATTTTTCATAGAACAAAAAATGAATTGTGTTTTTCCATAATGAATGTATATTCATTCATTATGGAGGTACAGGCCATGGCATTCACCTTCATCCCGGAATGGGCGATCCAAGACATCCTCATCTACATTACCGCCACAGCGATCGCCATCTACGTCCTTAATAAGGAAGAAAAGCCCTCGTGCATCTTCCTCGAATGCCTGAGTTTCTGCTTCCTCTACGCCGCCGTCTATGAGAATTTCGCCGTCGTCATGGGCTGGTACGCCTACGGGGAATCCATCCTGATGATCGG
>CAYYCP010000020.1:0-34375 GCA_964470375.1 uncultured Spirochaetales bacterium
ATGGCGGACTTCATCAACTTCAAGAAGGCCGAAACAGTCAAGAAGACTCTATCGGTTACCGGAAACAACAAGCTCGGCAAGGCCATCTCGAACGTCGCTTCCAGCCTCAAGGGCGGGGCGATCGAGTGGGCTGGGGAGCGCAAGAGCTATTTTCTCTTCAGCGTCTTCAACGCCAAGGACAATTCCGGCAATTACATCGGCCTGCTGAAATTCATCTTCATCAAGATCGGGGGCTCCCGGTAGGCTGCATGCCCGCAGGCCTTCGCGGCCGCGGGCCGCATCCACTCCCTATGGCCAGGCAGCCTGCGGTTTTGGCCCCCTCTGTCAGGTCAGGTCCTTGCCCTTAAGGAAGGGCACGTAGCGCATGTCCGAGGCGCTGATGTGGTTCTTCACCCAATCCATCAGGAACACCAGGGTGTCCAGGCCGAGGGTCAGCTCCCCGCGCGCGTAGGCCTGCATGAAGGCCGAGACCTTGGCCTTGAAGGCTTCGTGCTCCGCCACGTGGGCTTCCCGGTCGGGATAGCCGCAGGTCAGGAATGCCCTCTCCTCCGTCCCGAAATGTTCCACCGCGTAGGCAGCCAAGCCCTCCAGGACGGGGCCGATCTCTTCACGTCCCTTGCCCGCCCGCATGGCCTCATGGAGGCGGTTGACGTAATCCACCAGCCCGCGGTGCTGCGCGTCTATGGCCGTTATGCCGGTCTGCATTGCGGGGGTCCAATCGAAGAACGCCATTCCTCACCGCCTTTCAGCGCATCCTGGCCGCGCCTCAGCCTTTCTCGATGGTCTTGGTCAGGAACGAATAGGTGACCCGGGCCATCAGGCCCTTGGGGATGAAGCGGATGAAGAAGGCCGCCGCGCGGTTCATGGCCCCTGCCACGCGCTCCGCCGCGCCGGATTCGAGGAGCCTGGCCCCGGCCCGCGCCACCATTTCCGGCGAGGCCCCCATCTTGTAGGACAGCTCGCGGTAGGCCGGGCTGTCGGCCTGGGAGGCTACGTCGAAATTCGTCCGGACATAGCCCGGGAAAAGGCAGGATACCAAGACGCCCCGCGGCCGGAGCTCGGCGCGCAGGGAGGCGCTGAAGCTGCGCACGTAGGCCTTGCTGGCGGCATAGGCCGAGAAGTAGGGCACGGGCATGAAGGCCACCATCGAAGCCACGTTGAGGATGCGCCCCCGGCCGCGCCCGGCCATGTCGCGCCCGAAGAGGGCGCACAGCTCTGTCAGGGCGGTGACGTTGAGGCCTATCATGGCCCGCAGGGCGGCGGCCTTGTCCTCCTTCGCCAGGTCCAGGGCTTCGCAGAAGAGGCCGGCCCCGGCGTTGTTGACCAGGACTCCCACCTCGATCCCGCGCCTGGCGCATTCCTGGTATAGAGCGGCTGCGCCTCCCGTGACGGAGAGGTCGGCTCTGATGGCCCAGGCCTCCACCCCGAAGTCGGCGCGTATCGCAGCGGCTGCGGCCTCGAGCTTGTCCAGGCCGCGGGCGGCCAGCGCCACCGGGTAGCCTCGCGCCGCCAGCTCCCTGGCCAGGCAGGCGCCTATGCCGGAGGATGCCCCAGTCACCAACGCGACCGGCTTTTTATCGGTCCCATCCTTGCGCATCGCAACTCCGTCCCTGAAGGTGATGTATTTGTTGCCGAGGAAACCCGTGGCGGTATAGGGTGCCATGGCCAGAAGCTCGGCCCACTGAGCCGCCATCCCCGCGTCGCGTAGGAGGCGGTAGCAAGGCAATTGTACCAGATAAGCCGCCCCCGCCACCAGGAGGAAGCTGAGAGCCTCCATGGGCCTGAAGCCGCGGCTGCGGAATGTCCAAAGCTTATTCCAGAGAAAGCTGTTCGCCAGGCCGACCGCGTAGCCGGACGCGTTGGCCCAGTACTCGTCCAAGCCGAGGGCGCCGTTCAGGAGGAGGAAGGCCAGGTAAGTGACGGCGGTGTTGGAAAGCCCCACGGCTCCGAACTTGAGGGCCTGGAGAAAGAAGCCGCGCGCCCGCCCCGGAGGTCCCGGGGTCCGCCCCGAAGGTCCCGGCGGCCTCATTCGGGATCCCGGAAGATCTTCTCGCGAGCCACGTAGAGGGGCCGGCCCTTAGCCTCGTCGAAGAGCCGCCCCAAGTACTCGCCGATGATGCCCAGGGCGATCAGGGTGTAGCCGTTCAGGCTGAGGATCACGCCCATAAGCGAGGCCCAGCCCGTCTCCGTGCCGGCCGCGGAGAATTTTTGGACTAGCACATAGATCAGGTAACCGAAGCCCGCGGCCGCAAGGAGGATGCCGGGCAGGGTGGCCAGCCTGAGGGGCTTCGAGGAGAAGGAGACAATGCCGTCCACGGCGAAGGCGATCATCTTCTTAAGCGGATACTTGGTCTTCCCGGCCAGTCTTGGAGCCCGCTCAAAGACCACTTCCGACTGGCGGAAGCCCAGCCAGGCAATCAGGCCGCGGACGTAGCGATGCTTCTCCTTGAGGCCGTTCAAGGCATCACAGACCTTTCGGTCGATGAGCCGGAAATCGCCCACATCCACGGGGATGCGTACGTCGGTAAGGCGAGCCAAGGTCCTGTAGTAGGCCTTGCTGGTGGCCTTTTTGAAGAGGGTCTCGCCCTCGCGGCGCGTGCGCCGCCCGTAGACTACCTCGAAGCCCTGGCGCCACTTTTCCAGCATGGCCGGGATGAGCTCTGGCGGGTCCTGGAGGTCGGCGTCGATGGCCACGATCGCCTGTCCGCGGGCTTCCGCGAAACCGGCCGAGATGGCGGCTTGGTGCCCGAAGTTGCGCGAGAATTCGATGAGCTGAGCGTGCCTGTCAGCACCTAGTATCCCGCGCAGGATGGTGGGGCTCGAGTCGCGGCTGCCGTCGTCCACGTAGATGATCTCGTAGACCAGGCCTGTGCCCGCCAGCACCGCGCTTAGGCGGCGGTGGCACTCGGGCAGGACCTCCTCCTCATTGTAGACCGGCACGACCACGGAGAGCACGATCCCCGTCTTGCCCATGTCCCCTCCTACCTCAGCCGGATCTGGATCCTCGTCCCGCCGGCCTTCAGCTCGAAAGCCGCGTCCTTGAAAGCCGGCGGATCTTCCGCGCTCCCGGCCGCGCCGCCTGAAAAGCCCACGCGTTCGTGCGGATCTCGCCAGCCGTTGGAGTTCTCGTCCTGGAATACCACCAGGGCATAGGTGCCCGGCTTGAGGCCGCCTATCCTCAGCTCCGGCTCGCCTGTCTCCACGAAAAGCTCTACGGTATCAGGCTTGGCCGGCAGGCTGAGCGGTCCGGCCTGGAAGAGAGCGTAGCCCAGGCGGCCGCTATCGCTCAGCAGGCCGGTCAGATCCACCTCCAGGACTACGCCGTCCTGGGCCGATTCCTCCTGCCGGCGATAACCATAGCCGGCGATAGTCACATCGAACCAGGATGAGGGCATGGAAAAACGGCGCAGGGGCGTAGACAGGACGCGGTACCGGGAAGCCGTGATGGCTGAGGCGTCCATGGAATAGTACTCGCCCGAGCGGCTGACCACCCAGACCGTTCCCAGCTCCCTGCGGAATTGGGCCAGGTCGCTGCCCGAGGAGCCGGCCGGCGCGAACATTCCGTAATTGGAAAAGGGCACGAAGCCCTCGGGCAGATAGAGGTAATGCTTGTTATTGGGGAAATAATAGCAGAATGTGCCCAGGGTGTGCTCACTGCCATGGATGAAGACGTCGCCCGGCTTGACGGCGGGCACCATGGCATCGCGCACCTCGTACATAGGGCCGTTGAAGCGCTCGGTATGCACCCGCTGGATGACCGGCAGGCAGAGCCAGGCGTAGCCCCCCAGGAGGATGAGCCAGGCCGGTTTGAACTTGATGGATGTGGCGCCCCAGGCCAGGGCCAGGATGAAGAGACCCATGCAGGAGACCATGTAGCGCTCCACCAGGATGGGCCGGATCAGGGCCGAGAGGAGGAGGGCCGAACCCAGGGTCAGGGCGTATACCAGGACAGCCGCGGCCGCCGGGACGGCGTCGGATTCCTTCTTGGCGATGGACAGGACGAAGCCCAAGACGATGACCCCGCAGCAGATCCAGAAGAGGGTGGCGGCGCCGGGAGGCACATTGAACTTGAAGCCGAAAGGATAGGCCAGAGTGTTCATGACTGTGGCCTTGGTGATAGGCCCTATCCAGTAATTCTTCGAGACCCGTCCGGCCTGGGCCGCCAGCTTCACCAGCCAGGGAGCGTACATGGCGATCACGGCTACTCCGGCGATGAGGAGCTCGACCAGGGCCCGGCGCTTGGCCGCCAAGGCGCCGATGACGGCTATCAGCCAGATGAAGGCGACGGCGAGCAGCCCGTAATAGTGGCAATACGCGGCCGCCAGGGAAAGGATACCGAAGGCGACCAGGCGCGGTATCCCGCCGGACTTCCACCAGCCCCAGGCCGCCAGGAGGGCGGCCGTGACGAAGAAGGCCGTCCATGAATACATGCGGGCTTCCTGTCCCATCACCACCGACATGGGCGTGAGGAAGACCAGGGCCGAAAAGAGCATGGCCCGGGCCTGGCCCCAGCGCCTGCTCAGGGGGAAGAGGCCCAGGCCGGCTAGGGCCAGGATGCCCAGGGCCGAGAGCGAGCGGGCCGCGGCCTCGGACCTTCCGAAGACCAGGGTGAAGGCCCTCAGCATGATGAAGTAGAGGGGCGGGTGGCTGTCCGAACCGATGAGCGGGATAATTTCGCCTATAGGATGGGCCGCCGCGGCCAGGGAGTAGGACTCATCGTACCAGAGGCTCTCGTGGTCGATGCCGCGGAAGAGGAGGAAGCCGCCTCCGGCGAAGATGAGGATCCAGACGGCGACGGCGAGGACCCTAGCCAGGGACTTATCGATTGTAAAGGGTTTCATTGCGTGGACGATGCCTCCGGCCCCAGTCGGGCTGGTCGAGGATAGCCCCGTGGGGCGGCCTTTGTCAAACAGCACCCCTGCGGGCACGGCTGCGACCAACCCCTCCAAGCCTATAGTTTTTGCCGCTGTCCTGGTGTATCTTCTAGCGCGGCGGCGACTGCTAAAGCGCGCGCGGCGCCGAGTCTAAAAAGGAGGCTTGCTTATATGCGAAAAAGAACTATCCTGGCCATCGCCCTCCTGCTGGCGGCGGCCTGGGCCTGGAGCGAGGAGGAGTTGGCGAATCCCATCGACCTCTTCCCCAACGCCCTAGGTCTGTCCGGTTCTCTGATGGGCACCTACGGCCTCTCCTACCAGCGCTGGCTGGACCCCTTCGGTTTCCAAGTTACGGCCATGGGCATCTCCTTCCCCGCCACAGTGCCCAGCTGGAGCGTCAACGCGCAGGCGACCTTCCAGTACGCACTGGACAAGGAAGTCTACGCGTCCTGGCTCTCCAACACCTTCTATGGGCTGTTGACCGCGGCCTACGTCTGTGGCCAGGAGCCCCTCCCTGTGGACGACCCCGATACGCCCGAACTCGATACGATGCTGGTCCCAGGCCCCTTTACCCAGCATGTGCTGGTAGGCATCGGCATCGGTATTGAACCGGTTCTTTTCCGCCACATTTCCCTACCCTCGGAATTCGGCTTCTACGGCGACCTGATAGGCCGCCGGGTGATGTATTTCCTGAGCGCGGCCATCCGCTACCGCTTCTAGGAGGGCGCGATGAAAAAGCTCTGCATACTTCTGCTGGTCGCGGCCGCTGCCTTGCCGGCCTTCGCCATCACCGACGACACATCCCAGAATCCCAACGCCCTCTACCCCAACGCCGTGGGCATCTATATGGCATCGCCCCCCCTGGTGCCCCTCATGTTACTAGATGGGATCGCCGACCTGCACTACCAGCGTTGGCTGGGCAAATTGGGGGCCTCCGTCTCGGGCGGCTGGCTCTATGATCCGGACGATGGGACGTACAGCGCCTCGGCCATCCTAGGCATATCCCTGGACCTCTACGGCTCGGCCTGGACGTCCTGGTTGGCCGGCTCCCTCTACGCCGTGGCCACAGCCGGCTATGCCGGTTATGCAGACAGCTTCGGCGGCGTCTACAATGGCTTCGAGCTGGGCCTGGGCATAGGGCTGGAGACCGTGGTCCTCAAGCACTTCTCCTTCCCCCTCGAGGCCCTCTTCCTCTATCGAAGCCCCCTGCTGATGGGCTTTACCATCCGCATCGCCCCGCGTTACCGCTTCTGAGGCCCGATGAGGCGCCCCGGCATGGACGGCCGGGGCGCCTTCATGCCGCGTGTCGTTGACATCGTGTATTGTTGACAATCCGGAAACCCGACCTATACTTAAAGAAAGACCATGGCCAAGTCCGACCAGAAGACTAGAATTTTTTCCGCCCTCGAGGTCGCGAACATCTGCGGCGTGGTTAATCAGACCGCCATCAACTGGATCAGGTCGGGCTACCTCAAGGCCTTCACCACCCCGGGGGGGCAGTATCGCGTCTACGCCGAGGATCTCATCCGCTTCCTGGAGGATCGCGGCATGCGCATCCCGGCGGAGTTGGCCGACAACGCCTCCGACCGCATCCGTTGGGACTGCGTCATCATTATTGACGATAACCGCGAATTCAACGACTTGATCCGCGACTTCCTGACTTTGCGCTTTCCCTCCTTCGAGGTCATCCAGGCCTGGGACGGCTTCGACGCCGGGCGGCTGATCCACGAGAAACGCCCTGGATTCATCATCCTGGACGTGGACCTGCCGGGGATAGACGGCTATGGACTTTGCCGGCGCATCAAGCTGGACAAGAGCCTGGGCAAACCATTCATAATAGCGGTGACCGGTCACTCCGAGCCGGGCATCAGGGACCGCATCCTCAAGGAGGGGGCCGACGACTTCTTCTCGAAGCCGGTCGACCTGCCCGCCATCGAGGGGGTCATTGCCGACCTCTACGGGAAGACGAGGCCATGCAAGAAAAAGAGTCGAAAGGCCTAATACTCGTCGTGGACGACGAGGACTCCATCCGCCTCACGCTGAGGGATTACCTCAAGAAGAAGGGTTACGAGGTCCTGGTGGCCTCGGACGGCATCGGTGCGCTCAAGCAGATGCTGGACTTCGATGTGGATCTCATAGTCACCGACTATCGCATGGACTTCCTGGGCGGCGACTATTGGATCAAGTTCCTGAAGAAGTATTGCCAGGACAAGCGCATCATTATAATGTCCGGCTTCCTCAAACCGGATTTCTACATCCCCTTCGACGTCGTATACAAGCCCTTCGACTTCGCCGAGATGGAGAGCTACATAGCCGGGGTGCTGCGCTCGGATCCCGGCCCCGGGCAACGCCCTGTCACCCCGTGAAGACCGCGGCCCTGCGAGTCCTGGTCTCGGGAAGGGTGCAGGGGGTCGGCTTCCGCTATTCCGCCAGCCGTCACGCCCGGATGCTGGGATTGACAGGCTGGGTGCGCAACCTTGATGACGGTCGGGTGGAGCTCCTCGCCGAGGGCTCCGAGGACGCCCTCGAGCGCCTGGCAGAATGGCTGCGCGCGCCGAACCCGCCCGCGCGTGTGGACAATCTGGAAATGGAGCGCAGGCTTCCGCGCGGACTCCCTTCATTCGAGATAATCGAGTGACAGAGGCCCCGCGAATTGACAACCGCCCGGGTTTTCATTACTATTCCGCCTGTCCGCGCCTCCCGAGCGACCGTCGTATACCGGTATTACCCGAGCTTCCCAAGCTCGTGAAGCGGGTTCGACTCCCGTCGGTCGCTCGGGGGGCGCGTTCCTTTTCATGGATTATTCATTCCATCCAATGATAGCCCAGTGGTTCGCCAGTCGCTTCGGCGAGCCCACCCGCGTCCAGGCCGCCTGCTGGCCGGCCATCGCTTCCGGAGAGCACGTCCTGGCCACAGCCCCCACCGGCTCGGGCAAGACCCTGGCGGCCTTCCTCTGGTTCTTGGACGGCATGGCCTCAGGCCGACTGCCGGTCGAAGGCCTGCCTCTCCTGTACGTCTCCCCCCTAAAGGCCCTCAACACCGACGTGCGCCAGAACCTCCTGATCCCCTTACGCGAGATCAAGGAATATTTCCACCAAAACGGCCGGGCTTTTCCTGAGATCCGGGTGGCGGTAAGATCCGGTGACTCCACGCCCGTAGAGCGGCGCCTTATGCTGAAGCGCCCCCCGTCCATCCTCATCACCACTCCGGAGAGCCTGGCTATCTTGGTGAACTCAAGGCAGGGACAGGAGGCGCTCTCCGGGGTCAAGGCCCTCATCCTTGACGAGATCCACGCCGTGGCTGGGACCAAGCGCGGGACATTCCTCATGTGCGCGGTAGAGCGCTTGACTGACCGGGCCGGCGAATTCCAGCGCCTGGCCCTCTCCGCCACGGCCAAGCCCCTGGACGAGATCGCCCGCTTTGTGGGCGGCCGGCGCCTGGTCGGCGAAGCCGGCGCGGGCGGAGGTTATGTCCAGCGCCTGCCCGTGATCATCGACACCCATGAGCGCCGCGACATGAGCCTGGTCGTGGAAGCCCCTGGGCGCGCGACGCAGGGAGAACCTGATGAAGGGGAACAAGGCCGCGGCCGAAGCTCGGGAGCCTTTTGGGACGACATAGCCGCGCGCCTCCGGCGCATCATCGAGTCCAACCGCTCCACCATCGTGTTCGTCAACTCGCGGCGCCTTGCGGAGCAGGCGGCCTTCAACATCAACCGGGCCGCCGGGGCCGAGCTGGCCTACGTCCACCACGGCTCGCTGTCCAAGGACGTACGCCGCGCAGTGGAAACGCGGATGAAGGCCGGATCCCTCAAAGCCATCGTGGCCACCAGCTCGCTGGAGCTGGGCATAGACATAGGCGATGTGGACGAGGTAGTCCTCCTGGGCGCCCCGCAGCGCGCCTCCCAGGCCCTGCAGCGCCTTGGCCGCGCCGGCCACGGTCCCGGCCGGACCGTACGCGGGCGCCTCATCCCCCTCCACAACGTCGACCTATTACGTTGCGCGATACTCGCTGAGGCGGCCATGCTTGGGGACATAGAGGAGACCCGCATCCCTTCCGCGCCCCTGGACGTGCTGATTCAGGTCATATTGGGGCTGTGCGCGCACAACCCAAGAAGCGCCGATGAGCTTTTCGACCTGGTGCGTCGGCCCTATCCATACCATGATCTCTCCAGGGCCGGCTTCGACTCGGTTCTGGAATCCCTGGAAGGCTACCGGGCCGGCAACCGCGTGCGCGGGATAAAGCGTCGCCTCCTCAAGGATCCCACCGACGGGCGCTATTCCGCCGGCCCCGGCGCGGTGGCCCTCCTTGCCACGGCCGGCGGGACCATCCCCGACCGCGGCTACTTCACCCTGAAGCTGGCCGGCAGCGAGGCTGTCATAGGCGAATTAGACGAGGAATTCGTCTGGGAACGCCGCCAGGGCGAAGGCTTCAGCCTGGGCAACCAGCGCTGGCGCATCGTTTCCATCGGTCCCAAGGACGTGCACGTGGTTCCCTGGAAAGGTGACGTCAACATGCTGCCCTTCTGGAAGGCTGAGCGCCAATGGCGCTCGCCGGAACTCAGCGACAGGGCCCTGCGCTTCCTGGACGAGGCCTCGGCCCTGGTGGACGGGGACCTGGAGGCCTACCTTTCCAAACGCTTCCCTTTGGAACAGGCCGCCCTGGGCATCCTGGCCGGGCTGATCCGCTCGCAGGCCCGCTCCACGGGCTTGACCGGACGGGCCGCTATAGCCATAGAGGGTTGGCGGGATCCCCTCAAGCCGGCAGGCGGGCTGGAGGCGGTCATCCACACCCTGCGTGGCAACGGGGTCAACTACCCCCTCATGCTCATGCTGCGCGAGGCCTTCCGCGAGCGGGCCGGATTCGAGCCCGACGCCTTCTCGGATAACGACTGCATCGTGCTGAACCTGCCCCCGGAGGCCGAGGGCGGCATAGACCTGGTGGCCGGCATGCTGGCCGGCCTGGGAGACTCCACGAGGCTCCTTGAGCGGCTCAAGCCGGTCTTGCAGTCATCGGGCGTATTCGGCGCCGCTTTCCGCGAGAACGCCATCCGCGCCCTGATGGTGGCCCGCTCCACATTCGACAAGCGCGTGCCGCTCTGGTTGATGCGCGCGCGCGCCAAAGCCCTCCTGGAAGAGGTCTCGCGCCTGCCCGATTTCCCCATCGTCACTGAGACCTGGCGCGAATGCCTGTCCGACCTCTTCGACCTCCAGGGCCTGGGCGCCCTGCTGGACGGAGTGAATGAGGGCGGAATCGTCCTGCGTACGGCCGAGACGCGCATCCCCAGTCCCTTCGCCCGCGGGGTTCTCTGGCAGGAGACCAACGAGGTCCTCTACCGCGGCGACGCCTCCGGGCGCAAGCTGGGCCCCAGCCTGTCCGAGTCGGCCATCAAGGAGGCGGCCGCCTCGGGCGGGAGCGAAGGCGGGCCCGAGCTCCGCGCCGAGACCCTGGAGGCCTTCGAGCGACGGGCCCGGCGCCTCATGCCGGGCTGGGCCCCGCGCGGCCCGCGCGAAGCCGCCGCCCATCTGGAGGACCGCCTGGCCATCGGCAGGGCCGAGTTGGAAGCCCTCTTCTGCCCCGCCGGCAACGACGGCCTGGTCGAGCACGAAGGCGCAAAAGCCGAAACCTCCGAAGGCGAACGTGCTCGCCCCTTCCTTGACTTCAGCGATGAGGGCGCGAGCCTGAGCTTCCCGGACGAGGGAGATCGCCTGGAATTGCACCGAGTCGGTCCGGGCAAGGATGGGCTCGGCAGCTACGCCCTCCCGACCCAGGCCGCCCGTATCCGCGCCGCCCTCGGGAGCGCCCGGCCCGAGGGCCTGGAACCCCTTGTGGCGGAATGGGCTCGCTTCGCCGGCCCCTTCGAGGCCGGGGAGGCCGCGGCGGCCCTGGGGGCCGCGCCTGAGGCCGTCGAACAGGCTATATCGAACCTAATCCGTAAGGGCATCATAGCCGATTGGCACGGGCGCCCCTGCGACGCGGTCAATCTCGAAAGCCTCTTCCGCCTCCAGCGCCGCCTTCTCAAGCCGGAGCTGCGCGCCCGCCCGGCCGATGACCTACCCTTCTTCATGGCGGCCTTCGCCGGCCTGGACCGGCCGGGCGCCGGCGCCGAGGCCCTGCGCTCCGCCATTGAGAGCCTGATCGGCCGGCCGGCGAGGGTTTCTGATTGGGAATCCTTCATCCTGCCGGCCAGGGTCAAGGACTACTCCCCGGCCCTCATGGACGGGACAATCCAGGGCAGTCAGCTCTTCTTCTTCGGCCTTCCCCGTGCGGCCCAAGGCGCCGACGATGATGAGGTCCCGGATGCGAAGTCCCGACGCGACGGAGCCTTCCCCGGCTGGACGGCCCCGGCCTTCCCTTGGGAATACTCCATACTCTTCCCGCCCTGGATGAGAACCGGGAATGAGGATCAGGGGCCGGCAAAGGGGCGCGCTTCGCTCGGGCTGTGGCCACGCCGCTTCTGGGATCTGAAGGACGCCTGGGGCGGAGGCGTCCAGGAATGCGCAGAGGATTTGTGGAACGAGTTCTTCGCCAACCGCGCGGCAACGGATTCCTTCCAGGCCCTGCGGGCCGGCCTGCGCAGTGACTTCGGGCGCGAAGGCGTCAAGGAAGGATCCCCGGGCCGGCCCTCGCGCGCATCGGCCGAGCGCTGGAAATCCGGCGCGCCCGTGCCGGGGGAGTGGTTCGATCCGCGCGAGCTGGCCAAGTCCGAGGCCGGGGAGGGGCGCCCCGACGCGATGGGTGAATCGGAACTCTGCCGCGAACGGGTCAGGATACTCCTCAAGCGCCACGGCCTCCTG
Source organism: uncultured Spirochaetales bacterium (assembly GCA_964470375.1). Lineage (GTDB taxonomy): Bacteria > Spirochaetota > Spirochaetia > Treponematales > JBGSOB01 > CAYNQK01. Next base: position 11,669 of record CAYYCP010000020.1, read on the forward strand.
TTCCGCTCCCTACTGGAGCGCGAGTTGCCGGCCCTGCGCTTCGGCGCCCTCTTCGGCGCCATGCGCCGCATGGAGCTCTCGGGCGAATTGATGAGCGGTCTCTTCTTCGAGGGCATACAGGGGCCCCAGTTCATCAGCCCCGAGGGCCTGCGCCTCTTCCGCTCCCTTTCCGCGGCCGATACCGGCTTCTACACCCTCTCGGCGGCCGACCCGGCCTCCGCGGCCGGTTTGGGCATTGAGGAACTCTCCTTCCCCCTGCCCCCGCGCTCCTTCCAGAACAGCCTTGTCTACCATGGGGGGCGCCTGGTTTTGATTGCCCGCAAAGGCTGCGCCGAGGTGCAGACGCGTTGCGCGACAGATGAAGAGGCCCTAGGCGCCTTCGCCGCCCTGGCCGCCTGGCTGAACGCGCGCTCGCGCGCGGATTCCCCGGCCCGCATCATCCTGCTGAGCATCGACGGGCTGCCTGCTGAGGATTCTCCCCTGGCGGGGGCGGCCCGGGCGGCCGGCTTTGCGCGCGGATACCGCGGACTGGAGTACTACCCGCGCGCCTGAGCCGGGCCCTCAGCGCTCCGGATAGAGCACTACCCGGTTGAGCGACTCGGGATCGAAAAGGCCGGCCGCAGCGGCCAAGTCACTAGCCTTCAGTGAGCGGATCAGGCCACGGTAGCCCTCCAGGACCTCCAGGGGCTGACCTCGCACAAGGCGGAGCTGGTTGAGCGTGGCCGCCCAGGTGGCGTTGCGCTGGAAATCCGTCTCCGTAGACTTCTCTAGGATCTCCCTGACCTTGTCCATATCGGCCGCGTCTATCCGGCCCGCGGCGGCATCGGCCAAGAGACCCTCGGTTGCGGCGCAGAGCTCGTCCACGCGCGCGGGATCGCAGCCGAAGCTGATGGACAGGCCCAACTCGGACGCTGGTATGGTTTGATAGGACACCGTCGCCCCCGCCGAGTAGGCCCCGCCCATGCGCTCGCGGATCACCTCTATAAGCTTGATGTCCAAGTAATCCTTGAGAGCCCGGCCCGCCAGGAACTTGGGGTACGAATATTGGTCGGGCGCGAACCAGGCCATGTAGACCAGGCTCTTCTGGTCGGTCCCCTTGGTCACGCGTACGTCCAGGCCGGACGGGCGCTCTACGCCCAGGTCCCTCCAGGCCGTCCCTCGCCGAGGCTGCGGTATGGAGGCGATATAGGTCTCCACCAGGCGGCGGGCCTCGGCAAGATCCAGATTGCCTGCAAGACTGAAGCTGAAGTCCCCGGCCCAGTAGGCCGAGCGGAGGAAGGCCAGGGCGCGGGCCGGGTCCGCCGAGGCGAGGTCGATCGCCCTGAGGCGCATGAAGCGCGGGTGCCTGCCGTTGACGGTCTCGCTAGCCGTCAGTGAGAATACCGTCTGGGGGTCCTTCTCCTGGTCGGCCAGGGCCGTCCGCAGTCCGTCCAGGTAGGCCTGGGCGGCCTCGGGATCGATGCGGTTCCCGGTGAAGTGCAGGTTCACCAGCTGGAAGAGGGTCTCCAGGTCCTTTACGCCGGATGAGCCGCTCAGGCCGACGGTGTAGGTTCCCAGGCTCCGCGAAATACCGGCGGCCTTGCCCTTGAGACTGCGTTCCAGTTCCCGGGCGCTCAAATCCCCTAGGCCGGAGTAGGCGGCCATCCCATCGGCCAAGCGAGCCGAGATGAAGTCTGCGTCAGAGGCGGCCGAGGTTCCTCCCAGGGCCAAGGCGTCCAGGACGATCTCATCGTTCTTGAAGGCGGTCGGCTTGAGGTAGACCGTAGCCCCGTTTGAAAGGGTCCACTCGATGACCCCAAGGCCTGGGTGGGATTCCTCCTTCACGATCCGCCCCGGTTCGGGGATGGCGTTCATCAGCGGCTTGGGCGGCCCCTCCTCCTTGATGGCCGCGGGTTTAGACGCGGCGGCCCGTCCCATCGCCGCGACTACCGCCTCGCGGGTCAGCAATTCAGCCGCGCGGCTGTCCGGAGCAGCCAGGAGGACGGTAAGGTCCTCGGCCTCGAGTATGGCGGCTGCGGCCGCGTTCACCTCATCAAGGCCTAAGGAAGCGAAGATGTCGTTGACGGCCTGATACTCCCAGTCGATGCCGGGGACTGGCTCGCCCTCGATGGCGTGGCGCACAAGCTCGGCGGCCAGGGTCGCCGAATCGTTCTTGCTGGCGTCGTTCTTGAGAACCTCCAGGTAGGCCAGGTACTGGGCCTTCTGGGCCTCAAGCTCGGCGGCCCCGAAGCCTTGGCGCTTGAGTCGCTCTTTGGAAGACAGCAAGGCCGCTAGGGCATCCACAAAGCGCCCTTCCTTGGGCATGGCCAGGTAGGTCAGGGCAGAGCGATTCAGCGCCAGGAATTCCACACTCGCCCCGGCATAAGCGTAGGGCGAATCCGGGTCGCGGAGTCCCTCGGCCAGGCGCTCGGACTCCATGCCCACGATGAGGTTGCGGATGAGGGACTGGCGATACTCCGAGAAAGTTCCGGCGCGGCCCGAGTCGGGCAAGCGATACATGAGCTGGATATAGGCGTAGGGCAGCTCGGGATCGGTTTCCGCGGAAAACTCCAGGCGCCCCTGTCGAGGTCCGGGGATGGAGCCGTCGGGAGCAGGCCGCACCGTGCCTACTGCGGAGCCGCCTGAGAAGGCCGCCTCGATCCCAGCCTGGACCTCCAAAGGATCGAAATCCCCCACGGCTATCACGGTCATGGCCTCGGGGCGGTACCAATCGCGGTAGAAGCGCAGGATCTCCTCGCGCGGGGCCTTCATGAACACCTCGGGCAGACCGATGGGCAGACGCCGGGCCTGGAGGGAATCCCCCATGATAATGGGCAGCTGCTTCTGCAGGAGGCGCTCCTGGGCGCCTTGTGAGAGACGCCACTCCTCGTTGATGACGGCCCGCTCGCCCTCGTACATCTCAGGATCGATGCTGATGCCGAAAGCCCAGTCCGCCAGCACGTCCAGGGCGGACTCCAGGGCCCCCTCGCCCTCCATGGGCAATTCCAGCATATAGACCGTGCGGTCGAAGGAGGTGTAGGCGTTTATCTCCGGCCCGAAGCGCATGCCCAGGGACTGCAGGTAGCCTACCAGCTCGTTGCGCGGATAGCGCGAAGTGCCGTTGAAGGCCATGTGCTCCAGGAAGTGGGCCAGGCCGCGCTGGGACTCGTCCTCGTTGAGGGATCCGGCCGCCAGGGCCAGGTAGAGGTAGGCCCGGCCCTCGGGATAGGCGTTCGGGCGGATCAGGTAGCGCAGGCCGTTGTCCAATCGCCCCTCGATGAGGTCGGGGGCCAGGGGCAGCTGGGGCTCTTCGGCCTGCGGCCGCGCCTGGGGAGGCGTCCGGACAGTCGAGCTCTGGCAGGCGCTGAAGAGGGCCGCCAGGACGAGGGCGGCCAGGATAGACGCAGGAACGGCACTCTTTTTCTTATACATAATGATCCTCCCGCCCCAGCTTCCTCCGCGGCGGAGGCCGATGTCAAGCTCAGTCGGCCCCCCCCAGCAATTCCGAACGCAGGGCTTCGAACACTACCTCCAGGTCGTCGAAGCGCGCCCAGGCCTGCCCGTCCAAGGCTGTTCCACTATCGTTGACGATGACGATTCGGCCCCCTCCCTCCAGGCAGAGCTCAGGTATGGCCGCGGCCGGATACACCTGGAGGCTGGTTCCCAGCACCAGCATGAGGTCGCTAGCCAGGGCCTCGGCCCTAGCCCGCTCGAGGGCACGCTCGGGCAGGCATTCACCGAAGAAGACGATGCCGGGCTTGAGCGCCCCCCCGCAGGCGGCGCAGCGCGGCACCCGGCCGGCCTTGGCCGCCGCGGCCGCTTCGTTGAAACCCGCCTCGCGCCCACAGGCCACACAGGCGTGGAGGGCCAGCGAGCCGTGCAGCTCTATCACCTCCCGGCTGCCCGCCTTCTGGTGGAGCATATCGATGTTCTGGGTAATGACGGCCGCCAGCATCCCGCGCGCCTCCAGGCCGGCCAGGCACGCATGCACGATGGAGGGCTCCTTGGCGTCCAGGCCGTAGATGAAGTCCTTGGCCGCGGAGTAATAGACGCCTGGATCCCTGCGGAACCAATCCAGGTCGAACATGCGCTGATCCACGCGCGGATCCTTGTACAGGCCCGACCGGCCGCGGAAATCGCGGATCCCTGAGAGGGTGCTCACCCCGGCCCCCGTGAAGGCCGTGCAGTGCCGGGCCTCCCTTATGGCTCGGCAGAGATCGTGAATGCCAGGATCCTGGTCCATCGGCGCCCCCTGTCTTGCATCGAAAATTGTCTTGACCCGATGTCAAGTTTGCTTTACATTATCCCTATGGAATCCACCAGCCGCCTGCAGGTCAACCTGAGACGGATCAGGTTCGACCACGGGGAGATGACCCAGGCCGCCTTGGCTGAAAAGGTCGGCGTCTCTCGTCAGACTATCATCGCTATCGAGAGGGGGGACTACAACCCCTCCGTGGAGCTGGCGCTACGGATCGCGGCCGTCTTCGGGCTGCCCCTGGAATCGATCTTCACTCTGTCGGGTGAGAAGGGAGAAGCGAGATGAAAACGAGTAAGAGGATATCGCCCATCGCCGCGGCCAGTTTCCTGGCCATCGCCACCGGAGCTGTCCTCGGGCTCACCCTCTCAGGTTGGTTCCTCCTCCTGGCCGCAGCCGGGGCCTTCGTCCCGGGAATCGCCCGTAGGCTGGGCTGGCTCAAGGACATGGACGAATTCGCCATCGCCGCCCAGAATTCGGCAGCCTGGGCGGCCTTCGCCACGACTATCGCCGCCGCCTCGGCCCTCTTCGCCGCGGAGAGGGGCGGAATCGCCTTGGATTCCCTGAAGACAGGCTCGGACCAGATCCTCGTCCTGATGATCCTGGGCTTCACCGTCTACGCGGCCGCCTACCTCTTCCGCTACTGGGACGGCAAGAAGGCCGCCATCCTCATCCTGGCCGTTTTCGGATCCGGACTGGCCCTCTTCATCGTCCTCAGCGAATGGCAAAGCCCGATGGCCCTCCTCATGGAGGCCCTGGTCCTCATCGTCCCCATCGCCCTCATCCTGGTGGCCGGACGCTTCCTGCCCGTCCTCGGCGGCATCCTCAGCCTGGCGGCGGCGGTAGGCGCGACCATATTCTTCGGGATCGCCTGGGGGCATGATTTCAACCTGCCCATCATCGTCATCCTGATCATCCCGCTCGTCATCAGCGGTATAGGCTTTCTACAAAAACGCCGCCCGGCGGGGGCTTGAGGAAACCCGTCCCCTTGCACCTCATCCCTCCATCGAGCGGATAGAAGGGGAAACGCCGCACTCCTTCCTGCATACCTGGGGCGGCTCGATGGAGATCAGGGCCGGTAACGGCTCAGCTCCTGGACCGGCATGCCAAGACCCGGCAGGGCCGGCAGGAGGCGGCGCTCCACGATAGCCGCCATCCGCTCGGCTATGTAGGAGAAGGCGAAGTAGCCCAGGTCGCCCCAGGAGTAGGGTACGTTGATGCGGTAGCCGTCTTTGCCCTTGTGGGTGGACTCGTAGCGGAAGCCGGGCGGAAAGCATTTCAGGTCGGAGATAGGACCTTCCATGAAGCGGTCGCGGGCCTTGGCCGCTATCTTGGCCTCCAGCTCGCGGTAGCGCCGGGCCTGGCTGGCGGGGATCAGGTCGCCCTGCAGGGCCATCTTGCCGAAATCGGCGCGGAACTTGTCCCCGGCCAGCTCGATGAAGCCCATGAAGCGCTTGCGTGACATGTAGCTGGCGTCCACCTTGGCGGTGTAGGCCCCCAGGAGGTTCTGGGCCAGCTCCTGGAGGTAGAGCATCAGCTTGTGGGCGCTGCGCAGGTAAAGGTAGTCCGCGTCCTTCTCGCCCTCGGGGCCGAAGCCGATGCTCCCCAGGCCGTGCCCTAGGTTGCGCATGGCGCAGACGTAGTCGTAGCAGCGGTTCACGAAGTACTTCATGGAGAAGCACCATTCCGGCGGGGAGACGAAGAGACGCGGCGGGAAGAGGCGGCGGCAGAACAGGTCGTAGGCCCGCGAGCCTATCACCGTCCTGACTTGGGCGGCGTCACCGGTGCCGTCCTGGCCTATGTAGAGGGGCTCGCCGCAGCGCAGCTTGTAGAAACTCGATTTGCCTCCCCCGCGCAGGCCCAGGAAGTGCTCGAAGAGGTAGGCGTCCGGCAGCCCGCGTACCCTGGAGAAAATCTTCTCCCGGATCTCGGGATAGTCATGCAGAACATGGATACTGCGCTCGTTGCTCTTGTAGAAAAGACAATGCCCGAAGCGGACGCGTTCGTCGGGATGCTCCAGGCGGGCCAGCACGGCCTGCTCGCCCAGGACGCTGAAGTCCGGATGCAGCTCCACCAGGATGCCGAAGCGCTCCAACAGATCGGACCTCAGGCGCAGCAGGCCGTTCTTGATGGCGGCCAGGTCCGGGATGGGCACTCCGCGGGCGGTGACGATGTTGAGATCCACGTCGGTGGAGTGCTGGGCGCCCATGTCGTTGTAGGCCGAGAAGAGGCGCCCCAGCCCGAACATGAAGATGGAGTCCGACAGCTTCTTGCCCAGCCCCTCCAGGAAGATGTGCTTGACCCAATTGCGCACCGCGAAGAGGTGGAGGTCGCGGCGCGGCAGGAGGTACTTAGCGGCCACCTGGGAGGGATCCAAGCTCAGGAAGTCGGCGTTGCGGATGGCCCGGTTGCACTCGATGTAGACCGCCTCGATGAAACGAGCCCGTTCGGCCGGAGCTGCCCCCTCTGCAGCCAGCGTCTCAAGCTCCTTCTCCAGCTTTACGTAACCGGCATCATGGTAGAGTCCTGTAGTCTTGTGCTTCTTCGCGTTCGTGGCGGCCGCCATTGTGCCCGTCCAGTGTCGCCCCGATCCACCTCCGGGTCAAGTGGAAATTTGTCCGATGCGTCCCACGCGCATCCAAGCCTGCTGCCAAGCCCTGGCGGGACTCAATGGCGTATCGCCCGCTCGCCGCCTCATCCGTCCGCGGGGCCGCCCTTCGGAGTGACTCCCGGCGCCGAAGGGCCGGATACCGTTCCGCCAGCCATATTTCCGGCCAGGGCCGCCGCAACCCGCGGGCTGATGATACCGATCACGTCGAAGACGAGGAACCTGACGGAATACAGGGCCATGATCCCGAAGGACGCCGGCATGCAGGAATAGAGCAGCTTCCTGGGGATCTGGAATACCGCCGTGAGCTCCAGGCTTTTCCTGACCAGGTCGAGGGAATAGATGAAGAACAGGATGATGAAGGCGACCGCGATCCCGTCGGTGACCAGGCGGAAACCGGCCTTGAGCCGGGGATGCCCCAAGCGCTTCTCAATCCAATTCCCGGTGGTGAAATGGCCCTTCAGGATCCAGGTCGCCGCGGCGCCGTAGAATACCAGGGAAGCGAAGAGCATCTCCACTATCTCGTCCATCCAGTGCAGGGAGGCGAAGGGTAAGTAGCGGTTGACCACGTTAGCGGTTAGGATGACGGAAATAGCCAGGAAGATGGAGATGGTGAACCATTTGAGGACACCTACCACCACCGCGTCGATACGTTCCAAGATAGTGCTGGCTCTCATATCGGCACCTCACTTCATCAGCAGGTTGGGGAGGAAGACTGTGATCTGGGGCACGAAGGCAATCACCACCGTGACAATCAGGATACCCAGGATATAGGGCCAGGCTTCGCGGGCCAGCTGTCCCACGCTGACCTTGGAGAAGCCGGAGACCGCGAAGAGGCACATTCCCACAGGGGGCGTCAGATTGCCTATCATAATGAGCAGGGTCATCAGCACGCCCATGTGCACCAGGTCGAATCCGAACTTGTTCCAGATCGGCAGAAAGATGGGGATGGTGATGAGGAAGATCGCATTGCCTTCGATGAAAAGCCCGAGGATCATAATGATGGCCATGATCATCACCAGGACGCCCGGCCCGGAGGCGCTGATCGAGGTAAGGGTCGATATGATGCTGTCCGGTATCCGGTTGAACATGACGAAATAATTGAAGAAATTCGCCGCCGCCATGATGATCAGGAGAGGCGCCGACTGCCTGATGGAAGTCCACAGGATGCCCGGCAGGTCCCGAACCTTGAGGTCCTTATACACCAAGCCAAGGATAAGGGCGTAGATGCATACCACTACGGAGGCCTCGGTGGGAGTGAATACCCCGGAGACGATGCCGCCTATGATGATGACCGGGGCGAGCAGGGGAAAGAAGGCCGACTTGAATGAAGACCAGATCTCCTTGAGCCTGGCCCTGGGCGAGCGCGGGAAACCCCGCGGCTTAGCCATTATCAGGATGGCCAGCATCAACGCCAGGCCCATCAAGACGCCGGGTACGAAGCCTGCCAAAAAGAGCTTGGAGACCGATACGGCCGTGATGGCCCCAAAGACGACGAAGGGTATGGAAGGCGGGATGACCGGGCCGATGGTGGACGCGGCCGCGACGATGCTGGCCGAGACCGCCGGCTTGTAGCCGTTGTCCACCATGGCCTTATGCTGGATCTGTCCCAGGCCGGCCGCGTCGGCCACGGCGGATCCGGACATGCCGGAGAATATCATGGACGAGACCACGGACACCTGGCCCAGCCCGCCCGGCACATGCCCCACCAGGGCCTGGGCGAAGCGGAAGATGCGGGTGGTGACTCCGCCCGTGTTCATCAGGTTCCCGGCCAAGATGAAGAAAGGCACCGCCAATAAGGTGAAGCCCGTGGTGCCCACGTACATGCGCTGCGGCAGGAGGGCCAGGAAGGCCCCGTTGCCCAAGCCGGAAAAGAAGATCACCGCCGTCAACCCGATGCAGATGAAGATCGGCAGGTCGATCATGATGAAGAGAAGCAGAACCAGGAATACATAGAGGGTCAGCATGGCTTTCTCCGTCGGTGCGGGGCCGTGATCGGGGCGCCCGCGCGGGCGCCCCTTGGGAATCAGGGCTATTTTTGGCTGGCGGCCAGGAGCTCCTGGAATTTCTTGTACTCGGCCTCGCCGAACTTGGACTTGAGAGTCTCCCAGACGGACCGGGTGGCGGCCTGGAAGGGCGCGATGTCGGGATAATTCACCAGCATCCCGTTCTTCTTCATCTCCGCAATCTGTAAGGCCTCGTTGTCGCGCACGGTTTTGATGCAGTATTCGCCGGCCTTTTTGCCCTCTTCCATCACGATCTTCTGCTGCTCGGGCGTGAGCTTTTCGAAAGTCGCCTTGCTGGTGATGAGGTGGGTGGCTACATAGGTGTAGTTGAGAATTGAGAGGTACTTCTGGGTCTCCCACATCTTGCCGGAGTAGATGGTGCCGATGGGATTCTCCTGCCCGTCCACGACGCCCTGCTTGAGGGCCATGGGCAGCTCAGCGAAGGCTATCGTCTGGGCGGTCCCGCCCAGGGCCTTGACCGTCTCCTGGTTCACGAAGTCGGGCGGGGTGCGGATCTTGAGGCCCTTCATGTCGTCCGGCTTGTTGATGGGGCGCTTGGAGTTGGTATAAGTGCGGAAACCCCATTCCCAGCGGGCGATGTACTTGAGGCCGGCCTTCTCCAGATCCGGATTGACCCAGTCGAGGAAGCCGCCGGCGAAGAACTTGTCCACCGCCGCGTAGTCCTTGAAGGCGAAGGGCCCGCCTACGAAATTCATCTTGGGCGAGTACTTGGCCAGGGCCGGCTCGGTGGGGATGACGAAGTCCAGGGCGCCCAGGACCACCTGCTCCACCATCTCCTGGGAGCTTCCCAGCATGGAGTTGGGGAATATCTCCACCTTGACCGCCCCGCCCGTGCGCGCGGAGACCGCGTCCGCGAACTGCTTGGCGGCGATGTGCTGGGGATCGGCCTCCTTCGAATAATGCCCGAACTTCAAGGTCACCGTCTTCTGGGCCCAGGCCGACGAAAGGACCAGGGCGGCCAGAGCCATGATCATCAGGGACTTTTTCATCTTGCCTCCTTGTGGTGATGGATAAGGACCATCATGCGTTCCACATAGTGGAACTGCGTTTCACAATAGTAAACCCCTTTTTGGAATTTAGCAACTTCTTTTTGCAATATTCCTACTCACGCATCAGGAGGTGGATGGCTTTTCCCTAACAGGAGATGCTCAGGCGATCGCTTTGCCAGGCAAGGACTTCTATCGTTTTATTTGACAAAATTGCATTATTTCGACGATGAGCAATCCCCAAACCAGGGCATTGAGGATTGTCACCTAGGTGTCACTTCAGCGAGGGGCCAAAATCCAGCCATCGCGCAATCCACTCCTGATGAAATCGTAGTCCCTCTTTCCGTATTCGCTGGAGGCCCACTCAACGTCTCTGGCGGCCATCTTCTCCAGCTCGGCCCTGAACCAGGAGGCCAGGGCTTCGCGATTGGCCGAGACCAGGATGCCTAGCACGTAGCGTTCCTGCCCCGAAGCGCCCTCCTTGAAGTGCTCGCGGGCCCACCACGTCTCGGCATTCGCGGCCGGAGCCTCTTCGGAGAAATACACCTTATCGAGCCATTTATCGGAGAAGACCTTGAAGTAGGCGCCCGATGGCCCGCGCTTGCGCAGGGCGGTCCTGGCCCTTTCGATGGACAGCTTCGTCAGGAGTTCGCGCGCATCGGCGGCATCGGCGTCGCGTCGGGCTTCTTCCAGTGAATAATATGGGTGATAGTCGATGAAGAAGCTGCGCGTCCGGTCAGCGGCTTCCAGGCTCTTGGGCGCCTGGCCCCACCAGACGGGCAGGCCGGCCGTGCCGGCGCCGCCCTGGTTCTTCAGCACCTGGCCGTGCTTGAAGGCCTTCTCCGATGGAAGGGGAAGCCGCTTGAGGAGGGGCTCGAAGGCCGGCCCGAAATAGACCAGGCCCAGCACGAGGAGGGATACCCCGGTGACCGCAAGGTAAAAGCCGAGCGATTTTTGCCCGCGAGCCATCGATTCCGCCTCCTCGCCTGCCCAGAGCATACTGCAAGTCCGAAGAAAAAGGAGGAGACAATGCTGGAGGTTCGCCGGACGGCCGGCAACGCCTCTCAGGCGCTGATAGCCCATGCACGATACTCAAGCCCGAAGGCACCTTGTGCATAATAAAGGAAAAGGGCGCGCCGGATCAGTCGGCGCGCCCCTCCGCCATTGCCTAAAGCGATGTTTTCGAATGAAGTCCGCGGTCTATCGGCTTCAAGCTGAAGACTTAGGCCACATAGCTGGCTAGCACCTCCATACGGGCCGGGTGCTGGAGGCGCTTGAGGGCCTTCTTCTCTATCTGGCGGATGCGCTCCTTCGTCAACTTGAAGCGGTCGCCTATCTCCTTCAGAGACTGGGCATGCCTGCCGCCCAGGCCGAAGCGGGAACGGATAATCTCAGCTTCCTTGTCTGAGAGGGTGCGCAGGACGGCCTCGATGTCCGAGCGCAGATTCTGCTCCACGGCGTATTCCTCGGGGCTCATGTGGCCCTCGGATTCCACGAAATCCCCTATCACGGAAGAATCGCGCTCCATATAAACCGGGGACTCGAGGGACACGAGGTCGCGGGAGATGCTGGTGAGCTCGGACACCAAGTCGCGATCCATGTTGAGCATGGCGGCTATCTCAGTGATTTCGGCGTCCTCACCCTGGCCCTGACGGATCAGCTTGCGTGCCTTCTCAATCTGGACCAGCTCGTTGGCCCGGTTGAGGGGCAGGCGGATCAGCCTGGACTTCTCGCAGATGGCCTTAAGGATGGCCTGGCGGATCCACCACACTGCGTAGGATATGAAGTGGTAGCCCTTATCCACGTCGTAGCGCTCTATGGCATTGATGAGCCCGATGTTCCCTTCCGAAATCAGGTCCGAGAGCGGAATACCCTGGTTCTGATACTTCTTGGCCACGTTGACGACGAAGCGCAGATTGGCCTTGACTAGCATGTCCTTGGCGGCCTTCTCGCCGGCGGCTGCCCGGCGGGCGTAATCGTCCTCTTCCTGGCGGGTGAGAAGCGGAATCCGGTTGATTTCCTTCAGGTAGATCGAGAGAACATTCTCCTCGTTCACCTGGGAGCCGGCGCTTTTTTGCGAGCGAATCGCTTTCATCTTGTTACCCCCGCCCCCAATAATGCAAAAAACATGCCATGGTAGTGTTTAAGCTGAGGTAAAATGCGTACGACTTCTTTTACTTTTCATATATATCCATATATAGATTACAAATATTGCCTTTTTAATTTTTTTTGACCCCCTTGTTTTTGTTTCTCTCGAAGATGCACTCTCAACGAGGGAAATCCGGGAATGGGTCATTTTAACACAGGAGCGAGGAAATGACCTGTATTTGTAGGGATTGGATACACTCTGGAAGGAAATCGTAATTCTATACTCTATCAATACATATTTTTATATCGATACTCAGGGCTCTCAAGGCGTCCGCAGCAGCGTAGGTAGGACAGTCCCGAGCCACATGGACAGAGGGAAGCAAGCGACACCGGGCGACCTTTGCGAAAATCCACATCGATGATACCGTCCTCCATGCCTGCCTCAGGGCTGGGGAGGGGGAAGACGATCCTCACAGCTTTGAAAAGAACCATCTTGGCGGCATGGCTGCGCCCGGAAAGGATACCACTCCGACATAACTCCATCCAGGAATCCTCTACCAAGGCATAGACCATGTCGCGTTCGCATTCCGAGGAAAAGGTTCCGTGAATGCGGCGCCCCAGGTAGCGCGAAATCTGAATGGAGAAAAAAGCGGCTCTGTCGTCCTCAAGGGCGCTCCCGCGCCGGGGCATCCCGTAGCCGTTGGAGAGGCGGGCGTAGAGCGAGCGGGAGAAACCGCGTTTACGCAGCCTTTGCGATGATGCAAGACTACGTAGGCATGCTTCCATGCTGCCTTCTCTGGCCATGCACAGGCCCATCCAGTAAAGGGCCCTAGCTAGGGGGCCGGGAGTCTCGGGCCGGCAGGTGTGTACGCAGGCCCGGAGGATCTCGGCCACCCTCTCTCCGCGCCCCCGTGCGCGCTCACGCGCGGTTGAACGCAGTGCCTGTCGCACGCATATCTCAGCGCGCGCTGTTGTGAAGGGGCGGAGCCTTCTTAGCATACGATCAAATTACTCCCACTAGCCCTGGCCAGGCAAGGCATTTCGGTCCTTCTGCCTCAGGGCCACCCAGGTGGCGCCGCGCCCGCCCTGCTCCCGTCCGGGATGCCCGCGCATGCCCGCGGCCGGATGACCTTCCAAGAAAGAGGCCACCGCCCGTTCCAGAACAGCCTCGCCCTTGGAATGCGCACCCTTGCCGTGAATGATGAGGACCTTGGCCAGGCCCCCGCGCAGGGCTTGTTCAAGGAAAAGGGCCAACCTGCGCAGGGCCTCCTCGCGGGTGAGGCCGTGGAGGTCGAGGCTGGCCTGGGGCCGCATCCGCCTCAGGGCCTCGGCCCTTTCGCGCGGGGATCGGCCATCCTCCTCATCATCGGCGTCCTTGTCCACGATGCCATGGCGGTTGAGGTAGGCCCTCAGGTCGTCCTCGTAGGAGGGCGGCGAAGACGCGGTCGGAACAGCGCGACGATCCCTTTCCTGGCGCTTGACGCTCTCCCATTCGCTGAGAATATCACCGAAGCTCATCCCCGCCGCGCTTCCCCAACGTCCGGATCCGCGGAGACGGGAGTCTTCAATCCTCCGTCAGCGGGCATGCGCTCCGGAGAAACGGCCGCATCACCGAGCGGATCGGATACTGCCGCTTCGACTGGAGCATCGGCGCCAGCGTTGTCCGGGTTCGCGACTCCATCGACCGAGCCCGGCGCGGGGGAGACCGGCGATTCTCCTGACGGCCTGGTTTGCTTTTCGTAAGCCGCGGCCTTCTTCCTGGATTGGATGAGGCGGTTGATGCGCTGGCGGAAGGCCTTGTCGGCGTCGACCTCCATGCCGGGCTTGATGGTCTGGCCCTCGGAGAGGGCGCGGTAGGGGAAGGCCCTCTCCTCCCTGTAGGCCCAGCTCGCGGGCGAATTGACCAGGTAGTCGAATGTTTCAAGGATGGCCAGCGAATAGTAGATGAGGGCGGCGTTCGTCAATTTCCTCGGCGCCGGCCCCTCGTGCTTGAGTATCGCCCGCAAGCGCTCGCTGGCCAGATTCTCAACTTCAAGGCGGGCCGGCTCGAAGGGGTTGAGGATGGCCACGCAGGTGTAGGAGCCGCCCTCCTGGCGGGACCTGACCGCCCGGTCGATATCTTGGGCCGCGGCGGTGAGATTGCGCTTCATCAGCGCGGAGAGCTTATACATGGGACGCAGGTCCTTGTCCCGGGGCGCCTGAAGGCCGGAGAACACCGCGCCCTTGGTGAAGGGCAGGAAGTAGCGCTTCTTGTAGAAGAGCAGGTCGGCCTCTCGCTTCATGGCGAAGGACGAGCTTTGCGACTCGCGCTCGGTCTCCAGGAGGCGGCAGTACTCGGAGAGCAAGGGCAGATAGCGCTTGCCCAGCACCTCATCGCAGGGGCTCATCCAATCGTTGAGGGCTCCGTTGACCGACTCGCCCAGGTCCTCGTTTTCCGCGTCGCCCTGGTTGAGACCCCACTGCACACGCCTGAGGCCATGGAAGAGGTCGTTGAGGACATAGGCCAGCACGATCACCTGCATAAGCGGGTCGCCCGGGGCTATGAGGTCGCTTCCCTTGGGCAGGGGGTAGAGGCTGTTGAAGTAGGGATAAAGGTCAGGGCCGAGCTCTGGGTGGGCAAGCCCGGAATCCGGGAAAAGCCCGTCCAGGATGTCCAAGCCCTTCCTGACGGAGGCCGGGATTAGGTCGGAGCCGGCCGGCCTTGGCGCTTGGACGTTCTGGGCCGTGGCCGTCGGGCCGCCCTCAAGGTCGTCGAGCTGCCCTATCTCCAAGGCCTGGCCCATCGTTTCCAAAAGATCTTCCTTCTCGGGCGCGGCCGGTTCCTCCTCGGGCCGCTCCTCCGGACTCTTCTCCACAGGGGGCGGCATCTCCGGGATAGCCGTTTTGGCGGGCAGGATGTCATCGGCCCTAAGCCCCAAAAAGGCAAGGATACGGCCCATGTCCTCCTCATAGAAGGAGACGTAATCGCGGCTCTTGCGGGAACAGAGCCTCATAAGAAGGGGGTACCAACGATAGGCCACGTTCATGAAGAGGTAATCCGTCTCGGCCAGGAGGCTGTCGCGGGCCGCCTGGAGCTTGGACAGGGCGGCAGGATCGGCTTCCGGGGATGCGGCCAGAGCCCACTCGGCGGCTGATCGGAGGAGCCCCCCCTCATGGGAGCGCCTGAGCCGCACCACGGGGATGAAGACCTCGCGTACAAGCGTGGCGAGGCGCGGCAGCTCGGCCTCTCGCGGGGCGCGCTGGAGCTCGGCTAGTTCATGCGAAATGGCCTGCAAATCGATGGAAACCAGGATCTCCATAGCCCGGTGGAAGGGCGGCACCAGCTTCAGGCGCTCTTGGATGTCAGGGCGTCTGGGCGGGTAAAGGATCCTGGCCGCCTTGGCCAGGGTCTCCAGGTGGGCAAATGTCTCAGGACAGATGGAATTGAGGAAAAAGGGATTCACACCGTCCCTCATCCCAGGTAAGAAAGAGAAGAATGAGACGATCACCTGCCCCTGAGTCTTGATGAGAAAATCCGGCTGGGAGCAAATAAAATCCATCTTGAGGCGCTGACTGTAGGAGAGTCCCTGTCTGGGGGTCTCGAAGGCCCCGTCTGTCTTGATACCATCGCCGATTTCGCCCGAAAAACGCGGGCTCGCCGAGCGGGAAGCCTTTGAAAAGCTGGCGCCCGAACTTCGCGGGGGAGCAATGCTCGTGTCCTGGGCGGACGGAGGCCTGGCGATTTTCCGCTGATGCTGGGGTTCAGGGCTCTTTTCGTAGCCCACCTCGCCGCCCAGGAGACGCGCAACCCTTCGGGCCTCGTCAGGGTCGAGGTCCCCCAGGTTCTTCCTCACCCGATCCAGCTCGCCCGGCTCGTAGAGCGTCCTGCCCTTGGCCATATCCTCCCTCGCGGGGCTTCCTAGGCCCTCATGCGCTTATGCTTACCTATACCATAAAGCCCGTCGACCCCTACCCTTCCGCCCTCGGGATCCATCACCCAGCCGTGGAAGCGGCCGAAGGGGCCGTGATAGTCGCTCTCTGCGAAGATAGCGTTTACATGGAAGGAATTCCGGGTCTCAGGGATGAAGGTCATATCCACCATCCCCTCCATGTCCTGGATGATCCACTCCCCGGCCGGCCCCAAGGGGCGGGTGATCCTCACGGCCGGCAGGGGGATGAGCCGCCCATCCACCCAGAGGGCGTTTTCATTGATCTTATCCTGGCCCTCCACATGGTGGTCGGCCATGCTGAAGGCCACCCGCCGCCCCTGGGAGTCTCGGCCCATCCCGGCCACCCAATCCAAAATGGTGAGATAGGGATGAAGACCCTTATGGTCGCAGAACATGGCGTTGGCGGTATCGGCCCTGACCCTCAGGGACCTGCCCCCGATTGACACCCGCCCCTCGGCCGGTCCGGGCAGGCGGTACGAGTATACCGCGCGATTGAGGCCAAGGGGCATGACCGATGTCAGGGCTGTGGCGCGCCCCGGAGCGGCGTCCAGGCGCATGTCCAAGGCGATGTCAGGCGAATCCCTGAAACCGCTTACCCGGGCACGCAGACGTATCTCCCCGGCGCCCAGGTGCGAATGCAGTCTTATATCGAAGCAACCCCTTCTGAATATCGTCTCCGAGTCCGCCAGGCTGTCGGGGATAGAGAGGCGGCTCCCCGGCAGGAAACGCCAGTAATGCGAGCGCCTACGCGAGGCCCGGTCCAGGACGTTGAGGTAGACAAGAGTGAAAAGTTTGGCGTTGTAGAGGTCAAGATAGACGAAGACATCGTCCGAGCAGGTCTGGAAGCTCTGCGACTCGTTGATGCGGAAGTCCTTGACCGGCCGCGGAACGGGGAAGTGGTAGGGCCGTTCGACGTCCAGGATATTGGCGCGCCCAAAGGGTCCATTGAAGCTGCCGTACGCGAATGCCCCGTACTCGACCAAGCGTCCGCTGGGGCTGTGCAACTCCCTCGTATACACCCGTTAAGACTCCCCTGCGCCACCTGAGCGCTGGATCATTGTGCTGCCTCGGTTCGGGTTTGTAAAGTGAGCGTCCCTCAAGCCCGCCGCGCTGCGGCCCTGGCCGCCAGGCGACTCGCCAGGGTCATGGCGCCGAAGGGCGACCAGATGAGGCCGAAGCTGGCCCAGCCGATCAGCTCCATCCCTATGAGGTAAAAGGGCCAGGGGCCGAAGACAGCCACCAGTGCGTCCACCATGGTCGGGAAAGAGGGTACGGCGTTGACGTAGAGATAGTTGCTGCCGGTGAGGGCGTTGAAGGCCATGATCCCCAGGAGGTACAGATTGGTCCACAGGGCCGCCCAAAGCAGGGTTTTGATGGTCGGGCGGATACCCTCAACGATGATGAAATAGAGTCCGGAGAAGACGATCAGGCTGTGGTGGAGGTTGGTCTGGATGTATCGGAAATGGGGCCAGCCAAAGGGAGCGTCCGGGGTCACCAGGGCTTGCAGGGCGCCGCCGATGGACCAGTAGACGAGGAGTTGGGGTAAACGCCTGTCCCCGGAGATGAGGGCCGCGGCGCTGAGGATGCTGGTGAGCCCGCAGATGTGCATGGGCAGGTGGACGCGGAAATCGAAGACGCCCAGGGCCGCCAGCCAGATGAAGTAGGTGGAGTGCTGGGCCAGCATGAGGATGCCCAGGCCGATGCGGAAGCGCCGCTTGGCCTCGTCCTTTACAAGGACAGTCCGCAGGAGGGGCGGTAGGCCGATCAGGATGGCCCCGGCGATGATCAGCGTCGCCAGGTGGGCGCCGCGGAAAAGGATCAAAGGCGGCCCTTCGGTCCAGGAGAAGGGATCCATGATCCCATGAGTATGCGCTCCGATGCTCCTGCGCGCAAGCGCGGCACGCAAGAGCGATCCCGGCCCGCGCCCTTGCCTACCGGGCGGCATAGGCGCTAGCATAGGCCCGCCCACGGGGTCGCCCCGCGTCGCCTGCCTGCGCAGGCGGCGTGAAGAGGCGGCTATCCCCCTCCGGATCAGTCCGGCGAGGGCGGAGAAGAGGGAAGGGGGTGAAGCCGCCCGGCGGCCATTCCCCCGCAGCCCCCGCTACTGTGAGCGTCCTCGCGGGAGGGCATTGCCACTGTCCGCGGGCTGCCCGGGATTCCATCCCGGGAGCGGCCTGGATGGGAAGGGCCCTTCCGCATCCACGCGACCGCGCCCTGGGCGCGATCGCCTGGTAAGGCGCGAGCCAGGAGACCTGCCCCGAGGCGTCCACATCCGATTCTTCGGAGGGAGGAAGCGGACTATGCGTACATTCCACGCTCGTCCACACCGCGCCGGGATCGCCATCGCGATCATTATTCTGATCTGCTCGACCGCTACGGCCGAGGGGCCGCGCTACGCCAAGGCCTTCACATTAGAGAAAATCGGAGGCTATATGGCGGCCAGGGTGGTCTCGCCCTGGCGGGGTGCCTCGACAGGCTTCACCTATATCTTCTACGAGCGCGGGAAGCCCAAGCCCGCCCTCAGGGAGACCGGAGCGGTCTTCGTGGAAACGCCCATCCGACGGGCCGTCACCTTCTCCACGACCTACGTAGCCGCCTTGGAAGCCCTGGGAGTGCTGGACAGCCTGGTGGGCGTGGACTCCGCGGCCTATGTCTACTCCGCGGCGGCGCGCGCGCGAATCCAATCAGGCGCAGCCGTGGAGGTGACCAAGAATTGGTCACCCAACCTGGAGCTCTTGGTACGTCTAGCACCGGAAGCCGTCTTCACCTACGGCATGGGGAACGAATGGGACAGCCATCCTATGCTTGCCGAAGCCGGCCTGCCGGTGGTCATCTGCGCCGAATGGATGGAGGACAGCCCCCTGGGTCGAGCGGAGTGGATCAAGTTTTTCGCCCTCTTCTACGGCAAGGCGGCCCAAGCCGAGGCCGCTTTCTCCAAGATCGAAAAGGCGTACCTGGACGCGACCGCGGCCGCGGCGGGCCGGAAGGGCGGGGCCCCCAAGGTTCTTGCCAATGCCCCCTTTCAGGGCCAATGGACAGTGCCCGGGGGACGGAGCTACATGGCGGCCCTGATAGCCGACGCGGGCGGGGACTACCTCTGGAAGGACGACCCCCAGGCTGGAGGCCTGACCCTCTCCGTTGAGGCCGTCTATTCCCGCGCCCTGGATGCCGATGTTTGGATCAACCCGGGGACAGCTTCGGCTCTGGCGGAGCTGGCAGCCTGGGATCCGCGTTTCAAGGACATCCCGGCCGCAGCCCGCGGGGCGGTCTTCAACAGCTCCAAGAAGAGCCTGCCCTCAGGCGCCAACGATTATTTCGAGTCCGCGGCCCTGAGGCCGGACCTCGTGCTCAAGGACCTGGCTGCCATCTTCCGTTTGGCCGCCCCGGACGGAGGGACAGCCCAGGAGCCGACATCCCTTGAATATTTTATCAAGCTCAAGTAAGTCCGCGCGGGCGGCGGTTCTCCTGGCTGTCCTGACGGCCGGAGCCCTCCTTCTCTTCGCGGCCGACCTGGGCTCGGGCTCGGTGGGCATCCCGCCCGGCCGCATCATCTCTATCCTCCTGGGACGTTCCGGGGCCGGCTCGGCGGACGCCCTCATCATCCTGCGCTTCCGCCTGCCCAAGGCCATCGTGGCCCTCCTGGCCGGGGCGGCCCTGGCCTGCTCCGGCCTCATCCTACAGACCCTTTTCGGCAACCCCCTGGCGGGCCCCGACGTCCTGGGTCTCAACGCCGGGGCCTCGATCGGCGTGGCCCTCCTCCTGTTGGGGGCCAACGCCGCCGGAGGCTCCTTCTTCTCCGCCCTGCCCTCGGCCCTGGGGAGCGCCGCCCTGCCCGTCGCGGCCGCGGCTGGGGCGGCCCTGGTCCTCCTGGGGGTCATGGCCGTCTCGGCACGCGCCGAGGGCAATGCCCAGGTTCTCATTGCCGGCCTGATGGCCGGGTTCATAGCCGGATCTATCGTTTCCTTTCTTGTCTATTTCGCCCTGCCCCAGAAGGTGGGGCTCTACCTTTCCTGGACCTTCGGATCCTTCCAAGGTGTGCCCGCACGCAGTCTACCGGCCTTCACCATCGCCTGCGGGATCGGCATAACGGCTGCCCTCCTCCTAGCCAAGCCCCTGGACGCCCTCCTCCTGGGCCCACGCTACGCCAAGAGCTTGGGCCTGGACATCCTCCCGGCCAGAGCCGCGGCGATCGCGGCGGCCTCCCTCCTGGGTGGGGCGGTGACCGCCTTCTGCGGCCCGGTGGCCTTCCTGGGCATAGCCGCTCCCCATCTGGGCCGCCTCCTCTCGCGCAGCCAGTCCCACGCCCTCCTCATGCCGGTCACCCTCCTTTCAGGATCATGCCTAGCCCTGGCCGCGGACATCCTCACCCAGCTTCCCCGCAACGGCAGCCTCATCCCCCTCAACCCCCTCCTCTCCCTGGTGGGCGCACCCATCGTCCTCTGGCTGGCCCTCAGGCGAGGCAAGGGCGCCTTCAATTGAAAGCGCGGGAAGCCCCGGAGCCGCCCGTCCTCCTGGAAGCCAGGGGCCTGGACATAGGCTTCAAGGGTGTATCGGGCCGCAGGATCCTTGAGGGCGTCAATCTGTCACTGCCTTCCGGCCGGCTCGTCTGCCTTATCGGCCCCAACGGCTCGGGGAAATCTTCCTTATTGAATACCCTTGGCGGCTTGAGCGAACCCCTAGGCGGCCGGATCATGGTCGCCGGCCGGGACCTGGCCAGGCTTTCCGCGCGCGAACGCGCCCGCCTGGTCTCCCTCGTATTACCGGAATCGCCGCGCCCTGCCTGGATGAGGGGCCGCGAGCTGGTGGGCCTGGGCCGCCAGCCCCACACCGGATTCTCAGGCAGGCTGGGGCCCGAGGACAGGCGGGCCGTGGACGAGGCCATCCAGCTGGCCGGGGCCGGCGACCTGGCTGAGAGGACCTTCGCCGAACTGTCCGACGGGGAGCGCCAGAGACTGCTCATGGCGAGGGCCATCGCCCAGGACTGCCCCATCCTCATCATGGACGAGCCCACCATGTACCTGGACGCGCCGGCGCGGGTCCAGGCCCTGCGCCTCCTCAAGCGCCTCTGCCGCCAGCGCGGCCGCGCCTGCGTGGTCGCCCTGCACGAGGTGGACCTAGCCCTGGACTGGGCCGATGAGCTCTGGATAGCCCAAAGCCGGGACCGGCGCCTCGTCCGGGGCCTGCCCGAGGAGCTTGCCCTGAGGGGCGACATAGGCGCGGCCTACGGCCAGGCCCCGCAGGACCTTCTCCGGGCGCGCAAGGGCATGGCCCCCATGGAGGCTCTCTTCCCGCCCCTGAGGGACGATGCCACGAGGGGATCCGCGGCGCTCAGCGGCGATGGCCCGGCCGCCTTCTGGACAAGGCGCCTCCTCCTGCGGCTCGGCTTCAGCCTGGACGCGCCGGATGCCCGGCTTCGCATCGATCTTGTGGAATCCGCGGAGTCACCGGCCTGGCGCTTGAGCGGCCCCGGCGCGACGGGTTCGGCGGCCAGGGAAGGCAGCGGATTGGCGAGCCTGGCCCGGGCCCTGGCGGAGCTCGGAGACGGGCTGGCCGATACTTCCGCCTTCTCCCTCACTTCCTGACGAGAAGACGGAGCTGGCCGAGGAAGGCCCGCCGGATGCCGGCCTCCGCGATGCCGCGCCGCGAGCACATGCCCTCCAGGGCCCCATCGCGGGCGAGGGCGCAATAGCCGTGGACGAGTGACCAGAACACGATGCCCATGGATTCCGGGTCCGTCCCGGCCGGGAAGTAGCCCGCCTCGACGCACTCGCCCACCGTGCCGCTGAGTATGGCGAAGGAGTCCGCGTCGCCGATCCTCTCCAGGCTGACCCGCCCGGCCGCCAGGGCCCTGCGCGTGAGGGCCATCGATTCGCCGCCGAAGAGGAGTTCAAGGTCGGCCCGGTCCGCCAGGCCGAAATCGAGGTAGGCCCGGCCGATCGCCAGGAGCCGCTCCGCCGGGTCGCCCCTTGCCCCCGCGCGGGCATCATCCAAGCAGCGGTAGAAGCGTACGTTGGCGTCCATGATGAGCTCGCCGAGGAGGGCCTCCTTGGAGGCGAAGTGCCTATAAGCCGCCGCGTGGCTGACCCCCAGGCGGCGCGAGAGGTCGCGCATGGAGAAGGCCGCCATGCCCTCCTTTCCGATCATTAGCCGGGCTTCCTTCAGGATATCGTTCCGCAGGTCCTCGCGGTGGTAGCTCTTCTTGGGCATGCGCATCTCCCTATCAGCCAAAAGCGCCCATGGCCGATCCAGGAAGTATAAACGATGTTGACATTGACAACATAGCCGGATACCGTTATGTTTACACCGTAAACATCGCGGCGCCCAGGGGGGCCGCGATGGGAAAGGGAGGTCGAATGAACTGCCTCATCTTGAACGGGAATCCCCGGCCCTCGGGTTTCGATGCCTGGATCGAGGGATTCGCCAAGGACATGGAGGGCGCCGGGGCCGGCGCATCCATCATGATGCTTCGCGAGCTCAGGATAGCCTGCTGCACGGGCTGCTGGTCCTGCTGGCTGGCCGATCCGGGGCGCTGCGCCATCCAGGACGACATGGAGGCCGTCCTGAGGGCCGCCATAAGGGCGGACTTGATCGTCTACGCCAGCCCCCTCGTCCTGGGCGCGCCCAGCGCCCTCGTCAAGAAGGTCCAGGACCGCATGATCCCCATGGTGCATCCCTACATCGAGATCGTGGGCGGGGAATGCCACCACAGGCGGCGCTACCCTCGCAGCGCCGACCTGGGCCTTGTCCTGGAGCCCGGCCCGCAGGACGGGCCGCGCGACCTGGAGATCGTCCGCAGGATGCACGAGCGGCTGGCGCGCAACATGCGCTCGCGCCT
>CAYYCP010000020.1:34475-45188 GCA_964470375.1 uncultured Spirochaetales bacterium
TGGAGATCGTCCGCAGGATGCACGAGCGGCTGGCGCGCAACATGCGCTCGCGCCTTAGGCTCTGCGTCACCACCGACAAGGGAATCGAGGAGGCCGCCCGTGAAGCGATTGGCGCTTAACGCATCCCCGCGCGGGAAAAAATCCAACTCCCGCCTCATCATCTCGTGGATCGGCGCCGGCCTTGAGAGGGCGGTGGGAGAGGGGGCCGGGGGCCTCGAGGTGGCCGATCTGGCGGCGGCTGCGGCCCTGCCGGCCCAGGTCCAGGCCTTCTTGGAGGCCGACGAGGCCCTCATCGTCATGCCCCTCTACACCGACCAGGCCCCCGGGGTCTTCATGCGCTTCGTCGACGCCCTGGCACAGAGGCTTGATGCCGATCCGGCCGGCGCCGGTCAGGCCCTGGCCGGGAAGCGCGTGGGCTTTGTTGTCCAGTCCGGCTTCCCGGAATCCCTCCAATCAGAGGCCCTGCGGGATTGGCTCCTGCGCCTCTCCGAGCGGTTGGGCTTCCATTGCCTGGGCGTGGCCCTGCGCGGGGGCATAGAGGGCATCCGCCTCAGGCCGGAGAAATCCCTGCGCAGGCTCAGGTCGATGTACGAGGAACTCGGCCGTGCCATGGGCAGGGGAGAGGATTTCCCGGTCGATACACTGGCCCGCCTGAGCCGGCCGCGTACGCTCTCCTGGCCGACCAAACTGGTCCTGATAGCGCTCAAACCGACGGGGCTCACGGATTTCTATTGGAATTATATGCTCAGGAAGAATGGCGCCTGGGAGAGGCGCTTCGACGCACCTTATGCTTGATCCGCGGGGCTTCGGCCTCCCGATAGGCGACTGAAAAAGGAGGCCGGCCCCCGCGGACCGGCCTCCTTCATCGCTTACAGTTTATTCCATCATCCCTCTTCGCGTATGCGCCTGCGCCTGCGGGCCGCCGCCGCTCCGCCTCCGCTCCCGCCCAGGGACATGGACAGCCCCAGGATGAAGCCGAAGTTGTACCAGTTGCCGGAGTTGCGCACCTCGTAGACGTTGACCGCCTTGTTGAAGAGCGAGACGATGAATGTCACCGGCGCGATGATGCCGTGCCACAGTCCCTGCCAGAACCCTGCGGGCTTCCCGCTCTCCAGCGCGGTCCCCCTCAGCTCGTTCGCCCCCGGCGCGCAGGCCGCGAGGCAGATGGCCGCCATAACGAGCGCGGCCGCCATGAGTCCCTTCTTCATGGGATCACCTCCGCCGCAAAGATACGCAGAGCTTGCCCCAGGGTAAAGACCCGGGCGGAAAAAACCTTGGGCGGGAAGCGATTCGCGCTTGCGCCGCCGGATGGCCGGGCGTATCATTCCCCAGCGGAGTCCGCCGGATTCCCATCCCGGCCCCCTGAGGAGGTTCCATGAAAAAGTCACCCTCGACCTTCCTGATCCGCGTCTGCCTGGGCGCCTTCTTTATCATCATAGGCGTCTTCGGGGTCCTGCCCCAGGTGGACGAGAGCATCTTTTCGCTGAGGAATTCCTTCCAGTGGCTGGAAGTCCTCTTCGGCTGCGTGGAGATCGCCTGCGGCGTCTTCCTGGTGGCTTCGGCCTTCCTGCGCCTGGCCGAGAAGACCACCCGGGCCGCCAGCCTCATCGTGCTGGTGTTCTGGCTCCTGCGCATTTTCTTGAGCAAGGTGGTCTGGGGCCTGGACTTCAACAACGGCCTGGCCTTCCTGCCCTCCTTCAGCCAATGGCTCCTGGCCCTGAGCGTAGAGCTGGTGATAGCGGCGGCCCTCTTCCACGTCCAGAATTCGGTCAAGGACTGACACCGCCTAGGAGCTGCCGCCCCGGCCGAGCGGGCGGCGGCTCCCCAACCTTGGGCGGCCCGTGCTACCATGAGGCATGGACGCAGCCCGGGCAGCCGAGAGCCTCTCGCAGGCCATACGCTTCAGGACGATATCGCGCCTCGACCATAGCCGGATCGATCCAGGCCCCTTCAGAGCCTTCGAGGACTGGCTGGCCGCGCGTTACCCCTTGGCAGCCGCCGCATTGGGCCTTCGCCGTCAGGGCGGGTGGGGCCTCATCCTGGAATGGCCCGGCTCCGATCCCCAACGAAAGCCGATCCTCCTCATGGCCCACTACGACGTGGTGGACGCGGACGCGGCGGCCGGCTGGTCCCGCGACCCTTGGGCCGGCGAGATATCAGAAGGCTTCGTCTGGGGTCGCGGGGCCTACGACGACAAGCTGTCTCTGATCGCCATCATGGAGGCCGCCGAGGGTCTCCTGAGCGAAGGCTTCAAGCCGGCCCAAGGCATCGTCATGGCCTTCGGGGCCGACGAAGAAGTAGGCGGCTCCATGGGCGCGGCCTCTATCGGCGCCAGCCTGGCAGAGCGCGGCCTGCGCTTCGAATTCTGCCTGGACGAGGGCGGGGCCGTGATGCAGGGCGCCCTGCCCTTCCTGCCCCGCCCGGCCGCCCTGGTGGGCGTAGCCGAGAAGGGCCACGTCAACATCGAGCTGCGGGCCAAGGGCAAGTCCGGACACGCCTCGGCCCCCGGCCGCGATCAGGCTGCCGTGCGCCTGGCCCGGGCCCTGGCGGCCCTGGACGCGCGGCCCTTCCCCGTCAGAATGACGGACAGCCTGGCCGCCTTCCTCAAGGCCGCGGCGCGGGAGGCCCCCTTCCCCCTCTCCGCGATCCTGTCCCAGCCGAGGCTTTTTTCCCGCCTGATCGCCGCCTCCATGGCGGGCAATCCGCGCGCCATAGCCATGTTCCGCTCCACCATGGCCTTCACCATGCTGGAGGGTTCGCCCAAGGAAAACGTCCTCCCGGACGCAGCCACCGCCAACATCAACCTGCGCATCATCCCCGGGGAGACCATAGCCTCCTGCCTGGAGAGGGTCGCGCGGATCACCGGACGCTTCGGGGTGGAGGCCCGGGTGAAGGACTGGGGCCAGGCCAACGAGGCCCTGCCCGAGTCCAGCGCCGCCTCGCCGGCCTGGAGGCGCATCGCCGCCCTCCTTGAGAAGGCCGTGCCGGGGGCGGCCGTCCTGCCCTACCTTGTCACGGTGGGCACGGACACCCGCCACTACCTTGGCGTCTGCGACTCTATCTACCGCGTAACCCCGGCCCTCCTCGACTCGGGCGAGCTCTCCAGGATGCACTCCTCGGACGAGCGAGTATCGGTAGAGAACCTGGACCGCTGCATCGCCTTTTACCGCGGGCTCATGAAAGGGGATTGATATGGCGACCAAGGGCGAGAAGAAATCGGCCATGGCCATCGAGGCCAAGTCCTTCATCCAGGCCGGCCTCATCATCCTCATCCTGATGGCCGGGGCCGGCATCCTGACCCGGGTCCTGCCGGCGGGCGCCTACCAACGCGCGGAGGAGGGCGGTCGCAGCCTTGTCCTGGACGGAACCTACCACGAAGTCCCCAGGCCGGACTATCCGGCCTGGCGCTGGCTCACCGCCCCGGCCGAGGTCCTGGTAAGCCCGGATTCGCTCATCGTCATCGTCCTCATCGTCTTCATGCTCTTCGTGGGGGCGGCCTTCAGGGTCCTGGAGAAGGGCGGCATCCTGGCGGCCATGCTGGGGATGATCGTGGCGCGCTTCCGCGACCGGCGCTACCTCCTGATGGCCACGGTCATGCTCTTCTTCATGCTGGCCCCCAGCCTCCTGGGCATCTACGAGGAGCTGGTGCCCACGGTGGTCTTCATCGTGCCCCTGGCCTTGGCCCTGGGCTGGGACAGCATGACCGGCCTGGGCATGAGCCTCCTGGCCCTGGCCTTCGGCTTCGCCGCATCGGTTTTCAATCCCTTCACCGTGGGGGTGGCCCAGGGCATTGCCTCCCTGCCCCTCTTCTCGGGGGCCTGGTTCCGCCTCATCTTCCTGGCCGCCACTTACGGCCTCACATTCGCCTTCGTCTTCAGGCACGCTAAGCGAGTGGAGCGGAACCCGCGCCTCTCGCCCAGCTTCATCCAGGACCAGGCCGCCAGGGCCGAGTTGGCGATAGCGCAGGCGGATGGCCAGGGCGCGCGGGCCGACGACTCTTCCGCGGGCGCGCCCACCGACGGCTCTTCCGCGGGCGCGCCCGCAGGCGGCCCGCCTTCCACGGCCCTGCGGCGAGCCACCATCTGGATGGGCGCCTGGTTCGGCGCCTCCATCGTCTTCATCGTGGTGGTGACTCGCTTCGAGGCCCTGTCCCAGTACGCCTTCCCAGTGGTGGTCCTCTTCTTCCTGGTAGCCGGCCTGGGCGCGGGCATCCTGGCAGGCATGGGAGGAAAGGCGGTGGCCAAGGCCGCCCTGCAGGGGGCCGCCAACATGCTCGGCCCCATCCTCCTTGTCCTGATGGCCATGAGCGTCAAGATCATCATCCAGGCCGGGGGCATCCTTGACACCATCCTCTACCACTCGGCCGAGGCCATCCGCGGGGCGCCACCCTTCGCGGCCGCCTTCCTCATGTACGCGGTGACCCTGGGCCTGGAGTTCTTCATCGCCTCAGCATCGGCCAAGGCCTTCCTGGTCATGCCCATCCTGGTGCCACTGGCCGACCTGGTGGGCCTGACACGCCAGACCGCGGTACTGGCCTACGACCTGGGCGACGGCTTCTCCAACATGCTCTACCCCACCAACGCCCTGCTCCTGATAGCCATAGGACTGGTGGGCGTCTCCTACGGCAAGTGGATCAAGTGGACCCTGCCCCTCCAGGGCCTAGTCTTCCTTTTGTCGATGGGCTTCCTGGCCTTGGCCGTGGCCATAAGGTTCGGGCCCTTCTAAGGGCCAAGCGGATCGCCTAAGGGCTCGGCGCCCAGGATGTGCAGCTAGCGCAGCTCCTCGGCCAGGGCCTTGAGCTCGTCCATGGACCACTTCCTGCGGCCGTGGAACCACATGTCTATCCCGTCCCCGGGGAAGCGCGGCACGATGTGGAAATGCAGGTGATCGACACTCTGCTGGGCCTCCTTCCCGGAGGCGTTCACGATATTGAAAGCGGGAGCGCCCAGCTTTGAGGCCACTCGCTTGGCGATACGCTGCACGAGCTCGAGGAAGCCCGGGGCCGAGGCGCAATCGAAATCGAACAGGTTGGCGCAATGCTTCTTGGGAATCACCAGGCAATGCCCCTTGGCCACCGGGTTGATGTCCAAGAAGCAGAGGAAGAGCTCGTCTTCATGAAGCTTGAAAGAGGGGATCTCTCCCTTCACGATCTTGCAGAAAACGCAATCATCCATACTCACCCCCGTATCGATCAGGAATTCCGCGATGAATGAGTATAAATCCCGGATCGCGCCCGGGTAAAGCTCTCGTCGGTCCCGCTACCCGGACATCGATTGATGTTCGCGACCCTTATCGGCTAGCATGGCCCCATGAAGATCCAGGTCGACGTCCACACCCATTCGATAGCCTCCGGCCACGCATATTCGACCCTTGAGGAGATGATAACCGGGGCGCGCCGCCGCGGCCTCAAGGGCTTCGTCCTGAGCGACCACGGCCCGGGCCTGCACTGCGGCCCCCATATCTGGCACTTCTACAACATGCGCGTCCTGCCGCGCGTCATCAGGGGCGTCCGCGTCTACCACGGGGCCGAGGTCAATATCATGGACGGATCAGGCGCCCTGGACATGGACGTGGAAATCATGCGTTGCCTGGACTTCGTCCTGGCCGGCTTCCACGAGGAAGCCTTCACGCCCGCCTCGCTGGAAGAGAACACGAGAGCGATGATAGGTGCCTTGAACAACCCGTATGTGGACGCCATCTCCCACCCCGACAACCCCGCCTACCCCGTGGATTTCCGTGCCGTCGCCCAGGCGGCCAGGGCTGCCGGCAAGGCCCTTGAGGTCAACGACTCATCCTTCCGCATCCGCCGCGGCAGCGACCTGACATGTCCGATCCTCGTCAGGGCCTGCGTGGAAGCCGGCGCCACCGTGGTCTGCGGTTCGGACGCCCATTGGTCCGGTGACGTGGGCCGGTTGGACAAGGCCCTATCGGTCCTGCAGAAGGAAGGCTTCCCGCGGAACCTGGTCCTCAACCTGCGCGCCGCCGATTTCGATGAGTACATCAGTGCTAAGCGCGCGAGAATCAAGGCCCTCGGCTAGGGGAATTGACGTATAAATACCTTTGGGAATAGCTGTCATCATGTAAGGGGCTTGGCGAAAGGATCACTACGATGACGATGAAACCGGCTTTGATGAAGGCTTTGTCCTTGGGCTTCTGCTTTGTCATCCTGGCTTCGTGCGGATCGAAGGCGGCTAGCGCGAAGCTCTCGAGCTACGATCCTGCTGCCTATCCGGGCCTGCTCAGCGTCATTGATGGAGACTACATAAGCTTCGTGGCCGACGGCACCCATATCGCCACCTTCAGGTACCAGGGCGGCCAGAGCCTGGCCGATTACCAAGACCAGGGATCTCCCTTGACCCTGAATAAGGAAATAACAAGTATTTATCACGCCTGTATGCCCGTTTGATCCCTAGGGCGCTTGATCCGGCGGTGGAAGCATGTCCTGATTCTCCATGAAATAAATCATGGGGCAATACATTGCTCTCACCAAACAAACTAAAGAACTCTACGGAGACTGGGTGGCTTGAATTCCTGACGCATGACCAAGCATTCTCTATCTTATCCATAATTGGTGCATATCCTTTCTACTTGCCTCACCTCCGGTAGTTGGTATTCTATTGATCCTTCTTTTCACGGAACTGATGATCTTATAGACTATAGCAATCACTCAACGCAACGGAATAGTGTGGCAGAGATGACAACGGTATGATTGGAGGTAAATTGATGCGAAAGTCGACAAGGTATAATGTTCTTGTCTATTTTCTCATCGCATTGACGCTCATTACGGGCTTCATGGCTTCATCTTGCGCCGGAAAGGCTACGTCGCGCATAGAGGCCCTCAAGGTGGAGTCGGCCGCCCTCGCCGACAACCTCCTGGGCGATCCCGGAGTAGCAGAGCTCTCCGTGTACCTGCCTGCGGAATACGCGAAGAACCGCAAGGCCCGATTCCCGGTCATCTATTATCTCCATGGATTCGACGAGACGCCCTTCCTGGTGAAGACCGGCGCCGCAATCTTCGACCGCGCCATCGCCAAGGGCTCCATTCCGCCTTCCATAATAGTGGAAGTGCCCGGCAGGAACTCCCTAGGCGGGAGCTTCTATGTGGACTCCCCCGTCACAGGCGGCTGGGAGACATTCACGGTCTCCGAGGTTCCGGCCGCGCTGGGGAAGGCATACCGCACAATGGCGGAACGTCAGGGGCGAGCCCTCATGGGCTTCTCCATGGGTGGCTTCGCCGCCCTCAACCTGGCCATGCGCCATCCGGATCGATATATCGCCGTCTTCGCCGTAGGGCCGGGCGCCCTCATCGATTCCGAACTCAACATAGCCATGAACTCCTGGGACACACGCTTTCAGACGGCCTATGGCGCGGCCTTCGCTCCAGACCCCTCCAAGGAACGTCCTTATGCGCGCATACCCCGTCTCGATTCGAATCCCGCGGACAAGGAAATCCAAGCCCTCTGGCTCTCGGGCTTCGGAGATTTCTCAGGCAAGATCAGCGCCTACGCATCCAAACCGGATAAGCTGGCTGCCATCGGCATCGCCGCCTCTCCCCACGACCAATATGGATGGATCTATCGCGGCAGCAAGGCTTATACAGATGCCCTCAAAGCTTCAGGATTCCCGGTCCACTATATCGAATACCCCAATGGCCATACATTCCCGAATGCGCTGCTAGAGAATGAAGCACTGTCCTTCTTGGGCAAAGAACTAGGGAAGTAAAGGGAGCGCCAATGCTCGCTCTTATTTGAGCGGATATTATAGAGATCGATCGCGGGTGACGGTGGGAAACGTGGCTCACTAGTACTCCTTATCGGGTGATGACGAAGGGTCAAACGTCCGTAGTCGTTCGCCCCGTTTCCCACCGTCGCCCACAGGCTTTTCTATTGAATCCGCTCAAGCACGAACGGGCTTATTCACCGTCTTCGCTAGGTCTTGCCCTCGGTGCACTTCATTCTCTTCGCACTTTACCGTCATACGTCAGAGGGGCATGCAAAGGCGAGCGGGATTCGAGCCATTTCTGTATCGGGCGCCTGAATGCCTTTATCAATAACGTATAGGGTCCGAGTTTTTTCTTGATGATATCCTTCCAGTCTTGGAAGCCATGGTTCTGGTAGCATAGGAGCCTCTGGGTCTCGCAAGTATCGTACCAGTCGAGGTAGTACTCGCTCTGGGCGCCGGAGAAGAGGCTATCGTCGGGGAAGGGCATGCCTATCTGGTCGAACACGCCATGCAGCATCTGGCTGTTCGTCAGCTGGCAGCCATTCTCGGCCCCGCCAGCTATGAAGCCCCTCAGGCCGTTCAGTTCTTCGCCCTTCGTCAGCGCCTCAGCGGCGCCCACCAGGGCATGGGCCACATCGATGTCCAGCACGATCTCGCATCGGGCTTGGAGGGGCATGTCGAACATCAGTTTCACCATAGAGAGGAAATACTGGAAATTGAGATTGGTAGGCAGCACGCCGGCCAGCCTGAGCACGCAATGCCTCATCCCCGCCTGGCCGACCAGCCTCTCCGCTTCTATCTTGGTGCTGGAATAGGTATCCGTAGGATGGAGGGGATCGTCCGGCTTGACGGGGGGCGGTCGGCCCTGGGTAGGTCCCATCACGCTGGCGGATGATACCTCCACCAGGACGGCGCTGTTCTCGCCCTTCTTGATCGCCTCCAGTATGTTCATGATGCCATTGACATTGACCTGCCTGCAGAGTTCCGGATTCGCATCGCTCATGGGCGGAAGGATGGCGGCCAGGTGGATGACGGCATCGATGCCTTCCATCGCCCTTGCCACGTCCTCAGGCTTCCGGATATCGCCCCAGGCGGCCTGGACGCCCTTCCTCGCATAGCGCCGGGAGACCTTGATGTTCCTCTTGGTGGGGATATCGAAGGCGCGTAGGTCATGACCCCGTCTCAGGCATTCATCCAGGACGGCCATTCCGACATTCCCGAAACCGCCAGTCACTAAGAACTTCATATCGACCTCGTCTTGGATGGAAAGAGATTATCCAAGGCCCATCCGGCCCATCTACGTGCCTACTATCCTAGTATTGCTTATGAGGCGGGGGAATTCCATCAATCAGGCATAATCGCACCCAGTCTGAAATTCCAGAAATCAGAACATGAAGCAAGATAACGCAGGATTTTTCCCATTATTATTGGTTACTGTACCGATTAAAATTTTTCTCTTACTACAAATACCCATACTATTCCACCAGCTCCCTTCTTTTCCTTTATCTCAAATCCCAAAACAGGCTTCTCAGTAGATCCCGTTTCACCAGAATAAGCGATCACTTGACCACTCCTTACAGGCTCCCCATTGATTACGGAAACACGACTCAGGTTTTTATACCTGTATAAGTATCCGTCACTTCTTATATCAACAAATAGCCCATCAATTGGATCATAACTTATTCTCTCAACAATTCCGTCGTCAACAGAAAAGACATATTTTTGCTTGTCAGTTAAGAATATTACCTCATAATCAGTAACCTTAAGTATATTGGAAAACGTGGATTTATTTAGTATGATATATTGTATCTTTGCATCTTTCGATTTTTAGCTATTCTTTCTCCGACAGAAATATCCTTGCGTGTAATATCATATGTTGCTATGAATTCCATAGAATAATATAGAGATAGTTCACTATTATTTTCAATTGACAGGAATTTTCTCCCTTTTTTTTCTACTAATGAAATATTTCCATTTATGGCTGAATATACCTCTTCATTGGATTGTGTTTGTTCTGCCTGAAACTTAATCCCATAATGCAATTCCAGACCCACGGGATTTGGTATACGGGGATCGCTCCATCCAGATGGAGACACAAAAACTGCATCATTATAAATGCCTATCTCTTGGCTAGTGCAATTAATTGCCATGAAAATATTGCAATAGAAATATAAACAAATAATAAGGATACTGCGGTTCATATATCCTCCTCTCATTTTATTCATTTAAAACTAGTATACCTTCAGCAAAAAAGTACACCCCAAGTTTAACTTGATACTCGGAATATGCAGCAATTATTTCTGAAGAACTTGGAAGAGCTATGACTGTCGAAGAATTGTCTTCACGCCCAGCCTTAATATCAAATAATGCCTCCGCCGTTTTAGATACAATTTCACCTGCTTGCGTCTTACTCACTACCGTTGTAAATATATAGACAGTGGCAAATTCATTATATTTTTCAGAATAATCATTTTTAGGAAAGTATATTACTGTATCTATCTTTTTTAAGTATGGCGGTTTCGAAATCCATCCTTCATATGATATACCTGAATCACCTAACACCCCATATACATGAGAATCTCCTGTTGGATATTTCGGTTCTTTTTCTTCAGATGGAGATGGAGCTAGATCATTAATCAAATTATAATCATCCCCCTCCGAGCATAACCCCCACGGATCCGTGAAGTTCACCGGCTCGTTCCCGCAGTAGGCGTACCAGTTCGCGCCGTCCTTGATGGGGTCCTTGGTCGTAAAGCGGCCTAGGCTCGGGGAGTATTCCCGAAAGCCGTAGTCGTAGCGGTCGGATTTCGTGTCGTAGTGTTTCCCGGTGTAGCCCACCGCGTTCAGGCGGGCGAAGGCGCCCTCATAGAGGCTCCCGAAGGCGTCGTACTCATAGCGCTGGAAACGGTAAATTGAATTCCCCAGGTAGTTGGCAGATAGAATTCCCCACCCTGGGCCGTACCAGTACCCTGAAAAGGGACGGTATGGGAA
>CAYYCP010000021.1:0-44626 GCA_964470375.1 uncultured Spirochaetales bacterium
CCCCCCCCCCATCGGTGGATTCCTCCATGCTATAGGACGGAAATAGAAGCTTGCGGGCCTTGCCCACCCGGTGTAGAGTAGGGCCACCGATCCCATACCAAGGAGCGACAGATGGAGAGACTCTTCAAGCTCAAGGCCAACGGCAGCAGCGTCGGAACGGAGATCCTGGCCGGCGCCACCACCTTCTTCACCATGGTGTACATCATCTTCGTCAACCCGAGCATCCTCTCCGCCACCGGGATGCCCTTCCAGGCGGTCTTCCTGGCCACCATCATCGCCGCGGCCGTGGGCACCCTCTTCATGGGGCTGTTCGCCAACGTGCCCTACGCCCTGGCGCCGGGGATGGGTCTGAACGCCTTCTTCACCTTCACCGTCTGCTTCGCCCTGGGCTTCAAGTGGCAGGAGGCCCTGGCCCTGGTATTCATCTGCGGCTTGGTGAACATCCTCATCACCGTGACCAAGGTGCGCAAGGAGATCATCAAGTCCATCCCCGAGAGCATCCAGCACGCCATAGGCGGGGGCATCGGGGTCTTCATCGCTTACATCGGGATCAAAGAGGCCAACTTCATCAAGTTCACCTCGGAGGCCAAGGACATCCTCCTCATGAACGGGCAGGCCTTCGATCCGCGTGGGACCTTTTCCAACATCTTCGCTGTGGTCACCGACGGCGACATCATCCCGGCCCTGGTGAACTTTTCGGCCCCCCACGCCATCGTGGCCCTGATAGGCCTCGTCCTGATCGTTGTCCTGATGGTCAAGAAGGTGAAGGGCTCCATCCTGATCGGCATCCTGGGGGCAAGTCTGGCGGCCATCCCCTTCGGCCTTGTGAGCTTCTCCGGCCTGTCGCTGAGCCCGGCCGCTTGGGGCGAGTCCTTCAAGTCCCTGGGGACGACCTTCGGGGCCCTGTTCGGGAACCCGGGCTTCGGCAGCCTTTTCGCCGACCCAACCCGCCTGCCTATGGTTATCATGACGATTTTCGCCTTCAGCCTTGCGGACACCTTCGACACCATCGGCACCTTCATCGGCACCGGGCGCTCCACGGGCATCTTCGACGCCAAGGACATGGAAGCGCTGAAGAGCGGCAAGGGCTTCGCCTCCAAGATGGACAAGGCCCTGTTCGCCGACGCCATCGCCACCTCGGTGGGGGCCCTCTTCGGCACATCCAACACCACCACCTACATCGAGAGCGCCTCCGGCATCGAGGCCGGCGGGCGCACCGGCCTGACATCGGTCACCACGGCTGTTCTCTTCCTCCTCTGCATCATCCTGGCGCCCTTTGCTGGCCTGGTGCCGGCCTCGGCCACCTCCCCGGCCCTGATAGTGGTGGGCATTCTGATGATGGGATCCTTCGCCAAGATAAAGTGGGACGAATTCGACGAGGCCGTGCCGGCCTTCTTCGCCGCCATCCTGATGGCCTTCTGCTACAATATCTCCTACGGCATCGCCTTCGCCTTCATCTTCTACTGCCTGGTGAAGCTCATCCGCGGCAAGGCCAAAGAGGTGCACCCCATCATGTACGTCTCGGCCCTCCTCTTCGCCGTGAATTTCGTAGTCATGGCCATCGTCAAGGTCTAGGGCTAGAGAGGGCGGGGGCGCGGCGCCCCCGTGAAGCGAGGGAGGCCCGGCGCCTGAGCGGGCCTCCCTTTTTTCATGGCCTGCGAGGCTGGTGACGACGCCCGGGGCTTGCGCGGAGCGCCAGCGGGGGTGGAAGATCGGCGTCCAAGCAAATGTGTTTTTCCCTTGCGGGCAGCCCCAGCGGATGCTAAAGTTGATCCATGTGCGCGAAAAGAGGCCGTCAGGCCCGCTGCAACCTGCGAATTCCATATATCTGTAGGTTCCTAGACTAGATGCTGAAGACGCCCCGAGCCCCCCTGCGCGCGCGGAACCGTCCGCGCCTAGCCCCGAGCGGGCAGAGTCCCCTGGCCCTGGCCCTGATCCGTGCTGTCGGCCCCCTCTATATCCGCTACTCCCTTAGGATAGACGGCGTGGAATTCATCCACCCCGAGCGCTTGGCGCGGGCCCTCATGGACTTCCAGGAGGGGCGCAGTCGCCTCATCGTCGCATTCAGGCACCCCTACGGGGACGAGCCCCAGCTCCTCATGCACGCGGTCTCCAATGTCCTGCCCCGCGCGGCGGCCTCCATCCAAGCGCGCTTCCCCAGGCGGCCGCGCCTCCTTTTCCTCCACGGCTACGAGGTGCCGCTCTGGTCGGACGCCCTGACGCGTTGGATCCTCCCGCGCACGGGGGCCATGCCGGTCTACCACGCCCGCCTGGACTCCGCGGGCCTCATGCGCATCCGGGCAGCCCTCTTGGACGGCCCCCATCCCCTGGCCCTGGCTCCCGAGGGCCAATCCAGCTACCTGAGCGAGTCAACCCCGCGCATAGAAGGCGGGACTATGCGCCTGGCGCGCTGGTGCGCCCAGGACCTGGCCCAGGCCGGCCGGCATGAGACTGTGGAGGTCCTGCCCCTCTCCGTTCACTGCCTCTTCCAGGGCGGCCCGGCCGCCCTGGAGGGCCTTCTCGGCCGTCTGGAGGGCGAGCTGGGCTTCGAAATGGGAAGCCGTGGCAGGGCCGATCCCGCCGCCCGCATTCTGGATATCTTCTCGCGCCTCCTTTCTATCGCCGAGGGCTACTACCGCAACGGTCTGGAACCACGCAGGGCCCCTCCCTCCGCTCAAGCGGGCGGCCGATCCGCCGTGGAGTGTCTGGAGGCGCGCCGGGCGGAGCTTGTCGAGACGGCCCTGCGCCGGGGCGAGGCGGCCTTCGGGCTGCACGCCCGCGGCGACCCCATCGACCGGGTCTACCGCATCCGGCAGGAGGGCTGGGACAGGGTCTTCCCGCCCGAGGGCCTCCCGCCATGGGCAAGCTACGCGCGGGCCCTGGCCGACCGGCGCGCCGCCGAGGCCTGGCAGGCCATGCGCCACATGGAGTTGGTGGACCTGCTCTGGTACCTGGACGCGCACTACCTTGAAGCCCGGCCCTCGTTCACCCGCCTGGCGGAGAGCGCCTACAACATGTGGGATTTGGCGAACCGCCTCCTGGGCGGCAACATAAGCGGGCGTCCACACTGCTTGCGCAGGCTGGCCGTCATAGCGGCTGGGAATCCCATCCGCGTGGGGCCGGGAGCCGATCCAGGCGCAGACCAGACCCTGCGCAGGGCCTTCATGGACTGCATCGACGATTTCAGGAAGGAGGAAACCGATGGAAAAAAGCGGGCAGGGCGGCGAGCATAGGCTGGGCCTGGGGGCCAAGCTGGGCTTCGGGGTGGGCGACCTTGGCGGCAACATCTTCTTCACCGCCATGGGCTTCTGGACCATGAACTACCTCACCGACGTGGTGGGCATGGCCGCCACCCTGGCGGCCATCGTCTACTGGGTGGGCAAGGCCTGGGACGCGGTCACGGATCCGATGATGGGCTTCATCTCCGACCACACCCGCAGTCGCTGGGGCCGTCGCCGTCCCTGGCTCCTCTTCGGCTCCCTGCCCCTCCTCCTTTGCATGTGGGGCTTCTTCACCGCGCCCTCCTTTGCGCCGGCATCCCAGGGCCTCACCTTCGCCTGGGCCCTGGCCCTGCTTTGCCTCCTCAACACGGCCTATACGGTGGTCAATATTCCCTACGGGGCTCTCACCCCGGACCTGGCCACCACCTACGACGAGCGCACGACCCTGAACGTCTTCCGCTTCAGTTTCGCGGTGATCGGGACCATCGTCGGGGCGGCGGCCGTGAAGCCCATCGCCGATATAACCGGAGAGGACGTCCGGGCCGGCTTTTCCCTGGTGGGCCTGGTTTTAGGGGCCATCATGTGCCTGACTACCCTGATCACCTTCTTCTCCGTCCGCGAGAAGCCCCTGCCGCCCAAGGGGGCGAAGATGGAAGGCTTCCTCTCGTCCTACGGGCGCCTTTTCAGCGACAAGCCCTACATCATCCTCCTCATGGCCTATGCCCTCAACCTGACCGGCATCACCTTCCTCCAGGGTATCATCGTCTACTACTTCAAGTACGTCTTTGACGCCGAGGGCCTGACCGCCTTGGCCCTTCTGGCCCTCCTGGCCACTGCGGCCGTATGCGTGCCCCTGTCCCTGGCGGTCATCAAGCGCATAGGCAAAAAGCGCTGCTATCAATTGGGCATGCTGATCGTGGCGACGGTCGCGATGGTCATTTTCGCCTTCGGGCACCTGGTGGGGCCATACGTGGTCATCGGCATCATGATCCTGGCGGGAGTGGGCATAGGCTTCGGCTTCGCTCCGCCCTACGCCATGCTCCCGGACGCTATCGCCGTGGAGGCGCGCCGCACAGGCAAAAGCCATGAGGGATCTTATTACGGGATGTGGACCTTCTTCTCCAAGTTGGGAACGGCCTTCGCGGGCGGTGCCAGCCTCCTCATCCTGAGCGTGGCAGGTTACCGGGCTAACGAGGTCCAGGATGCCCCGGCCATCATGGCCATCCGCCTCATCCTCGGTCCCGTATCGGCCTTCGTCCTGATCCTTGCGATTTTGATGATCCAGCGCTATCCCATCGACCAGGTCTACTATGACAGGGCCATGGCCGGCGAGGATGGAAGGAGAGCCTGAGGAAGCTCGGCGAGTGAGCATGGGGAGGTCCGGCCGAAGGGCCTCGGATCAGGCCGGCTCCCCCACCAGGCAGCCGATACGCTCTCGGCCCTCGGTCTTGTACCAGCCGTCGCGGGCGTTGTAGTAGAGGTACCAGAGCCCATCGGCCTCGCGGAAACGCGCGTCGCAGGCGTAGACGTGGGAGGAGCGCCAGCCCTCCGAGGGCGAGAGGAGGGGTTCCTCACGCGCCAGGCTCCAGGCCAAGCCGTCCTCCGAGGAGAGGAGGCGGATGAAGGAGCGCGACCTTCCGTCCGCGCCCGCGGCTATCAGGTTCTGCAAGCCTATCCAGCCTCCCTCTCGGCGCAAGACCTTGATGGACCCGGCCCCCAGGGCGCTGTCCGAGCCGGGGTAGGGCAGGGGGGCTTCGCGTATCCTGAAGGGGCCCCGCGGACCCGGTCCCAGGGCCAAGGCCAGGTGACGGGGTTCGTTGAATCCGCAATCGGGGATCAGGGCCAGGCCGGCCGAGCAGTACAGGCTCCAGCCTCCGGCATCGTTTTCCACGACGCAAGGATTCGAGAGCGATTCCCCCCTTTCCCCCTCGCGGGCCCAGGCCGGGGATGCTTCCAGCAGGATCCTCCCGGCGCTCCAGACCGAGAGGTCCCGGCTCTCCATGAGGGCGATACGGCTGCGCCAACGCGGGGGCCGCGGCAGGATGCTCAAGGGCAGGCCCAGAGGGCGGTAGGCCTCGTGCCAGAGGAGGTAGGAGTCCCCGACCTTGCGGAGGAAGGGCCGCATGGCGTTGAAGGCGATGCGGCGCGGCCTGCCCCAATTCAGGCCGTCGGCGCTCCTGTAGAGGAGGAGGCCGAAGGCGTCGTGGCAGGCCAGGGCCCAGAGGCCGTCGGGGCATTCCTCGGGAAAGAGGAAGCTCGGATCGGCCACGATGGGCGATGGCCAGGGCGGCTGGATGAGGGGGCGCCCATCGTCATGCCAGCGGATGGACAGGAAGTCCCGCAAGCTGAGACCCATGCTTCGATCTTAGCAGGGGCGAGGCTCCATCGGAAGGGCGATGCCTGATACGCCGGCTTGACAGGCGATGTCAGCTCCATCGAGGAAATCAGCCGTATCTTTTCAGCGACGGCGCTGTTTTCCCATCGATCCGTGCTATACTCTTGCCGGGTAAAACACGTGAGCGTAATGAGATATCAAGTATGATAGGAGGAGAGGAAATGCGTTTGAGTAGAGTATCGCTGGCGATAGGCATCGCGGCGATCGTCATGGGCCTGACAGGCTGTGGCGGATTCTGGCTCATCATCGGATCGGGCGACTTGGGCCTCGAGCTGAGCGTCTCCGATACCACGTCGCTTTCAGGGCAGGAGGTCACCATCAAGGCCACGGCCCACGGCGGGAGCGGCTCCTACAGCTACGAATGGTACATCGACGGGGTACGCCAGTACCAGTTGAACGCCGCCACCATCTACTACACTCCCAGCGCGGGGAGCAGCTCCGTCATCAAGACCGTCACCTGCGTGGTGAGCGACGACTATGATGAGGTCTCGGCCTCGGTCAAGCTCACGGTCAGCCCCAGCACGGCCACCCTTCAGATTGTAAACCAGAGCGGTTCCACCATAAACGTCCTCTACGTCTCGCCCTCCAGCCAGGGCACTTGGGGCGAGAACCAGCTGGCGGCCAACGGGGACATCATCCCGGTCGGGGCGAGCTACGACCTGACCGGGATCAGTCCGGGCACCTACGACGTCCAGGCCCAGAGCAACGGCACAGTCTTGGAAACGCGTTATAACGTCCAGCTGAGCGCGGGCTTCACCACCATCGTCACGGTGGACTAGGCGGGGTCCGGCGCGGCCCGAAGGGATAAAAAAAGGCCGCCCGATGAGGGCGGCCTTTCTCACGCGGGGCTATTTACCAGCGCGGGGCGTCGCGGCGGGGCTTCTCGTTAGCCTCGTTCACGCGGATCCTGCGGCCGTCCAGCTCCTGGCCGTCCAGCGCGGAGATGGCCGCCTTGGCGGCGTCCTCGTCGCGCATCTCGATGAACCCGAAACCCTTGGAGCGGCCGGAGTCGCGGTCCACGATGACGGCGACGGACTCGACTTCCCCGTGGGCGGAGAACAGCGAGCGGAGGGAGTC
Source organism: uncultured Spirochaetales bacterium (assembly GCA_964470375.1). Lineage (GTDB taxonomy): Bacteria > Spirochaetota > Spirochaetia > Treponematales > JBGSOB01 > CAYNQK01. Next base: position 6,694 of record CAYYCP010000021.1, read on the forward strand.
CTCGGTCGTGCCGTAGCTCAGGTTCCCCACGTAGATCTTCTTAGCCATGTTCTAGCTTCCTTTTGCCCCCGGCCTGCGGCGCGGGGGACGCGTGCCCGCTCAGGCGGGCGAGAGACGTACTCCGGAACGAATGTCCCGGCGCGATCTTCGATATACTTGAGTATTGCGTACGGTAGGCTCGAACCGAAGGCGATGAACCAGGACGCGCGCAAGCTTTTTCTTCCGAATATCGCTGGCTGACTATACCATGCCTTCACGCACGATGCTAGGGGGGATCGTCATCCTCAGGGAATTTTCTATACATCAGAGGAATGGATATATTAGAGATATTTGAGAAAAAATATTCACTTCAGCAACCCGGGGGGGGGAAATCATCCGACCCCTGAGCGATGACGCTAGCTTGTCTCCAGAAGAGAACCAAGCTTTTTCAAGCCCTCGTGGCTGGCCTGACCGATGTCCCTGACCTTGCGGGCTTCGTCGCCCACGCCCTCTGAACGTGTCTTGAGCTGGCCGATGACATCGGCCAGGCGCTTGGTGGCCTGGTCCAGGGAGGCCAGGGCCTTCCCGGCCTCGGCCAGTTCCCCGTCCACCTTGGCTGTGGCGGCCTTGAGATCCTGGGTGCTGCGGACGGAGGCTTGGACGCCCGAATTGATCTCCTCAGTGCCGGAAGCTATCTCCGTGAGGCCGCGGATGATCTCCTCCATGGCCTGGGACACCAGTTGGGCGTCCTGGGCGATGCGCCCGTAGCCCTCGGTGGCCGCCTCGTTGCCGCGGGCCACCCGCTCGATGGCGGCGATGGTCTCCTTGATGGTGGAGGAGATGGCCTTGACGTTCTTGCCGGTCTGCTCGGAGAGCTTGCGGATCTCATCCGCCACCACCGAGAAGCCGCGCCCGTACTCCCCGGCGTGGGCGGCCTCTATGGCGGCATTCATGGCCAGGAGGTTGGTCTGCGAGGCAACGGCGCTGATGACCTTGACCACGTCCAGGATGCTGGCGGCCTGGGCCTGCATCTGTTTGACCGCCTCGGCCGAAGCGCTCATTTCCCGGCGGCCCTGGGCGGTGGACTCGTCCAGGCGCTTGATGGCCTCGCGCCTGGATTCGGTTATGGAGGAAATATTCTTGATGGAGGCGGTCATCTCCTCGATGGCGGCCGAGGCCTGGGTGACCACAGAGCTCTGCTCTTCTGCGCTTTGGGATGTAGCCTTCGAGCTCAGAAGTAGCTCGGATAGGCTGGCCTTGAGGATCCCCGTGCCCTCTGCCAAGGCATCCATCTCGGCTGCGGCCCGGGCTAATTCGGCCAGCATCTCCTCCAGGAGCTCGCTGGAGCGGCCCGATGACTCCACCAGGCGATTGCCTAGATCAAGGGACTCCGCGCTGGCCTTGAGGGCCTCCTGGAGGGCGTGCACGCGGGCCAGATTGGCCTCGGCCTGGGACTCGGCGGCCCTGACCAGGATGGCCGAGCGCATGAGTACGGCCCGGCTGATCATGGCGCTTACGAAGCCCACCAGGAGGCAGATCACCAGGTCATCGATGCCGAGGTCCAGGCCCTCGGCCAGGGCCCTCCTCAGATGGTCGCTCAGGTGCATATAGATGCTACCCGCGGAGCCCACCGAGGTCACCATTATAGGGAGCCAGGGCTTGTCCGAAACGAAGGTGGACAGGATGACCACGAAGACGGTGATGAAGGCGATGGAGTAGATCTCATAGGGATCGGAGAAATCGCGCAGGGCCAGAATTACGGTGAAGGCCGCGATGATGAGGAGGGGGACGAAGACGGATAGGAACCCGGAGCGGCCGGCGCGCAGGAGGGCCAGGCAGGCCAGCATGACCAAAGCCAGGCCGAAGAGGGCCAGCTTGACGATCATGGTGGTCACCACGATGCCGAGCACAAGAGCGATGAGGAAGAGGCTTATGAGGACGGTCAGGAGGGCCCTGGCGCGCTCCCGGCGGTGCTGGCTGTCATCGCGGTATGCGGCGAGAAAGAAGGCCTTGAGGCGCTCGAGCATGGGATCCTCCGCTTGGAATCGTGTCCTCAATTATGTCCGCTCGCCCAGGCCTTGTCAAATGCAGTCTCCCGCGTTGAGCCGGCATTTTCCGGCTTGCCCGGCCGGCCCGGGACGGTTAAGATTGTGGAATGGAAGCTATCAAGGTCTCCGAGGGCATCCACCTGGTGCGCATCCCCGAGGCCGGGCTGGAGATTCTGTGCGGCTGCCCTCCCGACGTGGTGAAGACGCTGATGAAACGCGGCTTCATCCTGGAGGCCTCCCGCGGCGGCGTCCGGTTCGAGACCGGTCCCAACGCCATCCTGCTCTCCGACATCACCGTTCAAGGCGGCACCTTCTGCAACATGGCCGAATTCCCCGTCCTGCAGATGTTCTACCGCCAGGGCATGATCCTGCCCGGCCACCCCAACAATACCGGGCGCAAGCCCATCATCATGGGCTTGCTCTCCCAGATCCACGCCCAGGCCAAGTATATCCAGCGCGGCACCTTCGGGCTGAGCGACCGCTCCGAGATGCTGGAGGTGGGGATGCGGGCAGAGGCCGCCGACGAGATCATGCGCTTCAAGCGCCGCTTCGCCGGCGGCTCGGACCGCGGCACGGCCGACATGATCGACTTCATCCCGGTGGATTCCGAGCCGGTGCCCCTGCCAGGAGGCGCCTCGGTGGAACGCCTTGGCGTCAACCGCTACGCCTTCTCCTATTCCGGCTCGCGGGTGGAGGTGGACCTCAACTTAGCTCCCGGGGAGACTTACCAGGCCCCCGTGCGCCTGGACTACCACAAGGTCAGGCCGGAGTACTTCTCGGTTCTTCACATCGGCGAGGGCGACGGCTGGGACAAGGACCGCCCCTGCATGTCCAGCTTGGTCATCTTCCAGGGCAAGTATTACCTGATAGACACCGGTCCCAACGTCCTCAACAGCCTGACCGCCCTGGGTATTTCGGTCAACGAGATCGAGGGCATCTTCCATACCCACGCCCACGACGACCACTTCGCCGGGCTGACAAGCCTGGTGCGGGCCGACCACCGCATCAAGCACTTCGCCGCGCCTCTTGTGCGGGCCTCGGTGATGAAGAAGCTATCGGCCATCATGTCCCTGCCGGAGAAGAGCTTCGCCAACACCTTCGAATTCCACGACCTGCGATTCAACGTTTGGAACGACCTGGGCGGACTGGAGGTCATGCCGGTCCTGAGCGTGCACCCGGTGGAGACCAGCGTGCTGCTCTTCAGGGCCCTATGGGCGGGGGGCTACAAGACCTACACCCACCTGGCCGACATCCCCTCGCTCAAGGTGATGGATGAGTACATGCTCAGGGCCGAGGGGACCGGCGAGCTGGCGGCCCGCATCCGCGACGACCTCTCTGACTGCATGTTCGCGCCGGCCGACCTGAAGAAGGTGGACTGCGGGGGCGGGCTTATCCACGGCGAAGCCGCGGACTTCCGCGGCGACCGCTCGGCTAAAATAGTCCTATCGCACACTTCCTCGGACCAACTTTCCGCCGTTCAGAAGGAGATAGGCTCCAACGCCGTTTTCGGCACCCAGGACTCCCTCATCGAGACACACCAGGACTACATGATGCGTCGGGCCGAGAGTTACCTGGCCAGCCGCTTCCCGGGGGTTCCTCGGCACGAATTCGATCTCCTCCTCAACTGTCCCATGGCCTTGGTCAACGCCGGTGAGTTCATCATCCGCAAGGGCGCCCCCTGCCATACCGTTTACCTCATCCTGGCCGGCGTAGCCGAGGTGATCGATTCCTCCGCGGGTGTCCAACGCATGGTTTGCGCCGGCACCCTGGCCGGGGAGCTGGCGGCCCTGGAGGGCGGGACGCACACGAGCACCTGCCGGGCCAAGAGCTACGTCACCGTCCTGCAAATCCCGGCCGATCTATTCGCCGGCTTCATGCGGCGGGCTTTCGATCTCAAGGAGAGCCTGGGCCTGTGCCGGCGCACCCTCTTCCTCCAGGGCACTTGGCTCTTCGGCGAGACGGTGTCGAGCAACGTGCAGAATACCATCGCCCGCTCCATGCGCGAGATCCGCGCGCCGGCCGGTCTGCGTGTGGGCGGGGGCGATGAGGCCGAGCTCTACTTAGTGAAGTCCGGGAGGGTGTCGATCACCTTCGAGGGCCGGGTCGTGGACCGGGCCGGCCCGGGGGATTTCTTCGGCGAGGAGTGCGTCTTCTTTCAAAGGGCCTCCCTCATGGAGGCCGTGGCCGAGGAGGATTCGGCCTGCTTCGTCATCCCCGGCGACATCCTGATGGGCATCCCCATAGCGGCCTGGAAGCTGGTCGAGGTGTACGAGCGCAGGCTGGCCACCTTCGGCAGCCTTTTCTCCGGGAACTAGGGCCTTGCGCCGATCCGCAGAGGCGGGTCTGGCCGCGCGGGCGCGGCGGGCCCTGGAGGCCTCTATGGCGGCGGCCCAGGGGCTGCGCCAGCCCTTGGCCGACGGATCCCCGGGGGCCCTGGTTCGCCTGGAAAGAGGCGCCCCGGCCCTGATCGTCCCTGACGTCCACGCGCGTCCCGGCCTCCTCCGGGCCTTGTGCGGCCTGGCGCCTGAACCAGGGGGCCGGAGCCTGGGGCGCATGCTGGAAAGGGAAGAGGCCTACCTGGTTTTCCTGGGCGATATGCCCCACAGCGAGGGGCCCGGGGCGGCCGAGCGCTGGGCGCGCGCCTTGCGCGAGTACCTGGGCGGCTGGGAAAATCACGATGCCATGGACGAGGAGATGCGGCTCTTTCACGAGGCCTATCGGGCCCTCTTCGACCTGGTGGAGGGATACCCGGGTCGCGTGGTGGTCCTCAAGGGCAACCACGACAACGTCCGCAACCGCGAGGGCCTGGGCGACCACCCCTTCCGCAAATTCGCCCTTGAGGGCGAGATGACTCTCTCATGGCTGCGCGCCTCCGGGATGGACGAGGACCTGGAGGCCCTGGCCGCCTGGGAGGACGGCTTGCCCCTTCTCTGCGCAGGCGGCTCCTTCCTGGCCAGCCATGCCGAGCCGAGACGGGCATATTCCGCCGACGAGCTCATCTGCGGAAGGCGACTGCCCGAGGTCGCGGAGGGCTTGACTTGGACCGACAACGGCGAGGCCGAGGAGGGCTCCGTGGCGGCCATGCTATCGTCCCTGCTGGGACCGGAAGCCTCCGGGGCCCGCTACATAGGCGGCCACCGGCCCGCGCGGGGAGGGCTGCAGCGGCGCCAGGGCGGGCTCTTCCTCCAGATCCACGATCCCTTCGCCAACCAGTGCCTCTGGGCCGATCCCCGCGGGAAGGAAGCATTCTTCAGGATCCTCAGGGCCCAGGAGGGCTGAGGGCCGCGGGCCATCCTCTTCCGCCCCGCGCATCGCCCATCTCCGTGGAATCAGGGAAGCCTTGACGGTCCCGCGCGCCTCACGTATTGTCAACGTATGCCGAATCGCGCCGCCAAGGGCGGGGGAGGGCCGGGCAAGGGGGTGGGCTGCCTGGCCTGGATCGCCGTCCTCCTCTTCATCAGTCTGCTCTTCTTCCTCAATCGCGGCAAGATCGAGACAGCCCTTAAAAACACTGATTTTTTCGGCATCCTGAGGACCCGTCTGGCATCGCCGGCCCCCTCTGGAACCGGGCGCCCCTCGCCATCGGCCCAGATCCTGATCGCCCCCGAGGCATCGCCGCGTGGAAGCGCCGCCCCCCGACCGGCCGAATCGCCGCGGGCATCCCCGGCGCCCCGGACCTCGCCCAGCCAGGGCCCTTCGCCGTCCACCAGTTCCAAGCCGAGGGCATCGGCCAAGCCTTCATCGGCCCCCGCCCCCAGCCAGGCTCTCACCTACCGACCGGCTATGCTCTACTTCGTGCGCATCGACGATGACGGTACGGTCATCCGCCAGGAGGTTAAGCGTTCCATACCATCCAGCGATTCACCCCTGACGGACGCCTTGAACGCGCTGCTTTCAGGCCCCAACGCCGAGGAATTGAACAAGGGCCTGCTCTCCCTGATACCTCAGGGCACGCGGCTCCTCTCGGTGAAAGTGCGCGGCAGCACCGCTACGGTGAACTTCAGCGAAGAGTTCATGTTCAACCCCATGGGCATAGAGGGCTACGTCGGCCAGCTCAAGCAGGTTATCTGGACCGCCACCGCCTTTTCCACCGTCCAAGACGTCCAGATTATCATCGAGGGTCGGAAGCTGGATTACCTCGGTGGAGAGGGAGTCTTCATCGGCCTGCCTCTCTCCAGGAACTCCTCCTTCTAAGCCGGCGTCTCGCGGCGGCGTAGTACCCTTTGCCCAAGGTGGCCGAGAGTGCTATACTCCGGCCATGCCCAGGAAAGCGCCCTTCCATTCCTACCGCGGGGACAAGCCCTATATCTTCATAAGCTACGCCCACAAGGACGCTGACGCCGTCTACCCCATTATCACCGCCCTGTCCAAGCGCGGCTGGCGCATCTGGTACGACGAGGGTATCGATCCAGGCACGGAATTCTTCATGACCATCGAGCAGTCCCTGATGAAGTCCGACCAGGTCCTGGTCTTCATGTCCCCCCAGGCCGTGGAGTCCCAAAACGTGCGCCAGGAGATCCATCTGGCCATCGAGGAGAGGAAGCCCTTCCTGGCCGTCCACCTGGCCGGCACCCAGCTCAAGTACGGGCTCAGGCTGAGGATGAGCGCGGTCCAGGCGGTGCTCAAGTACGATTATGAGGACGATGAGGAGTTCATAGCCGCCCTGGAGCGCGGCCTGGAGGACTCCTGCCGCGAGTGCGCGGGAAGCCAGGGGGGGCAGGACCGGGCCGAGCGCGAGGAAGTCGCCGCGTCCGTCCCAGCCGCCCGATCCGCGGCCGCGTCCACGCCCACTGGCTCCGCCTCCCCGGCTCCTGCCGCACCGTCGGCGGAAGAGCCGCGCTTCATGCCCAGATCGACCTACGTCACCGCCACTGTCTCCCCCCAGCCCGCGGCCCCAGAGCCCGCGCCGGTCCAAGAGGAGGCCGCCGCGCCCTCCGGCTCCGCCGAGCCGGCCGCCCCTTCCTTCGACGTCCTTCTCCAGGAGATGCTGCGCAAGGACAGGGAGGCGGCCAAGAAGAAGGGCCCCGGCGAGCACCTCAGCGACGGGATATCCGGCGAATGCAGTTTCGACGAGGGGCCTGCCGCGCAGGCGGCTCCCGCGGCGGCCCAGGCTGCCCGCCATGCCGGTCCCCCCGAGGGCATGGTCCTCATCCCGGGCGGCAGCTTCACCATGGGCAGCCAGGACGGCGAGCCCTCGCGCTCCAGCGCCGAGAGCCCGCGCCACATCGTGACGCTCTCGCCCTTCTACCTGGGCGCGCGCGTCCTGACCCTGGGTGAGTTCCGCGCCTTCGCCGAGGACTCGGGCTACAAGACCGACGCGGAGCGCCTGGGCGGAGGCAACATCTACGACCGCACCGGCTGGCTCATGAAGGAGGGCGCCTCATGGCGGAAGCCCTTCATCGAGCAGGACGATACCCACCCCGTGGTCCTGGTGAGCTGGAACGACGCCATCGAGTACTGCATCTGGAGGAGCAGGCGCGAGGGCCTTGAGCCGGCCTACCGTAAGGCCGCCGACGGCTCGGTGTCATGCGACCTCAGGGCCCCGGGCTACCGCCTGCCCACCGAGGCCGAATGGGAGTACGCTTGCCGGGCCGGCACCCTGGGGCCCTTCAACACCGGCGACAACATCACCACGGACCAGGCCAACTACGACGGAAAGAATCCCTACAACGGCAATGCCCGCGGTGAATTCCGCCGGCGCACCGTGCCCGTGGGCTCCCTGCCGCCCAACCAGTGGGGCTTATATGAAATGCATGGAAACGTCTGGGAATGGTGCTGGGACCGCTTCGGCGAGTACTCGGCCGGGCCGGTCGTGGATCCGACTGGGCCGACAAGCGGGGAACAGCGCGTCAGCCGCGGCGGCTCATGGACCAACAACGGGCGCTATCTGCGCTCCGCCAACCGCAACTATCTCAACCCTGACTACCGCCTGAACTACCTGGGCTTCCGCCTGGCCCGCTCGGCCCCGCGGGCATAGGGGCCCGGGGCCCGCGCTACCTGCTGGTTGGCCTCATTTCCTGCCGGCGGGCCTCGCCCATTGGCTCACTCCATGGCCGCCAGGATCTTGAGGCAGAGCCCCAGGAGGCGCTGGCAGTCCTGGCGGGTGGTGTGGTAGCCGCCGCCCCCTGTGTCTTGACGGATGACTACAGCGCCGTACTCGCCGGGCTCCTCGTGCTCCACCTCATAGCCCTCCACCTTCATGGCCGCCAGGCGCCTGAAGCTGGGGCCGCCGCCGCGGGTCAGGGCCACCGCGTAGAGATAGGGAACCGCGCCGTTGGCTCCGTTGTTGATGGCCGCCTGGAGCTGGATGCCCACCAGATCCTCCGGGTGGCGCTTGGGCTCCAGCATAAGCCGCACGTCCTCGGGGACGGCCTTGCCCTCCTGATCCTTGTCGAAGCGCAAGTAGGGGGTGATCTTCACGCCCTCCGGGCGCTGGGCGGATAACACCGCCTGCATGCACTCCATCTTCATTTTGAGCTCGGCCGGAATCCAGACCTGGATGGAGCCGGAGAAGAGGGGCAGCCCCAGGAGGCACAGGGCATCGGCCCAGGCGATCATCATGGTTTGGTTGCCGAAGACGCCTGAGCCTATGGCCAGGCCCCCGCACAGGAGGGTCACCAGGACAGCCCCACCGCGCGAGAGGTAGAAGGGCAGCCTGATCTTGGAGGACTTGCGCAGGTTGTCGGCGATGCGGTCGAGCTCGGCGTCCGAGACCGGGCGCCATTCCTCCAGACCCTGGTCCTTGGGCTTGTTGGTGAAGCCCTTAGAGGAGAAGAGGAGGCCTCCGCCCAAGACGAGGATACAGCCCAGGAGCCAGAAGGGCTGGAGAAACTGCAGAATCACGCCCCCGGCGGCCAAGCCCAGGCTCAGGATGAGGCGGGCCGGCAGGCGCATGGCTGGCGAGACGACGTAGGTCATTTCCATGTGGGTGCCTCCATGGGAGCGGAAATACATGGCGCGGCCGGATTGCGGCCGGCCAACTCGGCGGTGCCGGCGTAGGCCCAGTAGAGCGGGCAGGCGGATTGGCAGGCCTGGAAGGAGGGGCAGCCCGAACATTCGGCCGGGGCGTAGCGCTTCTGCTTGAAGAAGGCCGCACGCTCCGAGAACCAGACCTCGCGGAAGGGCCGCCTGAACAGGTTGCCCATGGGGACGGCGTAGGATGAGCAGGGTAGGACGTCGCCCGAGGGAGAGACCGAAATGAGGCCGTCCATGGCGGCGCAGCTCTTGTTGCCCATCCCCCGCCCGATGGGGTTGTAGTGGCAGAAGGGCGTCGGCGAATACCAATGGAAGGTCATGCCAAGGCGGTGGGCCTCCTTGCGCACAGCCTCGATTATCCCGCCCAGGCCGCTGTAGGGCAGGAAGAGCTCAGGGGCGGCCAGTGACTTAACGGCCCCATCGCCGCCGGGAATGTAGAGGTTCATGGAGAATCGCTTGACGCCGATGCTCGCCAGGAAGGCCGGCATGGTCGCGGCCGCGGGGGCGTTGAGGGCCGTCAGGGTGGTGTTGGTCTGTACCGGCAGGCCGCTGTCCATGAGGTTGGCGATGCCCTCCAGGGCGCGCGCGTGCGAGCCCTCGACCTGGGTGAGGGAGTCGTGTAGGGGCGCCAGGGGGGCCTCCAGGCTGGCCTGGACCGAGTCCAGCCCGGCGTCGCGCAGGGCCGCGCAAAGCTCCGGAGTGGCCAGGACGGCGTTTGTTATCAGGTTGACCCGCAGGCCACGCTTCTTGGCATAGGCCACCAGGGCCGGCAGCTCCGGCCTCAGGGTGGGCTCGCCCCCGGTGAAGGAGAAGAAAGGGATCATCGCCTCGCGCTTGAATATGTCGATGATCCGCCTGACCTGGCGCGCGCTCATCTCGGGCCCGGCCGGGGCGCCTGCGCCGCAGCCGGCGTAGCAGAAGCGGCAGGCCTGGTTGCAGCGGTAGGTCAGGGCTATCTCGCCCAGGACGGGCAGGCGGGTGAAGTCGAAGTCGTAGGGGACGCGCTCGGTGACGACGGCCTCCCCGTCATAGACCCGCCTGAGGGTATCGAAGAAGAGATGCACCTCCCGAGCCCGCTCTTCGCCGAGACCAAGGGCGTCCAGCCCGCCCCCGTCCGAGAGGTGGGCCAGGAGATCGTAGCCGGTTTGGTTGAGCTTGTAGACCCGGTTGGGAGGGAGAATCAGGACCAAATCCTCCTTGCGCAGCAGCACGTAGGGTTTGATGCCCCTCCAGAAGGAGACAGCCCAGGACAGGTCGGGGGCGGTCAATGCGCGCCCCCGGAGACGCAGGCCGAGTGGCAGGCGGAGTGGCAGGCGGAGTGGCAGGCTGAATGGCAGGCCGAGTGGCAGGCGTTGTGACAGGCGTTGTGGCAGGCTGAGTAGCAGGCGTCCACCGTGCCGCCCTGGGGCGAGAAGCAGCCCGAGAAGCAGGCCGAGGAGGCCATGAAATCCGCGTAACTCGAGTTGAATTCCTTGGGCATCGAAAGGGTCCGGTATTCCGGATGCGAGTGGACTCGGTAGCAGCCGATCCAGTACCATCGGTAGGGATCGTGGTAGTAGCGCGAGCCCGAAGCCTGCATGCGCCCCGAGGCCACCGCCTCCTCGTCCTCCTCGGCTTCCTGGAGCTTTTTGCGATAATACGCCTTTGTGGCTTCCAGGTCGCAGTCCCAGACCTTCTCCTGGACCCCGGCGATGAGCTTTTCGAAGAAGTCGGCCATCAAACCCGATAGCACTCGGCCCTCGGCGTCGAAGGCGGCCAGGAAGGCCTCCTCGATCTCCTGGCCGGCCCGCTCGGCGCTGAGGATGCGGATGCGCAGAGGCGAGTCTTCGAGCACTTCGATGAGGCCCTGGCCCTCCAGGCCTTCCACCATGATGGCTGCTACCCTGGGCAGGGGCAGCTCCAGGAGGATGGCCACCTCGGCCGGATGCAGGTCCTCGGCAATCTTGCCGGGCACCTGGTAGGAGCCCGTGAAGAGCTTAGGCGGGCTCCATGAATCACCGGCCCAGGCTATGCCCTCCACGGCCGCGGCGGCCTTGGCGAACTTGCGGTTGCGCAGGATGGCCAGGCCTGCCCCCGCGGCCAGGAGGGCCAGGAAGGGCAGGAGGCTCGCCACGGGCCGCCTGAGGAAGCGCTGGCCGAGGCTGCGCGGGATATCCTCGCGGTAGGCCTCGTAGGATGAGCCGGCGGCGATGCCCCCCTGTCCGGAATCGGCGGAGGAGGGGACGGCGGCTGAACCGGCCTCCGAGCGCAGGAGCTCGGCCATGCCGGAGGGGAGCCTCTGCATCGGCAGGTAAAAGGTGATGAGCTGGGAATCGTAGGCGGCCACCGTGGCGTCATGGAAGCGGGCCGTGAAGTAATAGCCGTCTTGGCCCTGGCTGCCCAGGCAGTCGATCAGGTTATCTCGGTTGACGGACTCCTCCGTCAGGAAGCCCATCTCCTCGAATGTCTCGAAGGGGATGTCGGCCGCAGCGGCCTTGATGGGCAGGACCACGTCCACCGTCCGGTGCTCCATGGGATACTCGAAGCTCACCGGGCTCCAGCTGAAGACGGCCAGCTCGCCGTGCTCCTCGGAGACGCTACGGGCCAGGGAGCCCGAGGCCAGGAAGTCGGCGGCCAGGTTGACGAAGAAGAAGGCCGTGCCACGGAAGCCCCGGCCGCCGTCCAGGACGATGTCATAGCGGCCTCCGCCCTCGTCGGAGATGTCCAGGCCAACCCGCTGGCCCCCGGGCAGGTCGGCGAAGCATTTGTCCGCGTTGAAGCCGATGATGGAGCGCTCGCCCTGGAAGTAGAAGCCGTGCATCTCCCCCCCGGAGGCGGTCCACTGGAAGCGATAGTTGATATCGGCTGCCCCGTCAGGCCTGAGGAAGACCGTCACTTCCGTGGAATCCAGGCTGACCTCTAGGGCGGTTCCTGCCGGGGCGCAGAGGATGAGGGCCGCCGCCAGGGCTGCGGCCAGGAGGGGCGCGTTTCGTCTGATCACTGGAGTTCCTCCTTGATGGCCATGCGTTGGACCGGCGGCAGGCCGCCCGAGACCTTGAGCCTCTCTTCGCGGATGAGGCGGGCGTTCCCCTGGAGGACTTCCAGGACGCGCCGCTTGGCCTCCGGGAAGGCGTCGGCGTCCTCCAGCCCGAAGCGCCGCTCGGTGGAGCCCTCGTCCAGCTCCTTGAGATAGAGGTCGATGGTGTCCAGGCTGTCGGCGATGCGCGCGTCGGCCTCGGGGCTGCGGCTGGAGGCCGCCCGGCAGGCGTCCAGGTATTCGCCTGCTGTTTGGACCAGGTAGGCCTGGGCCTTGGCAACCTCCGGATCCGCGATCCTGATGACTTTGATGCGCTCCAGGAAGCGACTGGCCTCCTCGATGCGCGCCAGGTTGGCGGCCTTCTCCTCGGCCTCTGTCTGGGCCACGATGGCCCGTGCGCCGGCCCCCGTCTGGATGAGGGCCAGACCGAGGGCGGCCCAGAAGACGATGCCGCCTCCTAGCCCAAGGAAAAGGGAGTAACCCGAGAGGGCCGCCGCGCCCAGGCCGGCCGCCAGGGAGGCGGCCAGGGAGCCCAGGCAGAGGGGCGTCTTCAAGTAGGCGGATAGGGCGCGCTTGAGTTCCATGCCGCCAATTGTATGCCCTGGCCTACCGATGCGCAACCGAGGTTCTGGGGCCGACTGCCTCAGGGGGGAGGGAGGAGAGGAGGCCGGCGGCGAGGAGGCTATGGATGCGATGGCGTGCAAGCCGGGCTACGAGCTTCACGCAGACGGTGTTTCGGGCTATCATCATCTTGATGACGACTGAAGCGAGAAGAGTGAGGGCGGTATCGAGGCAGGCTCACGTCCTGGCCTGGATCGGTTTGGTCGCCCTCATCTACCTGGCCCCGGCCTGCCGGAGCCGGGTCCCGGCCAAGGCATCGCCGCGCAGCCTGGGCTTGTCGCGCCTCTTCGGATCATCCATGGTCCTCCAGAGGGATGCTCAGGTCCCCGTCTGGGGTTCGGGGCAGCCGGGCATGCGCGTCCTCGTCTCCTTCGACGGCCAGGAAAAGTGGGCCGTCGTGGATGAACAGGGGCGTTGGGAGATCCTTCTGGATCCCATGCCCGCCAAGGCCGAGGGGCACGAGCTCGTCGCCCGATACGACCCGCTGGCCCCCGAGAACTCCGGCTATGAGCTCAGCGGCCTGGTGGCCATCGAGGATGTCCTGGTGGGCGACGTTTGGTATTGCTCGGGCCAGTCCAACATGGAGCTGGGCATGGGGGCCATCCAGGACAGGGAGGCCGAGCTGGAGGATTCGGACTACCCACTCCTGCGCCTGTACCTCCACCCCAAGGCCGCCAGCGGTGTCGCCCAACGCGAGCCCTCCGGGGCCTGGATGGTCGCCGAGCGCTCGACCCTCCTCACCGGCGGCTGGAACGGCTTCTCGGCCCTGGCCTTTTGCTACGGGCGGGCCCTCTTCAAGGCCTCAGGCGTTCCCCAGGGCCTCATTCAAGCGGCCTACGGGGGCAGCCCCATAGACGCCTGGATTCCCCCGGAGGAGCTCAGGTCGCGCCCTGGCCTATCGCGCTTCGCGGCTGTCTATGACAAGGCCGAGCGCCAATGGCAGGAGGCCCGGCGGGCCGATCCGGGCGCCCCCCATCCCTGGGGGGCCATCACCGACTACGCCAAGCTCAAGCCGACCTCCTGCTACAACGCCATGCTGGCCCCCTTCGCCCAAATGGCCCTGCGCGGGGTGCTCTGGTATCAAGGCGAAAGCGACGTCGGCCGGGGAGAGCTGTACGCCCTGGAGATGGAGGCCCTGATAGACGGCATGCGCCGTGTATTCAGGAATCCCGGACTCTATTTCTACTTCGTCCAAGTGGCTCCCTGGAACTACGGTGGGAATGGCCAGGCCCTGCCGGCCCTTTGGAAGGCCCAGTACCAGGCCGCCCTGATTCCCGGGACGGGCTTGGCCCTGACATCCGACCTGGGGGATCCGGCCGACATCCATCCGCGGAACAAGCGCCCGGTGGCCGAGCGCCTGGCTCTCTGGGCCCTGCGCGATATCTACGGCCTCGGTGTGGATCCCGAGGCCCCCCTCCTTGAAGGATTGGAGAGGGCCGATGACGGGGGAAGCCTGGTCCTACGCATCGGCCACGTCCAAGGCGGCCTTGCGACGGTCGACGGCCTGGCTCCGCGCGGCTTCTTCTTGGCCGGGCCCGATGGGGCCGCGATACCCGCGATCGCCTCAATCACCCCCTCGGGAAAGGGGATCGTCATCGACATGGACGGGTGGGAGGGACCCGGGAGCCTGCGCTACGCCTGGAACGGCCTGCCGGACGCCAATCTGGCAGATGAGCGGGGCATGCCCCTGCGCCCCTTCGAGGCAGTCCTGCCCTAGGGATGGCCCTCGACGGCGCGGCGCGAGCGCTCGTAATCGAATGCGTTCTTGACCAGGCTTCCGACGTTTTCTTGGTAGCTGTTGAAGATGAAGCCGTTGATCTTAGCAAGCTGCTCGGGGTCCAGCCCGTCGGTGCCGTGGCGGTCCTTGAAGATGAAGAGGAAGGCCGTGGCCGCGCCGATGGCGCGCTTGACGCAAAGGGTCCCGTTTACCTTGCAGATGGTCCCGGACAGGTTGAGCTGGATGTCCTTGATTGTCTCCGGGACCTCCATGGCCGGGGGCTTGCCGTCGAAGACGCAGGAGAAATGGCTGACGCTGATATCGCCTATCTCGCCCTCGTAGCGCATGCCCATGTAGAAGAGGTTGAAGCGATGGCGGTTTCCGCATATGGCCCGGAGGTGCTTACGGCGCCCGTTGGCCTGGTTGGCCACCAGGACGTTCAGGAGGAGCCCGAGGTTCTTGGCCTTTTGGTACTCAAGGGTTATGCAGCCCCCACGGATGCCGATGTCGAAGAGGTATAGGCGCTCCAGACGCCTCGTCAGCTCGGGGTTGTTCTGCTTGCGCATCAAGACGCCTATCAGGGCCCGCTCCCGGTATGCCGACTGGAGGCGGTAGATGAAGTCAGGCCAGGCCACCCCGCTGATCCGGCGCTCGATGTTGAAGAAGAGAATCAACTCCGGGAAGAGGGAGAAGAGGACGTCGATCTTGGCGCGCAGGTCAAGGTAGGGGTCGTCATTCAGGAAGTAGGTTTCAAAGCCCCTGAGGAAGAAGCTCTCGAGGAAATCCTCGGGCATGACGGATAGCTCGGGCACCACGAAGAATGTCTTGATGCCCTCGGTAAAGTCTGTCCTTCCGGTCGCCATTGGCCCTCCATGCCCCCCTAGGGGGCGCCCGGCGCCTGTTCCGCTAAGCCCCAGTCCGGGGCGCGGGACATGCCTGGGAGAACGTTCTTATGCAGGGAACCGACGACTTGGATGCACGCTAATGAAATGATGGAAGCAAATTTATACCATTTTTAGGAGGAGTCAAGCCAAAAAGACAAAAAACTCTAATCTCTATTTCTGTTCCTCGAAGCATTTTTAGGTATATCTATATTATATAAACATTTAATTCCTAAGTTCTGTTTTTCTTACAAATTCCTCACTTTTTTCTGCCTGAAGGCTCAAATCCTGCTCCGTGTTGTACTGGAAATATTGAAGGAATGTAAAAAAAAGCTTCGAGGAACCACCATTGAGGAAGACCCTCCCGACCCCGTCAGCCGCGCCGCCCTCGTCCCAGGACAGTAGCCTCGATTTGCCTGATCTGCGAGCGGTACAGGCCGTTGATGCCTGAGCCGTAGTCCGCGATCAGCCGGAGGATGTCGCGCGGATCATCTTCCGGATCGGAACCGTTGATCCTGTCCCCGGCGTCTCCCAGACCCGGCATGATATAGGCCGAGGAGTTCAGGGCCGGATCCATCCACAGCGTGTAGACCCGCAGATTCGGCTCGGCCCTGACGCAGCGCAGGGCTCCCTTGAGGGCGCTGATGGCGTTCAGGCAGACGACGCTGTGCGGGCGCACCCCCATGCCGCGCAGGAAGCTCAGGACGGCTATCAGACTGCCCCCGGTGGCGTTCATCGGGTCGGCGAAGACGAGGTCGCGACCGTCAAGATCCTCCGGGTTAAAGTAGGAGCGCTCGCGATCCAGGCTGTACTCCATCTCGGCCTCGCTGGCCCCGTCCCGGCGTTTGATGCGGAAGAGGGCGAAGGGCGCCAGGACTCGCGAGGTCGTATACTCCTCCATCTCTTTGGCCACTATCATAGAGGGGAGGAGGGCTGCCCTCAGCATGACGCAAATGGCCGCCTGCCTGACCTGATCCTCTATATCGGGAACCTTATGGACGGCATAGGCCTGTTCAGGGCTGGAGACAGGCGTGCGCACAAGGAGGTGGCTGCGGCCCCGCCCGCGCCCGGAGCCGTAGGCCAGGCTGAAGAGGAGCTCGTAGGCCCTCTGCACGTAATAGACGAATTCCTGGCGGCCTGTGGCGGAATCCCTCAGTTTGGCCACCAGCCTGCTGGCCTCGGCATGGCGCTCGTCGGCCGTGGCGAAGGGATAGACGACGATGCGTTCCTCAGCTCCAAGGATGCGCCGTAGCCCCTCGCCGATGCGGGCATAGATCGAGACAAGTCCGGACTCGGCCTCGGCGCGCAGGGGGCCCGGGGGCAGGCCCTCCAGGGCGCGGAAGGCAGGCAGGGCCTCGGCGTAGAGGGCCTCCATGGAGGCTATGGCCTCCTCATCGGCCTTGGTCAGGTAGCCGTCGAGATCGGCCGCCTTGAAGGTGATGGTGTCCATGGGAGGAGTCTAGGCCCTGGGGCCTCCGCGGGCAAGCACCCGACCCCGTACCTCTGCGATGAGGGCGGGGGCTGCCCCAAGGACCGCAGCCCCTGGAGCCTTGCCCCTCCTCCTTTCCTATTCCAGGAGCCTCAGGCACCAACCCGCCCCAAAGCGCGGGTAGGCTGCCTCCCAGCCGCCCGAGAAGGGGAGTACGTAGGAGGCTTCCAGGAAGACCGGCCCCAGGGCGATACGCCCACCGGCATCCATGGCCGGGGTTCCGCTTATGCCTGCGTCGCTGACGACCAGGCCGAAAATGGCCCCAGCGAAGGCCTCCAGGGTGAAGGAACCCGCACGTAGGGATGCCTTGGCCCTGAGGGGCAGATCCACCAAGTGGACGCTGCTCTCATCCTCTCTCTGGAAGGTGATGTACATCAGGCCGGCTTCGGCCCCCGCGCCCAGGCCCTTGGCGAAGGCGAACTCGAAGTCCGCCGTGGCTCCGCCGCGGAGGTAGGCCAGGACGAGGAAGATGTCCAGGATACTCCCGCTGAGGGGTCGAGCGTTGTAATAAATACCCATGTCCAGATCAGAGCTGAAGGCGCTCCCCTGATTCTGGGCCCCCAGGACGGCGCAGGCCAGGGCCAGGGCGGCGCATACGAATGCGATGCGTTTCATGGCGACTCCCTTCTCCATTGTGATGCCCGGGCTATGGGCCCCGGCGTGGTCCTCTTCCGGACGGAATACATCGCCTCGGGATGAAACCGCGCTTCAGCGGACGCGGCGGCCCCCTCAGCGCCGCTCGGTGCGTTCAATGGAGACGATGCGCCAGCCTTTCCCGGCCGGTTCGACCCGCAGCTCGTCGCGAAGGGCTTGGCGCCTCTGGACGACGCCATCCCCGCTGTCCCGGGCCTCAGTCATCCACAGGTCATACTCTACCTCAAAGAGCCGCGCCCTTCCTGACGCCACGCCTTCCTTCACCGACAGCCCGACCAGGCCATAGACGATGGAGTCGCCGGGATCGGGCTGCCCGTCGGCGATCCACTTGGCGGCCGGGTAGAGGACGTTGCGCTGCTCTATCGCGAAGCGATACTTTGTCAGAACATTGATGTTGGTTGCCATGGTGACATCGTTTTTGGAAGCCTTCCTGTCCGCGCTCGCCTCTATCCACTCGATATCCAGCTGATCCACCGCCTGGTAGTAGGATGCCACCAACTCTGAGGGGCTTAGGGCCTGGAGGCGGGCCGCCAGATCCTTCCCCTTGGTGAAGATGGGGACGATGAAGATGATGATGAAACCGAGGGCCGCGGCCGAGAGCCCCAGGATCAATCCGCGCCGAGCGGCCAGCCGGCCCCAGGCCGCTCGGGCAAGCTCGGCCTTGAGGGCGGCCCGCCGCCTGCGCTCCAGTTCCCCGTCGGCCGAGGCGGGGGCGGCCAGGAGGAATTCGCTCCCGCACTCCCCGAAGGCCGCGGCCCAGTCCGCCATCGAGGGATAGGCCGGGCCCTTTTTGCCGGCCTTGGACGCGTCGACCAGGCGGGCCAGGGCCGGGTGGAGGCGGGGCGAGGCCAGGCCCAGGCTGATCCCCTCCATGGCCTTTGCCTTGGCGCGGCCTTTCTTGTCCGCGGCGAGGAGAGGCGAGAGGCCTGAGCCGGGAAGGAGGAGGGCGGCCCGGGCCATGAAGGCCGCGAAGGCCGCCTGGGTCCCCAGGTGGGCCGGGGCCGACGAAGCGGCTCCGGCGAGTTCGGCGAGCTGGAGGGGGAGGAAGAGGACCGAGGAGTCCGAGACGATGATGGCCTCGGGAAGGAAGCGTCCGGGCAGTCGCCCGGAGGCTTCGAGGGCGGCCATGGCCCGGGCCGCCGCGCCCAAGTCCGAGAGGAGGCTGCGCGCCTCGCTCTCGGTCAATAGGCGTCCCTCGCCCCGGGCCGCCTCCACCGTGGCCGAGAGGGCCCGCCCGGCCATGGCCGGGCCGTAGAAGTAGAAGCCGTCCTGGCCCTCGGCACGGCGCTCTACCCGCCACTCCCGCACCTCGCCGTCGGCCTGTACGATGTAGCCCGCCTCGCGCGTCATGGCCTCGAGTCGGGCGAATGCGCTGCGCGCCAGGCGCGGCTCCACCCGCAGGAAGCGCATCTCGCGCCCCTCGAAGGCCGCCTGGCCGAATGCTCCCTGCCCGCTCTTGTCCGTCACGTCCGCCATTCCGCCTCCCCGCCGGCCTTCAGCCGACTGCCATGGGATCGATGATGAGGGGAAACTATGCGCGTTTCTCCTCGAAGTGGGAGAATTCCATGCTGAATGAGGCCCTTCCCTGGGAGGCCGAGCGCAGAGCGGTGGAGAAGCCGAACATCACCGCCAGGGGGGCCTGCGAATGGACGATCTCATGGGAGGACTTGGAGTCCACGCCGTGTATAAGACCGCCGCGCTGCACCATGAGGCTCATGACGTCCCCCAGGAATTCGGCCGGGGAGCTGATGTCCACCTTCATCACCGGCTCCAGGAGGATGGGCCCGGCCTCGGCGCAGGCGGCATCGAAGCCCATGGCTCCGCATGCCTCGAAGGCGAACTCGGTGGCCTTGAGTTCGTCGTACTCGATGTCCGTCAGGGTCACTCCCACGTCGATGCAGGGATACCCCATGCGTATGCCGGATGAGAAGGCACCCTCCACCCCGCGCTTGACGGCTTCCAGTATCTCCTCGGGAACCTGGGCTCGCTTGATGCCGAATTCGAAGCGGTTGCCCGAGCCGCGCGGCAGGGGTTCCACGCGCAGGCGCAGGCCGGCCGCGTTTTCCTTGCCGGCCGCCACCCTGGAGAAACGCTCGGAGCGCTCGACCGTGCGGCTGACGGATTCACGGTAGGTGACCTGGGGGGCGCCCACCTTGGCCGCCACCTTGAAGTCGCGCAGGATGCGGGTCACCAGGACGTCCAGGTGGAGCTCCCCCATGCCGGAAATGATCAATTGGCCGGTCTCCTCGCTCTCCTTGGCGGTGAAGGTGGGATCTTCGACTGAGAGGATGCGCAGGGTGTCTTTGAGCTTATCGCGGTCCGAGAGGGTCTTGGGCTCTATGGCCACCGAGATGACCGGGACGGGGAAGCGCATCTCTTCCAAGAGGAGGGGCCAGCCCTCGGAGCCTAGACTGTCCCCGGTGCGGGCTTCCTTCATGCCGACAAGCACGGCGATGTCCCCGGCCGATATCTCGTCAAGAGGCTCGGAGCGGTCGGCGTGCATGCGCAGGATGCGGGTGACCCGTTCGCGCTTCTTGCGGACCAGGTTGTAGACCGTGCTGGAGGTCTTGAGGCTGCCCGAGTACATGCGCACGTAGCACAGGGGACCGGCCTCGCGGTCGTAGCTGACTTTGAAGACCAGCCCCAGGGGATGCCCGGCCGGGTCGCAGGGCACCTCCACCTCCTCGCCGCGCTTGGCGTGGACGGCATTGGCCGGGGGGATGTCCAGGGGCGAGGGCAGGTAGTCCACCACCGCGTCCAGGAGGGGCTGGACGCCCATGTTGCGGCGCGAGGCACCCGCCAGGACCGGCACGATCCGGCGCCCTATGCAGGCCTTTCGCAGGGCCCGCTTGAGGATGTCCGGGCCTAGCTCCTGGCCCGAGAGGAAGCGCTCGGCCACCTCGTCGTCATGGCTGCCCGCCGCGTCGATGAGCTTCTCGCGCCAGGCCTCCGCGAGGGACCTGAGGTCCGGGCCCACCGGCTGGCGCTGGAAATTCTGCCCGTCGCTGCCGCTCTCCCAGCGCAGCTCCTCCATGGATATCAGATCGATCACGCCGCGGAACTCGCCCTCCTTGCCGATGGGGTAGGCCAGGACGGCCGGAACGGCCCCCAGCTTGGCCCTCATCTCCTCCAGGACCCCCTCGAAGTCCGCCCCCGGGCGGTCCATCTTGTTGACGTAGGCGATGCGCGGCACATGGTAGCGGTCGGCCTGGCGCCAAACCGTCTCGGACTGGGGCTCCACCCCGCCCACGGCGCAGAAGACCGCTACCGCCCCGTCCAAGACCCGCAGGCTGCGCTCCACCTCGGCGGTGAAGTCCACGTGGCCGGGCGTGTCGATGATGTTGATCCGATGTTCCCGCCAGAAGGTGGTGGTGGCCGCGGCGAAGATGGTGATGCCGCGCTCCTGCTCCTGCTCGTAGAAATCCATGGTGGCTTCGCCGTCATCCACCTCGCCGATCTTGTAGGTCTGGCCCGAGTAGAAGAGGATGCGTTCGGTGGTGGTGGTCTTGCCGGCGTCTATGTGGGCCATGATGCCGATGTTGCGCGTGCGGGACAGGTCCATGATGCCCATATAATAGAAGGAAAAGCGCTTGAACGGGAAGGGGGCCCGGCGCGTTCGAAGGCGGCTTGACAAAGGCAGGCCAGGGGGAAAAGGATCATCGGGCGGCTTCGCGCGGTACCCGGGGATCTTCCTCGCCCGCGGCGAGGGGGCGGGAGAATGTTGCGCGAATGAAGGATCGGGAAAGCTCTGAGGGCGAAGGCTTCCGCTTCCGGGATCTCCCGGGGGCGCTCTGGTTCTTCCTGGACAAGGAGCGCTGGCGGTATCTCTTCTTCCTCTTCGTCCTCCTGTGCGTGATGTTCTACACCATGGTCCCGCCCTTCCTCATCGGCTCCATCGCCAACTACCTGATCGAGCTCCTGAAGACCCGCCCGGTTTCCGCCTCCATAGCCCCGGCAGATCCTGCCCTCCTCAAGCTTCTGGGCCTGGTAGGCGCCCTGGCCGCCTCGCATGCCGCGGTGGCCTTGGTGCGCCTGACATCCAAGCGCATGCTGGGCAGGATCAGCCTGAACGCCCGCTACCGGGCCAAGGTCTGGGGCTTCGAGCGCCTTCTAGACTACTCCCTGGCCTGGCACCAGCGCGAGAACACCGGCAACAAGGCCCAGCGCATATTGACCGGGGCCGAGGCGGTGCGCGAATGGACCGGCGACGTCGTCAACCAACTCACCCAGGGCTTCGCCTCCTTCACCGGCTCCCTGGCGGCCTGCATGCTCCTCCATCCGGCCTTCGCTCTCTTCTTCGCCTACTACCTGGCCACCCTGATAGGCATAGAGGCCTACTACGACCGGCGCATCTCTCGCCTGTCCGACCGCATCAACAAGTCCATGGAGAACGCCTCGGGCAGCTTCGTGGAGAGCGCCTCCAATATCCTGGCGGTCAAGGCCATGGGCGCCTCGCTCTCCATGACCGGGAGCATAGCCCGCCGCGAGGAGCTGGCCCGCGAGCTCGCCTACCAGCGCCTCAGGCTGGTGAATTCCAAATGGATGCGCTTCCAGATCCACAACTCCCTGTCCTGGGGCGCCTACCTGGTGGTCATCGGCCTCATGGTCATGAAGGGACGCCTCCTGCCGGGCTTCTTCCTCACCTACGCGGCCTACTTCGACCGCATGCGCGAGTCCTCCGTGGAATTCACCGACCGCATCCAGCTGATGATAGAGCGCAAGTCCAACCTGGGGCGCATGATGCCGATCTTCCGCGGCAAGAACACCTTGGTTTCCGGGAAGCTGGCCTTCCCCGCGGACTGGAGCTTCATAGAGCTGCGCCGGGCATCCTTCAGCTACTCCGGCCGGGGAGGTCTGGGGCCCTTGGATCTCCGTATACGGCGGGGGGAGAAGATAGGCCTGGCCGGGCCCTCGGGCTCGGGGAAGTCCAGCCTGATTAAGCTCCTCCTGGGCCTGTACCACCTCGATTCGGGGGAGCTCGAGATAGGCGGACGGTCCCTGTCTGATATCCGCCACGAGGAGCTGACGGCCAACGTGGCTGTGGTCCTCCAGGAGACCGAGCTCTTCAATTTTTCGCTGAAGGATAACATCACCATGCTGCGCGAGGTGGAGCCTGAGGTGCTGGAGCGGGCCTGCCGGGCGGCTTGCCTGGAAGACTTGATCGGGCGCCTGCCCGAGGGCCTGGAAGCCGTGGTGGGCGAGAAGGGCTACGCCCTCTCCGGAGGGGAACGCCAGCGGGTGGGCATCGCCCGGGCCCTCTGCCGCCAGGCCCCCATCCTTCTCCTGGACGAGGCGACCTCGGCCCTGGACTCCCTCACAGAGCGGCGCGTCACGGAGCGCCTCATGGAGGAGGGCGGGGCGGATCGGACCATGCTCATCGTAGCCCATAGGATCAGCACCCTGAGGGGAGTGGACCGCATCATCGTCTTCGAGGGCGGGCGCATCGCCGAGGAGGGGGACTTCGAGTCCCTGGCCAAGGATTCCTCGACCCGCTTCGGGGCCATGTACGCCCTCCAGCAGGCCTGAGGGGGATCAGGGGCCTTCCCGCCTGTCCCCAGGATGGCTGTCTTGTAGAAAAACGGAATCGTATCGATCCCGGCCTTCACGCCACGCAAGTGTCCAGGGCCCATCGGAAAGGCGGCGTATCCCATTTATAAATCGATGTATTGGAATACTATGTATCGATATAGCAACCGATTTCGCTCAGGTATTCCAGGCCCCAGCGATTGGGCTAGACTAAGATGGGCTGGATGGCTCTTCCCTGAGACGAATGCCGATGACGGAATAATCTAAATGCTAAACGGAAAAGTATTCGCATCGCAGGGTAGACTGCGCATAATTCGTAGCGTGGCTGCTTCCTAACGCCAAGGTGGCTCCACGAGAGCCAAGGAGGGATCGATGAAAAGAAGAACTATCGTGGTCGGCGTCATCAGCCTCATGCTGATCGCCCTGGCCATGAGCGCCTTCGCCCAAGAGAAGCCCGCCTCCATCAAGCTTATGGTGGACGGCACCTTCCAGGTGAAGGAGAACGGCGAGCAGGCACTTGTGGATAGCTTCAAGGCCCTGACCGGGATCGACCTGGTCCTGAACCACCCGGTGCACAACGAATACTACACCAAGGTCAACTTGGCCTTCACCACCGGCGACATCCCGGACGTGCTGATCCTGGGCGGCAATAACTACGTGCGCTACGCCGAGGCCGGCGCCCTTGTCGACCTGACCGACCTCTACAACAAGTCCGACTTCAAGAAGCGCATCAACGATCTGGCCATCATCGAAGCCCTCAAGATAGACGGCAAGCTCTACGGCATACCTTTCGAGCGCGGCAACGGCTGCATCACCTACGTGCGCGGGGACTGGCTGGAGAAGCTCAACCTGAAACCCCCCACCAACTACACCGAGTTCCTCAACATGCTGCGCCTCTTCAAGAACAAGAACCCCGACGGCCTGCCCCCGGAGAAGGTCATCCCCATCACCTCGGCCGGCCTGGTAAACTCCGAATACCCATTGGACATCTACCTGCGCGAATTCTACCAGGACGCCACCCCCGACTTCGTCATGCGCGGCGGCAAATGGGTGGACGGGATGTCCGAGCCGGCCATGATCAGGGCCCTGTCCCGCATGCGCGTGGCATACTCCGAGGGCCTGATCGACAAGGAGATCGTCACCAACAAGACCTCCAACGCCCGCGACAAGTGGGCGACCGGCACGGTGGGAGTGTTCAATTACTGGGCCGGGACTTGGAACCTCAACCTGACCAACCTGATCACCAAGAATGTCCCGACTGCCAAAGTCACCCCCATACCGCCCATCAAGGAGACCAAGTACATCGAGCGCCCGGCGACGGTCTACGCCATCACCACCAAGGCCAAGAACCCGGCCGGCATTTTCAAGTATTTCCACGAGTTCATCCTTGACGGAGGCAAGGGCTCAACCTGGGCCACATTCGGGCCCGAGGGCATCTTCCACAAGGTGGAGGACGGCAAGCTGTCCTTCCTGCCTTCCATCCAGGATCCTAAGAAGGCCTTCACCAAAGCCGTCATCAGCCCCGAGCTGCCCATCATCAAGTGGAACTCCGGCTGGACCCCCGATCCCCTCATCTCCAGCTCCCTGGCCATGTTCCAGGCCAATAACGTGGCCTACGGCCTCCTGCCGGCTTCCGAGAAGTTCCTTGAGCTCTTGCCGGAACTCAATCTGATGAAGACTCAGTATGTGACCAAGATCGTCTTCGGCGAAATGACCATCACTGACGGCCTGGCCGCCTACAAGAAGGACTCCGACAAGTATGTCAAGGCGATTCTGGCGGAGATAAACAAGAAGAAATAAGGTAGAGGAAACAGCGTCGGGGGGAGGCCGGCCTTGCAGCCGGATTCCCCCCTTCCGGACGCCGGGCGGGGCCGGAAATCCGCTGGGGAGGGTATATGGCGATCAAGCGCGACCGGAAGATGATCCTGCAGAAAGTGCGCAACGACTGGATGTACTACGCGATGTTCCTGCCGGTCTTCCTCTTCGCCCTGGTTTTCAATTATGCCCCCATGGTCGGGGTGTCCATGGCCTTTTTCAAGTTCACCCCCTTCGCCCTGAAATTCGTGGGTTTCGATAATTTCATCGACCTGTTCGCCGGGATCAAGGCCAGCCATTTCTGGCGGGCCTTCGGCAACACCCTTTTCCTGTCTATCAGCAACCTCCTCCTGTCCACCTTCCTGTCCGTGACCATAGCCCTGCTGCTGAACGAGCTGGTTTCCCGGCGCCTACGCGCCACGGTGCAGACCATCCTGTACCTGCCCCACTTCATGTCCTGGGTGGTGGTTGCCTCCATCTTCACCCTGATCCTGTCCCCCCAGAACGGCCTAGTCAATAACTTCTTGGCCCAGTTCGGCCTGCAGCCCACGTATTTCTTGGCCATGGAGAAGTGGTGGACCCCGGTCTACCTCTTCATCGTGCGGTGGAAGGAGACCGGCTGGGGAACCATCATCTACCTGGCGGCCCTGGCCGGCATCAACCCGGAGCTCTACGAGGCCGCCGAGGTGGACGGGGCCGGGAAGTGGAAGCAGGTCTTCCTGGTCACCTTGCCGGCCCTCACCAGCACCATACTGATCGTCTTCATCCTCAACCTGGGCAAGGTGCTCAATATCTTCGAATCCGTCTTCGTGCTGTCCAACCCCAACGTCCTCAGCATCAGCGACGTCTTGACCACCTTCGCCTACCGGGTGGGGGTGCAGCAGGGCAATTACGGCATGGGCACGGCCATAGACCTGTTCAAGTCTTTCATCGGGCTGTTCCTCGTCCTGGGCACCGACGCCGTGAACCGCAGGATCCGCGGCTCGAGCGTACTCTAGGAGGTCGGAATGCAAGAGAGATTCCTGTTCAGCCAGGGGCGCCTGCCGCGCAGTCTGTTCCGCCTCTTCAATGGCTTCCTGATGCTGGTCCTGGTCGTGACCATGCTCATCCCCATGCTCAAGGTGCTCTCGGACTCCCTGGATCGGACCACGGTCTACGGGCTCAATTTCTGGCCCCGGAAATTCTCCATAGAGGCCTATAGGGCCATCTTCGTGAATCCCTTCCTGCGCAAGCCGCTCCTCATCTCCGTCGTGACTACCACGGCCGGCACGGCCCTGGGCCTGATCATCTCCACCCTGGGGGCTTATGTGCTCAGGCAGAAGAAGCTGGTCGGGCGGGCCTTCTTTTCCAAATTCGTCTTCATCACCATGATCTTCCACGGCGGCCTGGTGCCCACCTTCCTGGTGCTGCGGGGCATCGGCATGACCAATACCCTATGGGCCGTCCTCCTGCCCTCGGCCATCAACGTCTTCAACATGATCCTGATGCGCAACTTCTTCGAGCAGATCCCGGAGAGCCTGTTCGAGTCGGCCGAGATCGACGGGGCCACTCCGCCGCAGATCTTCGTGTTCATCGTCCTGCCCCTGTCCACCTCAGCCCTGGCCTCGATAGGCCTCTTCTTCGCGGTGCAGTACTGGAACGAGTTCTTCCAATACATCATCTACATCTCCAAGACCGAGCTGTACAACTTCCAGATCAAGCTGCGCGAGCTCATCATCAGCGAACAGAATATCAACGATCCGGCCATCATCGGCTACGCCAACATGGTCAAGAACGCCGGGGTCATCGTGGCCATGCTGCCCTTCTTCGTCATCTACCCCTTCGCCCAGCGCTATTTCATAGCCGGGGTGACCATGGGAGCGGTCAAGGAATAGGCCGTGGGCGGACAGGCGGGCTGCCGCAACCCGGTCAGGCCGGGCTTCGGGCATTGCGTGACCCTGGCCAGATCGCGGAGCCTATGGGGGACCTACGAGGCCTGCCCCTCCAATCCCGTATCGATCCAGGCCGACCCCTCCTCCCCCATCCAGCGCAGCGGCCACGACTGCCCGGTGGACGCGCCGGCCGGGGACTGGTGGATGCTCTACCTCTGCGGGCGTATGAACGGCGGGCTCTGGCGCGAAGTCGGGCGCACGGAGGACGCGAGCTTCCTCAGCGACGAGGGCGGGCCGGAGGGCAAGCGCCATACCGGCACGATGGTGGGCCTCTTCGCCGGGCGCGGCGGGGCCGACGATTCTCCGCCGGCCTACTTCGACTGGTTCGACTACAGGCCCATGTCCGCGGAGGATAGGGCGTGAGCCGCTCGCCCTGGCGTCCCGACCTGGGCGACGGGAGCTACCGCAATCCTATCATCCACGCGGACTACTCCGATCCTGACGCCATCAGGGTAGGAGATGATTTCTTCATGATCTCATCCTCCTTCAACTCGATCCCCGGCATTCCCCTCCTCCACAGCCGGGACCTGGTGAATTGGAGGATAGTCAATCATGTCGTCAAACGCCTGGGCTGGGAGGGTTACGGGCTTCCGGCCCACGGCCGCGGCATCTGGGCACCCAGCATCCGCCGCCGCGGGGACCTCTTCTACGTCTACTTCGCCTCCCCGGACGAGGGAATCTTCGTGTGCCGGACCGATGATCCCTTCGGGGCCTGGTCGGAGCCTGAGTGCGTCAAGCCCTGCACGGGCTGGATAGATCCCTGCCCTTTCTGGGACGATGAGGGCCGAGCCTACCTGGTGAACGCTTTCGCCAACAGCCGCATCGGCTTCAAGAGCGTCTTGCGCGTGAGCAGGATGAACGATGAGGGCACGGAGGTCCTGCCCGAGGGGCGCTTCGTCTACGAAGGGCATGACAGGCATCCCACGATAGAGGGCCCCAAACTCTACAAGCGGGGGGAGTACTACTACATCTTCGCCCCGGCCGGAGGAGTGCCGCAGGGTTGGCAGACCGTCCTTCGTTCCACATCGATCTACGGGCCTTACGAGGACAGGATCGTTCTCCACCAGGGCGGGACGGACGTGAACGGGCCCCACCAGGGCGCCTGGGTGGAGCTCGAGTCCGGCCAGTCCTGGTTCCTCCATTTCCAGGACAGGGGCGCCTACGGCCGGGTCGTCCACCTCCAGCCCATGGTTTGGGAGGATGGCTGGCCCCTCATCGGCATCGATATAGATGGGGATGGGATAGGCGAGCCTGTAGCGCGCTACGCTAAACCGGATTGCGGCGTGGACTGCCGACCCGAGGAGCCGGCCTGTTCCGACGATTTCCGTTCTCCTCGCCTGGGCCGGCAATGGCAGTGGCAGGCCGATCCCGGCGCGGACTGGCACGAGCTTCTCCCCGAGGCCGGCGTCCTGCGCCTGCGCGGCCTACCTTATCCCGACGCCCAGTCCCCCTGTCTCATGGACTTGCCACATGTCCTCTCCCAAAAATTCCCGGCCCCGGCCTTCAAGGTGGAAGTACCCATCGAGCTCCTGGAGGCCCAGGAGGGCGATTGCGCCGGCCTGGCCGTCTTGGGCTCGGATTACGCCGCCCTGGCCCTGCGCAGCTCCGCCAGGGGAAGAGAGCTCGTCCTCATAAGCGGCTCGGTGCGTTGGGACCAGCGCGGACGGCCGATACCCGAGGAAAGGCGGCAATCCATCGATATCCTCGGTTCCGCGCCGCAGGGCCGCATTCGCCTGATCTTGAGAGTGGGGGAGGGGGCCGTCTGCTCCTTCTTCTATAGAATAGGCAGCGGGGAGGAATCGGCTGCGGGCCCTGCCTTTATGGCCGCGCCCGGGCCCTGGGTGGGGGCGAAATTCGGACTCTTTTGCCTCTCGGCCTCGTCCGCTTCTTCAGTCAGGGCGGACTTCAGCGCCGTCACCGTAGTCGGGGCTTAGACGGGCGCCATGGGGAAGGGACGGCGCGAACTATTCCGATACAGCCTCAGGGAGGATCCCGACACGGGCGTCCAGGTTCAGCGCCTCAGCCCGTCGGGGCATACCTGCCTCAGGAACTATTTCTACCAGAAGGCCTTCAGTTCGGACGGGGAGAGGCTCATCCTGGGCTGTGACATCGACGGGGCCCTGGATCTCTGGCTCCTAGAGCTGAAGAGCGGGCTGGCCCTCCAACTGAGCGAAGGCGGGACCGCTTCCATCCAGGGCGCCTACCTCTCAGCCGACGAGCGCTGGGTCTACTTCAACCGCGGCCGCAGGGCCCACGTCAGGCTGGATCTCGAGACCCTTCAGGAAGAAACCGTCTATACCCTGCCCGAGGGCTGGCTGGCCTACGGGACATGGGAGGCGAACCGGGACACCACGCGCGTGGCTGGCATAGAGATGTGGGCCGCCGACAGGGTGAGCGGCCTGGAAGGCTGGGAGCGCTTCGCCGAGCAGTACCGCCGGAGGCCCCGGCAGCGCTTGATCGACATCGATATCGGCAGCGGGGATGCACAGGTCGTCTTCGAGGACAGGCGCTTCATCGGCCATCCCATGTACCGGCCGGGGGATGATGGGCTTATGGGCTTCTGCCACGAGGGCCCCCACGACCTGGTGGATTCCCGCATCTGGCTGGTCGGGCGGGATGGGCGGGGACTCCGACCGGCCCGGCCAGGGCGGGCCGGCGAGGCCTGCATGCACGAGTTCTGGGCCCCCGACGGGTCGCGCCTCTTCTATGTTCTCTACCGCAAGGGAGAGGACAGGCGCCGACTCTGCGCCTATGATCCAGACCGGGAAGAAAACATTGAGCTCATGGAAATTCCTCCCTGCGCCCATCTCATGTGCGACCCCACTGGTTGTCTTCTAGCGGGCGATGGGGCCGGCCAGCTGGGGGACGTGGATGACAAGGCGGGTTTCGCCTTCCGGCCCGATCCGCACATCCACCTCTTCGACCTGCGCGACAAGTCAGAGCGCATCCTCTGCCGCCACGACTCCACCTGGGCCGTCTACGACGGCAACACCCAGGCCAGCCACCCCCATCCTTCATTCACGCCGGACGGGGGGAGGGTTCTCTTCGCCAGCGACGCGGAGGGTCTACCCGCCCTCTACCTGGCCGAGCTGCCCGACGGCGTGAGGGAAAAAGGGAGAAAATAGTATGGATGAAGACTTCGATGATGGCATCGTCGAAGGGAACCTGCCGGCCTGGCATGCCAAGATCCTGGCCTGCCTGGACTTTCCCCTGGGCTGGAAGGGGGCCGAGCCCACGGCCTGGAGGGATAAGGGGCGCTCGGCCCTGCGGTCCCTCCTCCTTGAGGAAGTATGCATCGTCGAGCCCGAGCCTAGGCTCATAGCCAGCGAGGAGCGCGGGGGCTACCGGGTGGACCTCATAAGCCTGGCCCTGGGAAGGTTCCGCCGCAGCCGGGCCTACCTGGCCATACCCGAGGGGCCGGGGCCCTTCCCGGCGGCCCTTCTCCTCCACGACCACGGGGCATGTTTTACCATTGGCAAGGAAAAGATGATACGGCCCCTGGCCGGCTATCCCTCCCGGGCCCGCGCCGCGGAGTGGATGGAGACTAACTACGGCGGGCGCTCCATCGGGGACGACCTGGCGGGGCGGGGTTGGGTCGTCCTGGCCGTGGACGCCCTGGGCTGGGGCGACCGGGCCCTGACCGGCTACGATGCCCAGCAGGCCCTGGCGAGCAATCTCCTGGGCCTGGGCTCATCCTGGGCCGGCCTAATCGCGGCCGAGGACGCCTCGGCGGCGGCCTTCCTGGCCTCCCGGCCCTTCGTGGATGGATCCAGGCTGGCCGCCGTAGGCCACTCCATGGGAGGCTTCCGTGCCTGGCAGGCCGCCGCCCTCTCGGAGCATGTTCGGGCGGCTGTAGCTGTCGCGTGCATGGGCCCCCTCAAGGTCTTGATGGCCCCGGGCGGCAACCGTCTCAGGGGCCAGTCGGCCTTCAGCATGACCCATCCGGGCATGGCCCGCCTGATGGACTTCCCTGACGCCGCCGGCCTGGCCGCCCCCAAAGCCCTCCTCATGATCCATGGGAGTGAGGACAGGCTCTATCCGCCCGATGGCGTTCGAGAGGCCTATGCCAGGCTCGTATCCATCTATGCCGCCTTCGGCGCAGAAGAGAATTTTCAGGGCATCATCAGGCCGGGAGGCCATGTCTTCACTGCCGAAGACCAGGCCTTGGGGTGGGACTGGCTGGAGAGCCGCTTAGCCAAGGGGGAAGGTTGATTGCGTAGACTGCCCCGATGGGGGCCGCCTCGACCTGGAAGGCGGGGGGAGGGATGGGCGAAAAAATGCCCGGCCGGTCTATGTACAGTCCTTCCAAGAAAGCGGTCGCTGCGTGACTATGCTCCCGGAAGGCGAGGAAGGCATGGTGTAATCGCGATGCGAAGCTGAGGGCCCGTATAGGCCCTGATCTTAACTTTGGGCGGGGTCCAGCGGCCAAGGCGCGTCCCATCAACCCGTAAATATCAGTGTGATCGGCGTAGTAGCCGGGATCATCCAAAAAAAGCTCGATCATATCCAGTATCTGGCCGGACCAGGCCTCTTCCATCCCAGCCTTCAGCTTCTCCTGTCTGGCCGACTGTTCAGGCTCATGCGCCCCCTCTTCGCTCCAGGATGACAGCCCTGCCGGAAAGCGCCGCCATGGAGAGGCCGTGACACGCACTAGGGCTCCTGCAAGTCCGATGAGGAGGCCCTCGTAGGATCTCCATTCAGCTTCGTGGATCAGGGTTTTGGCGAATACGATGCCCAGGCTCTCCCCCGGCCCGGGCCTCCCTTCCGCGGGGCCGAGGAGGATGCAGAGTGTTCTCAAGGCGCCCTCCCCGGTGGAATACGGCCCCAGGCGGGGCCCCTCATCCATTATCGACAGAAAATGGAACTATCGGGCATCCGCCCAGGCAGGCTCATCGATGGATCCGTTCGCGTTCAGGCGGAAGCGCGGAGGGCGGACGCCTTCCCGGGACGTCGGCCGGGGAAGTCCAAAGCCAGGAGGATGCTGCCGGCCAGGATGACGACGAAATCGGCCGCCGGCGCGGCGAGGAAGACACCCCTTATACCCATGAGGGGCGTCAGCACCAGGAGGGCCGGAACGAAGGCGATGATGAATTTCCCGGCCGCCAGAAGGGCCGCTGCCAGGGCCTTCCCGGTGGCCTGAAGGAGGGTCAGGGTCATGAGCATGAGGCCGTAGCCAGGGTAGGAGATGAGGTAGAGCCTCAAGTAGCCGGCCGCTGAGCCTATGGATGCCGGGTTCGCCATGAAGATGTTGAGGAGGCGACTGGGGAAGGCCATAGCCGGGATCCACAGGGCTATAGCTATCAGGCTGGAAAAAAGGGTGAATACCTGCCAGGCCCGGAGTACGCGGGTATGGCGGCCTGCGCCGAAATTCGTTCCGGCTACAGGCTGGAGGGCTTGGCCGGCTCCCCAGACGGGGATGAGGAGGAGTTGGAGGATGCGCATGGCTGCGCCCAGGGCCGGGATCTCGGCGGCATGGCCCATGAGGTTCACCACTCGCAGCACAATCGATGTCTGGACGAGGGTCAGGGAGGGCAGGGCCAGGCCCGAGAGGCCCACGGCCAGGATGTCCAACATGGCCCTGGGCGACTCGCGGCCCAGGGAGAGGCGAAGGGGCGCCGAGGCCCGACCGCGCAGGAAGTGCACGAGGCTGAGGATCGCTCCAGCCGCCTGTGAGATGAGGGTGGCCACGGCCGCACCGCGTACGCCCCAGGGCAGGGCCAGCATCAGGAGGGCGTCCAGGCCGATGTTCAGGAGGGCGCTGGCGGAGATGATGGCCATTGCGGTCTTCATACGGCCCTCGGCGCGGATGAGCATATTGAATGAGGACTGGAGGCTGCCCAGGATAGTCCCGCCCAAGACAATGGCGGCGTAGGCCCGGCCCTGCTCCAAAGCCTCGCCCGAGGCACCCAGGAAGGAGAGGCAGGCCGGGAGGAGGGGCAGGAGGGCGGCGGCGAAGAGGGCGCAGAGGACAAGGTTGAGGACAAGGGCCTGGGTGAAGACATGGCCTGCCCTTTCCATATCCTTGGAGCCCAGAAAGCGCGAATAGGCCGATGCCGAGCCGATGCCTATCAGGGCCGATACACCCTGGCTGAGGGTGATCAGGGGGAAGGCCACGGTGACGCCTGCCAGGCCCCCGGGCCCTACTATCTGCCCGATATAAATGCCGTCCACGAAGGAGTAAATCCCGGACACCGCCATGCCCAGGATGGCCGAGGGGCAGAGTCTCAAAAAGAGCCCGATGACAGGATCTTCCAGGAGGGAAAGGGCTCGCCTGCGTCCCATGCCCTTAGCATAAGGAAGGGGCTGCGGCAGGGCAAGCCGGGCCGTAGGGATGGTGACGCCTTGCGCATGTGAAGCCTTCCTTCTATAAAGGTCGGGTGAACGTACCCGAACTGCTGGCGCCGGCCGGGAGCCCGGAGGCCTTAGACGCGGCCATAGGCGAGGGCGCCGACGCGGTCTATCTGGGGCTCAAGTCCTTCAACGCCCGCCTGCGCAGCGCCAACTTCGCCTTTTCCCAGTTCGAGGCCGCCGTGGCGGCCCTGCATCGCTTGGGCAAGCGCCTCTACCTCACGGTCAACACGGTCTTCGAGGAGCGCGAGGCCGACCGCATGTGGCAATTCCTTGAATATGTCGAGCGGGTAGGGCCGGATGCCATCATCGTCCAGGATTTGGGAGTGGCGCGCATGGCCCGCGCCCATTTCCCCTCACTCAGGCTCCACGCCTCCACCCAGATGAACGTGGGCTCGGCCCGTGGGGTGAACCAGCTCTCGCGCCTGGGCTTCAAGCGCGTTGTTCTGCCGAGGGAGCTCTCCATCGAGGAGATCGCGGCCATCAAGGCCGGCTCCTCGCTGGAGCTGGAGGCCTTCGTCCACGGGGCCCTGTGCGTGAGCTGCTCGGGGCTGTGCCTCTTCTCCTCTTTCCTGGGGGGCAAGAGCGCCAACCGGGGCGCCTGCGCCCAGGCTTGCCGGCGCTTGTATGTGGCCGGGGATTCCGAGGGCTATTGGTTCTCCCCCGACGACCTGGAGCTGGTGGCCCAGCTGCCGGCCCTGACCGAGGCCGGACTCTCCTCCCTCAAGATCGAGGGGCGGATGAAGAGCGCCGAGTACGTTGGCACGGTCGTATCCGCCTACCGGCGCATGCTGGACGGGATGGGGAGTGACCCAGAGCGCGCCCTGGCCGAGGCCCGGGCTATCCTGGCCAATGACTTCGCTCGAGCCAAGACGATGTATTTCGCCTTGGGGCCGGGCACGCGCTTCATCCGGCCGGCCCAGGCCGGCGGCACCGGCATCAGCCTAGGCCGGGTGCGCGAGACCCGCGAGGTGGGAGGCTGCCGTTACTGTCTCATCGAGGGCCTGGCGTCCGGAGGAAGCCAAACCGAGGGGGAGGGCGGGGGTCAGCCTGGCTTCGCGGGCATCGCTCCTGGGGACTCCCTCAGGCTCCACGGGGCCCGCGACGGGGAGCGACGCACCACCCGAGTCCTTGAGCTCAACCAGGGGCTCGAGGGGCTTTGGCTGCGATTGGCCGACCCCGCTTCGCCCGGTGATAGTGTCTACGTCATCCAGACCAAGGCCATGAGCCGACGCTATAAGCCCGTCCTTCCCCCCAACCTGGATTCCTTCAGACGCCAGCCGGGGCGGGCGCGGGCCCCATCTCCGGCCGGCCCTCCCCCGGGCCGGGCCGACAAGGATGTCTTCCCCGAGGGTCTCTACGCCATGACCGACCGGGTGGCCGATCTCTTCACCTTCCAATCGATGCCCCCGGCCAAGGCCATGCTCAGGATCAGCCGAGAGAGCCTGGCCGAGCTCCTTGATGCCGGCCGGCGCCTTCCCTTCCGCGGGGATTCCCTGGTAGCCGTCCTGGATCCCTTCTTCCCGGAAGCCGATGCGGCCTGGCTCGATGAGGCCGTCGAGGCCCTCATGGGGGCCGGGGTCAGGCGCTTTGTAGCCAACAACCTCGGGCATTTCGGCCTCCTCAGAAAACGTGATCTTGCCCTGGCCTCGGGCGAATACCTCTACGCCTTCAACGCCTGGGCCGTCGCCCATCTGCGTGAGATGGGAGCCGCCCTCCTGACCGCCCCCCTCGAGATATCGAAGCAGGACCTCCTCAGAACTCTAGAGCCGGCTGAGCGCCCGGGCGTCTTCGTCAGCCTCTTCGCCGCACCGGCGCTTTTCCGGATGAGGGCCCGTCTCCTTTCCATGCACGGGTACGAGGAGTATGTCTCAAAGGAAGGCGAGGCCTACGTTCTGAGGGAGGGCGCGGGCGGATCGGTCTTGATACCGGCCCAGCCCTTTTCCATCGTCGACCGGCGGGCCTTCCTCATGGAGGCCGGCTTCCGGCGCTTCATCCTGGACTTTTCTTACATGGGCGTGAAGAAGGCCGATTACCGCGACATCATGGGCGCGGCCCTCTCCTCCTCGGTCCTCCCAGGTACGACCCGCTTCAATTGGAAGGACGGCTTCTGGTCCCCCGACGAGGATCGTCCCCGGGACGGGGCTCCCCGGGACGGGGTCTTCCGAAAACCGACCAGGGGAAGGCCGGAAGGACCCGGGGAGGGGCGCGGTTCCGCCGGCCCTCGGCGGGACAGGGGACCCAGGGGCGCTGGAAGCGGTGGGGGGCGGGGGCCCAGCAGGTCGTGAAGGCATGATACCTTCCTTCGACCTGCCAGCCCATATCCCGAAGGCTTGTCGCTTGTATGTGGAATGACTCGATGAGGAGGGGCCGACTCATCAAGGGCCGATTCATCGTTGAAACGCGGGAAAGGACCTATTGTCCCTTCCCGCCGCCCCATCAGAAAGCCGGTTCCAGGGCCGGTGTCTCCGTCTCCGTTCCATGGACTTCCTGCCCATCATCCTTGCCCTTGAATTCCGGTTTGAACTCCACATGGTCGGCCACGATCTTCACCTTGGCGTAGGCCTTACCGTCCGTGCCTGTCCAGCGATCCTGCTTGAGGCGCCCCACCACCCTGACGCCGCGGCCCTTTTTCAGGGTGCGCCCGCAACGCTGGGCAAGCTGCGACCAGGTCTCCACGTCGAAGAAGGAGACTTCGCGTTCCGTTTCATCTCCCTGGCGGTAGTAGCGGTTCGAGGCCACCGAGAAGGTGCACAGCGAAGTGCCCTTGGCGGTCTCCTTGACCTGGGGATCCTTGGTCAGATTTCCCTCCAGCAAGATCGAGTTGAGTTGGTTCATGGTTCCTTCCTTTCCGCATGGGATGGATCCGGGCTCCCCGGCCGTATGGAGCCAGATCCGCGCCGCCGCCCCGGCGGGTCGGCCGCGCTGCGCCCCCTATCCGTCGAAAGGTCTACTGCGCTTCAAGCCGATCATGGCTGAGGCGCGGGCGCGAGCGCGGACTTGCCGAAAAAGGCAAAAAAGGCGATGATGCCGGATAGGGGTGAGGAATGCCGCGCAAGGATGATTCCAAGGCCAAGACCAACTGGGTGGGCGCCGGGCTGATAGCCGCTGCCCTCTTCGCGGTGCTTCTCTTCCTCACCTGGAACGCCGCCCTGGCCGTGGCCGGGGCGGGGGCCGGCCTGATCGCGGGCATACTCATTTTCAAGCCTTCGCCCCAGCGCGACCTGGATATGATCGTCTCGGGGGTCAGCCCGGAGATGGTAGCCGAAGCCCTCAAGGAGGGTCGCGCCCAGGTGGCCGCTCTGAGGGGGATAGGCGCGCGGGTCAGCAACCCGGTCGTGCAGTTCAAGGTGAAGCAGATCGCCGAGGTGGCGGACAAGATCCTGGAGGATATACGCAAAGACCCAGGCGACCTCAAGGCGGCCCGCTCCTTCCTGAATTACTATCTGGATTCCACCGTCAAGATTCTTGAGCGCTACGCCGAGCTCTCGGCCAAGAAGGTCCTTGACCGGGAGGTGCAGGTGTCGCTCAAGCGCGTGGAGGGCCTCCTGGACTCTATCCGCCTGGCCTTCCACAAGCAACTGGCCAAGCTTCTGGAAAACGATATGCTGGATCTGGATACCGAAATGTCGGTGCTCGAAAAGACCATTCAGCTCGAAAGCGGGGTTCTGGCCGGACAGGCCCGGGAAGGGCAGACCGGCACGGCCAACTGAGCATAGGCCGGCCTGGCCGGCCCCAACGACCGGACGACGAGGAGCAGGGCATGAGCGACGCCGCCACGCAGGCTATCGACGCGCAGATCGACGCCTCCATCCAGGGGGGTCTCAGTCCCCAGGAACGGGCCCGGGCCCAAGAGATCGCCAGGAGCATCAACATCCAAGATACCCAGGCGGTACTGGCCTTCGGCTCCCAAGCCCAGAGCAAGATAGCCGGTTTCGCAGACACCATTTTGGCCCAGGTGCGGGCCAAGGACGCCGGTTACGCCGGCCAGGCCCTCTCGGACCTGGTGGTGGCCGTGCGCGAGGTAGACGTGGGTTCCCTACGCCCCGGCGACGTCTTGTCGGGCATTCCCATCTTGGGCGGGCTGTGGAATCGCTTCAAGAAATTCATCGCCCGTTACGAGAAGCTTTCGGTGCAGATCGAGAAGATCGTCGCGGAGCTGGAAACCGCCCGCATGACCATGCTCAAGGACATCACCCTGATGGACAGCCTCTACCAGCGCAACATGGAGTACCTTAAGGAGCTGGACATCTTCATCGCCGCGGGCATGATCCGCCTGGAAGAGCTCAGGACCAAGGTGCTGCCGGAGATGCAGGCCAAGGCCGAAACCTCAAGCGATCCCCTGGACGCTCAGAAGCTCCAGGACTTCATCCAGTTCGTCAACCGCTTTGAGAAGAAGCTGCACGACCTGAAGCTCTCGCGCATGGTGGCCATCCAGACCGTGCCTCAGATCCGGCTCATTCAGAACAACAACCAAGTTCTGGTTGAGAAGATCCAGTCCTCGGTGATGAACACCATCCCGCTGTGGAAGAACCAGATCGTCATCGCCATCAGCCTGTTCCGGCAGAAGAAGGCCTTGGAGGTGCAGCGCCAGGTCACCGACACCACCAACGATCTGCTGGCCAAGAACTCCCAGATGCTCAAGGACTCCACCGTGGCCGTGGCCAAGGAGAGCGAGCGCGGAATCGTGGACATCGAGACCCTGAAAAAGGTGAATGCCGACCTCATAACCACCATCGAGGACGTGCTCAAGATCCAGGAAGACGGAAAGCGAAAGCGCGCCGAGGCCGAGCTCGAGCTGCAGCGCATGGAGGAAGAGCTTAAGGCCAAGCTCAAGGACGTGCGGGGGGTCGTATGAGGGACGCGCCTGCCGCGGCGGAGCCCTCCGAGACCGAGGCCTTCGCCCGTCCCGATCTCGGAAAGGGTGCGGGCG
>CAYYCP010000022.1:0-42606 GCA_964470375.1 uncultured Spirochaetales bacterium
TGCCGGCGGCTCAGGCCTGACCAGACCCAGGGCACCTATTCTTCGATGAACTACTGAGGAACTACAAAAAAAAGAGGATCAGCATTAGCCGATCCTCTTGGATTTCGCTACTTTACCTTAGTAGCGGTTGTCTCGGTTTTCCCTTGGGCGATCCATGGCCTCGTTCACGCGAAGCCTGCGCCCCTCGAATTCCTGACCGTCCAAGGCAGCGATGGCGCTCTTTGCCTCCTCATCGCTCGCCATTTCAACGAAACCAAAGCCCCTGGCCTGGCCAGTTTGGCGATCCGTGACGATGTTCGCGGAGACGACTTCGCCATACTGGGTGAATAGGCCACGCAGGCCATCCGCCGTGGTCCGGTAATTCAGGTTACCGACGTAAATCTTCTTCGCCATTCGAAAAGACTCCTCATTCTTGCCGTTTCTGGCGTTTTCTTGTGTTCGCTTTCAGGGGAATCAGAGGAAGACGAAAAGTAGCGCAAAGACGCATACATACGCCGATACTCCGATTTTTTCCTCCGCGCACACCTACAGATAGCGCCGAAATCCGGCATTTGAGGCGAATGATACCCCCATATTTCCGTAACGTCAAGCAATAAAAGATTTTGCTTGACAAAGATTTAGCTGAATGATTAGAATTGAAGCGCTGAAACAAGATCAGGGGGATCGTATGGCATGGTATTTTGCGATCATCCTCCCCCTTGCGGGTCTATTTCTTGGATTCCTAAGTCGCTGGCTCTACGCCAGGATACAACTTTCGTCCGCGGAGCAGAGAGCTGAGCGGATCAAGCAAGAAGCGGTAAAAGAGGCTGAGGCAAAGAAGCGCGAAACCCTGCTTGAAGCGAAAGATCAGCTCATCCGAGAGAGAACCCAGCAAGAACGGGAGTTACGGGACCGTCGGACCGAGGTTCAACGCTATGAAAGGCGCATTCTCCTCAAAGAGGAGAACCTCGATAAAAAGACTGCCCAGCTTGAGAAAGAGGAGGAAGTCCTCCAGGAACGAGCCAGGGCTATCAAGGAACGCGAGAAAGAGCTGGATGGGCAAGAGGAGCGCTACCGCCAAGAGCTGGAGCGCATCTCAGGGCTGAGCCGGGACGAGGCCAAGCAGCTCATCATTCAAGGCATGGAGGGCGAAGCTAAACGCGACGCCCAGGTCATCGTCAATAAGATAGAGCAGGAAGCCCAGCTCTCCGCTGACCGCAAGGCCCGGGACATCCTGGTGGGCACCATCCAGCGCATCGCCACCGAGGTGACGAGCGAGGTGACCGTCACCACGGTCAGCCTGCCCGACGACGAAATGAAGGGGCGCATCATCGGCCGCGAGGGCCGCAACATCCGCACCCTGGAGACCCTGACCGGCGTTGACGTCATCATCGATGACACCCCGGAGGCAGTTGTCATCTCCTGCTTCGACCCGGTGCGCAAAGAGATCGCCAAGGTATCTTTGGAGCGTCTCATCACCGACGGCCGCATCCATCCTGCCCGCATCGAGGAGATCGTCCAGAAGGTCACCCGCGAGATCTCACAGAAGATCTTCGAGGAGGGCGAGAAGGTGGTCTTCGACCTGGGGCTGCACGGCATCCCCCAGGACGGCATCCGTGCCCTGGGGCGCCTGCACTTCCGGACGAGCTACGGCCAGAACGTGCTCTCCCACTCACGCGAGGTGGCCATCATCGCCGGCATGATAGCCGCCGAGGTGGGGGCAAACCGCGATATAGCCAAGCGCGGGGCCCTTTTCCATGACATCGGCAAGGGCATGGAGACGGACTCTGACCAGAACCACGCCGAGGTGGGAATGGAGCTGGCGCGCAAGCTGGGCGAGGATCCCCGCATCGTCAACGCCATCGGCTCCCATCACAACGACGTGGAGCCCACCTGCGTAGAGAGCGTCATCGTCCAGGTGGCTGACGCCATCTCGGCCGCCCGGCCGGGGGCCCGCCGCGAGACCCTGGACAACTACATCAAGCGCCTGGAGAACCTGGAGGCTATCGCCGAGGGCTTCGAGGGCGTGGACAAGGCCTTCGCCATCCAGGCCGGGCGCGAGCTCAGGATCATGGTCAACACCGACCAAGTGGATGACGAACAGGCCCGCGAGCTCGCCAAGCAGATGGCTAGGAAGATAGAGACGGACCTGCGTTATCCCGGACGTATCAAGGTGACCATTATCCGCGAGACCCGCATCGTGGAATACGCCCGCTAGGCCGGCTATGCGCAGCGCAAGGGCCCTCCTCCTGGGGGATGTGGTCGGGCCGGCCGGGCTGGCGGCCCTAGCCGCCGGTCTCCCGACCCTGCGCGCCGAATGCGGGACCGCCATCGTGGTGGCAAACGGGGAGAACGCCGCCGCAGGCTTCGGCCTGAGCGCTGAGACGGCCGCGGCCATTATGGCGGCCGGCGTGGATGTCATCACTTCCGGCAACCATGTCTGGCAGAAGCGCGATTTTTGGCCCGTCCTGGAAGCAGAGCCGCGCGTCCTGCGCCCCGCCAATTATCCCCCCGGTCTGCCTGGGCGGGGCTTGTGGACGGGCGAGCTGGGAGGCCAGGCCTGGGCCGTCATCAATCTCCAGGGCCGAGAGGACATGTATCCCATCGATTGCCCATTCCGCGCCGCGGACGCCGTACTAGCTTCACTGGAGCCGGGCTGCCTGATCCTCGTGGACTTTCACGCAGAAAGCTGCGACGAGAAGGAGGCCCTAGGCCTCTACCTGGACGGGCGGGTGGCCTGCCTGGCCGGCACCCATACCCACATCCAGACCGCCGACGAGAAGATCCTCCCCAAGGGCAGCGCCTATATCACCGACCTGGGCATGGTCGGACCCGAAAATTCCGTCATCGGCATGCGGGCCGACATCTGCGTCCGCCGCTCCCTCACCCAGGTTCCTTATAAGATGGAGGTGGAGGAATCCCCGGCTTCTATCTGTGGCATTCTCGTGGATATCGATCCTGGAAGCGGCCGGGCCCTGCGGGCGGAACGGGTGCACGTCCCGGCCATCGCTTGACAGAAACAGGCCTTTTTCGATAAATTAGCTCCCGTCTCGCACGCTCCCCGGTTGTGTAATGGTAGCACAGCAGACTCTGGATCTGTTTGTGGGGGTTCGAATCCTCCCTGGGGAATAAAGAAGCCCATCAGGGCTTCTTTGCTTATTAGGGTTTTCATTGGAAGCCCTTACTGGTGCTATGTACGAGGAGAAGCGGCTTTGCGCTTCTCCAACGCGAACGTGAAAGACCTTTCATAAGGCCATTCACGTTCACGCGGCCCCTTCGTCTATCGGTTAGGACATGAGATTCTCAATC
Source organism: uncultured Spirochaetales bacterium (assembly GCA_964470375.1). Taxonomy (GTDB): domain Bacteria; phylum Spirochaetota; class Spirochaetia; order Treponematales; family JBGSOB01; genus CAYNQK01. The sequence continues at coordinate 3,289 of CAYYCP010000022.1, forward strand.
TTAAAAGAGGGGTTCGATTCCCCTAGGGGCTATGATGAAGAAAGCCGGCCGCAAGGCCGGTTTTTTGTTTTTACCTGCCCCTAGGGGCGGCGCCCCGCGCCGCCAGTAGAGCGGGTTCGATATGCATGTCGCGGAAGCGACAGCGATAATCTATTCCCTGCAATCCAAGGCCGAAGGCCTTGATTCCCCTAGGGGCTATGATGAAGAAAGCCGGCCGCAAGGCCGGTTTTTTGTTTTTGCCTGCCCCTAGGGGCGACGCCCCGCGCCCTATCCCGCGTTGAGGTCGCGGAGCAGGCGCTCGATGCGCTCGACGCTCACTTGTCCTCGGCTCATCCTGAGGATGTTACGCAGGGGCATCTCGCGCTGGTTCGCTTCCGTCATCAGGTACTCGGGTGAGCCGGGCTCATAGACGCTCAGGATCTCGCGTATCATGGCCTCGTACTCGCGCATGAAGTCACGGCCTGCCGGATGCCCCGCAAATTCGAACCAGCGGCTGTTCATGTCCCAGGTCTTAGGCCGGCTTTTCTCTGCCTCCATGCTCACTATGGCCGTGGCGCGGATGTCGCGGCTGGATGAGCCGATGCGAAGCTCGTAGTCGCCACCCTCGGCGCGCCAGGCGCCTATCTCATCGTCCCAATACGAGAAGGCCCGCTCGTCCAGGCTGAACTCGGCTTGGGCCGAGGCTCCCGCCGGGATGGCCAGCTTTGTGAAGGCCTTGAGCTCCTGGAAGGGGCGGGGTATCGAGGCCGAGAGGGTCCGCAGGTAGAGCTGGACCGTCTCCTTGGCGTCCATGGGCCCGACGTTCCTGACCTCGATGGAGACTCCCAATCGAGCGCCGCGCTGTAGTCTTCCGGCGGACAGGCGGGGGGCACCGTACTCAAAGCGGGAATAGGATAGGCCGTGGCCGAAGGGGAAGAGGGGCTCCAGGCCGGCCGAGTCATAATGCCTGTAGCCCACGAAGACGCCTTCCCGGTACTCCACGTAGGTATTGCCGCCTGGGAAATAACTGCGGCAAGGAACATCAGCCAGCCTGGCCGGGAAGGTTTCGGGGAGCTTGCCCGAGGGGCTGGCCAGGCCGAAGAGGATGTCGGCCATGGCCCCGCCCCAGGCCTGGCCGCCAAGGTAGGACTGAAGGACGGCCCGGGTGCGGGCGATCCAGGGCATCTCCACAGCTGAGCCGGCGCTCAGGACCACGATGACTTTATCCTGGACGGAGGCGACCGCCTCCAGGAGGGCCGCGTGGCCGGCCGGGATGGCTAGGCTTTCGCGGTCGAAGCCTTCGGACTCGAAGCGGGGGGGCAGGCCGATGAAGAGGACGGCTGCGTCTGCCGCGGCGGCCACGTCTCGGGCCTGCGCGATCAGGGCAGGATCGGGCTCGGCCTGGTCCAGGCGGTAGCCCGGGGCGTAGTCGATCCGTCCAGCCGGGTCAAGCAGGCGGCGCGACTCGGTCAATAGGGAGTCCATACGGGTCGGCTCGATACGCGAGCTACCCCCACCCTGATAGCGGGGCGTCTCGGCGAAGGCCCCCAGGAAGGCGAGGTGCCTTGAGCGCGGCAGGGGCAGGAGGCCTGTATCGTTCTTGAGGAGGACGGCGCATTCGCGGGCGGCCCGACGCGCCAGGGCATGGTGCTCGTCCAATGAGAAGGGGATTCTCTGGATGGCCCGACCGTCCTCCACGCGTTTGGCCAGTTGGAGGACGCGCAGGACGCAGGCGTCCAGCTCCTCCATGGAAAGCCGGCCATCCTCAACAGCAGCCACGATCTCGGCGTCGGTGATGCCGCCGTTACCGGGCATCTCAAGGTCCTGGCCGGCCTTGACGCCCTCGACGCGGTCGTCATCGGCGCCCCAGTCTGTGATGACAGCTCCGTCGAAGCCCCACTCCCCGCGCAGGATGTCGGCGAGGAGGTGTCGGTTCTGAGAGCAGAAGACGCCGTTGACTTTATTGTAAGCGCTCATGATGCTCCAGGGCCTGCCCTCCTTGACGGCGATCTCGAAGCCGGTCAGGTAGATTTCGCGGAGGGTCCGCTCGTCCAGGCGCGCGTCGATACTCATGCGCAGCCTCTCCTGGTTATTGACGGCGAAGTGCTTGGGGCAGGCGCCAACACCCTGTGACTGGATGCCGCGGATCATGGCCGCGGCTGTCTTGCCCGCCAGGAAGGGATCTTCCGAGTAGTACTCGAAGTTGCGGCCGCATAGGGGACTGCGCTTGATGTTGAGGGCCGGCCCGAGGATGACACCCACATCCTCCTTGGCCGCCTCGCGGCCCATGGCCTGGCCTATCTCCTCTAGAAGCTCCGGATCCCAGGTGGCGGCCAGGCCGGCCCCCGAAGGGAAGCAGGTGGCCGGGACCGAGGATTGGAGGTTGTCCCTCTCGCTGGATACGTTCTGCTTGCGCAGGCCGTGCGGGCCGTCAGTGAGCATGAAGGCCGGAACGCCGTGGCCGGACAGGCCCTTGCTGTTCCAGAAATCGGCCCCCGAGCAGAGGCTGGCCTTCTCGCTCAGGCTCAGCCCGGACAGGAGCCTCTGGAGGTCGTCGCGCATGCTCGCTCCTATTCAGCGCCGGGCTATGCCGGCTATCAGGTAGCGCACGAGCTCGCCGCACATGCGATCCAGCTCGCCGCGATCGGCCTCGATGAGGGCCTCGCCCCTGAGGATGAGGCGCTGCTGCAGGCCGCGCAATGCGTTCAGTATGGTCACCATGGCCAGGTGAGGATCGATGTCGGGCCGTATAGATCCGTCCTGGATGCCCATGTTGATGAGGCCGAGGAGGACGATGGAAGTCTCCGGCCCGATGCTCGGGCGGATGCGCTCTCGGAAATCTGCGGGCAGGCGCTGCCCCGCGAAGTAGGCATCGAATTCGGCCATGAAGCGGTATTCCTGGCGAAGCTCGGGCGAGAGCCAGCGGCTGCGCAGGTGGAGTTCAAGGCGCTCCAGGCCTGAGGGCGGAAGGGATCCGTCTTCGGGGGGCCAGGGGGTGGATGCCTCGAATCGGGCCCAGATCCGCTCAAGGATGGCGAAGCCTAGGTCCAGCTTGTCGCGGAAGTAGCGGTAGATACTCGTCCGGCTCAGACCGCATGTTGAGGCGATGTCACGCATGTGGGTCTCGAAGAAGCCGCGATTGGTGAAGAGGGTGGTAGCGATGTCGATGATGTGTTCGCGGGTGCTGTCGGTCTGATAGATCATGCGTTTGTCGAGGGATGTCATGTCCTAGTACTCGTGTAATAGAACATAGGTTCTATTACACGAGTTGTCAAGGACCATCTATTCATACTTACCGTGTCGCTTCCGGGATAGGGGGGATGGAAGCTTCCGTATCAGATTCTTCCACAGTAAATGGGGGGAAAGGGCGGGAGCTCTGTTCCCCCTTGGATGGCAGCGATAGTGAATGACGAAGGGATATAGAGCATAGTCATTTTTTGGGCAGAACCTGCCAATTTTTCATTGACGATCCTGTGTCAGGCTAATACCCTATAACTATGGAACTCAGACATATCCGATACTTTTTAGCTCTTGCTAAGCATCTCAATTTCACCCATGCCGCGGCTGAGCTCTCCATGTCCCAGCCCCCCCTCAGCCGGCAGATCAAAGATATGGAGAGAGAATTAGGCGTGAAGCTCTTTGATCGGGGCGGCTCGAGGGTGAGCCTGACAGCAGAGGGCGCCTTCCTCAGGGACGCCTTCACCAGGGTCATGGTCGATGTGGACGCCGCCTGTAGGGCGGCCAGGGCCATGGCAGACCCAGCCAACCCGCCCCTCCGCATCGGTTGTGTCAATTCCCACCTTGCAACCCTCCTCCCAGCCCTCCTCCGGCACGCGGCGGACCGCCTGCCCGCTCAACGGATCGACGTGATAGCCATGGGCAACCAAGAACAGGCCCGAGCCTTGGTGGAGGGCCGCATCGATCTGGGAATCGTCCGTTCCTGGTTCGGATCCCCCGGTCTTTCCCACGAGGCCTTCCTCGAGGAACCCTTCGCCATCCTGGCGCCCATAGGCTGGGTATCGCGGCGAGAGCCCGCCGAGGCCCTGGCCGAGCTTGCCCGAATGCCGATGGCCATGGTGGCCGATTCGGTAGCGCCCGGCTTGGCTAGATTCGCTCGATCAACATGCGAGGGGGCCGGCTTCGAGCCCGAGGTGGCCTATACCAGTGGCGACGTGCGGGCTCTGGTGCGGCTCGTCCTGGCTGAGCTGGCCTGGTCCATCCTCCCCCTCCTGGCTCTGGCGGATGAGGATCGCGGGAGGCTGGCGCTCATTGAGATGGATGAGACGACGACGATCGGATTCGCCTGGGCCGGTAGCCTTCCCTCACCGGCCGCTGGGGCCTTCATGGAGGTCGCGTCGGAATTCGTCCGCGAGCGTCATTGGGGCGTACCTGTCCCGGCTCAGGAGGTGATCAGATGAGGCCGGGCCTGGAGCGGGGGGACAGGGTAGGCTTTCTCAGGCCTGAGAACGATGCGCACTCCCTAGGTCTGGCGCGGGCGGCGGCCCTCCTGGCATCCTGCGGAGTATTCGCCTGCATCGGGGAGGAGGCTGTCAGGCGGGCGGCCATGGATCCGCTGGCAGGCGCCAACGGCCGCGAACTGGATGCCTGGATTCGGGGCCAGGGTCTCACGGCTTTAGGCTTCAGTTACCGCCTGGATCCGGAGGAGGCTCTGAGGGCCTTCGCCAGATTGTATGCCTTTCTGGAAGAACGGGGCCACCTGGCCCCCGCTGGCGGTAAGCTGGGACGGCTCTACTTCTCAGGCTTGCCAGCGGCCTGTGACTTGGTCCGCGAGCGCTTCCCATTCATCGACGGCTGTTTCTCAGGGGGTGAGGATCAGGCTGAGGTCTTGGAGATCTTCGGTCTACCGGCCTCCCTCCTGCCGGCCGGGCTCTCGCGTTCCTTGGCCTACGATCAGGCACGGATGCGTTTCGGGGAGGGTGTCGCTGAGCGATTCGATCTCAGCTCGGTGCAGCCGGTGGACCGATCGGGCATGCCGGGCTTTAGCGGCAAGGGCGATGGCCTTGTGGCGCGCCTCGACTGGGGCCGCGCGGCCGGGTTCCCGCCCCTCCTACGGGCCCACGCAGGTCCCTATCTTTCCGACCGAGGCGAGGCAGTCAGGCTCTTCCTGGACTGGACTACCCGCCTCGCCCGCTCCGGCCTCCTGGATGTGCTGTCCATCGGCACGAGTCAGCTGAGCCAGGAGCGCTTCGGCCAGGATTGGGGAGGGGCGCCCAACGGGGGCGGGGTGCCCATCAATTCTGAGGAAGAATATCGCGCGGTGCGCCGGGCCGCCCGGCCGATGCTTGTCCGCACCTACGCGGGCACCTCTTCTGTGGACACCTTGGCGCGGATCCACGAGGAATGTCTGGACATAGCCTGGCATGCATTCTCCTTGTGGTGGTTTTCGCGTCTGGATGGGCGAGGGCCGAACGGGCTACGGGAGAACCTGCTTCAGCACGAGGCGGCTACGCGCTATGCGGCGGCCTGCGGCAAGCCGGTAGAGCCGAATGTGCCCCACCACTTCGCCTTCCGCGGGGCGGACGATGTCACCTGCGTGCTGGCAGGCTATGCAGCCGCACGCTTCCTCAGACGGGCCGGCCTGCGCGTCCTGGTATTGCAAACGATGCTCAACACCCCCCGCGGCATCTGCGGCCCCCAGGATCTGGCAAAGGCCCGCGCCCTCCTTATCCTGACGCGCGAGATACCCGGGTTGAGGGTCGTTCTCCAACCCCGGGCAGGCCTGGATTATTTCTCAAGCGATCCGGTGAAGGCCAGGGCCCAGTTGGCGGCCTCGGCCGCCCTGATGGACGACATCGAGCCCGAGGACGCCTCCAGCCCGGGGCTCATCCATGTGGTGAGCTACTCCGAGGGATATGCCCTAGCTGACCCGGCCGTGATCGACGAGAGCCTGGGCATCACCAGAGTCGCCCTGGAGGAATACCGGGTCCTCAAGGCCGGGGGCCAGGCGCCCTGGAACAGGACGGTCGCCGAGGAAGTATTGGCCAGGACGGAGAGGCTCCTGTCTCGCGTCCGCGAGGCCATCCGGGCCGTCGAATCTGCGATTCGCGATCCCTGGTCGGCCGGGGGCCTGGAGCTCATGTTCAGGGCGGGTTTCCTCCCCGTGCCGGAGCTGGCCGCCGAGCGGGCCCTCTATCCAGAGGCCCTGCGCTGGCCTACCGCCCTGGTGGACGGGGGAGTGGAAACGGTGGATGATGAGGGCAGGCCCGCGCCTCTTGAGGAGCGCCTGGGCGCGGCAGCCCAGACGGCACGGCGCCTGGAAGGAGGGAATCCCATTGAGCCTTGAGAAGGGCGACCGCTCCAGTGATACGGCCGTGACGGAGCGTCTCGCGGATACCCGCGTCAAGGGAAAGGCGGCTGTCTATTGCGTGGTGGGCGCCGGCAACGGGGGCATGGCCATGGCCGCCCATCTAGGCCTGATGGGATTCCGCGTGCGCCTCTATAATCGCACGGACGAACACCTGGCGGGCGTGCGCTGGCATGGGGGCATCCGCCTGAGCGGCGAGGTCTCCGGGTTCGGCCCCGTGGAGCTGGCCACTTCGGTCCTGGCCAAGGGCGTCAAGGACGCTGACGTGATCATGGTCGTAGTGCCCTCCACGGCCCACCGCGGGATAGCCGAGCTGTACGCGCCCCTGGCGGAATCGGGCCAGCTGGTGGTGCTCAATCCGGGGCGCACCGGCGGGGCCCTGGAATTCCGGCAGGCCCTCCTGGAGGCCGGTTGCCGGGAACGGCCGGTGATCGCCGAGGCCCAAACCTTCATTTACGCCTCGCGGGCCATATCGCGCCACGAGGCGCGCATCTTCAAGATCAAGCGCGAGGTGCCCCTGGCGACCCTGCCCTCGCATTGGATTCCGGCCGCCCTGCGGGCCCTGGAACCGGCCTTCCCTCAGTTTGCGCCCGGCGGCAATGTCCTAGCCACCAGCATGGAAAACATCGGCGCTGTCTTTCACCCGGCCCTGACAATCCTCAACGCAGGCTGGATAGAAGGCACGCGCGGGGGTTTCGAGTACTACCTGGAAGGGATCACGCCCTCGGTGGCGCGGGTCCTGGAGGCCGTGGACGCCGAGCGCCTGGCCACGGCCCGGGCCTTGGGGGTGCGCTCGATGTCGGCCCGCGAGTGGCTCTATCTGAGCTACGGCTCGGCCGGGGACTGCCTCTACGAGGCCATCCGGGCCACCTGGGCCTACCGCGGGATCAAGGCCCCATCAGGAATCGCACACCGCTATATCTGGGAGGACGTGCCGATGAGCCTGGTACCCATCGAGGCCCTCGCCGGTCTCATGGGCGTGCAGGCCCCGACTATAGGCATGGTCATAGACATGGGCTGCCTCCTGCACGGGCGCGACTACCGCGCCGAGGGGCGCGGCCTGAAGCGGCTGGGTCTGGCGGGCATGGACGTCAAGGCCATCCACTCGCTGGTCACGGATCCGGAACGTCAGTAAGGAGGGCATCGCCGATGGAAGGTATACTCGAGGGCATAGCCGCGTTCTGGGCCTCTCTGCCGCGGCCCCTGCAGGCGGCCATCATCCTGGCGGCCGGCTGGAGCGCGGCCCTGCTGGCCCGCCTCCTCATCTCGCGGCTGTTGGCGGCGCTCAAGTTCGACCGCTTAAGCGAGCGCACCGGCTTCAAGGAGTTTTTACGCAAAGGCGGGGTCGAGTTTTCGGCCTCCAAGCTGGCGGGGGTGACGGCCTATTGGGTGATCCTGGTGCTGTCGCTGATCCTATCGGCCCTCAGCCTGGACGAGCGCATCCTGGGCGAATTCGGCTCGCGCGCGGCCGAGAAGCTCCCGGCTTTCTTTTCAGCCGGCCTGGTGATGGCGGTCGGCCTGGTGCTGACGGGATTTCTGGCCAAGTTCGTCTCTACTATCGCGCGCAATGCAGGTTTCCCTAACGCCGGCCTCCTGGCACGGGCTATCAAATGGGCCGGCTTCCTCTTGACCTTATCCATCTCCCTGGATCAGCTGGGCGTGGGCGGGAACCTGATAGGCCCGGTCTTCCTCATCCTCCTGGGCGCCCTGGCCCTGGGTGCGGCCCTGGCCTTCGGCCTGGGCTGCAAGGACATGGCCCGCGAGGCTATGGAACGTTTCATCCGGGCGATGATGGAGCGCAGCCGCGAGGGCGGCGGCGAGGACATGGAGGGCTGAGGTAGGGGGGCGAGCGGCGGCGGTCTTCAATACCCCGCGAGTATCCTGAGTACGCGCTCCGTCCCCACCGCCAGGATGAAGCCGGCCAAGCGCGGCCCCTGGTCTTTTCCGATGAGGGCCTGGTAGGCGGCCTTGAAGAGGGCTTTGGGCTCCAAACCGTTCTTCTGCGCGATGGCGAAGATTGCCTCGGACAGGGCCTTCTCCTCCGAGGGGCCGCGTTCCAATTCCGTGCGCAGTTCGCGCAGGGCGGCCGCTTCGGCGTCTGAAAGGGCGGCTAGGCTGCCGTCCTCGCGGAGCATGAAGCGGAAGTCTTCCGGGGCGCACTCGCTGACCCAATGCCAGGCGCAGCGCATGCGCTGGCGCAGGCGCACCTCCTGGGAGGGCTTGACTCCGGGCAAGCCGGCCAGGGTCTTATCGGGATCCCCGGAATTGATCTGGAGAAGGTTGCAGAGGTGGCGGAAGCCTACCTGGTAGGGCGCCTCCGCCGGCAGGCCGTCGTGCTGGGAGAGCTCGTAGATGCGCCTCTCCTTAGCCAGGCTCTCCTCGTCCTTAGCCTTCTCCAGGCCCCAGTAGATGCGTTCGGTACGGTCGTAGTCCTCGTAAATCTTGATGACGTCCAGGTCGAAGGAGATGACGAACTCGGTGTTGGGGCGCGTGCCGGCGAAGAGGTAGCGGGCCACCTGGGGCTCGTAGACGCTGAGCAGCTCGGGCAGGTCCACCACGTTGCCCTTGGAGGAGGCCATCTTGCCGGGCGTGCCCTTGATACCGATGAAGTCGTAGCGGAAAGTGACCGGCGGCTTGGCCCCGTAGACTTCCTCCACCACGTGCTTGGCGGTGTCGAAGGAGCCGCCCTGACTGTGGTGGTCCTTGCCGGCCGGCTCGAAGTCCACGCCCTCGCGGGCCCAGCGCATGGGCCAGTCCACGCGCCAGGACAGCTTGACGCCCTTGGCGGTGCGCAGGTCCACGGTCTCTGCGTGCCCGCACTCGCAGGCGTAGCTGACGCCCCACTGCCCGTCCCAGGCGCGGATCTCGGTAGTGTCGCGCGAGCAGGCGTCGCAGAAGACGGAAATGGGCCACCATTCGCCCTGGATCTTATGGTCTTCGTCGCGGTACTTGTCCAGGATGCGCTTGAGCTCCTCGCGCTTCTCCAGGGCTTTGCGGATGCCCTCGGCGTAGGCCCCCGAGCGGTAGCGCTCGGCCTGCCTGATGAATTCGGGATAAATGCCCACGCGCGGCAGTTGGCTCTCCACGTCCACTTCGTGGTGGCGGGCGTAACTCTCGTCGCGCCCCCAGGGGTCCGGGACCATGGTGATAGGGAAGCGCAGGTGCTTTTCCAGGAGTTCGCGTGCGGGCATATTGAGAGGCACCTTGCGGAACACGTCGTAGTCGTCCCAGCTGTAGATGAAGCGCACCCGCTTGCCCAAATCCCGCAGAGCCCGCACCACCAGGTCCACTGATATGATCTCGCGGAAGTTGCCTATGTGCACGGTGCCAGAAGGGGTGATGCCGGAGGCGCAGACGTACAAGTCCTTGTCGCCCTTCTCGCGGATGATCTTCTGCGCGGTCTGGTCGGCCCAATGCAGGGCCTCGCTCTTGCTTTGGTCCATGCCGCGAGAATAGCGGAAAAGGCCCGCCGGCATCAAGCGCGACCCCCGGTCGGCGCCTGGGCTGCCGAACCCGCATCGCCTCAAGCGATCAGACCGGAGCTCGCCTTGTGAGCACGGGCGAACGCGGATCCGCACCCGCGAACTCGCGGGCGTAGCGAATGAGGGCTTCAGGCCTGAGGGGCCGCGAGAAGAGGAAGCCCTGGAATTCACGGTAGCCGGCCCCCTTCAGGAAGGCGAATTGGGCGGTGTTTTCCACGCCTTCGATTAGGAGCTCCAGACCGAAGGATCGGCCGATCTCGGCCAGGGCCCGGACCAGGGACTCGGCCTTGGGATCGCCCGGCACACTGTCGATGAAGGACTTGTCAACCTTGATCTTGTCAGCCGGTAGACTGCCCAGATAGCCCAGGTTGGAGTAGCCCGAGCCGAAATCGTCGATGGCCACACGCGCCCCGCGCTCTCGTAGGCGGCGTAGAGAATCTACGGCCTGGGTGCCGCGGCCCAGGAAGATGGACTCGGTCACCTCGAATTGGAAGAGGGACAGGGACAAGTCGTACGAGCCTACCAGCTCCTCCATAGCCGCGCAGCAATCGGCCTCCATGAGCTGGATGGGTGAGAGGTTGATGGAGATAGGTGGCAGGCCACCCGCGCGCAGGGCCGCGCCCAAGTCATCCAGGAGCATGCCCATGATCCTTCTTCCGATGGACGGCATGAGGCCTGCGGATTCGGCAAGGGGAATGAAGGCTCCCGGCCCGCCGGCCATACGCGCCCTGTCCCAGCGCAGCAGTGCCTCGGCTCCGGTCAGACGGCCCTCGGCGTCATGGATAGGCTGGTATTCCAGCCGGAGCTTGCCCGATTCTAAATCCGAGCGCAGGGCCAGCACGGTCTCGATGCGCTCCAAGGTAGCTCGGTGCCATTCGGGAGTGAAGACCTTGACCGCGTTTCCCTCGCGCTTGGCCTCACGTAGACAGGTATAGGCGTTAGCCAGGGAGGCCTCGGGGCTCTCTTCAGGCTTGTTCATGAAGGCGATTGCAGCCGAGCTATCCAGCTTGAAGAGGGTTCCGGGTTCGGCGGCCAAGCCACGCCTCAACACCTCGCGCGCGAGCTTCACAGCTTGCTCGGCCCGACCTGCGCCGGCGTCTCCGTCGCAGGGTATCATGAAGGCGAACTCGTCACCACCCATGCGGTAGACGGTGAGCCCGCCCAGGGCTTCCGAAATGGCCGGACCCAAGGCGGCCAAGAGTTTATCGCCGGTGGCCGAGCCGTAGGATTCGTTGAGATCCAGGAAGCCGTCTATGTCCAGGAGGGCCAGGGCCAACCCCCGGCCGCCGTCCTTGGCCCTGGCGCGCTCAGCGTCCGCAGCGAATGCCCTGCGGTTGGGCAGGCCGGTCAGGGGATCCTTCACCAGGAGTGAGTCCGCCCGTTCTTTAGCCGCCCGGGTCTCGCCGGCCTCACCCAGGAAGCGGCGGATGAAGCCGATGGAGATAATGGCCCCAAAGAGAAGCAAGGATGCCATCACGCGTGAAAAGGCGAAGGCGCGTAGGGGATCAATATAGGCGCCGAAAAGCATTCGCCAGACCGACGAGACAGCGAACATGCCGGCTAGAAAGGTGCCGATGAAGAAGAATATTTCTTGACCGAGATTTTTCCATCGCAGAACGTCGGCCAGAAGGACGGCTACGGCGTAAGCCGCCGCGACACCAACCGGGGCGTGGGCGGCGAAGTAGTTCCAGCCCGCGTAGACTTCCATACCTCCCTCGAGGCGCTTAAAGTCGTAGAGGTAGACGCGCGGGAAGATGACCGCCGCCAGGGCCGAGGCGGCCGCCAGGGCCAACATGATCCAAGAGGCTAGGCGGTTGGCGCGGTTGAGGGCGGCCGGGGCCTTGACGAAGGCAGCCAGCATGGCCGGGATGGCGTAGAGGAAAAAGGGAAGGACAGCTTCCTGGGCCACGATGAGACGGCCGACCAGTCCTTCTTCGGCTCCGCCGAAGAAGGCTGTTTTCGCACTCATGCCCGCCAGAGAGTATAGGCCGGCGATAAGGGCGATTGCAGCCAGGGAGAGGTAACGGGGGTCTCTCAGGCTGCGGGAAGCCCGTACGAAGAAAAACAGGGCCAGGAAGAACAAGCCCAGAGCGGCCGCCTCTATGGCCATGTCGACGTACCCTATGGCGATGAAACGGGGCATGCCTAGAGTCTAGGTCGGCCTGTGCGGGCCTTCAAGCGCCGACAGTTGCTTCGATCAGGCCGTCACGCATGAGGCATTCCTCGCCGCCGTCGGGCATGAGGGCGAAGACCGTGGGCGAGCGGACCAGGCCGTCCAGGTGGATCAGGGCCGGCGCGTCGCCGTCGTAATTATGTCCCACCGCGAAATGGCAGGTGCCCATGGCCTTCTCGTCCTCCAGCATGTTGCCGGAGATGCTCGCGCTGGGGTTGAGGCCTATGCCGATCTCGCCCAGGTTGCGGGCGTTTCGGGCATAGACCGCCCCCTTGCCCGCGGGCAACTGGCCGGCCTCCTCCATCCTTAGTGCGCGTCGCTCGGCGTCAGCCACTGTCTCAAGGAGGGCGGCCGCCTCCGGGCCGCCGCTGATGGATGTGATGAAACCGTCTTCCAGTTCGGCAACAATGGGCCGGTCCAGACGGATATCGCGCGCGTTGAGCGACATCGATCCATCGAAGACGATCCGGCCGCGGGCGCTGCCCACCACCGGAGAGGAGAAGACTTCCCCGGCGGGCAGGTTGCCGCCGCAGCCCGGCCTGGTGAAATCCCCGTCGTCTATGAAGGCCCCGCGGCCCTCCAAAGAGAGGCTGACCTGGGTGCCGCCGGGGGCGTTCACGCGCAGGGCGCAGGCGCGTTCCATGGCCGCTTTGAGGGCCGCGCAACGGGTGCGCAGGAGGCGGTAGTCAATCGGCACTGTGCGGGCGAAGATCTCCTTGGTCACGGTGGGCGACCAGAAGGCGCGCAGGCTCTTGGCCCCGTAGAGCTGGTAATGGAAGATATGGTCGAAGCTGGCGCCCTCGTGCTGGTAGGGCGTGGCTATGCCGATGCGGTCCTTGCCCATCTTCACCCCCGAGAGGGAGACCAGGGCGTCCGGGCGGCTCTCAAAGGCGGCGATGACGGCGTCGTCAGCGAAGTCGGTCTGGCGCTTGACCCCCTGCACGATTACCACCGGCGTGGCTCCGGCGGCTTGGGCCGCATCGTATACGGCCGCCGAGATCTCCAATACGTCGCGCAGCGGATTGGTGATGATGAGGAGCTTCTCGCCGGGCTTGAGGGCCAGCACCTCGCCCACGGCTATGGCCGCGGCCCGGGCCAGGGCTGGGTCGGCCGGTATGACATCCTTAAAGGAAGAAGCGATCACGCCTTGATCGACCATGCATCCATGGAAACCCAGGACGGGTCGCCTGTCAAGCTTCTTAGGACGCTGGGACGGGCCCTAGCGGAACTTTTTGAAGGCGGGTACGCGCGAGGCCGGAACGAGATCCAGGCCGTCGCGGTCCCCGCGGCTGAGCATCATGCAACCGAGGCCGGCCACCATGGCGGCGTTGTCCGTGCACAGGGGCAGGGAGGGGAAAACAACCCGGCGGCCTCCGGCGCGCTTGGCCAGCTCCGCACGCAGGAGCGAGTTGGCAGCCACTCCGCCGCCGGCCACGATGGTTTCCAAGCCTGTGTCCTCGGCGGCCTTGATGAGGCGCGAGAGGAGGATCTCCACGGCCGCGCGCTGGAAACTGGCGGCGATGTCGGCCTTCTCGGCTCCCTTGTGCCCGGGACGGCGGTATCGCTCGAGTTGGTTGATCACGGCCGTCTTGAGGCCCGAATAGGATACATCGTAGGGGTGCTCGCCCTTGCCCAGCTTGGGCGAGGAGGGGAAGCGGAAGGCGTCCGGGTCGCCCTGCTTGGCCAGCCTGTCCACGGCCAGGCCGCCCGGATACCCCATGCCGTAGTGCGTAGCCACTTTGTCGAATGCCTCGCCGGCGGCGTCGTCGATGGTGGAACCCAGGACCTCCACCTGGTCGAAGCCCAGGACGCGGCAGATGAGGGTGTGCCCGCCCGATACCAGGAGGCCCAGGAAGGGGTAGGCGATGTCGGCCTCAAGGCGCGGGGCGTAGAGGTGGGCCAGGATGTGGTTGACGCCTACCAGGGGCTTGCCGGATGCCAGGGACAGACCCTTGGCGAACTGAAGGCCCACCAGGAGTGAGCCCACCAGGCCGGGCTTGGCCGTGACTGCTATGCCGTCTAGGTCTTCCAGACTCAGGCCGGAGGCCGCGAGGGCCTCGGTGACGACAGGTTGAATCCACTCCACGTGCATGCGGCTGGCCAGCTCGGGAACAACCCCGCGATACTTCTCGTGGAAGGGCACCTGGCTGGCGACGATGGAGGAGAGAATGGTCGAGCCGTCTCGGACGACGGCCGCGGCGCATTCGTCGCAGGAGCTTTCAATCCCCAGAACCGTCATCGTCCATGTTCCTCATGATGCGCGATATGGTGGTCAGGCTGTAGCCCTCCTCCACCAGCTCGGGGTAGAGCTCCATCAGGGCCTGGGCCAGGTTGGCCGACCAGACGTGGCCGATCATGACAGCCCGCCCGGAGGCGGAGGCCTTGGCCAGGCCCTGGTTCAGCATGGCTCTGATGCTGGCCTTGTCGGAAGCGTTATCCAAGAACACGTCCCTCTCCCATGCGGTGTATCCTTCCAGCTCGGCCGCCAGCGAGGTGACCGTGCCCGAAATGGTCTTCGAATCTATGAAATACAGGCCTCGGCTCTTGGCGAACCTGAGGACCTGGCGCATGAGACCCAGGTCCTGGGTGAACTTGGAACCCATGTGGTTGTTGATACCCCTTGCCCCCGGCACATCGGCCAGGTCGGCCACAAGGATAGCGTGGATCTCGGCCGGGCTGGGATCGCCCGTGAGCGCTCCGGGACCCGGATCGAGATCGTCGATGGCCTCCATGGGCAGGTGCAGGATGTACTCCCTCCCGGCAGCCTGGAGCATCTTGACGCAATCGGCCGTGTGCGGCAAGCCCGGGAGGACGGCGAAGGTGAGCTCGCCCGGGAAATCCAGGAAGGGCTTGATATCGTGGACGTTGTGCCCGACATCGTCGATTACGATGACGAGCTCGCCGGCGGCGGGGCGCGGGCTGGGCCGCGGCGAGGGGCGGCGCGATGGGGCTGGGCTGGGCCTCGGGCTGGTCGGCGCGGGCGAGGGAGTCTCCGGCGATTCCTCCGGGCCGCCGGGGCTCGGCGAGGGACCCACGGTCCGGGGCGAGGGGCTCGGCTTCTCAGGCGCGGCTTCGGGGCTGGCCTGAGGCGGGCTCTCCGCGCTGGTGAAGAGATCCTCCCCCACCGGCGGCCTTAGGGTGAGAACGAGGGCGGCGATGAGGGCGAAGAGGATGAGAATCAGGGTGGAGAGGATGAAGAGGTGGTAATCGACCTTGGACTTGCGGTTCCGCCCCGATGCTTTCCCCCGGCTCGCGGCGCGCTTCCTTGGAGCGGGCATCGAGTAATACTAACACGGGAAAGGCGCAGCCCGCAATCCGCCTACTGCATGGGGGCTGCACGTCCCGGGGCCAGGGGCGGATCGCCATCTTGCTCAGGCCGCCCGCCTCACTTCCCCTGCAAGATAAGTGAGGGCAGGGTCATGGTGATGGCCGGGATGTAGGTGACCAGGAGAAGACCGATCACCATCACGGCGAACATAGGCAGCATCCTGACAGCCGTGCGCTCGATGGGCGTCTTGCCGATGGCGCAGCCCACGAAGAGGGCGCTGCCCACCGGCGGGGTGCACAGACCCACGGCCAAGTTGAAGATCAGCATGACCCCGAAGTGGACCGGGTCCATGCCGATGACCGGGCTGGTGACCACCGGGAGGAGGATGGGCGTCATGATCAGGATGAGGGGGGCCATGTCCATGAAACAACCGAGCAGGATGAGGAGAACGTTGATGATGAAGAGCAAGACGTACTTGTTGTCGCTTATGGCTATCAGGGCCCTGGTCATGGCGTCCGGGATCCTGAGCAGGGTCATCATGAAGGCGAAGGACTTGGCCGCAGCTATCAGGGTGAGGACGATGGCTAGGGTCTTCAGGCTGTTCTTGAGCACCGGCTTCAATGCCTTCATGGGTATCGCGCCCATGAGGACGTAGACGAAGAAAAGAATGAATGTGTAGACGCAAGCGATGGCCGCCGACTCGGTGACGGTGAATATCCCAGCCGCTACGCCGCCCATGATGATGACGAAGATCATCATAGGCAGGATGGCCTGGAGGATGATCTTGAGCCTGTGGCCCTTCGGGACGGGATCGCAGCGGGGGAATTTGTACTTTTTGGCCATCACGAAGCAGAGGATCATCAGCATGAGGCCCAGCATGATCCCGGGGCCGAGGCCGCCCCAGAGGAGGGCGGGTATGGCGCCGCCCAGGCCCGAGGCCAAGGCGTAGATAACCATGTTGTGGCTGGGAGGTATGAGGACGCCCTGGCAGGACGTGGTGACGGTCAGGCCCACCGCGAAGTCCTCGTCGTAGCCCTGCTTTTTCATGAGGGGGATGACGATAGAGCCCAGCGAGGACACGTCCGCCACGGCCGAGCCCGAGATGCCCCCGAAGAACATGGAGTCTATGCAGTTGACATAGGCCAGGCCTCCGCGGAAACGCCCCACCAGGAGGTTGGCCAGATCCACGATTTTCTCGGATATTTTCCCCGCCGACATGATCTCGCCCATGACGATGAAGAAGGGGATGGCCAGGAGGGTGAAGTTGTCGATGCCCTTGACCATCTGCTGCACCAGCGTGGACAGCCCGTGGCCGTAGGCCAGGGCGCTGGCCACTGCTGAGAGGAGGAGGCAGAAGGCCACTGGAATACGTAGGATGATGAGGATCAGGAAGCCGCCCAGGAGCACGATGGTAGCGAGTGTAGTCTGGTCCATCAGGCCCCCTTCCCCGGGACGGCCTTCTTGTCGCGCTTAATGTGGATGACTTCCAATTCGGCTTCCTTCTCGGAGTAGATCCGCTCCTCGGGCTTGATGACCCCGAAGAGGAAGAGCAGGGAATCGTACATGATGACGGCCCCGGCCAGGGGCATGGAGACGTATTGGACAGACCGGGGCCATTCGGTGGCCGGCATCTTGAAGCGCCAGAGCTGGACACACAGGTTCCAGCCGTAGAAAGCCATAATGGCTCCGCAGGCGAAGGTGAGGATATAGAAGAGGGCGTCCATGGCCTTCCTGGCGCGGCCGCCCGCCTTGGTGCGGCGGTAGAGGAACTCGATGCCGATGTGGAGGTGGTCGCGCACGCCCATGGCGCAGGCGATGAAGGCGAACAGGGCCACCATGGTGCGCGGCACCTCCTCGGCCCAGACGATTCCGGTATTGAGCACGTAGCGAGCGAACACGGTTCCGCACACGATGATGATCATCACCAGGAGGGCTATCTGGGCTATGACCAGGAGGGCTTTGTGTATCCCTGTGTCTATGGCCCTCAGGGCCCGGGCGAAGCTTCCCATGGATGCTCCCTTCACGCTACCGACCGCCGCCCGCGCGGGAGGGCCGGGCCCCGGAAGGCGGCGCGGGGCCGCCCGCCGGGTGATGGACCGTCAGTACTTCTTGCCGACCTCGGCTATGGCGTTGATGATGGCGGTGTAGGACGAGCCGAATTCCTTGTACAGGGGGGCCATGGCGTCCTGGAAGGCCTTGAGCTGGGAGGCGTTCAGGGCCACGGCGGTGGCGCCGCCGGCCTTGACGTTGGCCTCGGACTTCTTCTCCATCTCCTTCCACTGGGCGATCTCGTATTCCTGGGTGGACTTGGCGCACTGCTTGATGATCTCAATATCGGCTGCGGACACCTTGCGATTGGCCAGGGCCTTCTCGGAGGCAAGGAGGATCTCGGGCACGCGGGTGTGGTGGTCCTGGATGTAGAACTTGGCGGCCTTGTAGTCGCCCTTGGTGTCGTAGGTAGGCCAGTTGTTCTCGGCCCCGTCGATCACGCCGGACATGATGTTGGAATACACGTCGTTGGGGCCTATGCCGGTCACGGCGGTGGCGCCCAGGAGCTCGATCATCCTGACCATCATCTTGCTGTCTTGGACGCGGATCTTGAGGCCCTTCATGTCGGCGATCGACGATATGGACTTCTTGAGATAGAAGCAGCGGCTGCCGGCGTCGTACCAGCACAGGCCGATGAGGCCGGAGCCGGAGGACTGG
Organism: uncultured Spirochaetales bacterium; assembly: GCA_964470375.1. GTDB lineage: Bacteria > Spirochaetota > Spirochaetia > Treponematales > JBGSOB01 > CAYNQK01. The sequence continues at coordinate 21,222 of CAYYCP010000022.1, forward strand.
ACCTTCTTGAGCATGTCCTGGCCGATCTGGCCGTTGAGGACGGCCCACATGTGGTCGGCGCTCTTGTAGAGGTAGGGCAACTGAATGGCGTTCAGGTCGGGCACGAAATTGGCGACCGGCGAGGCCGATACACGGGCGAAGGCCAGCTCACCGATGACCAGGGCCTCGATGGCCTCCGGCTCCGAGCCGTACAGCGTGCCGCCGGAGTAGACCGAGATCTCCACCCGGCCTTCGGTCTTCTCTTTCACCAAGCGGGCGAATTCCCTGTCCGCCAAGGTGGTGGGATAACCCTCGATGTGCACTTCGCTGAGCTTGAGCTTGACCGGTGCCGCGAAAAGGGCGGTCGCGGCCAGCAGGGCCGCCAGCAGCAGCAAGGCTTTCTTCATTTTACGCCTCCTATGGATACGATGATCTGGTTCCCCCAGCGGGGGACCTCCCCAACGGCGGTCGAGGAGGAGTCTTCGTATCCAGGCCATTTTAGGGGCGTATTGGGTCGCCGCAGCCGGTAGTATCGCGGCATTTCCGGTATTTCCATTGCATCGACCTGGTGCGGCCGACGCGAACTACTTGACTGCCTTTATCCGTTTGATCAGCTCGCGCACCTCGGCGGATTGACGGGCGTACAGAGGCTCGACCACGGCCCGCCACTCGGCCTTATCGGTCACCACCGTGGCGACCACTCCGGCCGCCTTGGCGCCTTCCATCGCCAGGCGCTCGTAGGCGGCCCACTCGGCCCGCTGGAGCTCCAATGCCCCGGCCGCGCACTCGGCCAGGAGGCGGCGGTCCTCGGGCGCAAGGAGGTCGGCGCTCAGCTTGGACATGACGATCATCTCCGGGACGCTGGTGTGCTCATCGATGGTGAAGTAGGGCGCCAGGCGGTGGTGGTTCCAGGAGAAGTAGGAGGGCCAATTGTTCTCCGCCCCGTCGATGGCCTCGGTCAGGAGGGCGGAATAGACGTCGCCGTAGGCCATCGGCACGGGTTCGGCCCCGAAGGCCCGTACCAGCTCGGACATGAGCTGGCTCTCCTGGACGCGGATGCGCAGGCCGCGCAGGTCGGCCGGACGCTTGACCGGGCCCTTGACGGTGTAGAAACTGCGCGAGCCGGACTCGAACCAGCCCAGGCCGAGGAAGCCACTGCTGTCCAGGCGCGCCAGGAGCTCCGAGCCTATCTGGCCCTTGAGGACCTTCCACATGTGGGCGTTGTCCCTGTAGAGGTAGGGCATCTGCAGGGCGTTCAGGGCCGGCTCTATGTCGGACATGGCCGAGAGGCTGACCCGGGCTATGTCTATGGCCCCGAAGCGCACCTGCTCCAAGACGGACCTTTCCTGCCCCAGGACAGCGCCCGGGTAGACCACGATCTTGATGCGCCCACTGGAACGCTCTGATGCCAGTCGGGCGAACTCGAGGTCGCCCTTGACCGTGGGATAATCCTGGGGGTGGATCTCGGCAAGGCGCAGGTAGAGGGGTTCGGCCGGCAGGGCGGCCAGGCAGACCGCCAGGAGGAAGGCCGCCGCCCTCATCGGCCGGCCTCCTCTGCCTGTTCCAGGAACTGAGTGGGGCTCATGCCGACTAGACGCCTGAAGACCTTGGAGAAGTAGGCTGGATCCTTGAAGCCCACCATGGCCGCCGCCTCTTTAACGGATGAGCCCCCGCGCATGAGGGCCTTGGCCCTGTCCACGCGCAGGCGCGCCAAGGCCGCGGAGAAGCCCCGCTCGGGGCCTGAAGAGAGGATACGCGAGAGGTGGGAGGGCGAGATACGCAGCCGCGTGGCTACCTCGCCCAGGGAGATGTCCCTGCCAAGCTCGGCCTCCATCAGAGCCAGGGCCCGTCGAGCCAAGCGCGTGGCTGCGTCCGTACCCTCCATTTCCCCTGTCGCGTTGGGACGGCTTCGATTGGGCTTGTCCGGGGCGCATATCACGGGCTCTTCGCCCCTGGCGAGATCGGCGGCGGAGCGGGCGGCTTCCAGGAGTCCACCCTCAGTGCCTACGGCGATGCCGGCCCTGGGGAGGATGCCGGTCTCGCCCATAATCTGCCGCTGGACTTCCTTTGCAAGCTCCATGCCGAACCGGCAGCAGGGCGACTCGACCCCGGGCGGGGAGAGGCAGAGGACGAAGGCGTGGCCGGGAGAGGCCCCGCCTAGGCAGTGGAAGCCCCTGGATGCGCCGGCCTCCGCGGCGCGCTTGACGATGCGCGACATGATGGCCCGGACCAGGCCGGGGCTCAGGGCCGCGCCCTTGCCGGAGGGCAGGCGGAAGGCTGTGAGGCAGGCGTCTCCGGGGGCCAGGCCGGCGGCCCTGGCGTACTCGCGCAGGCAGCGCCAGTCAAGCTCTTCGGCCGAGAGGCGCCGCTCGATTTCTTCTTTCAAGTAAGATGAAGCCGATGCCAGGGATTCCTGGCTGCGCTTGAGACCCTCGCTGCGGGTGCGGGCCGAGTCGCGCTCAGAGAGCATGCGCTCCAGGGCGGCCAGGATCTCGTCGTTCTCGGCCGGCTTGAGAATGTACTCGTCTATGCCCAGGGATACCGCCCGGCGGGCGTAGTCGAAGCGCTCGCAGGCGGTCAGGAAGACGATGGGAAGATCGGGTCTGATGGCGCGTATGGCCTCGGCAGCCTCCAAGCCGTCCAGGCCTGGCATGCGGATGTCCAGGAAGGCCGCGTCCAGATCCTCCTCCCGGGCTATGCCCAGGGCCTCCACCCCGTTGACGGCCGGGCACAGGCGCAGGCCTTCCGGGCGGGCCGCGGCTATGACCCGGCACACGGCCTCGCGCTCGAGCTCTTCATCCTCCGCCACAAGCACCTTATACACCTTGGGCGCTCCTATCCGGGACGCTGATGCTCACGATCGTCCCCCGGCCCGGCCGCGAAGAGACGCGCATACTGGCCTGATCCCCATATCGAAACGCCAGGCGCGATCGAAGATTCGAGAGGCCTATCCCGGCGCCCTCTCCCTGCGGGGGCCGGGTGGGGCCGCCTGATTCGGAGAGGAGGGATGCCGCCGCCGAGGAGTCCATGCCCACGCCTGAATCGAAGACCCTGATCCTTATACGGCCACGGGCCCGACGGGCCGATACCCGCACCACTCCGCCCTCGATCTTGGGCTCGATGCCGTGGCGCACGGCATTTTCGACTACCGGCTGGAGGGTGAAACGCGGGATCATCACCGAGCCGGCACCCGGATCGGCCTCGACCCTCCAGGCCAAGCGCTCGCCGAAGCGGATCTTCTGGAAGGCCAGGTACTCGCTGACTACGCCCAGCTCCTCGTCCAGGGGGGCGAAGGCCCCCTCTCCGGCGATGGCGTAACGCATCAATCGTGCCAGGCTGCGGGCCATGCCCTCGCTGGCCGGGGCGGCCTCCAGGCGGGCCTGGCGCGAGATAGCGTTGAGGGCGTTGAAGAGAAAGTGGGGGCGCACCTGGTCCTGTAGGTTGGAGAGCTGGGCCTCGCGCAGGGCCCGTCCCATGCTGACCAAGGAGAGCTCCTCCTCGTGCAAGCGCCTCTCCAGGTCGGCCTTCTCCTCCAGCCCCTCGACAAGGCGCCTGATGTTGGCGCTCATGGCGTTGAAGGCCTCCGCCAAGACCTCGATCTCGTCCCCGGTCTTGGCCAGGACAGGCTCCACGTCCAGGCGCCCGGAGGCCATGGTGCCGGCCGCCCGGGCCACCCTGCGTATGGAGGCGCTTATGGTGGAGGCGAAGACCACCGAGAAGGCCAGGGACAGGAGGCCGGCGGCCAGCACGCCGGCTAGGGCCAGGCGCCGCACCCCGAGGGCCCGGGCCGCGGCCGCGCGGGTGTTCGCCTGGCCGGCCTCCATGGATAGAGAGAGGAGGCGCGAGATGTAGCCATCGGCGTAGGCGGCGATCTTGTCGGCCTGGGCGTAGGCGGCATAGTAGCCTTGGGCCGAGTCCCGGCGCATGGCGATAGCCGCGCGCGCCAGGGGCGCGTAGGCCTCAATGCCTCGTCGGGCCGCCCGGGCCTCGAAGAGGGCGTCCAGGGAGTCTCTCCCGTAGGCCTCGATCCCCTCAGCCAGAGAGGCCAAGGCGGAAGCGCTTTCCTCAAGGGAAGGCAGGAGGCTGTGGTCGTTCTCGTTGATGAAGCGGGCGACCAAGCCGCGGTATTCCGAGAGGGCCATGCGGAGGCGATGGATAGCGTGGTACTGCTCCAGGCGGAATTCGAATTCCCTGCCGCTGCGGGTGGCCGCGGCATGGGCCAGGAGCTCCAGCAGAACCACCAGGAGGATGGCGGCTGTCGAATACGAGAGGAGCTTGAAGCGTATGCCCGGCCGGAAGGTGGCCATGCCGGGCATGGTAGACCCGCGCGGTCACGGCGTCAACGGCGCGCCTGGTCGGGGCTTGGTAAGGCCGTGCCGTGCCTTGTGTCCGGGCGCGGGACGTGATACTAAGGGATTCATCATGAAGACCGCGTGAGCAAGAGGAGGGAAGACGATGGACGATGGTCTGAGAAGCTCCCGCGCCATCGGCCCTCGGCCTGGAACCGCTAAAGCCCTGAGGATCCGGTCCGGCCTCCTTCGCGCGGCTGAGCTGGCCGCCGTCCTGGCCCTCCTGGGCTTCGCCTACCTGCGCGGCATCGAGGGCGTCCCCTTCCACGGCGACGAGAGCCATTGGATATCGACTAGTTACTTCCTGGAGTCCTTCCTTGCGGGCAGGCCCGGTCCTCCCCGAATGTCCTTAGGCGGCGTTCCGGGGGGCTTCAAGGCCCCGGCCTGGGTCATGCGCTCCCTCCAGCCCGGCGCGGGCCCTTCGGGGGTCTGGTCGGCCTACTACTGGACCCTCACCCAGCCGCCCCTGACGCGCTACACGATCGGGCTGGGGCGCCTCATCGCCGGATACTCGGCCATCGAGCTGAACGGCCCCTGGGACTTCCAGCTGAGCCATGAAGCCAACGCCTCTATGGGATGCATGCCCTCTCCCGGCCTCCTCCTGGCATCGCGGAGCATAATGGCCCTCCTGGCCCTGGCCAGCGGCCTCCTCCTATTCATCGTATTGAAGCGGGCCTCTGGAGGCATAGCGGCTTGGTCCTTCCTGGTTCTCTTTTCCGCTTCGGACTATCTCCACATCCACCTGCGCCGGGCTATGAGCGAATCCCCCCTCCTCTTTTGGACAAGCCTCAGCCTGGCCCTAGGCGCACTGGCCCTGACTGCCTCCGAGAATGACGGCCAGTGGGGCGCCAAGGGTCCGGGCCTCCTCTGGCTGCCCCTCATGGGGGGAGCCGCCGGCATGGCGGGAGCGGCCAAGCTCAACGGCTTGGCCTTGGGGGCGGGAGGGGCAATCCTCGCCTGCGCCATCGCCTGGAGGCGGCGAAAGATCCCCTGTCCCCGCCTGCTGCGCTCCGGAGCCTACGTCGCCTGGGCGGCCCCTCTTGTCCTGGCGGCGACCGCGGCCCTCTTCATCGCCGTCAACCCCTTTCTCTATTACCGTCCCATCGCCCGCTCCTATGCCATGTACCTCTTCCGCCTCTGGGAGATGGCCGGCCAGGCGGCCAATCCCCAATGGCGCATTCCCGGCTTGGCCGCGCGCCTGAGCATCGTTCCACAGCGCATCCTGAAAGACTACGCCCTGATAAAGCTGCCCGCCCTCAACCTCATCCTGGCCTGCCTCGGGATCTACGCCCTGGGACGCTCGGCGTGGCGCTGGCTGGCCGGCAAGCCCGACAGCCCCTCCATACGCGTATCCGCGGCCAGTACGGCCATCCTTGTCCTGGCAGCCTGCCTGGCCCTGCCTCCCCTGGCCAGCCCCTTGGACTGGGACCGTTACTACCTCTTCCCGGTCATCTTCACGACTGTCTTCATCGGCGCGGGCATCGGCTTCTTGCTGAGGGCCCTGAGGGCCTTTATCGAAGGAAGGCGGGGGAGGGGAAAGGCTGGCTCGACCGAGGCGGAGGGGGCCGGAGGGCCGCCGACCGCCGCCGGCTGATCTTCGAGCGGGGAGGGCAGATCGGCCTGTCAGGGAAGAGGAAGCGGCCCGGCCGGGCTGCCTGGAGAGATATTCTCCCCGGACGGCTGGCCGGGCGTAGACTCACCTCAAGCCCTGCACCTTTGCGGGATCCACCAAGGCCCAGAAGGCAGGCTTGGCCTGGAGCTTGCGGTCGAAGAGGAGAGGAGCGTTGGTCCGTCCCGGGACGGGGAAGTCGTTGAGCCAGGAGCCGTCGTCCGAGAGGCCCCAGAGGACCACCAAATCCAGCCAACCCTTGTCCGCGGCCTCCTTGAAGGCGGCGAAGAGGTCCTTGTAGCGCTGGGCCTGCTGGAGGAGAATGGCATCCGTGACCGGCTTCTTGGCCTCGGAGTCGCTGGAGTAGATGGACACGTCGAGCTCGGTGACTTGGACCTTCACCCCAAGCGCCGCCAGCTGGGAGATGGCGTTTTTGACCGAGAGGAGGCTGGGGTAGGAGAGCTGCACGTGCATCTGCAGTCCCACCGCATCTATCGGAATTTTCTTGGCCTTGAGACTCTTCACCAGCTTGACCGCTTCAGCCAGCTTGCGCGGGTCGCTCTCAAGATTGTAGTCGTTGTAGACCAAGACGCAATCCGGGTCGGCCTTACGGGCGTAGGTGAAGGCCAGCTCGATGTACTCGGGGCCTAGGATCTGGTACCACTTGGAGCCCTCGGTCCCCTTGCGCAGCCCATCGGAATCCGAGAGGGCCTCATTGACCACGTCCCAGCACTCCACGTCGCCCTTGAAGTGGCTGACAACCTCGGTGATGTGGGTCTGGAGGCGCTTCTTGAGCAACTCCTTGGATGCCGGCTTGGAGGGATCGGTCGGGTCTTGGAAGACCCAGTCCGGCGTCTGGCTGTGCCATACCAAGGTATGGCCGCGCATGCGCTTCCCGGTCAGGCTGGCAAGCCTGACGATCTTGTCGGCCCCTGCCCAGTTGAACTGGCCTTCTTTGGGCTGGAGGGCGTCCCACTTCATGGCGTTTCCCGCCGTCAGGGCGTTGAAGTGGCGCTTCACCAGCTTGAACCGCTCGTTGGAGGCGTCCAACTCCTCAGGCATGACCGCGGCACCTACGGAGAAGCTGCTCTCCCAGGCCTCGTAGAGGGAGGGGATGTCCTCCTGGGCCCGCGGCTTGAGGTTCGGATCCAACTTGATCGCCGAGGCGTCGTCAATCATGAAGGATATCAAGTCGTCCGGGACGACCTGGTTGTCCGACTTGTAGGGGCGCTCGACGTAGAAGTCGAAGGTTTTCTGGTTGGGCTCGTTGGGGACCGTGTATTCCGTGCCCAGGAATGTCCATTCGCCCTTGTTGACCCCCACCTGGGCTATGTTGGCGTAGGTGTGGGAGGCGGCCGGGTCGACGTAGCCACGCTCCATACTCATGACGAAGGTGGCTTTAGCCGGGCCCTCGTCGTAGCGCACCCAGACCCCCAGAGCCAGCCTGTCCCCCGGAACGAGGGGCCCCGGAATGGGATGCAGGGGTCCCTGCCAGGTGGTTTTGCGGTTGGAGACGTAGAGGGCCTTTCCGCCCCCACGACCCTTGCCGTCAAGAATCTCGAGTTTTTCCTTCACATCCGCGGTCGAGCGGCCCTGCCAGCCCTGCAGCGTGCCGTCCTCGAAATCCGACATCACCAGGATGTCTCCCTGGGCGGCCGCATCCACCTGGGCAGCCGCGGGAACCAACACCGTCGCCGCGAGGGCGGCCGCTAGAAGCATCCGCATCGCGCTCATCTTCATATTTCCTCCTGGCCGGCGCCCTCTATGGGGCATTCCCGGCGAGGCAGCCATAATACTCCCTCTTCCCGGATTCGGCACGGGAATTTTTTATTGTGTATCGATGCACCGGCGCCGCGGGCTACCCTAATCGCGCAGGATGTCTCCATGAAGGTCTCGCTCAGGGAATGGCGGGAACCCTGCTCTCCTTACGCTCTCGCGGGCGGGCGGGCGGCGCAGCGGTGCCCTCCACCTGCCGGCCTCATACGACGGCGCGAAGCCTTTTTCGCTTGTGATAGGCCTCCACGGGGCCAACCAGTCCGGGGAGACATTCCGCGGCATGGGCTTCGACCCCATCGCCGACAGGCTGGATTGGATCGTGGTCTACCCGGACGGGGCCCAGGGGCGCTGGGAGGGGCCCGACGAGGTCGCCTTCATCTCCGACCTCATCGACGCCGCTTCCTCAGCCTACCGCATCGATCCCGCCCGCGTTTATGCCACGGGCTATTCCGACGGAGCCATCTTCGCCTACAGGCTGGCCGCGGCCCTGCCGGGCAGGCTGGCGGCCATCGCGCCCGTGGCCGGCCTCCTGGAGGGGGATGTCCGCCCCGAAGCGCCCCTTTCGATTCTCCATATCCACGCCCTGGACGATGGGGGCGTGCCCTACGCCGGGGACGCCGCCTACGGCCTCCTCTCCGCCGAGGCCTCCCTGGGCAGGTGGATGGGGGTCTGCGGGGCATCCGATCCGCCCCTGCGATTCTCCCCGCGTCCGGGCATCGATGCCAGGCTTTGGGAGGGCAAGGGCGCCGACCTGGCCATCCTGGCCTACGACTCCGGCGGGCACGGCTGGCTGCCCCTGGCCAGCGACTTCATCGGCGACTTCTTCTACAACCATCCGCCCAGGCCGATGTGCCTGCGCGTCGCCGGTGAGGTCCTGCCGACGGTCGTGGCCGAGTACGCCCCCTGGCCCTAGGCGTCGAGCTCGCGATACCTAGGGGCATCGAGCTCGCGACACCTAGGGGCGTCGAGCTCACGGCGGCGCAGGGAGTCGAGCGGGTCGAGTATTTGTCAAATGGCAAGCTCATCGGCGAATCCGCCTCCTCGCCCTATAGCTTCGTCTGGGATCGGGTCCCGCGCGAGCGGCACCGCGTCTCGGCGGTCGCTGTCCTGGCAGGGGGCGATAGGATAGCCTCCACGCTGGATCCCTGCTTCATAGCCGCCCCCTCGGCCGGCGGGAAGGCGGCGGCCCTTCCGGCCATCATCGAGCCAGTTTCGGCGGCGGCGACATCCGTGGAGGAGCCCCGGTACAAGCCAAGCCTGGCCATGGACGGGAGCGTCCTGACGCGCTGGTCGAGCGCCTTCAAGGATGGGCAGAGCCTCACCCTTGACCTGGGCTACCCGCGCGAGGTGTGCGGGCTGAGCCTCTTCTGGGAGAAGGCCTACGCCCGCGAGTACTCCATCGACCTGTCCCTGGACGGCCAGGCCTGGGAAACGGCCGTCCTCAGGCCGGATGGTGCTGGCGGGGAAGAAAACGTCGAAGTGGGGCCGCGCCTGGCCCGCTATGTCCGCATGCAGGGCCGGAAGCGCGCCACCGAGTGGGGCTTCTCGCTCTGGGAAATGATCGTCCACGGAGATTGATGGATTCTCTATGTCAATGCCGGAAATTCGCCTTGATCCAGGAGCATGGGCGCGTCAGAATGTCCCTGGCCCGCCCGCGCGGGGCCTGGACCCGGCGCGGCGGCGAGGAGGATGGCATGGCGAGTCCTGAAGGTATGATGGTTCGCGCGTCCGAAATGCGTTTCCGCGGGGGGCTTCCGAAGATCGGCATCCGCCCGGCCATCGACGGTCGCCGCAACGGGGTGCGCGAGTCGCTCGAGGAACCCACCATGGGCATGGCCCGGGCCGCGGCCCGCCTCATATCCTCCTCCCTGCGCCATCCCAGCGGCCCCCCCGTGGAATGCGTGATAGCGGACACCTGCATAGGCGGGGTGGCGGAAGCGGCCGCCTGCGCGGACAAGTTCGCCCGCGAAGGGGTGGGAATCACCCTCACGGTCACGCCCTGCTGGTGCTATGGCTCTGAGACCATGGATACCGACCCTCTCACCTTCAAGGCGGTCTGGGGCTTCAACGGCACGGACCGGCCCGGCGCAGTCTATCTGGCCGCAGTCCTGGCCGCCCACAGCCAGGCCGGCCTCCCGGCCTTCGGCATCTACGGGCGGGATGTCATGGATTTGAAGGACACGGGCATGATCCCCGGCGATGTGGCGGACAAGATCCTGCGTTTCGCCCGCACCGGCCTGGCGGCGGCCTGGATGCGCGGCAAGTCCTACCTCTCCATCGGCTACGCCTCCATGGGCATTGCCGGCTCCATGGTGGATACGGGCTTCTTCCGCGACTACCTGGGCATGCGCACGGAATTCGTAGATATGAGCGAGATCACCCGGCGTCTCGAGGAGGGCGTCTATTCGAAGGAGGAATTCGCCCGGGCCCTCGAGTGGGCTAGGGCTAACTGCCGGGAGGGCCCCGACCCTAACCCTCCGTCCATTCAACACCCGCGCGAGCGCAAGGACGCCTGCTGGGCCACCTGCGTCAAGATGGCCATGATCGTGCGCGACCTCATGGTGGGCAATCCCGAGCTCGGCCGCATGGGCTTCCAGGAGGAGGCCCTGGGGCGCAACGCTATCCTGGCCGGCTTCCAGGGGCAGCGCCAATGGACCGACCATTCCCCTAACGGCGACTTCCTGGAGACCATCCTCAACTCGAGCTTCGATTGGAACGGGATCCGCCAGTGCTACCTAGTGGCCACCGAGAACGATTCCCTGAACGGGGCGGCCATGCTCTTCGGCCATCTCCTCAGCGGGACCGCCCAGATTTTCTCCGACGTGCGCACCTACTGGAGCCCGGCCGCCGTGGAGCGCGTCAGCGGTTGGAGGCCTGCAGGCCCGGCGGCCGGCGGCTTCATCCACCTCATCAACTCCGGGGCTGCCTGCTTGGACGGGACGGGAAGGCAACGCCGGGACGGACAGCCGGCCATGAAGCCCTTTTGGGAAATCAGCCCCCGCGAGGCCGCCGACTGCCTGGATGCCACCCTATGGCGTTATGCCGATTTGGGCTACTTCCGCGGGGGCGGCTTCTCCTCGGACTTCCTCAGCGAGGGCGGGATGCCCGTGACCATGTCGCGCCTCAACCTGGTCAAGGGGCTGGGGCCTGTGCTGCAGTTAGCCGAGGGCCATACCATCGATCTACCCGCCGAGGTGCACGACGTGCTCGACCGGCGCACGAACGAGACCTGGCCCAGCACCTGGTTCGTGCCGCGCCTCACCGGGCGGGGGCCCTTCACGGACGTGTATTCCGTGATGGCCGCCTGGGGCGCCAACCACGGGGCCCTCAGTTATGGCCACATAGGGGCGGACCTAGTCTCCCTGGCGGCCATGCTGCGCATCCCCGTGTGCATGCACAACCTCGATCCGGCCGATGTCTTCCGACCCGCCTACTGGAATGCCATGGGTATGGACCAGGAGGGGGCGGACTACAGGGCCTGCGCCGCCCTGGGCCCCCTCTACGGCAGGGCCTGAGCCACGGGTCTAGGCTTCCGCAGCCTGGGCCGCCCCGGACGGGCCGGCTGAGTAGCGGATGCGCAGCCTGCCCGACTTGAGGCCGGTGAAGAATCCCCGCTGCGCGAGGAGGGTCAGGCCAAGGGCCAGGACGCCCGCCGCGAGGAGGCAGGCCATGACCGGCCTGACCGACTTGCCGAAGACGAGCAGGCCCAGGAAGCAGGCAGGCACGCTCAGGCCGTAGATACGGACGGCGGTGAGGGCCAGGTTCCAGTTCGCGAAGCCCGCCGCGCTCATCACCGTGGTGGCCATGAAGACCGGCACGATGAGGAAGCTCGTGCCGGCCATCCAGGGGGCGATGGTCACGGCCAGGTCCAGGACGCGGGGATCGGACTGGAAGACGCGGAAGAGCCAGCGGCCCGAGAGGACGAAGGCCAGGAGGAGGCTCCCGCATACCGAGGCGCCTATGGCGCTCCCTGTCCACGATGCCTTGCGCATGCGCCCTATGTCGCCGGCCCCGGCCGCCTGGCCGGCTACGGCCGCGAGCCCGCTGGAGAGGGACCAGAGCGGCACCAGGGCGATCTGCTCCAGGCGCGAGTAGAGGGTGAAGGCCGACATGATGTAGGGGTCGATGCCGATCATGATGCGGTTGTAGAAGATGAAGCTCAGCGAGGCCAGGAGGCTCGAGAGGCTCTGGGGCAGCCCGACGCGGATGATCTCGCCGGCCACCGGCATCGATATGCTGGAAAGCTTCCAATGGATCCGCACCTGGGACTTTGTCTTCAGGAACACGATGAGGAGGTAGGCGAAGGACAAGGCGTTGCCGATGGCCGTGGCCAGGGCCGCGCCTGATATGCCCATGCCCGCGGCGAAGATGAGGACGGGATCCAGGATGATGTTGGCGCCTGTTCCGATCATCATGGCGGCCATCATGTGCTTGGTGCGCCCCTCGCCCTGGAGGATGCCGTTGAAGACCGCGCCCAGGAGCATGAAGGGCACGGTGGGCATGACCCAGTAGAGGTAGGACAGTCCGTACTCGAGGATTTTCCCGCTCCCGCCGAAGAGCTTGAGGAGGGCCGAGCCCAGGGGATAGACGATGGCCAGGATCAGGACGCTGGCCGTCGCCCCCAGGAAGAGCCCGCTCTCCGCGCTGCGGTCAAGGTCGGCCGAACGCCCGCCGCCGATGGCCCGGGCCACCAGCGAGGACACCCCGCCGGCGATGCCGAAGCTCACCGCCATGACCATGAAGAAGAGCGGCCAGACTAATCCCGTGGCTCCCACCAGCCAGGGATCCGAGCGGTCGATGAGGGCGATGAAGAATGTATCCACCAGGTTGTACAGGAGGTTCCCCAGCTGCCCCGCCAGCACCGGCAGCGACAGCATCGCCAAGGTGGGCGCTAAAGGCCCCTTCCTTATGTCGATCTGAACCATGATAGCGTCCAATATAGTGAGTACGCCTCGGCTTGGGCAAGGACGGGCGCGGCGAACCATACCGCCATGGGCGCAGCCCTACGCCCCGAGGCTTGCGGCGGTCGGTCATGTTACGTGATAATGACGGCCTATGACAGCTCCCGGGAAGAACGCGGCTACCGCGCAACGCGGGCTCTTTGACGACATCGATCTGCCTCCATCAGGACAGGCCAAGGCCATCGTACGCGTCGGAGGGCTCGAATCATCCGAGATGAGCGCGGCCTAGAAGAGGTTCAACGCCTTCGCCCGGAAAATCGAGAAGTTCAGGCTCGAGATTGAGGACGTATCGAAGACATACGATGAGATCCTTGCCTATTGGTCCGAGAAGCTGGCCCCCTTTGCCGGCAAGGTGGGCGCGGCCATCGAGGCGATAGCCTTCGCGGTGGAAGAGAAGGCCGACTCATTCAAGCTCGGCGTTCGGCAGCGCGAGATGGTGGGTGAGCTCATCATCGAACTTCTCGATATCGCATTTTCCATCGCTCCGCCGCAAGTGGCCGCCCGTGAGCTTTTCGATCGCTGGAATGAACGGACCTTCGCCGAGGAATTGGCGGCGCAGGAAGCGGAAGAGCTCGGGGCCATCAGCCAGGCCATCAAAGAGGTCTTCGGCCTGGAGCTGGACGAGGAGATCCTGCGTGCCGGCCCCGAGGCCGCCAGCGAGCCGATCCAGGAAGCCCTTCGAGGCCGAGTGCAAGAGAGAGACGGCCCGGAAGCGTCCGCGGGAGGCTGAAAGGCTCGGCGCCGTAAGCCGTCGAAAAAGCGCCTCGAGCGCGAGGAACGCGAGCGGGCCAGCCGCGAGTTCGGGCGGAAAACCTTGCGCTCCCTCTACCTCTCCCTCGTCAAGGCTCTCCATCCGGACGCCGAGCGCGATCCGGCGGCCCGGATCGGGAAGGAGGAAGTGATGAAGGAGATCACCTCGGCGTATGAAGGCGGCGATCTCCATACTCTCCTCAGGCTGGAGATGGCTTGGCTGGCCGGGGAATCCTCGCGCCTGGCCTCCCTCGATGCGGCGGCCAAGGAAGAGAGGCAGCGGCTCAGGGCGCTCGAATCATTGCTGAGGCAATTTAAGGCCAAGCTCGAGAAGCAGGAATTCCTGGCACTCGTACGGATGCAGCTGGAGGATGAGGCCGGCTGAAACGGCCAGTCCATTGGAGGGCTCAGGCTGCATCGCAGAAGGCCTCCGCTCATCGGAATGTGTTCAACGCACCCCTCGGTGGTGGGTACAACCCGGTTCGGATAGAGACGTCCGGCCTAAGAAACATGATACGCCTGGAGCTCTATGATCTGAAAAAATACAAGGATCGGTCATATTGACTAGTCTGACTAGATAGCATATATTTCATTTTATGGAAACCCTTTCTCGGTTCCCCGCCAATTCATGGCCGCTCCAGGACGCGAAGGCGCGTTTTAGCGAGCTCGTGAATCGAGCGCTGTCGGCTGGTACGCAGATCGTGACCCGCCATGGTAAACCCGTGGTCGCCGTCGTATCCATTGCCGAATACGCGCGCCTCACGACCCGCGCGATGAGCCTGGGGGCCTTTCTCGCATCCGCGCCGCGGGCGGTCCTCGACGTGGATCGATCCCGCGATGGGGATAGGAGCATCGAGGTATGATGATCCTCGATACCTGCGTGCTCTCGGAGAGCCTGAAGCCCGACCCGGATCCCCGGCTCATCGCCTGGATCGACGGGCTCGACGAAACGGCCGTGTACCTCACGGCGTTCACTGTGGGAGAGCTGGAGAAGGGGATCGAGCGCCTCGATCCCGGAACGAAACGCGACGCCTTGAGAGTATGGTTCGAGCAATTGCGCGTTCGATTCACCGGGCGCATTCTCCCATTCGATGAGGAAGCGGCAATCGTTTGGGGGGATATGAGCGCGCGCCTCGCCGCGGAGGGGTGGACCCCGCCCGCCGTCGACGGCTTCATAGCCGCGATCGCCCTGAGGAACGAGGCCATACTCGCGACGCGCAATGTCGGTGATTTCTCCTCAACCGGCGCGAGAATCGTGAATCCATGGGGCTGAGGACATCCGCGGATATCTGGAGTGCCGGCCGGCTCGGGAGGCTATCCCATCGTTTTGCGTGAACGTAGATGGCATCCAGGCCGAGCTTGTCCCCTTCGATGATGCCGTCAATGCCGCCATAGCCGGGGCAAGGACAGCCTTCCTATCGCTGGATGATCTCCGGCACTTGATCGAGGCGCTTCCGCGCGGCCTTGTGCTTCCCCAAGAAGAAAAGCCCGCCAGCATCGCTGCCGGCAGGCTTGTTCTTTCATGAAGGGAAGATGGGGCGCGGGGAAAGGAACCGCAGGTTCCTTCCCCGTTTCTTCTATCCTTACTTCCTGAGATTCTTCTCCAACGTATCCAGCAGGGCGGAGAGCTCCTTGGGCAGCTTGTCGCCGAACTTGGGGTAGTGCTCCGTGCGGATGTCCTCGATCTCCTTGAGCCAGCCTTCCTTGTCGACCGAGAGGATCTCGGCGAGGGTCTCGCGCGTGACGCCCTCGGGCGCGTCGATGGCGTCGGGGGTGGGCATGAAGCCGATGGCGGTCTCCTGCTTCTTCGCCGTGCCGGCGCAAGCCTCGAAGATCCACTTGAGGACGCGGCTGTTCTCGCCGTAGCCGGGCCAGGCGAATTTGCCGTCCTTTTTGCGGAACCAGTTGACCATGAAGATCTTGGGCAGCTTATCGGGGCTGGTTTTCTTCCCAATGTTGATCCAGTGCTGGAAGTAATCGCCCATGTTATAGCCGCAGAAGGGGAGCATGGCGAAGGGGTCGCGGCGGATGGAGCCGACCTTGAGGTCGAGGGCGGCGGCAGTGATCTCCGATCCGACGATGGAGCCCAGGAAGACGCCGTGGTTCCAGTCGCGGGCCATGTGGACGAGGGGGATGGTCGAGGGCCTGCGGCCGCCGAAGAGGATGGCGTCTATGGGCACGCCGTTCGGGTCTTCCCACTCCTTGGCGATGCAGGGGCACTGGGCGGCGGGGGCGGTGAAGCGGGCGTTGGGATGCGCCCCGAGCACGGGTTTGCCCTCGGCGTCCTTCATGCCCTCGTGCCACTCGTTGCCCTTCCAGTCGATGTTCTTGCCGGCGGGGGCGGGATAGCCGATCTGCTCCCACCAGATGTCCTTGTCCTCGGTGACGACGCAGTTGGTGAAGATGGTGTTCTTGGAGGCGGCGGCCATGGCGTTGGGGTTGGACTCCATGGAGGTGCCGGGGGCCACGCCGAAGAAGCCCGCCTCGGGGTTGATGGCGTAGAGGCGGCCGTCCTTGCCGAACTTCATCCAGGCGATGTCGTCACCGATAGTCTCGACATTCCAGCCGGGGATGGTCGGGACGAGCATGGCCAGGTTGGTCTTGCCGCAGGCGGAGGGGAAGGCGGCGGCTACGAACTTGGAGACGCCTTCGGGATTCGTGATCTTGAGGATGAGCATGTGCTCGGCCAGCCAGCCCTCGTCGCGGGCCTGTACGCTGGCGATGCGCAGGGCCAGGCACTTCTTCCCGAGGAGGGCGTTCCCGCCGTAGCCCGAGCCGAAGGACCAGATTTCGCGGGTCTCGGGGAAGTGGGAGATGTACTTTTTCTCAAGCGGGGCGCAGGGCCACTTGCCGCCGTCCGTCTCGCCGGCGGCCAGGGGCTTGCCGACCGAGTGGTAGCAGGGGACGTACTCGCCGTCGGTTCCCAGGACATCTAGGACCCTGGTCCCGACGCGGGTCATGATGTGCATATTGGCCACCACGTAGGGGCTATCGGTGATCTCCACGCCTATCTTGGCGATGGGGCTGCCGATGGGGCCCATGGAGAAGGGAATGACGTACATGGTCCTTCCCTTCATGCAGCCCCGATACAGCTCGGTCATGGTCTTCTTCAGCTCTACCGGGTCGATCCAGTTGTTGGTAGGACCGGCCGCTTCCTTGGTCTTCGAGGCGATGTAGGTGCGGTTTTCTACGCGAGCCACGTCCGAGGGATCGGAGCGGAAGGCTACGCAGCCGGGTTTCTTCGCCGGGTTCAAGGGAATGGCCATGCCGGAATCGACCGTTATTTTGATCATGCGGTCGTATTCCGCCCTGCTGCCATCGCAGATCTCGACGCTGTCGGGTGTCGTGAGGGCGGCGAAATCCGCGATCCAAGCCTTGAGCTTGCCGTGCTTGAGGGAGTCAAGGGTCATTCAGGTCTCCTAAGTAGGGGATCGAGGGGCAGGGCGGGCCGTACCCAAGCACTTTTAATGGAAATCGCGGATTAGTTCAAGTATGCCGGCCGGGCCTCCCCGCCCTGGAGGGGGGGAGGGTTCAGGATGTCTTGAAGCGTTTGCCTGCCCTGGCCACGCGCTCGGCCAGCTGGGCGTTGCCGCGGCCCAGCTCGGCGGTGCGCTGGGCGGATTTCTGTATGGAGTCCATCCCTCGCGATATCTCGCCCACGGATTCCAGGATGTCCCGGCTTACCGCGGCCAGACGCTCCATCTCGCGGATGACGGTGTTCCCGCCCTCCTTCATCGAGGAGGAGGCCTGCTTGATGCCCGAGGTCAGGCCGTTGATGTGGCTGAGGGCTTCCAGGATCTGGCGCGAGCCGGCGGTCTGCTCGACCATGGCCCGCTTGACCTCCTCCTCCAGGCGGCGCACGGCCCCCACCTGGGCGCTGATGCGCTCGTAGGCGGCCTCCGAGGTGGAGGAGGACCTGACCACCGCGTCTATGACCTGCTGGACGGACTTGAGGGCCGAGCTTATCAGCTTGGACTGCGCGGCGGCGTTCTCGGCCAGCTTGCGGATCTCGTCGGCCACCACCGAGAAGCCGGCTCCGGCCTCCCCGGCGTGGGCCGCCTCTATGGCGGCATTCATGGCCAGGAGGTTGGTGCGGCTGGCTATCTCGGCTATCAGGCGGTTGGCCTGCTTGAGGCTTTCGCCCTGCCGGGACACCTCGGCGATGCGCTCGGAGACCTCCTTCTGGCGGGCTTGGCCCTCCTCTGAGGCGGCCACCAGGTCCACCACGCTGGCGTCGACCATGTCCATGTTGCGCGATACGGACTGGATGTTGGAGACCATCTGCTCGATGGAGGCCGATGACTGAGTGACGCCGGCGGCCTGCTCTTCAATGGCGTCATCCAGGTTGCCGATGTTCTTGGCCATCTCGGCCACGGTGGCTGAGGACTCCTCCACGCCGGAGGCCTGACTGGAGATCAACTCGCCGATGGTGTTGATGGAGGCGTTGACCTGGCGGATGGCTGCGGAATTCTCCTCGGCCTCCGCCGACAGGCCGGCGCCCAGGCTTTCCAGCTCCCCGGCCGCCCCGCCCAGATCTTTGACGATGAGGGCGATCTGGTCGATGAAGGCGTTGATGCCCCGGGCCGCGACACTGATCTCGTCCTCGCCGCGGGCCTCCAGGCGGCGGGTCAGGTCGCCCTGGCCCTCGGCCAGGGCCCGGGCCAGGTCGCGCAGGCGGATGATCGGCAGGAGGATGGAGCGGCGCATGATAAAGTAGTGAAGGATGATAAAAGCCATCAGGACGAGGTAGACGACGCCACTGGCCACCTCTATGGCGGTGATGCGCTTGATGAAGGCGTCGCGTTCCGCGGCGGCGGCTTCGGCGATTTGGTCGTTCATGGAGTCTATGGCGTTCCGCATGGCCTCGAATGACAGGGCGTAGACCCCGAAGTAGTAGTCGCGGATCCTGCCCGAGCCAAGATCCTGGGCTGCCAGCATGGTCTGGATGTGGTACTTCTGGTTTTCGAGCTCATTCCTATAGTTGTTCCGCGTTTCAGGATCGATGAAGGTGCGGCCCCGGGCGTCCGGGCGGGACAGATTCTCAGTGAGGGCCAGGAAGCGCCCCATGCGCTCCTCCACCTGGGCCAGATTGTCCCTAGCGGCCGCCGTCAGGGAGTCGCGCTGATCGGCCGAGAGGATTCGGTGCTCATCGCCCGCCAGGAGCTCGCTCAGGGCCAGGCGGGACTGGTGGGCGTCGCGGTCGGCGTCCAGGAGATCTACCCTGGCCGCCATCAAGACGTCGTTGGCGCGCATGACCTGGGTGCTGGATTCGTAAACCATTATGAAATTCAGCACCTCGAAGATAAGGGCTAGGGACATGGTGATCCAGAATCCGATCCTGATGGTGCGGGCTATCTTCCTGTCATGCTTCATGCTGGCTGACCTCTGACCTCTACTATAAGATCTTTCCCCTCGCTCTGCCAGTTCGGGAAGGGGGCGGGCGTCCGCTCCGGTCGGAGCCATTTGGCCTTATCACGAAAGCTTTTCGAGAGGGCGCCCGGCCGGGGGGAGGGAGGCCCAGAAACGCAGGACCTCCTCCCAGGCCGGGCGGCGGGTGGAATGGTAGAGGAAGAGGTCATGGCGGGTGTGGGCTGGATAGCCCATATCGACCACAAGGGCCCGCAGGGGCCGGGAGCCGAGGGATCTGAGGAGGATGCCCAGGTTAGCGAAGGCCACAGTGCGGTCGGTGCGGTTGTGCATGAGGAGGGCCGGGCAGTCAACGGCCGCCAGGCGACGGCGGACCCGGCGCAGGTAGAGGAGGAGGGAGTAGGACTGGCGCGGGAAGATCCCGGCGTAGCCCAGCCATTCCTGGCTGCCGTCTTCTCCCGTCCGACCCGGGTCGGGGATGCGGGCGCCGATGGAGGGGAACAGCCAGCCCAGCGCGCGGGCAAGGGGCAGGTGGGGGTAGGTCCAGACACCCTCGAAGGGGGAGAAGAGGCTGATGGGACAGCCCACCGAGCAGAGGCTGGTGGGGGCCATGGCGCCGCCAGCGAATTCCTCGGCCAGGCCCAGGGCCAGGGATGCGCCCATCGACGAGCCTACCAGGTGGAATTCGCGGTAGGCCGGGCGCAGGGCTGCGTAGTAGTCGCGGACATACGCGTAGATCTGGCTGAGGTTGACGTGGGTGAAGTCCGCCGGCACAGTCCCGCAGCCGGGGAGAAGGGGGGCGAAGGCGTTGTAGCCGGCCTGGTCCGCCCAGGCACAGGGTTCCCGGAAGGGGAAGGGGCTGGAGGGGAAGCCGTGAAGGAAGAGAACGGCCCTCTCCCGGCCACGCTTGATG
Source organism: uncultured Spirochaetales bacterium (assembly GCA_964470375.1). GTDB lineage: Bacteria > Spirochaetota > Spirochaetia > Treponematales > JBGSOB01 > CAYNQK01. The sequence goes on from CAYYCP010000022.1 coordinate 40,926, forward strand.
GCGATGGGAGCGGCCAGGGCAGACATCAACTGAGAGGGATCCGGCGGCGGGGGATAGGCGGGGGATTCTCGGTGGAAGGCTCCGCTCATGCCGAAGGCGGCCAGTGCCAGGAGGATCGCCATGATGGCGGCCGCGCCGATGATGAAGGCCACGCCGTCGAATATAATGGTAGACTCATGATCATGGCTACATGGCGGTAGGGAATGTAGATACGAATCCTTTACCAAGGCCTGCGTGAAGAGATATCCTGGGCCGTGCAGGAAGGGAGCCGGATGACGCCAATCAACAAGACCAAGATCGTATGCACCATGGGGCCGGCTACGCGCGACCTCGGGATACTCAAGGGCCTCCTGAAAGCCGGCATGAACGTCGCCCGCTTCAACTTCTCCCACGGCGACCATGCGGCCCACGCTTCCATGGCTGACCTGGTCAGGCAAGCCTCCAGGGAGACCGGCATACCCGTGGCCCTCCTCCTGGACACCCGCGGTCCCGAGATCCGCACCGGCCTCGTGGAGGGTGGGGGGACCCTCCTCCTGGAGGCCGACCAGGGGCTCACCCTCAGGCCCGGGACCGAGCCCTGCCGGCCCGGCCTCATCAGCCTGAACTACGCCGGACTGGCCGGCGACCTGAGGCCGGGCAGCCACATCTTCATAGCCGACGGCTTGATAGATCTTGTGGTGGAGGGTGTCCGGGGCCTGGACATCGACTGCCGTGTCCTGTCCGGTGGACAGCTGGGATCGCGTAAAAACGTGAACGCCCCTCGGGCGCCCCTGCGTCTGCCCACGATCGGGGAGGCCGACGTGGAGGACATCCGCTTCGGCGTCGAGCAGGGTTTCGACTTCATCGCTATGAGCTTTACCCGCAGCGCCGCCGACGTGGTGGAGGCCCTGGGCCTCCTGCCGCGCGGGGGAACGCGCATGCGCGTGATAGCCAAGATAGAGGACGGCCAGGGCCTGGCCAATATCGATGACATCATCCGCGCATCCGGAGGGGTGATGGTAGCCCGCGGCGACCTGGGCGTGCAGCTGGAGCCTGAGGACATACCCCTGGCTCAAAAGCGCATCATCGACCGCTGCCATGCGGCCGGGAAGCCGGTCATAACGGCCACCCAGATGCTCGAGTCGATGACGAAGAATCCCCGCCCCACCCGGGCCGAGGTGAGCGACGTGGCCAACGCCATTCTGGACGGCACGGATGCGGTCATGCTCTCCGGCGAGACGGCCGCCGGCGATCATCCGGTGGAGGCCGTGGCGGTCATGCGCCGCATCGCCCTGGCCGTGGAGGCCTCCGAGGAGTACCGCCGCAAGTCACGCCAGGACTTCTTGCGTGACGAGGGGCCCTGCGAGCTCTCCCTGGCGACCTGCCGGGCGGCCTATTCCATGGCCCGCGACATTGGCGCGGCGGCCATCCTGGCGCCCACCGTCAGCGGGGTCACCCCGCGCCTCCTCTCGCGCTATCGCCCGGACCAACCCATCGTGGCTGTCACTTCCGACGAGGCAGTCCAGCGCCAGCTCCTCCTGGACTGGGGGGTCCAGCCTATCCTGGCCCCCTTCGCCCACGACTCCGAGGAGATGCTGCAGAACGCCATCAAGGCCCTCATCCAGCGGGGGCTGGCCGGGCCCGCGGACAAGCTCGTCCTGGCAGCCGGCCTGCCCGTGTCCACGGCCCTCACGGTCAACTC
>CAYYCP010000023.1:0-16226 GCA_964470375.1 uncultured Spirochaetales bacterium
AGCTCCTCCACCGCCTCCGCCTCGGGAAGCTCCTCCACCGCCTCGGCCTCCGCGAGCTCCTCGACCGGTTCCGCTCGGGCAGGGGCACTGGACAGGGGCGCCTGCGAAGGAGAGGCTTGGATGCCCGCGGCCAGAAGGCGGCGCATCATGGCTTCCAGCTCGGCTAAGCGTGGACCCTGTCCCCCATCTTCCGCGCCCGCCGCGGCCCGAGCCCGCTTGCCGAGGATATCCAATATCTCGTCCCAGCCCTTGTCGATGAGTTCGTCCACCTCGCGGGAGGGCTTGCGCGGGCTGATGCCGGCCGAGGCCTTGATCTGGGCGCGCACCTCAGCCCGTCGATTCTCCAGCTCACGGCTCCATCGGCTGAAGTCGATATCGCCCTTGCGCTCAAAATACTCCTCGAGGATGCCGATCTGGAGGCGCTTGACGCGGTCGCGCACCGCGGACACGGATTCCTGCCTGAGGTTGAAAAGGAGAAAGACTACCAAGAAGGAGGTGACGAATGCCGCCGCCAGGAAGATGGCCCGCATGGCCGGAGGCACGCTGAAGGCGGAGGCCGGCATGAGGAAGCCGTAGCGGGCCCCGAAGGCGCCTCGGGCCGAGACCAGGACCTGGCCGATCCTCCCCGTATCCGCGCCTGCGTCGGAGGAGGCCGGGAGTTCGGCCAGGAGGGAGATAGTCTCCTGCGGCCCCTGTCCCGCCCATCGCTCGGCGATCAAGGGAAGGAAGGTCTCGCGGGAGGCCGTCGGGACGCGCGCCGCGAATCCCGCCCCCGGCAGGGCTAGGAGATCATCGGAGAGGCGCAGGACTCCCGCGCGAACCAAACTGTCGGCCAGGGTGGACAGGCGCATGCTGAAAACCGCCGTACCGCGGTGGACGCCGTTCGAGTCGGCGAAGGGGTAGCAGAAGTGCAGTGCATCCGGCCCCTCGGTGATGATGAGGCGCGGCTGGGTTCCGGCCGGCGCATCGAAGAGGGAGTAGGGGCGATCCGACGGAAGGGAGCCCCAATCGCGATAAACGATCTTGCCCCCATCTCGGCTCCGGACATCGTTTTCCCATGTTGAGTAGTGGATACGGACCCGATTGAGGTCGGCCTCCAGGAAACGCGCACCTTGAATACCCTCAGGATCCTCGAGGAGACGTGCGAAAATCGCGGCGCGCTCATCGATCCCGGCCTGTGACTGAGACGCCAGGAAGGATTGTTTGACGGCCTCGCGGTCGAGAACCTCCTGAAAAAGAGCCAGACGCCCGCCTATGAAAGCGTCCATAGCCTTTATCGCCTCGGCTAAACTGCGTTCGGCCTGGCGCTGGACGGCCGGGTGGTAGAAGCGGGTGTCGATGAGGTCGAAGAGGCCTAGGAAAGCCGCCACGGCGAAGGCCGCAAAGAGTAAGACTGAAATGAGTAGGCTCAATGAAAGCCGTAAGCCGGGGCGCATGCGATTCTCCCATTCTCCTATCGGCAATCCGGACCGCGCGGTTAAGGTCGGGCCGATGTGAGTTTCTACTATATTATATCATCACGGGCCCATGCCGCGAGCGGCTCCCCCGGTAGTGGCGCTAGACCCCCCGGGCGGGCGAGGCTATACTGCCCCGGCCGCGGCCCCCAGGGCTACGGCCGGAGGAGTGTCGGTGGGAAAAAAGGCCGGTCGCGGGGACTCGGTCAAGTGAAGGCGGGCGAGCGCTTCAGTCAGGCCGCGCGGTTGCGCCTGCGCGAGGAGATAGAGGCCGCCGGCGGGAACGAGGTCTTTGCCGTCTGCCGCCTGGACGAGGAGGGCCTAGTCTGCGAGGTGGTCGTAGCAGCCCGCGGCTCAAAGACCTCTGTGCCGGCCCTGGCGCCTTATCTGGAGCGCGGCGATGTCCTTGTTCATAACCATCCCTCGGGTCTCCTGGAACCCTCCGACGCCGACCTGGCGGTGGCCTCCAAGGTGGGCGAGAACGGCATCGGCTCCTATATCGTGGACAACGCCCTGCGCAGGGTGTACGTGGTGGCCGAGCCCCTGCGTCCCAAACGCTCCGTCCTCCTGGACGGCCAGGCACTGGCGGCCATGCTTGACGAGGGCGGCCCCCTGGCCGCGCGCATCCCATGCTACGAGGTCCGTTCCAGCCAGATAGCCATGCTCGGCCTGGTGGCGAGGGCCTTTAACGAAGACTCCATCTGCGTGGCCGAGGCCGGGACAGGGGTGGGCAAGTCATTCGCCTACATCCTGCCGGCCCTGGCCTGGGCCCGGGATAACGAGGAAAGGGTAGTCCTGTCCACGGCCACCATCACTCTCCAGGAGCAGCTCTTCAACAAGGACATCCCGGCTGTGAACGCCGTGCTGGATCGTCCGGTCAAGGCCTGCCTGGTGAAGGGACGCGCCAACTACCTCTGCCGGGCCCGCCTGGCCGAAGCCTTGGAAGAGGAGGGCATCCTGGCCGAGGCCCCCGAGTCGCCCCTGGGGCGCATCGCCGCCTGGGCCGCCGCAAGCCCAAGCGGGGCTAAATCCGACCTGGGCTTCATGCCTGAGGAGGCCCTCTGGTCCCGCGTGTGCTCAGAGGCCGACTTCTGCCTGAACCTGCGCTGCCCGCGGCGCGATGACTGCTTCGTCCTGGCGATGAGAAAGGAGGCCGCCGCCTCGCGGGTCCTGGTGGTCAACCATCACCTCCTCTTCTCCGACCTCTCGGCCCGTCTGGCCGGCGCAGGCTACGAGAACAGCGCCGTCCTCCCCCCCTTCACGCGCCTAGTCCTGGACGAGGCTCACGCCATGGAATCCAGCGCCACCAGCTTTTTCTCCTACGAGCTCAACCGCTTCGCCGTCTTCAAGCAGCTGGCCCGCCTGTACCGCGAGAGGCGTGGCCGGCGCTTCGGCTCCCTGATCCAGCTCCAGGCCCTGGGCCTCCTGGGCGATGGAGCCCTGAAATCCTGCCCTGACCGCATCAAGGCCGCCCGCGCTGCAGTGGCCGAGGCGGACGAGGCGGCCCTAGCCTTCATGGGCGCTGAATCCACCTTCCGCCTTACCACAGAGGCCCAGGGCCTGCACTCCGGGGTCCTGGAGCCCCTAGCCCGGCTAGAGAGGTCTATCCAAGCCCTTCTCGAGGCCCTCCAGGACGCCCTGGAGGGCCTGCCCGAGGACAGGGCCGATGAGGCCTCGGCTTACGAGACCAGAGCCATCATGCGTCGCCTGAGCGCCTTTGCTTCACTATGCTCCCTCTTCGCACGCTGGGAAGAGCGGCCCGAACAGGTCTTCTGGCTCTCGCGCGACCGCAGCTCCTCCCGCGAGGCCTTCGTCACGTTTTACGTCACGCCGGTGAACGTATCGGGGATGATGCGGGAAGCCGTGTACGCCCCCCTCCGCAGCGTCATCTGCACATCGGCGACCCTGACCGCCGGGGGCAGCTTCGATTACTGGAAATCGCGGGTCGGCCTCCTGGAGGATGTGGAGCGCCCTCTCCTGGAGGGTGTGTTCCCCTCCCCCTTCCCCTACCGAAGCCGGGTTATCCTCGGCGTGCCCGAGGACGCCCCCATGCCCACTGAGGAGGGCCACCAGGCCTTCGTCAACCGAGCCATAAGGTCCATCCTGGAGCTTTCCGGCGGCCACGCCCTGGTCCTCTTCACCAGCTACGAGTCCCTACGGGCCGCCTACGAGGAAACCCGACCGGCCCTGGAGGCCATGGGCATATCCTGCATGCGCCAGGGCCAGGACGATCGCGGACGCCTCCTCAGGGACTTCAAGACCGATCCCTCCTCCGTCCTCTTCGCCACAGACTCATTCTGGGAGGGTGTGGACGCCCCGGGTGAGGCCTGCAAGGTGGTGATCATCGCCAAGCTGCCCTTCCGCGTTCCCACCGATCCCGTCCAAAAGGCTCGCGCCGAGGCCATAGAGAAGGCCGGCGGCGACGCATTCATGGATATGTCCCTGCCGGAGGCGGTCATGCGCCTCAAGCAGGGCTTCGGGCGCTTGATACGCCGCTCGAGCGACTCGGGTGCCGTTGTCATCCTGGATCCGCGCCTCCTCAAGAAGCGCTACGGCCGCGTCTTCCTCGACTCCCTTCCGGAGACACGGCGATCATTCAAGCCCCTGGCCTCGGTCCTGGAGGACCTTGAGGCCTTCCTCTACCCCTAGGGGAGGGACTATGCCGGAAGCCACCTTAGGAGATGTGGACGCCCTCCTCCTGGACATGGACGACACCATCCTGGTCTACGACGCGGCTTGCGACCCGGCCTGGGAGGAGGCCCTGATCCGCGGCCTCCCCCCGGCCTTGAGGAACAGGGCTGCGGACTTCGAAGACTTCATGCGCTTTTTCACGTTATATAAAGAAGCTTTCTGGAGCGATCCTGAGCGGCATCGCCGAGGGCGCCTTGACCTCGCGGCGACCAGAGCAGAGATCGTGAGGGGGGCCCTGGAGGAGCGCGGCTTGTCGGCGGGCGAGGAAGCCGCTGCCATAGGCAAGGCCATCGCCCTTGACTACGGCCGCCTCCAGGCCGCCGCTATCCGCCCCTTCCCGGGGGCTATTGAGGCCCTGACGCGTCTGAGGTCGGCCGGACTGCCCATGGCCCTCCTCACAAATGGTGAGGGGCCGGGGCAACGAGCCAAGATCGAGCGCTTCGGCCTCGGGCGCTTCTTCGAAATCATCCTGGTCGAAGGTGAATTCGGCGCAGGCAAGCCCGATCCGCGGATCTTCCTAGCCGCCCTGGCGGCCCTGGGAGTCCCGCCCGAAAGGGCCCTCATGGCCGGCGATAACCCGGTCTGGGACGTCGCGGGGGCCCAGGCCTGCGGCATCAGGGCCGTCCTGGTGGATCCCTACGGGCGCGCCGCCGGGCGGAACGGGGGGGAGGGGCCCGTCCCGGCCGCTATCGTCCGCGGAATATGCGAAATTCCGGGCCTCATCGGCTATTAGGCCGGAACTCCTTGTGTTCAAACGTTTAATCACCACAGGGGCGGTCTGGGACGGAAGTCCTACAGGATGCAAAAGTCCCTTGCCATGCGCCGGGAATAGGGATAGAATAGCCGGGTCTGTAGGGGTTCCGGTACCGTCGTTGCGCGGCGGAATCCCGCAATGACAGATTATCAGGAGGCAAACATGAAGTTGAAGAGGCTCATCCTGGCGATCTGCGTCCTCGCGCTGGTAGTCCCCCTCATGACGGTGACCAGCTGCGCGAAGGCCGGACCCAAGAAGCTCGTGGTATGGTCCTTCACTAACGAACTGGGCCAGATGCTCGAGTACTACAAGAAGAGCTCCAAGTACGACCCCAAGAAGGTCGAGATCGAGTTCGTGCTCGTGCCGAACGACGTATACCAGTCCAAGCTGGATCCCGTCCTCCAGAGCGGTATCGAGGCCCCGGACGTCTTCACTCTTGAGGCCGCCTACGTGAAGAAGTACGTCGAATCCGGCTACATGGCCGACCTCTCCTCCCTCAAGAAGTCCTACGCCAACACCGCCCAGTACACCCTGGACGTGACCACCGACAAGAAGGGCAAGGTCACCGGCCTCTCCTGGCAGGTCACCCCCGGCGCCTACTTCTATCGCCGCTCCCTGGCCAAGAAGTACTTCGGCACCGACGATCCGACCGCCGTCCAGGCCCTCATGTCCGACAACGACAAGTTCCTGACCGCGGCCGAGACCCTCAAGGCCAAGTCCGGCGGCAAGGCCGTGATCATCTCGTCCCTCGGCGACCTCTTCCAGGTCTACAAGGCCGGCCGCAAGGACGGCTGGGTGGTGGACGGCAAGCTCGTCATCGACCCCCTCATGGAGACCCTGCTCGATCAGTGCAAGACCTTCCATGATAAGGGCTATGAGGGCCGCCAGGGCCAGTGGGGCGAGGGTTGGTTCGCGGGCATGCGCGGCGCCCTCAAGGACGAGAAGGGCAACCCCATCGAGGTCATGGGCTACTTCCTGCCCACCTGGGGTCTCCATTACGTGCTAAAGCCGAACGCCAAGTCCCAGGACGGCACCGTTGACACCTCTGGCGACTGGGCCATGATTCCCGGCCCGATCCCCTACTTCTGGGGCGGCACCTGGGTGGCCATGCGCAACGGCACCAAGAACAAGACCGAAGCCCTCAAGCTTGTCGAGTACCTCGGTACCAACGAGGAGTTCCTGACCGCTTGGGCCAAGGACACCGGCGACTGCGTCTCCAACATGAAGGTCGTCGACGCCATCAAGGGGTCCTATTCCGAGCCCTTCCTGGGCGGGCAGAACCACTACGCCGCCTTCGCCGAGATGGCCAAGACCGTCAACGCCAAGAACCTGACCGGCTATGACCAGACCATCGAGTCCCTCTGGCAGGAGCAGCAGAGCGCCTACGTGAACGGCGAGAAGGACATGGCCAAAGCCATCTCCGACTTCAAGGACGCCGTGCGCAACCAGTATCCCGACCTCATCGTCAACTGATCTCCTGACTGACGAGGATCTTCGGGCCGCCCTCCGGGGCGGCCCTTTTTTTCTCCCAGCCCTATCCCGCGGACAGGGCGAAGGACGCGGAGGCGCTTCCCGTTTCGGCTTGACAATCCGTGGGAGCGCCCCTATAACGGGAAAGGCGGCAGCTGGCCGCGCGCAAGGGGGAAGGCCATGATCTGGAACACCGAGATGGAATGCGCCTCTACGGATCGCATGCGCAAGCTCCAGGGGGAGCGGCTGAGGCGGCTGCTGCAGCGCGTCTACGCCAAAGTGCCCTTCTACCGCCGGAAGATGCAGGCCGCCGGCATCCTGCCCGAGCACATCCAGTCCATAGATGACATATCCAAGCTTCCCTTTACGGACAAGAACGAGTTGCGGGACACCTACCCCTACGGCCTCTTGGCGGTGGACAGGTCGGAGATCGAGGAGCTTCACTCCTCCTCCGGCACCACCGGCAAGCCGGTGATCGGGGCCTATACCATCAACGACATCGACATGTGGGGCGAGGCCATGGCCCGTTGCCTGTCCATGGCCGGGGCGACCAAGGGCGATGTGGTCCAAAACGCCTACGGTTACGGCCTCTTCACCGGCGGCTTCGGCGTTCACTACGGGGCCCGAAAGATCGGCGCCCACATCATCCCGGCCTCGGCCGGCAACACCAAGCGCCAGATCATGTTGATGCGGGACTTCGGCAGCAAGATCCTGACTTGCACGCCCAGCTTCGCCCTGTATCTGGCCGACGTGGCCAAGGAAGAGGGACTGGATCCGGCCGGGCTGGGCCTTAAGGCGGGCATTTTCGGGGCCGAGCCCTGGACCGATGAGATGCGGGCCGACATCCAGCGCAAGCTGGGACTGGAGGCATTCGACATCTACGGACTGACCGAGATCGTCGGTCCCGGGGTCTCCAACGAGTGCGAGGAGCACGACGGACTCCATGTCATGGAGGATCTCTTCTACCCCGAGATCATCGATCCGGCCACGGGGGCGGTCCTCCCGGACGGCCAAAAGGGCGAACTGGTCTTCACCACCCTGGACAAGGAGGGCACGCCCCTCCTGCGCTATCGCACCCGCGATATCACCTTCCTGATCCGCCAGCCCTGCAAGTGCGGACGCACGACCGTGCGCATGCACCGCATCATGGGCCGTACCGACGATCTCCTGATCGTGCGCGGGGTGAACGTCTTCCCCACCCAGATCGAGCAGGTCCTGCTCAGGGCCGAGGGGGTAGAGCCTCACTACCAGATCGTGGTCGATCGGGGCGCCGACCACTTGGACGATGTCGAGGTGCGGGTGGAGGTCTCCGAGGCCCTCTTCTCCGACGAGACCAGAGATCTGGAGAAACTTCGTCGAACCATAGAGCACGAGATGAAGCAGGAGCTTGGCATCACGGTCAATCTGAAGCTGGTCGAGCCCAAGTCCATCCCGCGCGTTGAGGCGGGCAAGGCGGTGCGCGTGATTGACAAGCGCAACCTTTACCAAGGAGGCAATTGATGGGCATCAAGCAGATTTCGGTCTTCGTGGAGAACAGCTCGGGCCGCCTGGCCGAGATCACCGCGGTCCTGGCCGAGGCCGGCATCAACCTGCGCGCCCTGACCATCGCCGATACGGCCGATTTCGGCATCCTCAGGATCATCGCCGACGACCCCGAGAAAGCCCTGCTGGTCCTGCACGAGAAAAAGTACACCGCCCGGGCCACCGAGGTGATAGGCGTCGAGCTGGAGGACGTGCCGGGAGCCCTCGCCAAGGTGCTTAAGGTTTTTTCCGAGACGGGCGTCAACATCGAGTACCTGTACGCCTCGCTGGGGCAGTCGAACGGAAATGCAGTGGTGGTATTCAAGGTTCAGGACCTAGCCCACGGCCTCAGCATCGCCAAGGAGCACAAGCTCAAGATAGTCGATCGCCTGCGCTGAGCGGAGGTCGGCGTGGTACGCGAAACGAGCCTATGGCGACGCCTGGCGGCCGCGGGTGTCCTCCTGGCGGCCGCGACATCCCTGGCATGTCTCGTTCCGGCCTGCCGGGCCAAGGCCGCCTCGGCTCCGCCCTCGCCCGATCCCTACGGGCCGCCTGGCCCGGAGGCGGCTGAGAGCTATACCGATACGTCCGTCTGGGAGCTGGCATGGTCCGATGAATTCTCAGGCGCGGTCCTTGATCCGGATATTTGGAATTTCTCCGAGGGCGCCACGGGCTGGGGCAATGTAGAGCTTCAGGAGTACACCATTTTCGAGAAGAACGTCCGCCTGCGCGACGGAGCCCTGGTCATTGAGGCCCTGCGGGATCCGGCGGCGCGCAACGGCTACAGCTCAGGGCGCATCAATACCAAGTTGAAGCGCGAATTCACTTACGGGCGCGTCGAGGTCCGCGCCAAGATTCCTCAAGCCCCCCACATTTGGCCCTGCATCTGGCTCCTCGGAGACACCAATGGTAAGCCTTGGCCCAACTGCGGCGAGATCGATATCGCCGAGGTCTCCGGTAAGGAACCGCGCACGGTCGGCGGGGCCCTGCACGGACCGGGCTACTCAGGGGGGCGCTATATCGGGGGCAAGATCACCCTGCCCTACAGCCTTTCGGCCTCCTGGCGGGTGGCCAGCCTGGAATGGGATCCGAACGAGATCCGTTGGTACATGGACGGAAAGCTCTTCTTCAAGGCCGGCAAAACCGATATCCCCTCCGTGGGAACCTGGGTCTTCGACCACCCCTTTTACGTCATCATCAATCTCGCGGTGGGCGGAAACCTGGCCGAATTCCCCACGTCCAAATCCGCCTTCCCCCAGACCATGCTGGTAGATTACGTGCGTGTATACCGCCGCAAGTGATTCCGGCCCTCGGCCTTTGATCGCCGCTTCACGCGCTGAGGCCTCCCAGGGTATTCTTCCGGTGCGCCGGAAGATGCAACGGCGTATGGGAGGGAAATATGCTGAAGAAGATCCGGGCCGCATCCATCGGCCGAACCCTGATATCGATTTCTGTCGCCATCCTAATTACCGTAGGCCTGTGCGCCTGCGCCTCGGGCACGGGGCGTCCGGCTAAAGGGGTCAGGGGCTTCGTCAGCGGTCAGGCTTTGGAGTTCAATGAACTCCGGGTGTTCGAGAGCGATCCGTCCAAGAGCGTTTTTAAGGCCGAAAGCGAGGCTGTCGGCCCGGCCCTGGAGGGCTTCGGCGGCGCCTTCAACGAGAAGGGTTGGGAGGCCTTAGGCAGACTCAAGCCGGCCGAGCGCGAGAAGGCCCTGCGGCGCATCTTCCTCCCAGGCGAGGGTCTGAGTCTGGGCCTCTGCCGCATCCCCATCGGCTCAAGCGATTACGCCTTCTCGCGCTATAGCCTAGCCGAGCGCCCCGGCGACTTGACCATGGAATCCTTCAGCATCGAGCGCGATCGCCAGGCCCTCCTTCCCTACATTAAGGCCGCCCAAGCCCTCAACCCGGGCCTGCGCTTCTGGGCATCGGCCTGGTCTCCGCCGGCCTGGATGAAAGACAACGGCTCAAGCGACTCCGGCCGCATGCTCGACGATCCGGACATTTATGCGGCTTACGCCCTTTACCTAGCCAAGTTCGCCGAGGCCTACAAGGCCGAGGGAGTGCCTATTATGGTACTAGCAGTTCAGAATGAGCCGTCGATCCTGACCGCCTACCCTTCCTGCCAATGGCTGCCTGACCAGTATCGGACCTTCGTCAGGGACCACTTGGGTCCCCTCCTAGCCTCGCGGGCCCCTTCAGTGGGCATCATGCTGGGCACCTTCAACCAGCCGGACAATCTCGCCCATGCCATAGCCGTCCTTGACGACCCGGCGGCCCGTTCTTTCGTCGACGTGCTCGGCCTGCAATGGGACGGCCTGCCGATCGCCGAGGCGGCCCGTCGCGTCCTGCCTGGTCTGCCCGTCTGGCACACGGAAACGGACTGCGGCAACCACCATTGGGAACCGGGCTTTGACCCGGATAAGCCCCAAAACGATTTCAACTACGCGCTCTACACCTGGCGCAAGATGCGCGATTATCTGAATGGCGGAGCCAGCCTCTACAGCCTATGGAACATCGTCCTGGACCAGGAGGGAAAGAGCATCGACTCTCAGCGACCTTGGCCGCAGAATTCCCCCATCGTCGCGGACAGCCGTAGCGGCCAAGCAATCTACACCCCGATGTACTACGCCTTCGCCCACTTCAGCCGTTATCTGCCGGCCGGCTCCAGGCGCCTGTCCGCCTCGGGCAGCCAAGACGCCATCGCCTTCCTCCTGCCTGACGGCAAGTCGGTCCTGGTGACAGCCAACGCGGGCCTGACAGAAAAGCGTTTCCGCTTCACCATACGGGGCAGGGCCATGGAGGCCGTCCTCCCGCCGCGTTCCTTCGCCACCATTCTGGTTGATCAGTCCAAGTGAGGCGATCGCCGTCATTTGCCTTTTCCGGAGCCATGGCTTACAACTAACATGCAGAATGGACGGCGTGCCGAACATTTTGTCTTGACCAGGTAAGGCATCAGGGAGAAAGCGAAGGTGGTCGATCTCAGGATATCCGCCTGGCCTGGACGGAACAGGAGGCGCCGGCCAGCGTCTCCTCCCGCCAGGAACATACCCTTCTTCACAGCCCTCTTGGCCGCCTGTCTGTGGGCTTGCCGCAGCCAGGGCGCTCAGGGGGATCCATTGAAGACCTCTATCGCCCCGCCGGCGACCGCAAGTGCAACGGCCAAGCCCACCTCGTCAGACCCTCCATCGGCATCGGCTGGAGCGGAACCGGAGAACAACTGGGTAGCACCTGCCTCCCCCATAGCCCCGTCTCCCTCTCCGGATCCACAGGCATCGCCATCCGGGCCCCTATCAGTAGAGTCCGCCCTTACCCAGTCGCCGCTGCCAATCACTTCACTTTCTCCCTCCCTTTTGCCCTCTCCTTCTCCCTTTACTTCATCCCAACCATCAACCTCGCCCGCACCTCCTCTACCGCCCTCGCCATCCTACGCCCCCATAGCCTTTAAGGAAATTTGGGCTTACGTCATGGTGGGAGAGGAAAAAGCCCTCAAGGCCGGCCTACCCATCTCAGACATCGGTCTCTTCTCCGCCAGCATCTCAAATACCGGCTCCTTGAGCGGCATCCCCAAAAGATCCTCCCTAGGATCCTACAAAGGCCGCGTCCACCTCGTCCTCGCGGAAGGCTCCAATTATGCCCTGACCCACTTCATCCTTTCAAAGGATTATCCCATGCGGCTCAAGCTCCTCGAGAACCTACAGAAGGCGGCCGAATCCTTCGACGGCGTTCAGGTGGACTTCGAAGCGGTACGCTCGGCGGATAAGGCGAATTTCCTGTCCTTCCTGAATTCGCTCAAGATCCGCATCGGCAAAAAAACGCTCAGCGTAGCCCTGCCTGGGCGCATACGCGCCTCGGCGGAGGCATACGATTACGCGGCCGTGTCCGCCATCGCCGATCGCGTCATCGTGATGGCCTACGATGAGCATTGGAGCGGCAGCCCTCCCGGCCCGGTAGCCTCCCTCGAATGGTGCGGCCAAGTAGCGGCCTATGCCTCCAAGACGATACCAGCCGCCAAGCTCGTTATGGGCGCTCCCCTCTATGGGCGGGCATGGGCCGATGCCAGCCTGTCGAGAGCCTATAAGCACTCCGCCCTGGATCAACTCATGCGCGACAAGGGCATCCTCATGGCCGAGCGCGTCGGCGAGATCCCCCGCTTCAGCTATAGCCAGAATGTTGAAGTCGTGGTCTATTACGAGGACGCCCAATCCATGCGCGCGCGCCTCCGGCTATACGCCGGGCTGAAGGCGCCTAAAGTGGCCTTCTGGCGTCTTGGACTCGAGCCCTCGGATATCTGGGAAATGCTGACAATCAGCAAATGACTCCGGCTCGGAGGCCGGTCGGGCTCGTCCTTCAGTGGCTCCGCGCCGATCCCGCGAGTGAATATGAAAGGAGTGCCCTGCGTGGCGTCACCTTCTCCCGCCGGCTAGGTTCACGGTTCATCATCATCGTCGATAATGATCCAAGCACTCTGATAGGCGGGCGGCTGTTCCATGGCGGCCGCGTTTAGCCTCTTCGGGATCCTCCCTAGAATGACTGACCCCAATAGATAGGCCTCCGATATTTCCGCCGCAGCCATGCGCGAGCCCCTATCAGTCCCCGCGGCAGTTGATGGTCTTTACCCTAAGACCACCTCGACGCGGTGCTCGGCCCCGTCCCCGGCCACCGGGATGACATTGCCCTTAACCGCCTTGCCGTCCACGGTCATGGATTCGACGCCCTTGCATACGCCGGAGGGATTGCGTACCTCGATCCGGTATGTGTCGCCGCGGAAGCGGCGCAGGGCCTTGAAGCCCTTCCAAGACTTGGGGATGCAGGGATCTATCTCAAGGCCGGTATAGGCAGGCTTTATGCCCAAAAGGCCCTGGCTGATCGAAAGGAAGGTCCAGGCGGCCGTACCGGTGAGCCAGGAATTCTTGGCCTCCCCAAAGCATACGGCGTCCTTGCCGGCGATCATCTGGGCGTAAACGTAGGGCTCGGCCCGATAGGTGTCTATCTGCCCCAGCTTAGCCGATGGGCAGATGGACAGGAAATATTCCAGGGCTCGGTCGCCTTCTCCTAGGAGGCACCAGGCCAGGTTGATCCATGTATTATTATGGCAGAAAATTCCTGCATTCTCCTTGACCCCGGGGGGATAGGAGGACACCTCGCCGAGCTCGACGTGGTAGGTGGAATAAGGCGGCTGCTGGAGGACGACCCCGTTCTTGGTGAAGAGGCGCTCGTGCACGCTCTCCATGGCCCGGCGGGCCCGGCCGTTGTCTCGGCCCGCTCCGCCCAGGACGCACCAGCCCTGGCTCTCGATGAAGATCTGGCCCTCGGCGTTCTCCTTGGAGCCGACCGGGACTCCCTTGGCGTCATAGGCGCGGCGGTACCACGCGCCGTCCCAAGCCGAGGCCTCGACGGCCTCCAGCATCTCCGCGTAGTAGGCGTCCATGCGCTTGGCGTCCGCGCCCTTCCCCATCGCCGTGTAGAGGCCTGACATCTCTCGGCTGGCGTAGAGGAAGAGGCCGGCGATCATCACCGACTCGGCCTGGGAGCCCTTCACGTCGCCGGCGCACTGGAAGCTCTCGTTGGGCTCGGTGCTGAAGCAGTTGAGATTGAGGCAGTCGTTCCAGTCGGCGTGCCCGATCAAGGGCAGTCTGTGCGGACCGCGCTTGTTCATGGTGTACGCGATGGAGGTCTCCAGGTGGTGCAGGAGGCTCTCCGCGCCCTCGCGCTTGCCATCGGCGCCGATCTTGTACTGCTTGTCGGCGTAGCCGGTGGGCTCATCAAGGATGGAGAAGTCACCGGTCTCCTTGATGTAGGCACAAACCGACAGGATCAGCCAGAGGTGGTCGTCGTAGAAATCGCCGCCTATGTCGGCATTGCCCTTCTTGGTCAGGGGCTGATACTGGTGGTAGCAGGTGCCGTCGGAAAGCTGGGTGGCGGCGATGTCCAGAATGCGCTCTCGGGCCCGGCTGGGAATCATGTGCACGAAACCCAGGAGGTCCTGGTTCGAATCACGGTAGCCCATGCCCCGGCCGATGCCGGTCTCGTACATGGAGGCCGAGCGCGAGAGATTGAAGGTAGCCATGCATTGGTACTGGTTCCAGACATTGAGCATGCGGCTGGCGTGTTCGTTCGGGCATTCGACCTGGAATTTCCCGAGCAGATCGTTCCAGTAATCGGCCAGGCGGGCGAAAGCCGCGTCAACCGCCCCGGAGGCCGCGTATTTCTCCATGATCTTGCGGCCTTCGGCCTTGTTCATCACGTAGGGCGCGACGAACTTCTCGCCCTTGAAGCCGGCCAGGTCGTGGTCGACGTATGCCAGGATGAAGGAGAAGCTCTCTTGGGCGCCGGCTTCGAGATCCAGATCAACCTGGTGCGAGCCGATGGGGTTCCAGCCGAAGGCCATGGAGTTGGATGCCTTCCCGGCAAAGGGCACTCTAGCCTCGTGGAGGCCCTCGTGAACGCCTACGAAGACGTCCCGGTCAGTGTCGAAGCCGGCTATCGGCCTGGTGCAGCCGAATAGGGTGTAATGGTTGCGCCGCTCGCGGTACTCGGTCTTATGGTAGATCACGGAGCCCTCCACCTCGACCTCGCCGATGGAGTAGGTGCGTTGATAGTTGGTCATGTCGTTAAGGGCCTCGAAGAAGCAGAATTCCTGGTAGGAGAAGAGTGAGACCTTCTTTTTCCGGCCGGACGTGTTGCGTACGGTTATTTTCCAGACCTCAAGGTTCTCGCCCGGGGGCACGAACATGAGGCTTTCCACTGCCAGGCCGTCTTTGGCTCCGGTGATGCGCGTATAGCCCATGCCGTGACGGCACTCGTAGTAGTCCAGCTTGGCCTTGACCGGCTTCCACATCGGGTTCCAGACGCTCCCGCCGTCGTTGACGTAAAGGTAACGCCCGCCCAGGTCGTAGGGCACGTTGTTATAGCGATAACGGGTCAGGCGGCGCAGCTTGGCGTCCTTCCAGAAGGTGTAGCCGCCGGCGGTGTTCGTGCAGAGCCCGAAGAAATCGTCCTGTCCCAGGTAGTTGAGCCAGGGCAGAGGAGTATCGGGGCGGGTGATCACGAATTCCCTGCGGGCGTCGTCGAAGTGTCCGTAATCCATGGCTTGCCTCTCAAGTAGGGGATCCCCGCCTAGCGGGGAGAAAGGGCCGCCCGAGGGCCGGCCGCGCCAAAGCGAGTATAGACGGGGACACCGGCGGCGTCAAGCGAGCCGATCCTACGCCGGGCTTCTGTCTGGATTTTTCATTGAAGTTAAACGTTTCATCTTGTCAGCTTGACAAAACACGCCCTGAGGCCGGAGGGGCATCGCGCCGCGGGACTTCCCGCGCTAAGGGGCTTCCACGCAGTACCAGTAGCGCCTGGAGTCATCCCGCTCCACGGAGGCGGCCATGGCCCGGACGCGCTCAGCCTCGGCCCGGTACAGGCCGCTCAGGCCCTCCTTGGCGCAGGCCTCTTCCAGGGCCGGCAATAGGCGTGTGGCCAGCTTCCAGTGCAGCTTTTCGCTTCGCCCCAGGTCTTTCCCGCGGATGAGGAGGCGCCGCCCGCCGCGGACCTGACGCAAGGCCGCTGCTATGGATGTGCCGGTGAAGGACAGGGTCTCCGGTGGGGGTGGGCCCGCATCCCCTTCCTCCGAGGGCCCCGTCCCCAGGGGGCGCTCGGTGTGGGCTATCATCATGGCCCCGCCGGGCGCCAAGAGTGACAGGAGGGCCCGTATGGCCCTCGCTGGATCGGGGCACTCGCCCAGGGAATCCACGGCCACGATGAGATCGAAGGAACCCCAAGCCGGATCGGCGTCCTCCATGCGGGCGCGCTGGAAACGCAGATCGCCTTCCCGGGCCTCGTAGGCGCCCAAGATGCGGCAGGCGTCCTTGCCCGCCTGTACCCCCACACTGCGGGCCATCAGCCTACCATAAAGGCCGGGACGGCGCCCGGACCGGACGGGAAGCCCGTGGGCGGCGCCGACCGTGATAGCGCAGGCCCGGGCCAGGAGACCCCGCCCGGCTGCCTGCCCCCCCTCCCCGACCGCGCTGAGGCAGACCGGCGAGGGGTCTATGCCCAGGCCCTGGGCGGCATTGTCGGCGCAGAGCCGGCGCAGGAGATCGCCCGTGCCGCAGCCGGCATCCAAGATCCGCCCGCCACGGGCCCGGGCGGCGAAGGCGCTGAGGGCCTGGATATCCTCCTCTATGAGGGCGTCGTCCAGGCGCAGGCCCTCGCCGTAGAGGGTCCCCACGTAACGGAGATAGCCCGGTGACTCGAGGGCCTCTGGAAAAGTATCGTAGATCAGGCTCATCGTTCCGCATCCCTCATGGGATCCATTCTACCGCTTCGGGCCGCGCCGCGCCAGAACGGCCC
>CAYYCP010000023.1:16326-21785 GCA_964470375.1 uncultured Spirochaetales bacterium
CACGAAGGCCGGCTCATGGCATGCGAGGACGAGGTCTCCCGAGCCCGCATCGGCCAAGCTGGGGGCTGCAAAGGCGCCCCGCAGGAGATCATCCGCCCCATAGATGGAAACCGACCGATCACCCTTCTTAAGGACAGCCCATTCGTTTACCAGGAGGGTACAGCCATGTCGGCTCAGGAAGTCCTTCATGGCGTCCGGCCCAAGGGAATAGTCGTGATTCCCCATGACCGCGTAGACCGGAGCTATGGTAGCCAGCCCATCCATGATGGCCCCGGCCAGGGCTAAGCCATCCTTTCCCGAGACGATGTCGCCGGTGACGAGGATGAGGTCGGGGGCCAGCTTGTCCGCCCTCCTCAGAAGCTCCCGGTAGATGGGCGGCATAGACGAGGCAGGATCTCCCTGGCCGGCGCTCAGGCCGGCGTGGATGTCGGAGACATGGACAAGGCGCAGGGGAGGCTGGCTGCGGGAGGGAACGCTGCCGCCACGGCTCGCCAGGGCCAGAGGATTGGCGCTGGCGCAGGACGCCGCCGCCATGACCCAGGCCAGGGACAGGGTGGCGGCACAGGCCCTGAAGCCCGCGCGCAGGGCCGGCCTCAGGCCCGGAGACTTATCCGAGCGCTCAGAGGCTCGGGCGCACCCAACTCCTGAGAGCGCTTCCCGGGCGAAGCCGAGCCGATGTGGACGAGGAACTCGCCTGTCATCAGGCGAGTCGCGCCGGTATCGTCGACGCAGGCCAGCATGGAATCATCGATGGTGAATGAGAGGCGCTTTCTCTGGCCAGGCTTGAGACTGACCTGGATAACACCGCGCAATGAGGCGATCGGCGCGCCCTTGAAGCCTTCCGGGCCGCTCAGGTAGAGCTGAACCGTTTCGATTCCCTCGACCGAGCCGCAATTCTCAATCTCGAAAGAGGCTTGGATCTTCTCACCCGCCCGCATGGCCGGCGCCGAGAGACTCAGGCCCGAGTAGCGGAAGCGCGCGTAGGAGAGGCCGAAGCCGAAGGGGAAGAGGGGCTCGCCGCGGAAATACCGGTACGTACGCCCTTCCATCGAGTAATCCTCGTAGGGCGGCAGGTCTTCGATGGAGCGATAGAAGGTGAGGGGCAGCTTACCGGAGGGGCAGACCTGCCCGAAGAGAACGTCGGCCACGGCGTTGCCACCTTCCTCGCCGGGGTACCAGCACATCAGAATGGCGTCTGCGAGCTCGGGCGGAACGGATACCGCGCTGCCGCCGATCAGCACCAGCACCAGGCGCTTTGTCTTGGCCCGCAACTTCTTCAGGAACTCCAGTTGGTGCGGGGGCAAAGCCAAGTCGGTCCTATCGCCGATGGCCTCGCTGGCCAAGGCGTCACCCTCCTCTCCTTCCAGGGAGGGATCGTATCCAAGCACCGCGATAGTCAGGTCCACCGAGGCAGCTTCGAATACAGCCCATTCCACCGGATTGGGAGCCTTACGATCGGGCAGGACGCCAGGGCGGTAGTCGACGGTGACGCTCTCATCCAGCTTGCCGCAGATACCCTCCAGGATGGTGACCATGCGCGGGTTCAGGCCATAGTAATTGCCCATGAGGGCGCTGACGCTGGCGGCTCCGTGGCCGGTGACATAGATCCGCTTCATCGCCCCCGGGCGCAGGGGCAGGATCCCGTCGTTCTTGAGCATGACGATGGAACGCGCAGCGGCCTCGCGGGCCAGGGCGCGATGGGCCGGACAGTCGATAACCGACTCGGGAATGGAGGCATAGGGCACCTTGCGGGGCGGATCCAGGAGGCCCAGCTTGAAGCGGGTGGCCAGAACCCTTTCGAGGGCTCGGTCCAGATCGGCCTCAGTGATGAGGCCTTCCTTAAGGGCAGGGATAAGGTACTGGTAGGTGCAGCCGCAATTGAGGTCGCAGCCCTTCTTGAGGGCCAAGGCGGCCGACTCCTCGTAGCGCTTGGTCACCCCATGGAAGTCGTGGAAATCGCGGATGGCCCAGCAATCAGAGACCACATGCCCCTTGAAACCCCATTCCCCGCGGAGGATCTTTCCCAATAAGGCCTCCGAGGCGCAGGCCGGTTCGCCGTTCACGCGGTTGTAAGCCCCCATCACCGACTCGACGCCCTCGTCCACGAGGGCCTTGAAGGCGGGCAGATAGGTCTCGCGCATATCCTTGGGGCTGGCCTTGGCGTCGAAGCCGTGACGCAGGGCCTCCGGTCCGGAATGGACGGCGTAGTGCTTGGCGCAGGCGGCCAGCTTGAGATAGCGCGGGTGCTTGCCCTGTAAGCCCCGCACCACCGCCCGCCCCAGGAGCCCGGAGAGCCAGGGATCCTCCCCGTAGGTCTCCTGGCCGCGGCCCCAGCGAGGATCGCGGAAAATATTGATGTTGGGCGTCCAGTAGCTCAGGCCCCGGTACTGGCTTCGATTCTCCAGCTTGGCGGCGGCGTGGTGCTTGGCGCGGGCCTCGTCCGACACGGCGCTGAATATCCGCTCTATCAGGGCAGGGTCGAAAGTGGCGGCCAGGCCGATGGCCTGGGGGAAGACAGTGGCCTTGCCCGCGCGGGCCACGCCGTGGAGGCCCTCGTTCCACCAATTGTACTCGGGGATGCCCAGGCGCGGGATGGCCGGGGAATCGTGCCGCAACTGAGAAGCCTTCTCCTCCGGAGTCATCCGGGAAATGAGATCCTTGATCCGATCCTTCAATGGGACTTTCGGATCCAGATACACCTGTGTCATAGCCAAGCGGCACCTCCGCCCCCAGAGTATAGGCGAATGCCCTGGCTTGTGTAAATCGGAGAAGTCACCTAGAATTCCGGCATGGATGAAAAGACCATGAGGCTGGCCCTGGCGGCCCAGCGCCGCGAGGTCACAGAACGCGATATCTACGCCCGCCTGGCGCGCTCATGCCGGCACCAGGGCAACGCCGCCATCCTCTCGGGCATAGCGGAAGCCGAGGGGGCCCACGCTGCATTCTGGAGATCCAAGACCGGCTTGGATGTGCGTCCCCAACGCGCTAAGGCCTCCCTGACGGCTTTCATGGCCAAGCTCCTGGGACTGACCTTCGTCCTCAAGCTCATGGAGAGGGGCGAGGACAGGGCCAGCAAGGCCTATGCCGCCCTGGCCGCGGCCGTGCCCGAGGCGACCGCCATATCGGCGGAGGAGGAGGCCCACGAACAGTCCCTCCTGGCGATGATCGATGAGGAACGCCTGAGCTACGTCGGATCCATCGTGCTGGGGTTGAATGACGCCCTGGTGGAACTGACCGGGGCCCTGGCCGGCTTCACTTTGGCGCTGAGCGACACCCGCATCATCACCGCGGCCGGCCTGGTTACGGGCATATCGGCCTCCTTCTCCATGGCCGCCTCAGATTACCTTTCCTCAAAAGCCGAGGGCGACCCGCGCGCGCGCAAGAGCGCCCTCTACACGGGCCTGGCCTATCTCCTCACCGTCATCCTCCTTATCTTGCCCTTCCTCCTCCTCACGAACCGTTTCATCGCCCTGGGCTGCACCCTGGGGCTGGCCATCCTGATCATCGCCGGCTTCAACTACTACCTGGCCCTGGCCAAGGACCTGGACTTCAAGCGGCGCTTCGCCGAGATGAGCCTGATCAGCATGGGCGTGTCGGCCTTCTCCTTCGGCGTCGGCTTCCTCCTCAAGACGCTCCTGGGCGTGGACACCTGAGAGTCTACGGGTACGGGGCCGCGCGCCTTTGCTTTTCGCGGGCTCCGGGGCTAGAATAGTGGAAAAGAGCGGATCGCTGGACTGCAGCTCCCATTGGCGCGGTGGGTATGCCAGCCGCCGCGGAGCGAACGGCCGAATGACCGGAGGCTAAGATGGAAGGACTGACCGGGAAGGCGAAGCTCTACGAGGATCTGAGTGAATTCATAGGGGACGCCCTGGCGGCTGCGCGCGAACGGGGCTTCGTCACCCTGGTGATGGGCGAACACTACGCTGTGATCACCGGACAGTCCACCCTGGAGGAGGCCCTGGAAGGCTGCCTGGCCGAGCTTGCCGACACGGCTATGCGCCCGCGCGGCCCCAGTCCCGGCCGCAGGGCCGCTTCCGGCCATTGACACTCGGAGGCCCCACGGGCTAGACTCTGTGAACCTGATCCCATTCGCAAGGCGGAGCACCATGTCTCGGAAATGCGATATTTGCGGCAAGCACACGGTCTTCGGCAATAACGTCAGCCATGCCAAGAACCGGACGCGGCGCACCTGGATACCCAACCTCCTTTCGATGCGCACCAAGATCGGGGCCTCAGTGGTCAAGATCAAGATCTGCACCCGTTGTCTGAAGGCGGGCAAGGCCATCAAGGTCTGCTAGGGCTTAAGGCAGAGAAAAACCGGACCTCGGGTCCGGTTTTTTTTTACCCTTTTTTGAAATCTCATTCATCGAAAAATGTCGCTCTCCTATGCCAGGGCTTGATATGGTGCTCCCAGGATAGGGGGCCGGTAATAAAGCTTTTCGCTGATTGAAGTTATTATGATAGGGGGGAAGGGCGGGGGCTCTTCCCCCCTCCCCCTATGTGCGTTATCAACAGTCTTCGATATACTGGGTTCGAAGTGGCTGAGTACAACCTATATTATTATATTAAAATGATTTAATTCGATTTTACTCGCGCGCCTTTTGCCCGCCTGTAAGGGCTAGACGATAGATTCTGCCCGCCTCTGTGCCGACGAAGACCGCGGCTTCCTGGCCCTTTGGACTGGTTTCAAGGCAGGCGCTGGATATAGGTCCATCGATGCGGACCCAGGATTCAGAGCGCAGGCGCAGACTATCGGCGTCCACTTCGGCCAGATAGCCGTTCGCGCACACTACAAGGATCGCCGAGGGCGGATCGGGCTGGAGGAGGGCCACGATCCTGGCGTCAGCACCCCTCGGGACGAAAGCCATGTCCCCGCCAGCGAGAGGCCCCGCCTCCAGCGGCGAACCATCGCTCCCCAAGCGGTACAGGGCGAATCCATCGCTCAGGATAAAGCCTCCCGAGGGGAGGCGCAGGCCGGTCTTGAGGGGAACTCTACGATCATTGACGCGCGCGACCGTTTCAGGCTTGGCGGAGGAAGCCGCGGCGCCGGGCCGAAAGGCCGCCATGGGCAGGCGGAGGACAAGGCTGCCGGAGGCGTCGACCCCCGTGAAATATGCGAATTCACCGTCATATCCGATAATGGCGTCGGCGGAGAGGGTCCTGATCATCGCTCCGTCCCCACCCGGGCCCATGAGGATGGCCCCGCGCGGAGAGAAGGTGCAGAGCCGGCCTCCGTCAGGCGCGAGGGACAGGGCCCTGGGCCGGAAGCCGGGCATGATACTACGGGTAGTAGCCTGCCCATCGTACTCGAAGAATCCGCCGCGGCTTGCGGCCAGAAAGGAGGAGGCGCCCGTGGATAGGATGGCCTCTATGGGCCCTGGGGGAGCGTCCAAGCCGATGCCCAGGCCCACGGCCGCGAGCTCTGTCCCCGGCCCGGGGAAAAGGAGGACGAGGCAAAG
>CAYYCP010000023.1:21885-42520 GCA_964470375.1 uncultured Spirochaetales bacterium
CGTAGATGAGGGAAGCGTCCTTGGACGCGCAGGCCCCGCGAAGCTCCACAAGGCCCCCGGCCACCGGCAGGTAGACGATGTCGCCGGTCTCATCATCGGGACGCGTGAAACGAGCAATCCTCAGCCCCCATTCCGAGGCATAAGCCGCTCCCGGCGCCGGCTGGGCCGCGAGGTGAAAGGCGTAGGCGGGCGTCAAGACGCTCATGCCCCTGCGGCCGTCCATGAAGGCCAGGGCCGCTTCGGCCGGGGCCCTCGACAGATCCCCGTTCTCCGGTATCCAGAGTCCATAGTCCCCCGCCGACCCGCGTCCACCCAGAAGCATAGTCGGGCCGTCGGCGACGAGATCCTCACCGCATATTTCCGCGGATGGGGCGGCTCTTGCGGCCACCGCCTCCTTCCCAGCCAAGGGCGTGATGAAGATGGAACCATCATCCAGGAGCACGCCGACCCTCCCTGCCCCATCTACAAGGAGGGCAGGTGCGATAGGTCGGGGCCTCGCCCAGCGCCCAGGCGGGCGGCGGATCGTCCCTGCCTGTCCAGCCTCCCAGCCTTCTGCGAGCAGGGGCTCGACGATCGGCGTGGGCAGGGGCGCCAGGATGGACGTCCGGGAAGCGCAGGCCCCGGTACAGAGGAGACAGGCGCAGGCGAGGAGGATCCGCGGGGCCCGGGGGACCAAGACCTAGTCCTCGCGCCAGGTGGCCAGGCGGGGATCGAAGCGGTCGTCCGCGGGCAGGCGCACCAGGAACATGAAATAGTCGCTGCGCCGATTGATCACGTTGGCCATGGATGTCTCAGCAGCCGACTCGAAGACTGCGATCCTGAAGACCGCTTCCTCGTCGAAATAGGGGAAGAAGGCCAGGATATGCGAGTGCTGGCGCAGCTCCGGATCCTCGTATTGGGGGAAACTGCGCGAGCCCAGATAGAAAGCACCTGGATCCCTACAGGCCAGAACATAGAGGAGGGCTTCCAGCCCGCGCGCCTGATACCCCGCCTCGGGCTCGAAGGCCGGGTAGTGCTCACTGGCGGAAGAATCAGCGAAGATGTCCCTTCCCGGGATGAAGCTGGAAAAGGGCGGTATATCCACGTCCATGTCAGTGCGCCCGACCGCCATGCCGGGATACAGCCGGCCCATGAGCTCCGTCGCCAAGCCCCGGATCCAGTCCAGGCCGAAGTAGACATCGCGGCTCTCCTCGAAGGGCGCGGAGAAAGAGTTCCCACGGTTGTCGAAGTCCCGTAGTTTGAGGCGGCCGATGTCGCTGAGGCTGGCATCGCCTGCCTCAGCGCCCACGGCGGCGTAGATCCCGTCCACGATCCACTTCGCGAAACCCGAGCAGTTCAGGCCGTAAGGCCGCGTCTGGGCTTTCCCGCTGGCGATCAGGACCGCCCGCCCTGCGGCGTCCACAGCCCCGTCATCCACATACCTCAGGCGCGGCAGCCCGGACCGGATGCCCGCCACCATGGCGCGCACTGGCGCATAGAGCCCGGGATCGGGGCTGAGGAGGCTCCAATCCACGGCTGAGGCGCTCATGGCGACGATGCGCGACATCGGCAAGCGCAGGACTTCAGCGAAGGGTACGGGAAGGAGGACGTCGCGGGACAGGATACCTCCGTAGACCACGAATTCCAGCTTAGTCCGGTCCTGGGCCGGAAAGAGCCGTATGAAGATGCCTGGATCCGAGCGCATGAAGACCTTGGCCTGCAAGAATGCTCCATCGGCCATGCTGCGCTTGATGATCCAGGTGCCCTGAGCGTAATCGCTGTATACGCCGGCCTTGGGCGGGCTGAATAGAATATAGAAGGCCTCGGTCTTCTTGCGGACGGATACCCGCACGGGGCCGTCGCGGGTATCCAGAGTCCGGTCCTTGAATGCCAAAACTTTGTCACGGACGGCCATCAACAATTCATCCTCCAGCGCCGCGCGGGCCGCGCTGGTCTCAGGAAAGCGGGCGAGGTCGACATCGCCCCCCAGCGGCCTCAGCTCCTGGGCGGAGGCAGGGCGACTTGCGAGGGCCTGGCCTATGAGGAGCCAAGCCAGGCCGTGTATGAGCCTGAGATGATATCGACGCTGAAGATATATCCGACGCATCTCTTCAATTATCGCACGGAGAAAGCGTATTTCGACGTTTTTTGCTTTTTTCACAGAGAAAGGGACAGACCCATGCGGGGAGAGTTAAGAAAGGGGTATCTACGCAACCGATTTCGAGAAGAGTTAAAAGGGACAGACCTCGAAAAAGTACAAGAAGGCCTTCGCATGGCCTTTACCCTGCCCTTGACTGACCGCCTCCCGGGTGTTACCTTAGGCAAACGTTTGCGCAATCGTTTGGCATCCTGAAAGAAGGAATAGGGAATGAGCAGTCTTTTAGGGAACAGGGCTATCAGGAAAGATATCTTCAAAATAGCCATACCAATAGCCATCTCGGGCATCGTCACCCAGGTTCAGATGCTCATCGACACAGCCTTCCTGGGGCACTACAGCATGAGGTTGTCGGACGGCAGCACCCTCAGGGGCACGGATTTCCTCTCAGCCGTGGGGAACGTCTTCTTCCCCTACATCGTCAGTCTGGCCTTCCTCTGGTCCATATCCACAGGCACCGTAGTCCTGGTGTCCCAGCGTCTGGGGGCTAAGGATCCAGGGAAGGCCAAGCTCTACGCCGAGGTCTCCATCAAATGCAATGCCCTCCTCTCCATCGCTCTCTACCTTTTCTGGCTCATCATGGCCGAGCCGATCTTCAGGCTGATGGGAGTGCGGGAGCCCATCCTGGGGGTCAGCCTGGCCTATATCCGCACGATGAGCCTCGAGCTCATACCGATGGGTATCGCGGTGGGCCTGGGAGCGGCCTTCCAGGGCATGGGCATCACCCGCCCGGAGATGGAGTCGGGGATCCTGCGCAGCCTCGTGAACGTCTTCCTCGATTGGGTGATGATCTACGGCCGCCTGGGCTTCCCGGAGATGGGCGCGGCCGGGGCCGGCCTGGCTACCGCCGTATCGGGCTTCGTGGCCAACACCTATTTCGCCTTCATAGCCCTGCGCAGCCGCAGGGCCCCCTTCCGCCCCGGTCTCAGGGGCATCCTCAAAGCCCCTCTGCGGAACTACCTGAGGGTCCTGAGGGTCGGCCTGCCGACCGGCCTGGAGGACGTGCTGTGGAACCTGGGCAACCTGATTTTAGCCGGGATGCTCAACTCGCTCTCGCAGGACGCAGTGGGCATCTACCGCCTGGTCACCCAGATAGAGGTGACCCCGATATTCTTCTACCAGGGCATCGCCCGCGCGGTGACGACCTTGGTGGGCAACCGCACCGGTGAGCGGGACATCCCGGGAGCCAAGCGGGTCGCCCTGCTGGGCACGGCTTATACGGCCGCCTTCTGCGCAGTTTTCACGGCCCTCTTCCTCCTGGCCCCCAAGCCCATATTGGCTGTCTTCTGCAATGACCCATCCACGGTGGCCAAGTCCGCGCCCTTCCTCATGATCACCGCCCTGACCATGATCCCGCGCAGCGTGAACATCGTGTCGGGCAACGCCATCCGCGGATACGGGGACACCTTCTGGATGCTGGCCACCCAGGTCTTCGGCATCGCCTTCGTGCTCAGCGCCACATGGACCCTGGTGTTCCCGGCCGGCCTCGGGATGTACGGCCTCTTCATCGCCCTGTCCGCTGACGAGACCCTGCGCGGCGTCATCAATACGGTCCGCTTCTACCGCGGGGAGACGAGTCTCTTCCACAAGGGCCCCCTTGGAGCCCGTCAGGGCGAACAGGCCGCCTGAGATGACCCTCAAGGACGTAGCCGAGAAGGCCGGTGTCTCCTACACCACCGTGTCCCACGTTATCAACGGCACGAGGCGCGTGGCCGCCGAGACCTCCGAGCGCGTGCTGCGGGCGGTCAACGAGCTGTCCTACGAACCCAGCGCGGCGGCGCGCTGCCTGCGGAAGGGGGTCAGTGGAATCATCGGGGTGATGAGCGATCATGCCGTGGATCCCTATTTCGCCGAGATCCTCAGGGGAATCGAGGAAGCCTGCCGAGGCACAGGCCAGGGTATCCTGGTCTGCCACTCCGACGGATCCGCGGAGATGGAGGAAGACAACATCAGGATGCTGAAGTCCAAGGGGGCGGACGGACTCATCATCAATTCGCTGATCGGCCCGGACCACACCATTGAGAAGCTGAAGGCCTCGCGCGCCCCGGTCTTGGTCCTCCAATCGGTTTTCCCGGAAGGAGGAATCGACTGCCTGCACACTGACGATAAGGGCGGCGCGCGTCAGGCGGTGCAGCGCCTGATTGAGCTCGGACACCGGCTTATCGCCTGCGTCGCCGGCACGGCCATGCCGCATTCCTCGTCGCGCAGGCGCCTAGAGGGTTACCGAGAAGCCCTGACCGGAGCCGGCCTGTACCTCTCCGACGACTACCTGCGCCTGGGCGATTTCAGCATGCACTCCGGCTATGCCAACACCATAGACCTCATGCGCATTGACAAACCTCCCACGGCCATCTTCCTTTGCTCGGACAGCATGGCCCTGGGGGCCTTGCGGGCCCTCGCGGACCTGGGCATCTCAGTGCCCGGCCAGGTTTCGGTGGCGGGCTTCGACGACCTGCCCTTTTGCGAATTCTGCTCTCCGCGCCTCTCATCGGTGCGGCATCCGGGCGCTGAATTGGGGCGCCTGGCCGTGGAACGCCTGCGGGCCCGGGCCATGGATCCCTCGCTGAAAGCTGAGTGCCGGGCCCTGCCTTCATCATTCATCTCACGGGAATCCATAGGCCCGGCGCCCGGCGTCTGATCACGCCTTAGGCGATCCTGGCAGCCCCTCCCAGCCACCGATGCCCTTTCCGGGCTCTTAAGCAGACTTCCTCAGCAAGCCGGCGCCCTTCGCCCGCAAGCGCGCGAAAAGCTCGTCCCAATCGAGGGGCATGGCCTCCCCGTCCGCGGATACCTCTGGAGCGGCGATGAGCCTGCGGATGCTCATGGCCGCCGCGCCCCGGGCCACGTCCAGGTACCCGAAGGGCGAAAATTCGATCGGCCATAGGCAACGGCCGGAGCGGTAATAGCTCTCTTTGAGCCTCTCCCCGATCACCCTGTCGATGTCGGCCTCAGTGCTCAGTTCTCCTCCGACAATGAGGGCCTCAGGATCGAGAGCCGCTAGAATGGGGACGAGGTTCCGCATGAGCTCTTCGAGGTAGTCGAGAAAAGCGGAACGATCATCCAGGGCGGCCGCGGCTACACCTTGGCCGGCAGCTGCCTTCCCCGGGCCTGCCTGACCCCTGAGGGCCATTGCGATTTCTCCGGCTCCTCCGTGCGCGCCCATGAAAGCCCGGCCATCGATAACGATGCCCAGAGCGGCCCGCATGCCCCGCCCTGTGCCTGTCAGCGGGTCGCCCCCATGCCGAGCGACAAGGAGATATGCGAAGGTGCGCAGGTCCCTGCGGTCGGCCCTCACGCGTTGGCACCAGGCGCCCGCGGCGGCATCGCTCATGAAGGCAAGAGGAACGGTGTAGGCGGCC
The DNA here is from genome assembly GCA_964470375.1 of uncultured Spirochaetales bacterium. Taxonomy (GTDB): domain Bacteria; phylum Spirochaetota; class Spirochaetia; order Treponematales; family JBGSOB01; genus CAYNQK01. The sequence goes on from CAYYCP010000023.1 coordinate 27,379, forward strand.
TTTAGACCCTGATCCATGACGAGCATCGATGCGTCGAAGGCAGGTGAACCCGCCGGCTCGCCTTCGCGTGGGGGCACGATGCCCGGCAAGGCTACTCCGGCCCCCAGGAGCGTCATGCCTAAGCCTGCCAGGGCCGGTTCCAGCTCCTCCATCGCTCCATGCAGGATATCCTTAGGATTGCTACCGCCTGCACGGCCGGATTTCTCCAGGAGCATCTCCCCTGCCAGGTCGAGGACAACGGCTCTCCAAAAGGCCGGTTGTAGCTCTATCCCGAGCGAGCAGGCCCGCTCGGGCCGGAGGCGGAGGATGATGGGTTTCCGCCCGCCCTGGGGCTGAGCCTCGCCCTCCTCGGCCTCGTAGATGAAGCCCTCGTCCATGAGGAGGCCTACGATGTTGGAAACCGTCGACTTGTACATCCCGAGTTCCCTGGCGATGTCCGCCCGCGATATCCCGGGGTGATGCCAGACCCTATTCAGGATGAGGGAAATATTGGCGTTCCTTTGGACATTGTTGTTGGTGATGCTCATCACTGCCTCCCTCCTGAGCATGCAGGATCTTGGTTCGACCTTTGTACCTACCATTAGGGCGCTGAGGTCCGCTCCTGTCAATGTTCACGGGACGAACTAACCTTCCTTGTCAGAGAGGGACTGTCAGAGAGGGACAAACCCCGGGAGAGGAGCAGATGAGGCATCGGTAGCTATCTTATTTCATGGAAAAGACTTCAGAAAAGGCTTAAATACGCAGGACAACCCTGTGCCCAGGCCCGATCTCCACCAGCCCCCGTTCCGCCTCTGGATGGCTGGCATAGAATTCCCGAACGTGTCGGTCGATCGTCTCAGGCAGGAAATTCTCCTTGTCCTCGGCCCGGCTCGGCCCGGAACCGCCCTTCCCGGCATGCATCGAGGTGATATCCGGCACGGAGGCGAAAAGCATCCTCGTATAGGGATGGGCCGGGGACTTGAAGACGGCCTGGCTGTCCCCGAATTCCACCACCCGGCCCTTATACATGATCATGGTCTCTTCCGAGATGTAGTAGCCGAGCGAGAGGTCGTGGGTGATGAAGAGGACGGCCATGCCGCACTCGTAAGTCAACTTGCCCAGGAGGTTCAGGATATCGACCCGGGTGGAGGCGTCTAGCATCGATATGATCTCGTCCGCGACGAGGATCTTCACGTCCATGACGAGGGCGCGGGCTATGAGGAGACGCTGAAGCTGTCCGCCCGAGAGCTGGTGGGGGTACTTGCCCAGGACTTCGGCCGGGTTCAAGTCTACCAGGCCGATCACTTCCTCCACCTTCTTCCCGAAAGCAGCGGTGTCCATGTCAGGGAGGAAATTCTCCTTAATCATGGAGAATACGCGGTCAATCTTGTAGAGGGGATTGAAGGTACAGAAGGGATCCTGGAATATGCCCTGGACATCTCTGTAATAGGCCTTGAGATCCCTGCCCCTAATGCCCCGCAGGTCTCTGCCCTCGTATTCGATGGTGCCTCGGCTCGGCTTGAGGAGACGCAGGATGAGCTTCCCCAGAGTCGTCTTCCCGCTGCCCGACTCGCCGATGATCGATATGAAACCACCTTGCCGGAGATCCAGGTCGACGTCAGCCACCGCCGGCGCGCCCCTCCGCAGGCTAAGCCCGGACGAATAGGTCTTCGACAGCCCCCGTATCTTCAGGATGACGCGCTTCTGGCCGCTCATCTCTCAGCGCCTCCCTCGGCCGCGCCCCAGTTCCAGCAGGCAATCACATGATCCGGTCCGATCTCCTCCGTAGGCGGCTCAGCCTCAGAGCAGCGCGCACTGGCGCATGGGCAACGGCCCGCGAACCTGCAGCCCTCCGGTACGCCTATCAGGGCGGGCGGTGTTCCGGGGATGCCCTCCAATTTCTCCTCCAAGTAACGCAGGCCCGGCCTGGGGAGAGAACGCACCAGGGCGCGGGTGTAGGGATGCTTGGGACGGTTGATGATCTCATCTGCCGGAGCTATCTCGGCGATCTGCCCGGCGTAGAGGACCATGATCCGATCGGATACCTCGTGGAGTACGGCCAGGTCGTGGGTGATGAAGAGCACCGAGCCCACAATCCCCTTGTCCCGGAAATCGGCGATCATGTCGACCACGTAGCGCTGGCTGGTGACGTCCAGGGCCGAAGTGATTTCGTCCGCGATGAGGACGACCGGATCCAGAAGGGTGGCGATCACCATGAGGGCTCGCTGCTTCATGCCGCCTGAAAGCTCCACGGGGAATTTCCTCAGGACATCCGGCGGCAGGTTCACTAAGGCGATCCGCTCGCGGATGCGTTCACGCATCGCGGCGTCCAGACGCACGCCGTGCTGCCCAAGGATATCCTTGATGAATACCCCTATCTTCTTGGTGGGGCTCATGGCGTTCATGGCGTATTGGGGGATCAGGGATATTTTAGCGTAGCGGATGGCGTCCATGGACATTCGGGGCAGGTCGAAGAGGTTCAGACCTTCGAAGAGGGCCTCGCCTGAGATGTAGTACATGGGGGGCTTCACCAGTACGAGGGCATTGCCCAGAGTGCTCTTGCCACAGCCCGACTCGCCGGCCACCCCCAGGATCTCTCCCCGCCTGAGGCCGAAACTGACTCCGTCGACCGCCTTGGCATAGCCGCGCATCGTCTTGTAGTGGATCCGCAGATTGCGGACATCCAGGGTCATTTCCATGGCTCACATTTCCCTGAGGCGCGGATTGAAGGCCTCGTCCAACCCGGTATTCATTAAGAACAAGGACATGATGAGGAGGGTCACTGACAGGCCCGGGAAGAAAGGCCACCACCAGAAGCCCAGCTGAACCGCAGCGGATTTATTAGCCCAATAGAGGATCATGCCTATGGAGATGCCCTTGGTGGGCCCCAGGCCTATGACGTCGAAGCCTACCGAGGTGAGAATGGCGCCCTGGAACTGCAGGATGAATGCCATGAAGCAGTAAGAGAACATATTGGCGGCTATGTCTTGCACGATGATCCTGCGGGTGGAATTCGCGGATATGCGGGCAAGGTTCACGTATTCCTTGTTTTTGATGGACAGGGTCTGGGCGCGCACCGCGCGGGCTACCCACGGCCAATTGGTGAGACCGATGATAACCGCCTCCACGGTGATCCCGCGGTAGGGCAGATAGCAGCCCAGGATGATCAGGACCGCCAAGGTCGGTATCACCAGAAGCATGTTTGTGAGGAGCATGAGCAGCTCATCCAGTAACTTTCCGCCGTAATATCCGGCCAGGAAGCCGATGACAAGGCCTATGGCCGTGCCGATTGAACCGCCCAGGAAACCCACGTAGATGGTGCTCCTGAGCCCGTGCATGAGCTGGGTGAGGACATCCTCGCCCAGATAGGTCGTCCCCATGGGATGGGCCGGCGAGGGCGGGCTGCAGGGCGCGCCGCTCATCATCTGCAGAGGGCCGTAACGGGTGAGGAATGGCCCGATGAGCCCGCACAGGAGGAAAAAGGCGAAAAGCGAAAGCCCGATCCTCAGCTTGGAACTGCGCAGGGCGAAGTACAGGTTATCGTTCTTGCGGATCGCTTCGGCCACGCCCATGCCCTAGACCTCCCCTGCGTAGGAATGCCGCACCTGGGGATCGATGAGCATGTACGCGATGTCTACTAAAAAATTGCAGAGGAGCATGGCTACGACGATGAAGAGGAAGCAGCCTTGCATCAGGAAATAGTCCAGGCTGTTGATGGCCTGGAATATCCGGTAGCCGACCCCCGGATAGTTGAATATCCCCTCCAGGACGATCTGGCCTCCGAACTGCTGGGCTATGGCGATGGCCAGTCCGGAGATCTGCGGCAGGATCCCGTTGCGGTAGGCGTAGCGGCGTATCAGGGCGTTGGAGCTCCCGGAGGCCGCCATGTATCTTGAATAGTCCGCGCCCATCTCGTAGATGATCATGTTACGCATGCCGATGGCCTGTCCCCCGACGCCGATGAGGAAGATGGACAGGAAGGGCAGGACCATGTGGTAAAGGTAATCGAGGGCGAAGCCCAGGCTGGCGTTGGGCAGGGTGGTGTAGCTGTAGGCGCCTGTCGCCGGGAATACCTTCACAACCACCGCTAAGAGCCAGACCAGAATCACCCCCATCCAAAACTGCGGCACAGAGGTGAGGAAATAGAAGGCCGGCATGATGGCGGAGTCCAGCCTGCGGTTGACCCCGGCGACGGCCCCCAGGCGATTCCCGAAATAGAATGTCAGCAGGACCGAGGGGATGAGGAGGAGGAGGCTGTAGGGCGCCGCCTCCGCGATGACGGACATGACCGTCTTGGGGTACATGGTGATGCTGATCCCCATATTGCCCCGAAGAAGCTGCCCCCAATAGCCGAAATACTGCTGGATGATGGACCTATCAAGACCGAACACCTTGTTGTAATAGTCGATCGTCCTCTGCCTGGCCTCGGCCGGCATGGATGCGAAGCGCGCGACCAGGTTATTGACCGGATTCCCTGGTATCATCCTGGGTATGGACCAGTTCAGGGTTACGGCGAAAAAGAAAGTCACCAGGTAGATCAGCGTCTTCCTTCCTAGGTACTTCCACATGATCGCCCCCTGATCGCGCCTTTCCGAAATCCGGCATGCCCTGCGTGGGATAACGCGGCGAAGCGCCGCGCCGTGAAGGGGGACCGGCCGCTCCGCGGCGGCCGATCCCTTCTCAAATTATTGTCTTACTTAGTCTTCATGTTGAGCAAGGCCTGTACCGTGCCCAGCTGCCAGGTGTTGCCCCAGATACATGTTACACCGCGCTTGTTCTCGTCGTTGTTATAGCCGTCCCAGACCCTAGTGCTGCCCACGAACCAGAGGCCGTTGTACCACAGGGGTATAGCCGGCATGTCGGTGAGCAGGATGGTCTGGATCTGGGTCATGATCGACTTGCTCTTGGCCATGTCGGTGACCGGGTTGGTCATGTCGAACTGGTTCATGAGGTCCTTGAGCTTGTCGTTCTTGTACTGCCCCCAGTTGCCGCGGGTGTTGTTCGCCGCATCGATATTCTGCGTCACGACGCCGTTCAAGTAATTCATCGGCGAGGAGGAGATCGCGGTGTTGTTGTCGAGCAGCATATCGAAGGTGCATTTGAAGCGGGAACTCTGCCAGAGATTGAAGTCCACCGGCTTCGCCTCGGCGTTGATGCCCACGGCCTGGAGATTCTCAGCCACCATCTTGATGCCTATCTCCCAGTCGGTCCAGCCCACCGGGCAGTTGATCTGCAAGGTGATGGGGCTGCCGTCCTTGTTGACGCGCCACTTGCCCTTGACCTTGTATCCGGCAGCGTCGAGCTGCTTCTTGGCCTCGGCGGGATCGTACTTGAAGAACAGCTTTTGCAGGGCCGGCTTATCCAGATAGGCCTGGAGGGTGGAAGTGGGCAGGAAACCGGTCGGCTCGGCCTTGAGGACCTCGCCGGCGTAGTCCACATCGCAGATTTTCTGGCTGTCGATGGCGAAGGACAGGGCGCGCCTGAACTTCGGGTCGTCCATAGGCTTCTTCTTGTTGTTCATGTACAGCATGGTGGTGTTCCATGACAGGTGGTACGGCAGCGATTTATAGTGGGTGACGACCGGGAAGCCATTCTTGGCCAGGGTAGAGGTTCCGGGGGTGTAGTTGTTGTCGATGTCCACGGTCCCCTGGAGCAACATGCCCAGGGCGGTGCTGTTGTCGTTGACCATGAGGAGAACGATGTTCTTGGGGGCCGGGAGCTTGCCGTAAGCGGCCTTGCCCCACCAATCATCGTTCCTGACGTAAATGTCGCGGTCAGCCAGGGCCTGGAGGTGGCGGTAGGGGCCGGTGCCGATGGCATTCTCGTTATTGTCGGCGATGAGCTTGTCCACGGGCACGCCTTCGAAAACGTGCTTGGGGACCATGGGAATCTGGTAAAGCTGCGACGAGAATACCTGGTAGCGGGCGCCCTCGAACACGAATTGAACCGTCAGGTCGTCGACCTTCTTGACGTCCTTCAGGCCGCCGGACTCCTTGTCCCAAAGGGTCGACCAGGAGATAGGCGTGCCCTTGGCGACGGTGAAGGTGAAGACCACGTCATCGGCGCTGAAAGGCTTGCCGTCGAACCACTTCACTCCATCACGTAATTTCACCTCGTAGGTTGTGGGGTTTATCCACTTCCCCGACAGGGCCAGGCAGGGCGGGAGCTCGCCGGTGACCGGGTTATAGTTGAACAGCGGCTCGTAGAGCAGCCCCACGGTGCCCGAGAACGCAACACCCGTGTATTGGAAGGGGTTCCAATTGGACGGGGCGCTCCAGAGGCCGCCCGTCGCGTACACGGTCTCGTTCCGGTTCAGCGTCTGGGCCGAGGCCATTGCGGGCAGGATCGCGATGATCGCCAAGATCAATGCGACTCTAGTGACTTTCTTCATACCAAGCCCTCCTTCGGTTGATATGCATCCAACCAGCTTCTCCGATGCGGTTTGCCATTCGGCCGCCCCGCCCGGGCTGGATTGAATCCCTCTCTCGATTTTCACGCCAAGCCGATCCACTCATTCTCTAAACGCTGACCCTCTTCGCTTGAAGCGAACATGGCGATGTTATGCTCTCGGCGCTTCAACATTTTCCACTACGAAATATTGCGAAACATGAGCGGAAGTATATGCACGGTTTTCAAGAATCGTCAACCTTTTTTATCTTGTACTAACCCCAATATCCATTGAAGTGCAAAAAGCAAGAACACTATCGCTTAAAGGATATCCATCGAAAATACCTTATGTATATATTTATCATATTGCTAATTACTAATATTGGAACATTATTCCATAACCTATAAAATAGAAAATCAAAATGAAAATAAGCTTAAAATATTGGAAAAGGCTAAAAAAATGTACCTCACATTGAAATCGTTCCCATTTTTTTTGCATCCTTTTCTTCAATCAATATACAATTACTTTACATTTTACTAAACCGATTGCGTATTTTCGGAAAGGTGATGTCGATTAGTCTCTAGACGTGCAAAATAAAAAAGGCCGTCCGGATCCGGACGGCCTCGTTGCTCTCGATCTCGTTTTAGATCACTCTTCTTCTTCCTCGCCGGCCTCGTCTTCATCATCGGCATCGGCTTCAGGATCCTGGGCGGCCTTCACTACAGCCGCCTCATATTCCTGTCCCTCCTCCTCTTCCTCATCGAAGGGCGCGGGATTGAGAGCCTCCTGGCGGCGCTGCTCCAAAATTTCTTCCACATAGGCGTCCAGGTCTTCGTTGTTCGCATCGTATAGCTTGATATCCTTGTAGTGCCGCATGCCTGTACCAGCCGGGATGAGGTGGCCTATGATGACGTTCTCCTTAAGGCCTGACAATGCGTCTGTGTAACCGGCGATCGACGCGTCGGTCAGCACGCGGGTGGTCTCCTGGAAGGAGGCCGCGGAGATCCAGGAATCGATCTTGAGGCTAGCGCGAGTGATTCCCAGGAGGAGGGGCCTGGCCACGGCCGGCTGCCCGCCCTCGGCTATCACCTTGGCGTTCTCCTCGTGGAAGCGGAACTTATCCACCTGCTGCCCGTAGATAAAGCGCGTATCCCCGACTGATACGATCTCTACCTTCTTCATCATTTGGCGGATGATGACGCCGATGTGCTTATCGTTGATGGTCACGCCCTGGAGGCGGTAGACTTGCTGGATCTCATCCATCAGGTAGCGTTGACAGGCGTGCTCGCCCAGGATATGCAGGATGTCGTGGGGATTCTTGTTGCCGTCGCAGAGCATGTCCCCTGCCTCAACATTGTCACCGTCCCGCACCAGGAGGCGCCGCCCCATCGGTACAAGGTGCTTGAATTCCTTGCCGAAGGCGTCCCGCACTATCAGCACACGCTTGCCTTTGATGTTGCCCTTGATCGCCACCTGCCCGGACACCATGGCCAGGACCGCCGGGTATCTGGGCTTTCGGGCCTCGAACAGCTCGCCGACACGCGGCAGACCGCCGGTGATGTCCATGGCCTTGGCGCTCTCCTTGAGGGTCTTGCCCAGGGTACGCCCGGCCCTGACTTTCTCGCCATCGTCCACATTGAGGTAGGCCCCGCCCGGCAGGAGGTAGGTGTAAATCTCGTTGCCGTCCTCGTCGGTGATGATCAAGCGCGGCTGCTTGGTATCCCTATCCGCGGTGAACTCGGCGATCTTTTTTTCGACGTTGCCGGTCTCCTCGTTGATCTCTTCCTTGAGTGTGGAGCCGGGGATGATGTCCTCGTAGCGCACATAGCCGTCGTACTCGGAGATGATGGGCTCGGAGAAGGGGTCGAAGGTGGCGATTGTCTGGTTCTCTTTGAGAACATCGCCCGTCTTGACAATCATCTCTGAGCCGTTTCTGATCTCGATCTTCTGTTCCTGAGCCACCAGGTACACGCAACCGTCCACCACATGGGCATAGGCGATCTCAGCAGACAGGATCTCCTGGCCGGCCCGCTTAATAAGGGGCTCGCCCTTGAGCACGCGCTGGCCGTCTTTGACAAGGATCTTGTCGCCTTTTTCGGCTTGAAGCTGCTGGTAAATTCGCTTCACGTAGACGAAACCCTTGCGCGTGAACAGCAAGTGCCCGGACTCCAACTTGACGTAGCTGCCCTGCACGTCCACGATCATAACGGGGTATTTGAGGTAGACGCGGTTTTCCTCGCTGACCTTCGTGGCCGCGCCGCCGATATGGAAGGTGCGCATGGTCAGCTGCGTGCCCGGCTGACCGATTGACTGGGCGGCGATTATTCCCACCGCCTCGCCGATGTCCACGGCCCGGTTTGTAGCCAGGTTGCGCCCGTAGCACTTGCGGCACACACCGCGTTTTGCCTCGCAGGTCAAGACAGTGCGTATGCGCACGCTTTCGATACCGGCTTCATCGATGGCATCGGCGATCTCGTCGGTGATCTCCTGGTTGACGTCCACGATGATTTCGCCGGTGATGGGATGCTTGACGCGCTCGAGGGTGAAGCGCCCGATAATGCGTTCTTTGAGGGCCTCGATGATCTCTTCGCCGTCTTTGATGGCCGAGTGCTCTGCTCCGTTGATCGTTCCGCAGTCGTCCTCGTTTATAACCACGTCCTGGGCAATGTCCACCAGGCGGCGGGTCAGGTAACCGGCGTCGGCGGTCTTGAGGGCCGTATCCGCCAGACCCTTGCGGGCGCCGTTTGTGGAAATGAAGAACTCGATGACCGACAGCCCTTCTTTGAAGTTGGACTTGATAGCCAGCTCGATGATGTCGCCGGAGGGCTTGGCCATCAGGCCGCGCATGCCTGCCAGCTGGCGGATCTGGCCTCGGCTTCCGCGCGCGCCGGAGTTGGCCATCATGTAGATGTTGTTGAAGCCGGCCTTGTCCTTCTCCAGGGTCTTCATCAGCACCGCCGTCAGCTCCTCGTTGGTCTTGGACCAGACCTCGACCACGCGGTTGTAGCGCTCCTCCTGGGTGATGTGGCCCTGGACGTATTGCTTCTGGATGGAATCCACTTCCTGGTTGGCGCGTTCGATCATCTCGCCCTTGTCGCGCGGGATGACGATGTCATCCATGCCGATGGTGGCGCCGAAGAAGGTGGCGTAGCGGAAGCCCATGTCCTTTATGGCATCCAGCATGAGGACGGTGACATAGGGCCCAAGGTCGCGGTAGGTGCGCTCTATGAGGGCCTTGAGTTCCTTGTCGCCCAGGGCCTTGTTTATAAAGGGCACCTGCTGCGGCAGGGCTTGGTTGAGGAGGATGCGCCCGGCGGTCGTTTCCACAATCTCGCCCGAGTGCGGATGCTTGTCCACCGGCACACGCACGCGCGCCTCCCAGTCGCAGGCCCCGGCCTCGCAGGCCATGATCAGCTCCTCGGGGCTGGAGTAACGCCGGCCCTCGCCCTTGACGCCTTTCTTCTCCTTGGTCAGGAAGTTGATCCCCAACACCATGTCCTGCGATGGGAATACGATGGTCTTCCCATTGGCGGGGTTCAAGAGATTTCGCGCGGATAGCATCAGGGTCCAGCACTCCGTCTGGGCGGCCTGGGTGAGCGGCACGTGCACGGCCATCTGGTCGCCGTCGAAGTCGGCGTTGAAGGCGTGGCACACCAGGGGATGGAGCTTGATGGCCTTGCCCTCCACCAGGATGGGCTCGAAGGCCTGGATGCCCAGCCGATGCAGGGTCGGGGCGCGGTTGAGTAGGACCGGGTGCTCTCGCACCACCTCATCCAGGACCGCGAAGACCTCGGGAGTCTCTGACTCCACCAACATCTTGGCCTTCTTGATGTTGTAGACCACGTCCTTCTCCACGAGCTTCTTCATGATGAAGGGCTTGAAGAGCTCCAAGGCCATCTTGGTGGGCAGGCCGCACTGCCAGATTTTCAGCTCCGGCCCTACCACGATCACCGAGCGCCCGGAATAGTCCACGCGCTTGCCTAGGAGGTTCTGGCGGAAACGGCCCTGCTTCCCCTTGAGCATGTCGGACAGGGACTTAAGCGGGCGGTTGGATGCGCCGCGCACCACGCGCTTGCGCTTGGAGTTGTCGAAGAGGGCGTCCACCGCCTCCTGGAGCATGCGCTTCTCGTTGCGGATGATGATGTCTGGGGCGTTCAAGGTGATCAGGCGCTTGAGGCGGTTGTTGCGGTTGATGACCCGGCGATACAGGTCGTTCAGGTCAGAAGTGGCGAAGCGCCCGCCATCCAGCTGAACCATGGGCCGGAGCTCCGGCGGAATCACCGGGATCACGTCCAGGATCATCCACTCGGGCTTGTTGTCCGAGTTGCGGAAGCTCTCCACGATCTCTACGCGCTTGAGCAGGCGCTTATCGCTCTTGGCGCCCTTCTCTATCATCTTGGCCCGAAGCTCGGCGGCCAGCTGATCGAGGTTGAGGCCCTCCAGCAGCACGCGGATGGCCTCGGCTCCCATGCCGGCGGTGAAGGCCCCGCCGTAGCGCTCCTGGGCCTCGTAGTATTCGTCCTCGGTCAGGAGTTGCATCTTCTTGAGGTCAGTGTCGCCCTGATCTATGACGATGTACTTCTCGTAGTACAGCACGGAGCGCAGCGCGGCCACCGAGAGGTCCAGGAGCAGACCCATGCGGCTGGGCACCGAGCGGTAGAACCAGATATGGCTGACCGGGCTGGCCAGCTCTATGTGCCCCATGCGCTCGCGACGAACCTTGAAATGGGTGACTTCAACTCCGCAGCGGTCGCAGATGACGCCCTTGTAGCGGATGGACTTGAATTTCCCGCAATAGCACTCCCATTCCTTGGTGGTGCCGAAGATGCGCTCGCAGAAGAGCCCGTCCTTCTCCGGCCGCAGGGTGCGGTAGTTGATGGTCTCGGGCTTCTTCACCTCGCCATAGCTCCAGGCCTTTATGACCTCGGGGCTGGCCAGGCGGATCATTATGGAATCGAAATCCTGTATGTCGCGCATGCTGACTCCTTAGAAATTCGAGCCTTGCTTGTTGATCAGCTCCTCGTCGCGCTCGGTCAGAGGTATTTGCTTGCCCTTGGCGTCGAAGATGGCGATGTCCAGCGCCAGACCGCGAAGCTCCTGTACCATCACATTGAAGGCCTCGGGGATTCCGGCGGCCGTGCCCGGCTCGCCCTTGACGATGGCCTCGTAGATCTTGGAGCGCCCGTTCATGTCGTCGGACTTGATGGTCAGCAGCTCCTGCAGGGTGTTGGATGCGCCATAAGCCTCCAGGGCCCAAACCTCCATCTCGCCCAGGCGCTGGCCGCCGAATTGGGCCTTGCCACCCAGTGGCTGCTGGGTCACTAGCGAGTAGGGGCCGGTGGAGCGAGCATGCATTTTGTCGTCCACCAGGTGGTGCAGCTTAAGGAAGTAGATGACGCCCACGGTGACCGGGTTCTGGAAGTACTCGCCTGATCGCCCGTCGCGCAGCCGCACCTTGCCGGCCGCCGGCAGGCCGGCTTCCTTGAGTTTCTGCTCGATCTGTTCCTCGGAGGGCGACTCGAAGACCGGGCAGGAGAACCACTCGTCCAAGGTGCTGGCGGCCCAGCCCAGCTCGATCTCCATGATCTGACCGATATTCATGCGGCTGGGGACGCCCAGCGGGTTGAGGCAGATATCCACCGGCGTACCATCGTCCAGGTATGGCATATCCTCCGGCGGCAGGACCCGCGCCACCACCCCCTTGTTTCCGTGGCGGCCGGCCATCTTGTCGCCCTCGCGCAGCTTGCGCTTTGTGGCGATGAGCACCTTGACCACCTCGTCCACGCCGGGATTGAGGTCGTCGCCCTCGGAGCGCTTCAGGCGCTGAACGTCGATGATGGTTCCCTCTATCCCGTGGGGCACGCGCAGGCTGCTGTCTCGCACGTCCTTGGCCTTCTCGCCGAAGATCGAGTTGAGCAGCTTGAATTCGGGGGTGGTCTCGGTCTCGCTCTTGGGCGTGACCTTGCCCACCAGGATGTCGCCTGACTTGACCTTGGCGCCCACCCGGATGATGCCCTCGGCGTCCAGGTGATCGAGATTCTTCTCGCTGGTGTTGGGGATGTCCCGGGTGATGCGCTCTGGTCCCAGCTTGGTCTCGCGAACCTCGGTGATGAACTCCTTGATGTGTATGCTGGTGAACATATCCTCGCGTACCACGCGCTCGGAGATGAGGATGGCGTCCTCATAGTTGTAGCCGTTCCAGGGCACGAAGGCCGCCAGGATGTTGCGTCCCAGGGCCAGCTCGCCGTTGCGGGTGGCCGGGCCGTCCGCCAGCACCTGTCCCTTGAACACCTTCTCGCCCAGGGCCACTATCGGGCGCTGGTTATAGCAGGTGTCCTGGTTGGTGCGCTGGTACTTCACCAGCGGGTACTCGTCCAGGCCCTCGGAGGTCTTCACCTTGATCATGTCGGCGGACACCCAGGCCACCACGCCGTCACGCCGGGCCTTCACCAGCACGCCCGAGTCATAGGCGCACTTCCACTCCATGCCCGTGCCCACACGGGGCGGCTCCGGGAAGATGAGCGGCACGCCCTGTCGCTGCATGTTCGAACCCATCAGGGCCCGGTTGGCGTCGTCATGCTCCAGGAAGGGGATCAAGGAGGCCGACACAGAGATGATCTGCTTGGGCGAGACGTCCATATACTGGATCTCTTCCGGGGCGCGGGTCAGGTAGTCGCCCTGGCGCCGGCATGAGATCTGCTTGTCCAGCAGGTTGCCGTTCTTATCCAGGCGCGCGGAGGCCTGGGCTATGTAGTACTTGTCCTCATCCATGGCGGAGAGGTACTCGATCTCATTGGTGGCCTTGCCCTTGACTACCTTGCGGTAGGGCGCCTCCAGGAAGCCGTAGTCGTTGACGCGCGTGTAATTGGCCATGGAGACGATCAGGCCGATGTTCGGGCCTTCGGGAGTCTCGATAGGACACATGCGGCCGTAATGGGTGTAATGCACGTCGCGGACCTCGAAACTGGCGCGGTCGCGAGAAAGGCCGCCCGGGCCCAGGGCGTTCAGGCGGCGCTTGTGGGTCAACTCGGCCAGCGGGTTGACCTGGTCCATGAACTGCGAAAGCTGAGAAGAGCCGAAGAATTCCTTCATGGCCGCCACGATGGGTTTGATGGAGATCAGATCCTGTGGCTTGATGGTATCGGTTTCCTTCAGGCTCATGCGCTCCTTGGCGATGCGCTCCATGCGCGAGAAGGCCGTCTTCATGACGTTAGCCAGGAGCTCGCCCACCGAGCGCACTCGCCGGTTGCCCAAATGATCGATGTCGTCCACGGCGTTCTCGCCGTAATAGACGCCCATCAGGAACTTCATGGTCTCAACTATGTCCTGACGGGTCAGGGTGAATTCCCCAATCTGCTCGGCGTAGTCGAATTTCTTGTTGAGTTTGTAGCGCCCCACCCTGCCTAGGTCGTAGCGGCGGGCCGAGAAGAACATGGAGGACAAGTCCTTCTCCGCGTTCTCCACGGTGATGGGCTCCCCGGGCATCAGCACCGAGTAGACCGCCGACAGCGCGTCCGCCTTCGAGGGCTCGTCCTGGGTGGGATCCTCGCGGACCAGCTTGATCTCCTCGCGCTCGAAGCAATTCAGGATCATGGGATGGTGCATGCTCTTCTTGTGCTCGAAGTCGATCACCACCACGGAGGTCACGCCGGAATGCACCAACTCGTCCACGTCATGGGCGTGCAGCTTGTCGCCGGCACGGTAGAGCTTGCGGCGCTCGTCGCCCTCGCCCGTCCAGACCGCCTCGGCCAACACCTGGTTGACGACCTTGGCCTTGTCCTCGCGACCGTCCTTCACCGCCATCTTCTTGACCTGGTAGAAGGCCTTGATGATGTCCTCTCGGCTCTCGAAGCCAAGCGCGCGCAGGAACAGCGTACCCAAGATGCGCTTCTTGCGGTCGATCTTGGCGTAGATCAGCTCTTTCTTGGAGTCGATCTCGAACTCCAGCCAGGAGCCGCGGTAGGGAATGATGCGCGCGCCGTAGACGCCCTTCTCATGCGAGAAGATCACGCCCGGCGATCGGTGTATCTGCGAGACAACCACGCGTTCAGCGCCGTTGATGATGAAGGTACCGCGGTCGGTCATCAGGGGGATGTCCCCCATGTAGATGTCCTTCTGGCGTATCTCGCCGGTCTTCTGGAACACCAGGTTGATGCGCGCCTTCAGCGGCGCCGCGTAGGTGAGGCCCTTCTGCTTGCACTCCATCTCGGAGAACTTGATGTTGTCCTCGTCCAGGCTGTAGTACTCGTACTCCAGGAGCATGTCGCCCGAGGGGCTCTCGATGGGGAAGGTGCTGCGGAAGACTTCTTCCAGGCCCTGGACCGCCGGCCTCTCGCCGGCCCTCAGGACCGCGCGCTGAAGGAAGCGCTCGAACGAGGAGAGCTGGATGTCGACCAGATCAGGAAGCTCCATCACGTCCTGGAAATCCTTCCCGATGTACTTCCGGGCGACCCTCTTCTCAGCCTTATTGGCCATTGCGTACCCCCTGGCGGCGAAGCGGAGAGGGGGAGCCGCCGACGGCCCCCCTATGGTAAGCGCCCCGAGCGGGGCGCACTGTTTCCTTATTCATATCCGGATGGCAAAGGCCTACCCGGCCGCCGGAGCGTCTCCGGCGCACTGCATCGGAGTCCGCCCCCCCACCCCGAACGGGGAAGGCGGTCAAGGCCCACCCGACCCGCGCTGGGCGGGGGGCGGACAGGACGCGCGGCCCGCGCGTCCTGACCGCACGGGCCGTGTCGGATCTGGCCTTTATTACTTTATCTCCACGGCACCGCC
>CAYYCP010000024.1:0-42121 GCA_964470375.1 uncultured Spirochaetales bacterium
CGGCGCGCCACGTGGCGCGCCGCTCCTTCTCAAATCCATCAGAAAGGAGCCATAGCGGCCGGAATCATTCCGCCGGCGGATGGTCAGCGAGCCATTGCAGGCCGCCCTGACAGCTTGCCACGATTTCGCCTCCATCAACGGCGGCGTAGGCCGGATTCCCCAGTGCCATGTTGAACCAAACCGCCGCCTGGGCGCGCCACTCCGCTTCGCTGGCGAAGAAGAGCCCCGGTCCTACCATGCTCGGTCCCAGGTTGATGCATGCCCAGCCTATATCGCGTATGGCTCTCGCGGAGGCATCCGCCAGGGTCTCGGCATCGGCGACCAGGCTGGCGGTAAAGTCGGCGGCCTCTTCAAAGGCCTGAGAAGCCGAGTCGAGGTTACCCGCCTGGATGTGGTACTGGCACTCGCCGAGTTTGGCCCCGGCGAGCCTGCTACGGGCCTCTATGACGGCGCGATGCTCGGCGCCGGGGAAGCCTTGCACCGCCTCGAGGGCGGCTACCCCTTGATTGAAGTATTCGATGAGCAAATCGATTTCCCCTGCGACCAAGTGGGCGGATGCACAGGTGAGGAGGAGGGTGCCGTAGCCGTTGTAGCCCCAGGCCGCCTGCCTTCCGCCTTCTACCAAGGCGCCTGCATTATCCCTGAAGGCCCAGGGCTGGTTGATCAGCAGCGTAGCTTGGGCCGTATAGGCGCGGATGTCCTCCAACTCGTCGGCGCTCGCGGCCCAATCGATCATTAGCGCGTTGCAGATGGTGTTGTAGGTCCACATCAGGTCGTTCAGCGTGTAGCCAAGATCGCCCGGATCGCCTTGAGCGCGGTTCTCCTCGGAGAGGAGGAGCTCCAGGTTATCGGCGGCGCCGTCCGACAGGCTGATGATCTGGGCCTTGTTGGCGCTGTCACAAGGAAGCATCTCCGCCTGCCTGCGGTAGGTGCTGGCCTTGGCCCTCAGGACGCCTACCTTGCGGGAGTCCATGATAAGGCCGGCCGCTATATCCTCAAGGAGCCCGTCGTACACCGCCCTGGCGTTATCCCAATCGGGGCTGACCCCCGGGTTCACGGCGCTGACGGCCTTATTCTCGTAACAGACGCCCAGGGCGCTCCTGGCGTAGTAGAAGAGGTCATTGCCGCTGGGGATATTCGGGTACTCCTCGAAGGCGATATGCGGGGCGGCGTCGATGCCCGCCTGGGCGAAGGCGGTTATGAGGTCTCTAGGTACGCCGGAATAGATCAGCTGGGTCGAGACCTGCCAGCCGCACGTGGATACAAGGTCATGCCATGCACTGAGGGCCTCGTACCCTTGGTTGACATAGCTGCCGTCGGCGTTTTTGTATTCCGAAACCGCGGCCACGGCCGCCCTGAAATCAGCGAGAAGGCCGGGGAGGATGTCTATATCCCCTTCCTCGGCCGCCTGCCTGAGTTTTTGGTTCCAGGACTTGGAGATGACGTACTGGAACCTGGCCTTGACTTCGGCCGAATAGTTCGAGCTAGAGAGGAGGGGGATCAGTTGGTCCCTCGCCGCCGCGTATTGATTCTGGCCCAGGAGACAATCGCCGATGTGGGGCAGGACTTCACGGAACGTCCAATTGTCCGCACCTAGTGAAGGGAAGCTCGCGGGCACGATCTTCCGGTAATAGTACAGGGCCTTCTCGAAGAGGCTCATGTAATCGCTGCTGTAGGCGTCCTTGCCCCGCCAGCCCCTCTCCCTGTAAACATCGCCGAGGGTGTAGTAGGCGAAGGCCAGGGGATATGGATCCTGGTCGGTCGGGTAGAGGGCCAGCACCTTGGACGCCAAGGCCTCTGCCCCGGCGTAGTCCTGTTCCTTCCATAGGAAGAGGGAGGCTTTCTGGACCAGGGCCTCGCCCGCCTGGCGCGTCCCCCAGCTTGTGCCCAGAGCGGGAATGGCTAGATCGTAGGCCGCCTTCGCCGCATTCAGATAGGCCTGCCTGACGGCGGGATCGGAACTCGTGTCGATGAGCCGTGAATTGGCGTCGCCGAGCCGTAACTGGGCCCAGGCACGTTCATTCTTCGTTTGCGCGTCCGTGCCCTGGTAGGATGCCAGGGCGGCGTTCAGGTCATCGCGCGCCTGGGTGAAATTGGCTGCCGTAGCCTCCATGTCCCATATATAGCGCTCGGCGGCGTTGCGGACGAAGGCTAGGCGCATCCATGGATCGTAGGCCACGGCGGTCGAGGCGGCCTGCCGCTTGTACAGGGCGGCCTGGTCCAGGACGCGGCCCTGCCGATTGAGGAACCAACCCGATTGCATATAGGCCCTGAAGAAGTACGTGGGTATGACGGTAGCGGGATCCCCAGCCGCCCTTCGGGTGAACTTAGGATCGCTGAGAAGCAGATCCATGGCGGCTTCCGCGGATGCCATATCGGGAATACTGGCGTAGGCGGCGGCCTTGTTCAGCTGGGCCCAGAAGAGCACATCCACATCGGAGCGCGGATCGGCCAAGGCCTGATCCTGGTAGGCGATGGAAGCGGCGTAATGGCCGAGCCTCAGTTCCAGGTCGCCCAGGCCGTGGATGGACTCGGGCGGGTCCCTGGTGGCCAGATCGTCCATGGCCGCGACGACCTCGAATTGGGCCCGCGCCTCCTCGTGCCTGTTCATGTCCATGAGGAGGAGGCCGTAGAGGAAGCGCGTCCGCGGCAGGCTGGCGGCGTCGGGATACCCGTCGATGGCCTGTAGATAGCGCGCCTCCGCCAATTCGCCCTTGCCCAGCTGGGCATAGCATTGCCCCAGGAGCATGCACGCCTCGGCGTTCAGGGCGCTCTCGGGATAATAATTGAGCAATATCAAAAACTCATCGCGGGCCAGGTCCCATTCGGAGGCGCCCATGAGGGACTTGGCGAGGGCCAATCGCTCGGACGCGGTTTTGCCTTGGTAGCTGCTGCTGCCTGAGGCTATCGCCACCACCGTGCAGAACGCCTCGGCGCTCGTCTTCCCGTCCGAGGCTTCCAGCGAGAGTAGATAGGTTCCGGCCAGGTCGGGAAGGAAGGTCGTCGTGAGGGATCCGCTGTCCGAGAAGGCCGCCCCCGAGGCCGCCGGTTTGGATACCAGGCTCCAGGAGAAGCTCAATGCGTCGCCCGCATCGCCGTCGCTGGCGCTGCCGCTGAGATTCACCGTGGAGCCGAGGCTGACGGACTGATCAGGGCCGGCGTTCACGACAGGGGCTTGGTTGCTGCCCAGCACGATTCCCTGGCCGATGGCGGCGGCGATGTCCACCGGCGTCGATCCGGCGTTTATGAGAACTACGCTAGCCGTGAGGAACGCGGCCTCCACGCCCTTCTCGACCGCGGCGGCAGCCGCCCCGACCGCCAACGATTCCAAAGCCGATGCCGATGTCAGGCCTGTGTTCACTAACGCCGACGAGGCCGAGCCCGTGACGCTCGCGATCAGTTCGGCCGCGCCGGCCTGGGCGTCGATAGTCGTCAGTGACAGAAGGCCCGAAACCGCGCCGGCGGTAAGGCCCCTGGCCATGGCCGAAATGGTCGGAGCGTCCAGAGAAGCCGATACCTGGGCCAGGCCGACGGCCGCCCCCCGGGCTGTGGACGCGGCCAGGGCGCTTATCTCGGCTTGGTCCGAGCTGAGGCTTCCCAGGGCAGACGCCGCGCCTTCGGCCACCTTCTCGGCCAAGCTTGGATAATCGGATGCAGCTACGCCCTCCATCCCCATGGCTGTCACGGCCGATGTGCCGCCCTTGGCAATGGCCTCGACCGCGCCGGCGAGGGCAGCCTGGCTCGTCAGTCCGGCCTCCTTGAGCATTTCCACGGCGCTTCTGGCGATGCTTCCCACGGCCTCGCTGACCAGCGACTTGTTCACGCCTCCATCAGCAAGACTGCCGATCATGCTGCTGACGACTCCACCGGCGGCGGTACCGATATTGGCAGGCGATATCCCCGTTTTGGAGAGATTGGCAACGGCTGCCCGGGCGATTCGCGCCAGGACCAATTTCACCGCCTCGGCGCTGTCGCTCAGGGCCCTGGCGCGGAAATCCCCCAATGTGGCGCTGAACCTATTGTCCATGCCCGTTACGAAGCTAGTGATGATGGACTCCACGCAGTCCATGCGCTTCGTATCGGTCCAGCTTGGGCTGGTGAGGGACGAGAGGCTCGATATCGCCCCGCCGACCGCCACGGGAATGAGCGTTCCGAAGTCGCCGGTATCGGCCCCATTGGCTTGGACGGCGTCTATGGCTCCGTCCTCTATGGTATTTGCCTCGGAAGTATTGCATAGACCATCAGTGATCAAGGTCGCCGACATGGTATCGATGAGGCTGTAGATAGTCACGAGGGCGGGCGGCGTCGAAGCGGAGGGGGAGGGACTGGGTTTCGCCCAACTTACCCCGAGCAGGTCGCAGCCGGATAGAAGGATGGGGCTGCTAACGGCAAAGCAGAGCGCCAGGCCAAGCCAGGCCATACCGGCGATATGCTTTTTCATCAAGTCCTCCTTAGCGCAAGGCCCTAGTAGACATATCTCACAATGAAAAAGCCGTGAGAAAAAAGGATTTTCGCAGGGCCGGCTAAGGCATGCTAGCACCGGAATAGTGAGCTGGAACTACAACTATAGTTGTAGTTTTAGAGATATAGGCGCGTTATGAGTTCCACCCGCGAACGCAGCCCGGTCTTCTCGTAGATAGAATGAGTATGCCGTTTGACTGTGGATTCCTCTATCCGGAGCTCCTTGGCGATGGCCTTGTTGCTGAGGCCCCGGAATATGCAACGGACGATGTCGCGTTTGCGTCTCGAGAGGTTGAATCGCTCCGGGATATCCCTTAGGCAGGGTTCGGAGTCGGCGTCTTCAAGAACAAGGCGCACATAGGGGACGTCGGGTATGAAGTCTTCCAGCCTGGCCGTCCGCATGAGCTCGAAACGGAAAACCAGAGAGCCCTTGGGGCCCGCTATGGCCACCCTGCGCGTCGCCGGGTTATAGGGATCCGCGACGAAGGCGCGGAAGGCCCTCAGGAGGGTGAAGGCCGGACTATGTGAGGCCAAGTTCTCCGGGATAAAACGGTTTCTGCCCATATACCCCATGAGGAGGGCGCCGATCCTTCTGCCTGCAGACAGGATATCGCCGTTTGGACTCAGGTAGGCGACCTGAGCCCCGTCCGGCGGATTTTCGATATGCCGCTTGACGGCGTCATGCAGGAAAAAATGGAGGAAGTCAATCATGGCGAGCTGGCGATCGGAATAGAAGGGGCCCTTCCTCCCGGCCGGGGCCATGGACCAGAAACCGTGCAGATTCCCCTTGATGATAAGGGGCGTATACACCATATCGGTGATAGGCCGGGCCCTCTGCACCAAGGTCATGAATTCCTTGTTCTGCCTAAGTGTGTAATCCTCATGCCGCCCCACCACGTACTGGCGATTCGTCTTGATGAGCCTATCCAGGAGGTAATCCTGCTTCGCGAGGGAGAAGTACAAGGGCAAGAAGTCCGGGGGGGTGATGCTGGCGAAGAGCAGGGGCTTGTCCGCCTTGCCGGGGAGAAAGGTCATGACGCTGGAATAATCCGTATCGGCGAGGCGGCAGGCCTCCTCCAGGCATCCACGGAGGATCGCGCCGTCGAGCGGTTGGGCATACAGCCTCGACACGAAGGATTGGAATATCGCCTTTTTCTTTTCGGATAGCTGCAGCACCTTATCCTCCAAGAAGCCTATCAAGATATAGGATGTTGTTTTTTCCTCGAACAGCCATGGGCGATAGGATACAGATGATCGTACTATCGTCCGCATGAATAGGAAAGGGTTCTAGCGGATAGAGGTGAATGTTCTAAGAAGTCATGTGGAAGCCGCTGCTCGGCATTTCAGCTATACAGGCGGGTGACGAGTTCCACCCGCGAGCGCAGCCCGGTTTTCTCGTAGATATTATGAGTATGCCGCTTCACTGTGGATTCCTCTATCCTGAGCTCTTTGGCGATGGCCTTGTTGCTGAGGCCCCGGAATATCCCCTGGATGACCTCCTCTTCCCGCCTGGTGAGGCAGTAACGCGCCGGCGCCTTAGGCGGGGGAGCGCCGGCTGGATCATCCTCAAGGATGAGGCGCGCATAGGGCGTGTCCGGTTGGGGCGTGGCGAAGGGCGATGATCGCATCAGCTCGAAGCGGATGCGCAGCCGCCCGGAGGGGGTGGAAAGCATGAAGACCCGACTGCCCACGCTGTCAGAATCCGAGATGAAGTTCCTGTACGCCCTGGCCAGGGCGAATCCGGTTTCACCTGAAGCGAAGCCATCGGGCAGCAGCCGCTTTCCTTTCAAGGGAAAGCCTAGGACATCCCGGATCCCATCGCCCGCCGACAGTATTCGGCCTTGCCCGTTCAGATATGCCTGCTTGTCCGCGCTCGGCGCCTGGGCGTAGTGCCGCGAGAAGGCATCGGTGATGAAGGAATGAATAAAATCGAAGCATGACATCTGCCGATCCGTATAGGATCTCGTCCCCTTGCCCGCCATAGCCAGGCCCCAAAAGCCTTGAAGCATGGAGCCCAGGATTATGGGTTGGTAGATGATATCGGAAATAGGCCTGGCCCCCTGGACTGCGGCCACGAATTCCCGGTTTTCGCGCAAGTCGGAGTCATGATTGCGCCGGAGTACGTACTGTCTACCCGTATTCACGAGCTTTTTCAGGAGGAAATCCTTGTCCGCGACCGAAGAATACACCGGAAGGAAATCGGCGGGATTGCGGTTGGCGAAGAGAGCCGGCTCATTTCCCTTATTGGGGAGAAAAAAATACAATGAGCAATAATCCGAATCCATGAGGCTGCAGATGTCATCGAAGCAATGAAGCAACGACAAGCCGTCCAAGGGGGATGAATACAGCCTTGAGACAAAGGATTGGAAAGCCGCCTTTTTCTTCTCGGACAAGTACATTTTTACTCCCTTTTTAGGCTGAAGCGATGGGGCCTATGCCCGATCTCATGGAATAGTGCCCTTGAATCAAAAATGATTATTCTCATAACCAGCTGGAGTATATATCAATATTCGCTGTCTATGGTGTTGGTTCAGACATTGCACATGTGGAGCAGATGCCGAGTTCATCGCACATTGTGGGAATGGACGATGAACCTTATTCCGGGCTTTGGATACTGGCCTTCATGGGCGCATTTGTTCCTACCCACGATTTCCTATGCACGAAGGGGGCTTCCACTCTTTTTGGGGCTAAGCCACTTTCCGAGGGGGGTATCTCGGGAAATGCACGGATTTGCTGCCTTATGGAAATTGCAAAAAAAGTGTATAAGTTGACAAAATGCTGTATATTTATGTAAAAACTATTGACAATAGCCGAAAAAATGAATAAGCTCCGAATACTCATGAGATAAGGAGTCAGGTATGCCGTATAAGGGCCTTCACTTCCATCCCCCAAGCGTTTCGATCTCCCTCATCCCCTCCTTCTTTCCCCGCCGCCCCTCTTCCCCACAGCGTCGATAAGCCTCGGTATTCCTTACTAATTCTTTCGATCGCATGGAAATATTGCGGTCTATTCCCCTTCGATAGGGAGTGGATATGGAGTTGAAAACGATAGAGGGCGGCATCACGGCGCCCAGGGGTTTCAGGGCCGGCGGCGTACGCGCGGGCATCAAAAAGGGTAGGACAAAGCGCGACTTGGCCCTTATCGTCTCTGATACGGAAGCTGCGGCGGCTGCGGTCTATACCACCAACCTAGTCAAGGGTGCCCCCATTCTCGTCACCCAGGAGCACCTCAGGGATGGCCGGGCCCGGGCCGTCATTGTCAATTCGGGGATAGCCAATACCTGCAACGGGGAGGCCGGCGTGGCGGACGCCCGCCGGATGTGCGCCCTGGCCGCCGGCGCCCTGGGTATAAGGGCTGAGGACGTGGTCGTGGCATCCACCGGGGTTATCGGCCAGCGACTACCTATGGATGTGATTGAATCCGCCCTGCCGGCCCTGGCGGCCGACCTCTCCGAGGAGGGTGGCGAGCGCGCCCTCGAGGCCATCATGACCACCGATACCAGGCCCAAACAGGCCGCCGTCGAGTTCAGTCTCGGGGGCAGGACCGTCAGGATCGGGGCTATGGCCAAGGGCTCGGGGATGATTTGCCCGAACATGGCCACCATGCTTGCCTTCGCGTGCACTGACTGCGCCGTGTCGCCGGAGGCGCTGCGGGCCCTGGTCAAGGAGAGCGCCGACCGGAGCTTCAACTGCGTCAGCGTCGACGGGGACACATCCACCAATGACATGCTCTGCGTCATGGCCAACGGCCGGGCCGGGAATTCGGAGATAGTCCCAGGCGGCCCGGGCTACGCTGAGTTCGCCGAGGCCCTGGACACGGTGAACCGGCGCCTGGCCCGGGAGATCGCCCGGGATGGGGAGGGCGCCACGCGCCTCATCGAGTGCTCGGTGGAGGGCGCCGATGACGACGGCTCCGCTCGCGCCCTGGCCCGCTCCGTGGTATCATCCAGCCTGGTCAAGGCGGCTTTCTTCGGGGCCGACGCCAACTGGGGCCGGATCCTCTGCGCCATGGGCTACGCGGGTCCGGTCTTCGATCCGTCCGAGGTTTCAGTGTCCTTCTCCAGCGCAGCCGGCGAGGTCCTGGTCTGCCGGGGAGGGGCGGGGACGGACTTCGACGAGGACCTGGCCAAGCGCGTCCTCCTTGAAAAGGAAATTGGCCTGCACATCCGCGTCGGGTCAGGACCGGGGAGGTCGACGGCTTGGGGCTGCGACCTCACGTACGACTACGTCAAGATCAACGGCGATTATCGGAGCTAGGGAGGAAGCATGGTCGATCAGAAATACCGGGATCAGGCGGAGACCCTCGTCCAGGCCTTGCCCTATCTCCAGCGCTACATTGGCAAGACCGTGGTGGTGAAGTACGGAGGAGCGGCCATGACCGACGCCGCCGTCAAGGCCGCGGTCATGCAAGATCTAGTCCTGATGGCTTGCGTAGGCATCCGGACTGTGCTCGTGCACGGGGGCGGCCCGGAGATAGACGCCCTCCTGGCCAGGCTGGGCAAGGAGACGCGCCGCGTCCGCGGCCTGCGCTACACAGACGCGGAGACCATGGAAGTAGTCCAAATGGTCCTGGCCGGCAAGGTCAACAAGGAGCTGGTCGCCCTGATCCAGGCCGAGGGCGGGCGGGCGGTGGGCTTGTGCGGATTGGATGGGGGGCTCTTTACGGCCCAGCCCATCAGCGCCGAGGGCGAGGATCTTGGCTTCGTGGGTGACGTGGTGAAGGTGGATCCGGCCATTGTCGTGGGGGCCCTCGGCTCCGGCTTCCTCCCGGTGGTGGCCACAGTGGCGGCCGGAGAGGGCGGCCAGGCATACAACGTCAACGCGGACACCGCCGCGGCGCGCCTGGCCATAGCCCTGAAGGCGGAGAAGTTCATACTCCTCACCGATGTCCCGGGAATCCTGCGCGATCTAGCCGACCCGGCCAGCCTGATCCGGCAGGCCAACCCGCCCCAGATCAGGGAGCTCATACAGGCCGGCACCGTTTCCAAGGGGATGATCCCCAAGGTGGAGTGCTGCGTCTCCGCCCTGGCGGGCGGGGTCGGAAGGACCCACATCATCGACGGCCGCGTGCCCCACGCCATCCTCATCGAGGTCTTCTCGGACGCGGGGATTGGTACCATGATATCGAGGGAGTAGGCACATGGCGGAAAGCGCCTTCATGGACACATTCGCCCGGACCGGCATCGTCCTGGACAGGGGCGCGGGCTCCATCCTCTGGGACAGGGACGGGAAACGCTACGTGGACTTCTTCGCCGGCATCGCCGTGTCTTCGCTGGGGCACGCCCACCCGGGTTTAACGGCGGCCATCGCCGCCCAGGCGGGAAAGCTCATCCACGTGTGCAATTATTTCGAGACCGACACGGCCAATCGTTTTGCCAGGAGGCTCTGCACCGCCTCCGGCATGGCCAGAGTCTTCCTGGCCAACTCAGGCTGCGAGGCCAACGAGGGGGCCATTAAGCTGGCTCGCAAGTGGGCCCGCCTGAAGCATGGGGACAAGGCCGCCGGCACGCACATCCTGGTCATCGATGATTCCTTCCACGGGCGGACCATCACCACCCTGGCGGCTACGGCCCAGGAAAAGTTCCATACCTGGTTCGACCCCTTCACTCCTGGCTTCAAGGCCATTCCGCGGAACAACCTGGACGCCCTACGGGCCGCCTTACTCGGCGGCGGCGTCATCGGCTTGATGCTGGAGCCCATCCAGGGCGAGGGCGGGGTCAACGTCATCGACCCGGACTACCTCAAGGCCGCGCGGGAGCTCACCCGCCGGGCCGGAGCCCTCCTCATCCTCGACGAGATACAGACAGGGGTCGGCCGGACCGGCTCCTTCCTGGCCGCCCAGGGCCTGGGCCTGGAGGCGGACATCGTCAGCCTGGCCAAGGGCATCGCCGGTGGCCTGCCCTGCGGGGCCTTCCTTTGTTCCGAGGAGCTGGCGGGGGTCTTCCAGCCTGGAGACCACGGTACGACCTTCGGGGGCAACCCCCTGGCGGCCGCGGCCGGGAACGCGGTTTTGGACGTCCTGGAATCTCCCGGCTTCTACAGTGAGGTCCGGCGCAAGGGGCATAAGATAATGGAGACCGTGCGCGCTTGGGGCAGCCCCATCGTCAAGGAAGTCCGGGGAGCCGGTCTGATGGTCGGAATCGATGTGAGCGTGGATCCGCACAGGGTCATGGATGCGGGTCTGGAGAGGGGCGTGGCGGTCCTGACCGCCGGCTCCAGCGTGGTGCGCATCGTCCCGCCCTTGGTGATCACGGACGAGGAGATAGACGAGGGCCTGGCGGCTCTCAAGGCCGCCCTGGCGGCCTGTGAATGACAGCATGGAGGACAAGATGAAGAAGCGCATCGCCCTGGCCTACTCGGGAGGGCTGGATACCACGGTGATCATCCCCTGGCTCAAGGAGCACTACGACTGCGAGGTGGTGTGTGTCTGCGCGGACGTGGGGCAGGGTGTGGACGAGAAGCTCATGAACCAGCGCGCCCTGGCCTCGGGCGCCAGCAAGGTCATCGTAGCCGATCTCAAGGACGAGTTCGTCCGCGACTATGTCTGGCCCATGGTCAAGGCCGGGGCGGTCTACGAAGGCCGCTATCTCCTGGGCACATCCATAGCCCGGCCCTTGATCGCCAAGGCTCTGATGGAGGCGGCCCTGCGCGAGAAGTGCGACGCAGTGGCCCACGGCTGCACCGGCAAGGGCAACGACCAGGTGCGTTTCGACCTGACCGTGCGCGCCTTCGCCCCCGAGATGGAGATCATCGCCCCCTGGCGGATCTGGGACATCCAGAGCCGCGAGGAGGAAATTGAGTACCTGAAGAAGCGCGGCATCCCGGCGCCCTTCAAGGCCTCCCAGTCCTACTCGCGCGACGACAACCTCTGGCACCTATCGCACGAGGGGCTGGAGCTGGAGGACCCCGCCAACGAGCCGGATTACAAGCATCTCCTTCAGCTGGGCGTCAGCCCCGAGAGGGCCCCGGCCAGGGGCCAGTATGTGGAGCTGGAATTCGAGAAGGGCGTGCCGGTGGCCGTGGACGGAAAGGTCATGGAGCCGCTCATGATCGTCAAGACCCTCAACGCCCTGGGCGGCCGGCACGGCGTGGGCATCGTCGACATCGTGGAGAACCGGGTGGTGGGCATGAAGAGCCGCGGCGTCTACGAGACCCCCGGCGGCTCCATCATCATGACCGCCCACGAGTGCCTGGAGCGCCTGTGCCTGGATCGGCAGACCTACTCCTTCAAGGCTATCGTGGCCGAGAAGATGGCCGAGCTGATCTACTCCGGCCAGTGGTTCACGCCCCTGCGCGAGGCTATCTCGGCCTTCGTCGACAGCACCCAGCAGACTGTCACCGGCAAGGTCCGGCTCTTCCTCTACAAGGGCAACATCCGCCCGGCCGGTACCGAGAGCCCCTATTCGCTGTACTCGACCTCACTGGCCAGCTTCACCACCGGCAGTCTCTACCGGCACTCGGACGCCGAGGGCTTCATCAATCTCTTCGGCCTGCCCTTGAAGGTGCGGGCCCTGATGATGCGGGCCAAGACCCAGGCGACGGCCCCCGCGGCGGGCAAAGCCCGCGCCAAGGGCAGAGGCAGATAGCCGTGGCAGAGCCGCTCTGGGCCGGCAGGCTGGAGGGCCGGCCTTCGTCGGCCGCTCTGGCCTTTCAGTCCTCATTCCCGGTGGACAGCCGGATGCTCCTTGAGGACATCCAGGGCAGCCTGGCCCACGCGGAGATGCTGGGTAAGACCGGTATCATCCCTCCGGGTGAGGCCGAGGCCCTGAAGCGCGGCCTGGAAGCCCTGCGGGCTGAGGCCGCCGAGGGCCGTCTTGCCCTGCCCGAACCCGGTCCGGATTACCCTGAGGATGTACATTCCTTCGTGGAGGCCCTCCTCACCGCCCGCCTGGGAGATACGGGCAAGCGCCTGCACACGGCCCGCAGCCGCAACGACCAGGTGGCCCTGGACGCCCGCCTTTACCTCTCCCGACGCTTATCCGAGCTGGAGGCGGCCATCAGGCGGACCCTGGTCGTTCTCTCGCGCATCGCCCGCGCCCACGTAGACAGTGTCATGCCCGGCTACACCCATCTCCAGAGGGCCCAACCGGTCAGTCTGGGGTATCACTTGGCAGCCTGGTGCGCCATGCTCATGCGGGATCACGGCCGTCTGTCTGATGCGCGCCGACGCGCCATGGACGAATGCCCGCTGGGATCCGGCGCCCTGGCTGGGACTACCTTCCCCATCGACCGGGAGATGACAGCCAGGGCCCTGGGCTTCCGCCGCCCCAGCCTCAACGCCATGGACGCTGTGGCCGACCGCGATTTCTGCTCGGAGGCCTGCGCCGCCCTGGCCATCCTCCAGACCCACCTCTCGCGCTTCTGCGAGGAGATCGTGCTGTGGGCATCGGCCGAATTCGGCTTCGTCGAGTTGGCCGACCAGTGGTCCACCGGCTCCTCCATCATGCCGCAGAAGAAGAACCCGGACTACGCCGAACTCATCAGGGGCAAGACTGGGCGCGTATTAGGCCACCTAAACGCCCTTCTGGCCGCCCAGAAGGGCCTGCCCCTGGCCTACAACAAGGACCTGCAGGAGGACAAGGAAGCCCTCTTCGACGCCCTGGACACGGTGGAGGCCTGCCTGTCCATGTTCGGCCCCATGCTTGAGAGCGCCGCCTTCAAGCCCGAGCGCATGCGCGCCGCGGCCGCAGGAGGCTTCGCCAATGCCACCGATCTGGCCGATTACCTCGTGCGCAAGGGCCTCCCATTCCGCGACGCCCACGCAATGGCCGCCGCAGCGGTGCGCGCCTGCATCGATTCCGGAAAGGACCTGGCGGGCATGTCGCTGGCTGAGTACCGCGCTATCTGCCCCCTTGTAGACGAGGACGTCTACGGCGAAATAACTCTGGAAGCCTGCCTGGGGCGGCGCATGGTTAGTGGCGGGCCGGCGCCGACCCGCGTATTGGAACAATTGGACGAGATCGACCGCTTCGCCGCCGGAGGGCTGGCGTGACGACTGGCATGGAGGTTAGATGATGGAAGGGAAAACCGCCAGGCTCGAGTACGAGGGCAAGAGCTGGGACTTCCCGGTGGTGACCGGGACGGAGGGCGAGTCGGCCATCGACATAGGCCAGCTCAGAGCCAAGACAGGCCTCATAACCCTTGATCCCAGCTACGGCAACACGGGTTCCTGCTTGAGCGCCATCACCTTCATCGACGGCGAGAAGGGCATCCTGCGCCATAGGGGCTATTCCATAGAGCAACTGGCCGAGGCGGCCGACTTCATCGAGGTGGCCTACCTGCTCATCTACGGGGAGCTGCCCACTGAGCCGCAGCGGGCCGCCTTCAGGAAGATGCTCACAGAGAACTCGCTCATCCACGAGGACATGCTCAATTTCTTCGTGGGCATGCCGCCGCAGGCCCATCCCATGGGCATACTCTCCTCCATGATCAACGCCCTGGCCCTGTACTACCCCAACTACCTCATGGAGGAGAAGGACGACGCGGCCTTCGACCTCATGGCGGCCCGCCTCATCTCCAAGGTGCGCACCATATCGGCCTTCTCCTACAAGAAGTCCATCGGCGAGCCCTTCATCTATCCGGAAGCCCGGATGACTTACTGCCAGAACATCCTGCACATGATGTTCGACTCCAAGGCCAAGCCCTACCAGCCCGATCCGCTCTTCGAGAAGGTGCTCAACATCCTCTTGATCGTCCACGCCGACCATGAGCAGAATTGCTCCACCAGCACCGTGCGCATGGTAGGCTCGGCCAAGGCCAACCTGTACTCATCCATCTGCGCCGGGATCTGCGCCCTCTGGGGTCCCTTGCACGGCGGGGCCAACCAGATGACCATCGAGACCCTCATGCGCATCAAGGAATCCGGCATGGCCGTGGACGAGGTGATAAGGCGGGCCAAGGACAAGAACGATCCCTTCGTGCTGTCGGGCTTCGGCCATCGGGTCTATAAGAGCTACGATCCCCGCGCCAAGGTCCTCAAAGCCCTGGCCGAGCAGGTCTTTGCCGAACGCCAGATCCACGACCCCCTGCTGGACATCGCTTACGAGCTTGAGCGCAAGGCGCTCGCGGATGATTATTTCATCGAGCGCAAGCTCTACCCTAACGTGGATTTCTACTCGGGTATTCTCTACCGGGCCATGGGCATCCCCACCGATATGTTCACGGTCATGTTCGCTATCGGACGCCTTCCGGGATGGATAGCCCACTGGAAGGAAATGTGGGAGTCTGAAAATTTCAAGATCGGACGCCCCAGGCAGGTCTACATCGGGCATAAGCAACGGCAATACGTGCCCAAGGACGAACGGTCCTGATTACTGAAAAGAGGTCCATGTTCTCCTTTTGCTAGAAAGCCTAAGCGGTGCTATAATAAGGCCCAACCAAGCAAAAAGGAGGAATCCATGAGAGGATCCATACTTCGTAGCGCACTTTTCGCGTTGTTCCTGGCGCTGGCAGCCCTGGGCGCAGCCCAGTCGGTGATGAAGGGCCAAGCCTTCGTGCTCAGGCAGGACGCCGACTTCTGGACGCTCAAGGATGGGAAGATGACCTGGGTGGAGAAGATCGCCCTTGGCACCGTCGTCGACCTCTTTAAGAATACTGAGAAGGGCACTTACAAGGGCACTGAGTACGTGTTGGCCAAGGTCAAGACCGAATCCGGAACCGAGGGCTACATCATCGACAGCCTCCTTGCCCGCGAGGCCATCATGGGCGCCGTAGTGTCGGACCTGGCTACCCTGTATTCGCAGCCCCGCGACGCTTCAATACTCTCAACGGTCCTGCCGGTGGCTAACCTTGTGGGGCTGTGGCCCGTGGAAGGGAAGCCGGACTTCTACAAGGTCGCTGCCTACGTCAACAACACCCCCTATCGCGACAAATACATCCTGGCATCGGATGTGACTGTGCGCAGCCAGGACATCAACGCCCTTCTCCTCCTCAAGGCCGCCGAGGGCATGCCCAAGAAGGAGCAAAAGCAAAAGATCCTCAAGACCATCGACGCCAAGTACCCGGGTACAGTCTTCGCCGATCTGGTCGCTAAACTGAGGAACGAAGTGGAACCGGCCCCCGCTGCGACCGCCAACACAGCCCCAGCCGAGACGATCGCCCTGGGCGGGGTGTACTCGGTGAGCAAGCCGTTGAACGTGCGCGATAAGCCCTCCGCGGAAGGCGCCATCCTTCAGGTCATCGCGGAGGGGGAGTCCGTGGAAGTGAGGGAGCGGACTTCCGAGACCGCCATTATCGGCGGGCTTACAGATTATTGGTATAGGATAGCCACACCCGTCGACGGCTGGGTTTTCGGAGCCTACCTGGTCCGTGAAGGCCAGTAAATCCGATTCGCGTTAGGGGGGCCATGGCGCAGGGACGCGCGGGCCGAAGCGTAGTAGCGCGATAAAAAAGGGCGGGTAGACCTCTGGTCCGCCCGCCCGTCTCATCGATCTAGAAATGACAGCCTGCCTATTTGGCCCAATAGTCCTTAATGGCCTTCCATATCTCGGAGGCAGTCTCGGCATAGACGAATAGGTCCTTGTCGCCCGGCGAGATAAGGCCGTTGTCCACGAAGCAATCCCAATCGACGATTTTCTCCCAAAATGCCTTGCCCACAAGGACGACGGGCATGCCTGGAACCTTTTTCGTCTGGATCAGGGTGAGGGCTTCAAAAAGCTCGTCGAAGGTGCCGAAGCCGCCCGGGAAGGCCACCAGGGCCTTGGCCCGCAACATGAAATGCATCTTGCGCATGTTGAAATACCTGAACTCGAAGCCCAGGCCTGGGGAGATGTAGGGATTCGGGTGCTGCTCGTGGGGCAGGGTGATGTTGAAGCCTACCGTCTTGCCACCGGCGTCCTGGGCCCCGCGGTTGGCGGCCTCCATGAAGCCCGGGCCCCCGCCGGTGACGATGACGTAGTCGCGGGCGCCCTCATCCTGGGATTCGTCAGTGACAATGCGCGCGAATTCCCGGGACACCGGGTAGTAGGCGCTCAGGGCTTCCACCGCCTGGGCGC
Organism: uncultured Spirochaetales bacterium; assembly: GCA_964470375.1. Taxonomy (GTDB): domain Bacteria; phylum Spirochaetota; class Spirochaetia; order Treponematales; family JBGSOB01; genus CAYNQK01. Next base: position 16,454 of record CAYYCP010000024.1, read on the forward strand.
GCTTGAGGGCGACCTGCAAGTCGGGATTGCTGGGATCCGCGGCCAGAGCCTGGGAGGCCGATACCCTCCGCTTCGCGGCATCGGCCGGGTCGGGGATGCGCGCCGAGCCGAAGACCACAATAGTTGAATTGATGTTGTTGAGGCGCATTTCATGTTCAGGCTTCATGTACTCCAGGGCCAACCTGATGGGCCGGCACTCGTCACTCTCCAAGAATTCAAGGTCCTGGTACACCCGCGTTCCCATGTTTCTCCCCCTCTCAATCCACCTTGGGAATCTTCTCCGCAGCCGCCTTGGACAGAGCCGTCCTGAAGCTCTCCAGGCCGTCGAAATCCGAAGCCGAGAGCTGGATGAAACCCTCCTCGACCATGGGCATCACCAGTAGGTTTTCCCATTTGCCCTTATTGATTGCCAGGAAGCTGTGCAGGGTCTCCACGACTTCGGCGTCATTGATGTCGCTCAGGCAGATCTCCACATAGCCCTTGGAATAGACCACGATGGAGAGCCAGCGCTTGGACATGATCAGCTCAGATACGCTCGTGGCTCCCCCGGCCAGTTCCGGATGGGAGCTGATCCACTCGTCGTGGAAGCCCCTGACGACGTAAATGTAGCCTTGTAGGTCCATCCAAGAGGCCCCGTAATGGAATTCGTATTTGGCGGGGCTTTCGTTCGTCGGCATAGGATCAGCAGTCTCCTCATCCAATGATATTCGATCCGCGGGCGGATTCAAGCCGGAAGATCCATGCTGGCGGCATCGGCGAAGATCCGGAAGCGCATTGGCCAGGGAGCCTCCGCCGTCACGGCTTTTCCACCCGGCGCGGAGGGCCCCAGGCTGGCCTTGCGGGCACACAGCATGATGTGCTTTATGCCCAGGGACTTGAGAGCCTTGTTAGCCTTGAAGTCACCGTGCCTGTCGTCGAAGACGATGGGATTGCCAATGCTCGCCAGGTGAATGCGGATCTGGTGCATCCGCCCCGTGTCTATGGCTATGGACAGGAGGCTGACCGCTCGGCCTTCCAGCATGCCCCTGGCCGCCAGTTCGTACCGAGTCAGAGCTTTCCTGGGGACGCCCCGCTGGATGATATCCTCGTCTATGCTGCCTGAGACGCTGGCCGGGGCGCCGAAGACCATGGCGGCGTACTCCTTGGCTAGGAGGCCTTCATTCACCATTCTGCCGTATCGCGAAGCCGAGGCTGCGTCCTTAGCTAAAAACATCACTCCCGATGTGCCGCGATCCAGGCGATGGATGAGGCGAGGCATATAGCCCAGCTGCTCCGCGAGGATATCCAGGACCGTTTTACCGGCACCTTCCCCCGGCTGCACGGAGAGCCCCGCCGGCTTGTCTATGGCGATCAGCCGCTCGTCTTCGTAGAGGATAGGGATGGACGCTGCCACGCTGATATCATACAGAGATTCCCCGCGAGGCTCTACTCCTCGCCCGCGAGCTCGGAGCGGAGATGCCTTGCGGCAAACCGGCAGATTAAGACGTTCTCTCCCGGGGACAATCCGCCGCTCCGATGAGAGATAGGATCCGCGAAAGATTTGGCACCATCTCGCCGCTCAGGAACATGACTTCCAGTTCTTTCAGGGTAACCCATTTGATATCGGTCACTTCATCTGCCTGGAGAACTGCATTATCGATATTGAGGTCCTGGCGGAATATCCAATAATCGTAGATGCTATCATCCCCAGCGAAACTAGCGGCCAGGCGGCCTTTGGCGGGATCAAGCGCGAGGCCGGTCTCCTCCCGGACTTCCCGCAGCGCACCCTCAAGGCTGTTCTCACCGCTCAGGACGGATCCGCCGGTGCACTCCCAGAAGCCGGGCCATGGCTTCATGGGATGCCGCCTGGTGACGAGTATCCGCCCCGCGGAATCGATGATCCAAACTACGACCACTAGGTGGAAGTCGCCCGTCGCGAGGACCTCGCCCCTCACATGGGTCCGACCTGTCCTTTTCCTGTCCGACGTATAGACGTCCCAGATCTCCCTGCCCACCACCCCTCCAGTCCTGGTTTTATCTCCGCGCTTTATGCCTTGGTCCAGACTGCCAAGTACCTCCACAATTGAAGGCGCCGCATGCGCGAGCCCGGCAATTCGGCCGCGAGCCGCTCCCGGATCTCCCGCAGAGTCAACTTCGGATCCGCGATGACCATGTCCCCGTCCCCGGGAGGCGGCCGGTACTTCATCTTGAAATACGCGTTCAACGCCATGGAGAGGATTGAGGAGGGGATGTCGGCCATGGTCTCCCTGTACAGCCCCAGGATGGCCAGGACTCCTCCCGGCTTGAGCGCCAGCTTGGCCTTGCCTATCGCCTCAACCATGTCCATGTGGTGCAGGGAGGCGATCATCGATATGAAATCATAGCCTTCGGAAGGAGCTTTGAAGGTTTCGAAGGAGACAGCCTTGAAGACGATGCCGTCGTAGAGCGACGATGCCTTCCTGATCGCGGCCTCATCGGTATCGATGGCATGCACCGCCTTGAAGCGCGATGAGAGCTGATGGGCGAAATCGCCCGTTCCGCAGCCCACGTCCAAGGCCAGGTCCCGTCCGGGCGGGAGCGAGGCGAGGAGGAGGGAGTGGTAATGCGAGTTGTGGTTCCAGGCCGCGGCTCCGCGCTGCGGTTTCACCAGTTTTCCGCGCTGCTGAGCTTGTTCTTGACGATGATCCACTTCCGCAGATCGAGCCTGTCGCCGAGCTCCTCCTGGGAGAAGGATATCTCGATGGGCTCCGGAACCATCTTGCCGAAGTCCTCCTCGATTCTGACAAGCTCGACCTCGTATCCCAGGCCCTTCCGGGCGACATCCAGGCGGAATGAGGATTCGGAGGTGTAGCCATGGGAGAAGACCGTGAAGAACAGGGCGTTCTCCTCTACCCTGAAGCCCTGGATGTATTCCGAATCGTCGGCCGCGGGGACCCTTTCACGGCAGGCTACGGCCAAGCATGATATGAGCGCGAGGATGGCGATCTTCAGGGGCATCTTCATGCGAACCTCCCGGGAGCATTGGGGCGTCGCGTTATTATCCATCGTGCCGCATATCCGGATCAAGCCCGCGAGGGCTCGTAGGCTCGCCATCGGGATGGAGCTGAATGCGCATCTCGCCGATGAAGAATGTGACGGCCTGGCCCGAGATCTCAGTCCGCGGGCCGAGATCTCGGCATTCGAGCCGGCCGCCGCGGGCCGATAGCTGGATGGCCTTCAAGGCCCGCTTTGAGAGCACCTTCGACCAATAGGGGACCATGGTCGTGTGGGCCGAACCGGTGACTGGATCCTCGTTTATCCCCAGCCGGGGAAAGAAGCAGCGGGAGACGAAATCCGCCTCATCGCCCCTGGCCGTGGCGATCACTCCGCGGGCATCCAGTCTTGAGATGGCGGCCAAGTCGGGCTTCAAGCCCCTGATGGTCTTCTGGCCGTCGAACACGAGCATGTAGTCGGATGATCCCTTGAAAGCCTCCTGTGGGGCCAGCCCGAAGCAATCCCTGAAGGTCGCGCCCAGGGGAACCGGTGAAATCGAGTCGCTCGGGAAGTCCAGGCTCAATAGGCTACCGGCCCTCGAGACGGACAGGGGACCGCTCTTCGATCCGAATTCGATCTTGTCGCCGGCGTAGCCTTCATGGGCGAATAGGGCATGGGCGGCCGCCAGCGTGGCGTGCCCGCACAGCTCGACCTCGGCCAGGGGCGTGAACCAGCGGATCTCGTAGCGTCCCCCCTTCTCGATATAGAAGGCCGTCTCGGCCAGGTTGTTCTCCATGGCGATCGCCTGCATCACCTGGTCGGGGAGCCACGCCTCACCGAGGGGGCAGACCGCGGCCGGATTTCCGTGGAAGAGCGAATCCGTGAATGCGTCGATCTGGTACAGCTTGTATTTCATTCCAGCCATCTCCTTGTTACCCCTGGCAATCGCCGGATCACTTCTTCGTGGCCGCCTCCAGCAGCTTGATCGCGTCCGTGCCTGACAAGGCCTTGTTCTTCTACGCGTAATCCAGGGCCCGCATGCCGTCATTGTCCTTGCCCTTGGGATCCGCCCCCGCGTCCAGCAGGGCCCCGAGCACCCGCGGGTCCTTCGTCAGGCATGCGGCGATGATGAGGGGCGTCTGCCCGAAGGAGTTCTTGATGTTCACCTTAGCCCCGGCCTTCAGTAGGAGGTCCACGACCTCGAATCCGCAGGCCGCCCCGTCCAGTATAGCCGTGTATCCGTTCTTGGGCGCAGGCGAATTGACGTCCGCTCCGGCGTCCAGGAGGAGCTTAATGCCCCTCGGCTCGATGGATACGTTCCCCACGGCGATCCGCAGGGCGCTCGAGGCCAGCTCCTTAGTCAGCGATGGCCCGATGGCCTGGAGCATTTCCTCGGCCACCGCGATAGTATCATTCCACTGCAGCGCGATTTCGAGGGCCGTGTAGCCGTTGAAATCGCGCTTGTCTATCCGCGCCCCCGCACGTATGAGCGCGGTGGCCACGCCCTGGTTCTTGTTGCTCGAGGCTGCGAAGAGGAGGGCAGTGGTGCCCTGCTTGTTTTCCGCGTTGACGTCCGCGCCCGCGGCGAGGAGGGGGAATACGGCCTTCGGCGCCCTTCCGTTGACGGCGGCGTACATCAAGGCCGTCATGCCCCGAATGGCTCCCCGGGTCGTCCTCGCGTTGACGTCGACCCCGGCCTTTATCAGGGCCGAGATGACATCGGGATCGCCCCTACGACCCGCGGCCAGCATGAGCAGGGTCATGTCCTCTGCATCGTCGTTTGCGGCGGGCTTTACACGGGCATTCACGTCGGCACCGGCCCTGATGGCCGCCATGACCTGGTCCGCGGAACCTTGGGCGGCCAGGTAGAAGATATCCTGGCCTTGTGAGAATCCGGCCGCCGCAGCAATGCACATCGCGGCGGCGAGGGCGATACGCTTGTCCATATTGTGTGACCTCCATTCGCCGCGGGGCGCGGCTCATCGGGAGAAGGGCTCTGGAAGCGAAGGATCAATAAAGGAAAGGGATGAGTCTCTTCGTGGTGGATGCGTACTTTTCCCATTCCTGGCCGAATTCCGCCCTCATCATCCTCTCCTCGAACGCGATCCCCTCATTGAGGAGTATGGCGGGAAGTATGGAGCACAGCAGGCCGATCCAGGACCCGAAGACCAATGAATACCCGAACGCCAGCATAATGATCCCCGCGTACCTCGGATGGCGGATGAACTTGTACAATCCGGCCGTCACCAGCTTCTGGCCCTCCTGGATCTCGACCTTCGCGCTGTAGCTTTTCCCCAGGTAGAGGCTGGAGAGGAAGATCAGGAGATACCCCGCTGCGACGAAGAATAGCCCCAGGACATCGAACAGGGCCAGGTCGGGGAGCTTGAATAGATTCCTCCGGCAGGCCAAGGGAAGGAAGAGCATGAGCAGGGCGAGGAAGACGATCACCATCAAGCCTATCGTATTGGCCTTGCTGATCACTGCCTTCCTCGGGCCTTTGCGCTCCTGGACGCTCTCAGGCCTGTGTATCGACAGCGCTCCTACCGCGAGGGAGAAGAGCAGGACGATAATGGCCGTCATGAGCCTTCCGGCCGATTCGAAATAGGATGGAATCCAAGCGATGCCCCATCCGAGCAGGGGGATCCCTTGGTAGATCGCCAAGGTGATGAGAAAGTAGAAAAAAGCCCTCAGGTATTTCATTCGACGCTCCGGTACTGCTGTTCTATCAGCTCCCTTAGCCTGTTGATGAAACGCGCCGCAGGAGCACCGTCGATGATATCATGGTTGAATGTAGCGGTGATATTCACAATCTCCTTGATCTTGATGCTATCGTTCTCGACGACAGGCTTCTTGGTGACACTGCCTATCGCGAATGAGCATGCTTTCGGCCCACCCGCGTAGGGGATGATATAGCCGGGGATATTGCTGAACATCGATATCGACGTGACGAAGACCGAACCGGACAGCCGCATGACCTTCTCGTGGTCGTTCAGCAGGCCTTTCAGGATGGCCACTACGAGCCAGCGGGGCAGGATGGAAAAGAGCCTCTGGAGGGGCCTGGAGAGGATATAGCCATCCTGGCCGGATGGATCGTTCTTCGATGCGGTCAATTCCTGATCGATATCGCGCACGCTTTTCCTTGCGGCGTCCTTGATCAGGTATTGCTTGTTGATAGACTGGCCGTCGCGGATGAGCTCTATCGGCACGCTGATATCGACCCTGTCGAATTCAGTGGTCCGCCTGTGATTGGCCATGGCGTTCAGCGCCGGGTATTCGCTCAGGCAGGTGGCTATCGCCTTGAGGAAAAAGGCGAAAAGGGAACCGCCGCTTCCCTTGATCCGCCTATCGCGGAGAAATCGCCTGAGCCCGGTGATGTCGAATTCCAGGATCGCCATGAAATTGTGGGAATTCTGGACGATGTCGAAGCCGTAGATCGAAAGCTTGCGTGCAAGTGATGTCTTGTATGTCTTCATATCTCGATAAATACCTCCAATGATATAGGAAAAGTCCTGTTGAAGGATGGGCATATCATACAAGGTTCTCCCTAGAGGAGTATAATGAATCCGCTCTGTATGGGGAACATGGCAGGCGGTCAGATGCCCAGACTATATACGGAAGAGTCTATCGTATACAATTAGTTGCATTTATCTGATTGTATTGGCTGAATCCTGAGAGTGACTCTTCGGCCACCCTCGTAAAATGGCCATCGCGAAGGCATCGATGTCGGTGACCGTCATCGTGCCCATCTATAAGAACTAGCCCACAACAATACGGTCAAAGGGATAGATGATTGCGCGTAGAGAGAATCAGCCCGCAGGGGCGGCAGTTGGGTGATATCCGAATCAGCATCGTATTGAAGGCAATCGTCCTTTCCTTACGTAGTAGCTATATTTGATGACCTAAGGCAATGACTTTTATATTTTTTAATAATTTTAAGCAAAAATTAAGCTAAGACAATAGGGCGAATTAGCTAATACATTATAAATACAAACAATTCAAGGTTTTGTACCATAAACAAGAATGTACTTGCGGATTTACTTTACTGGAGTGATAACCCTACCAACCGTATATATATAGGAAGGAGATTATGAGGATATCATGAATCGACTGACCATGAGTATCCTGATGGTGTCCATCACTATCGTCTGCGTCCTGGCCTTTGCGGGCTGCCCGAACGAACCCGTCCCGAGGCCGGTGACGGGAATCAGCCTGGACCGCGAGGAACTGACAATGCTCGTCGGCTCCACCATGCAGCTCTCCGCGACGCTGACCCCGGCAGATGCCACCGAAAACTCCGTTTCATGGATAAGCCTCAATGAGGATGTTGCGACCGTCTCCGCCACAGGCTTGATCAGTGCCATCGCACCCGGCTCGGCTACAATCATCGCGGCTGCTGATTCCGGTAAGGTTGCAAGCTGCTTCGTGCGGGCGGATTACACCGGGAGGGCCCCCGAGACGATAACAGCAGGCGGAGTCACTATCTGCATGGCATATGTACCTGGCAAGACCTTCCCTATCAATTATGATGATAGTAGCACTGCGACCGTGCAGGCCCCCTTCTTGATCGCGGATACGGAAGTAACATGGCTCCTCTGGACGACAGTGCGGAACTGGGCTATCGCCAACGGCTACGCCTTCCAGAACACGGGAATGAAGGGAAATGACGGAGCAGAGAATAAGTCTGATCGCCATCCGGTGACCACTATCAACTGGAGGGACTGTATCGTCTGGTGCAACGCAGCCACTGAGTGGTGCAACGCAAACGCCGGGACATCCCTCGATTGCGTCTACCGCGACGGAGCTTCCGCAGTCATCCGGGACTCCCGGGATACTAACGCTGCTGTCTGCGACGCCGTGGTCGTTCAGACCGGTGCGCTGGGCTTCAGGCTCCCTACAGTGGCTGAGGCCGAGCTTGCCTCGCGCTGGCGGAACGACGCTACGAACTCGGTCCCCGGCTACTCGGCCCCATGGTTCACACAGGGGGATTCCGCGAGCGGGGCGGACGCAGACTATACAAACCTCGACGTTTGTCTGGCTGTGGCTTGGTTCGATCTGAACGGTAACAGTTCCACAAGGCCCGTAGCTCTCCTCGAGCCAAATGACCTCATGCTTTACGACATGAGCGGAAACGTCTTCGAGTGGTGCTTCGATCCAGGCAGCGGTACGACGCGCCAGTCCAGGGGAGGCTCCTGGGCATACAACAGCGGTTACCTACCACAAGGATTCTTCTGGGAGGGTGAGCCGACCGTGTGTCAGATCGACCTGGGCTTCCGCCTAGTCCGGACGGCGGAATAGGACTTCCGCCTGGGAGGGGAAGGAGCGCTTCCCCTCCCGACATCGGGATAGTGAAGCTGTCCTGCTTTATATAAGATTGGTTTAGCCGCTTTCCTGTGGACCGCAAAGGGCGGCAGAAGGTCAATGTATCGTTTCTATTCCAATTTTTTCTTTCGCCTTTGTTCTACGAGAGGGTATGCTTGAAGGCCGTTGAGGCGAGGAATAGTCTATATTTTCCTAAAACAACAATTTATTAGGCAATCCGTAGGCAAAAGAAAGGGAATTGGACGTTATTTTTGAGCTGGCTTCCTTTTTTGCTGCTCCAGCCACCATTTTTTCCTGGCTAAAAGCTCAGGAGGTGTCTTGTCGCCGTATGTGAGTTCGTTGAGCAAGCTGTACACTTCTTGGATATTTCCGCGTATGAGGTTGACTCCGGCTGGTTTGTTTCCTCTGGCAGGTTGGCCCTCCCGAATAAGGAACCAGTGGAACTCGTGGATCAGCTGGTCAATGGCGATGATTTTATCCTCTCGGGTGAGGCACTTAGGGTAGACTTCCACATAGCGGGTGAAAGCATCCAAGGCATGTCCGGCATGCAGCTGTCCATCCGCGTTTTCCGATTCGGTTCGATAGATACGCCATCGCACCTGCCAACCACAGGCGGGGCAACGAATCAGGGCTGAGGGCTTGGCCATATTCCGCTGTATGAATACAGTCTGCCCCTTTTTTGCGCAAAACATACAACGAACCTTGCCGGTTTCGCAGGCTTCTGTGTATGCGATGATGCTTTGACAACGGGCAAATAGTCCGATGCCGACCTCCTCGATGAGTTCGTCATCGCAGATGCCGCGTGCCTCGTTAACGTAAAATTGGCGTATCTTGGCCAAGCTGATCCTGGGAGACCACTCGATTTCATGGCGACCACTCAATTCTGGCAAATGTGTATCCCTATACTAGAAAAACAGTCTATCGGCGTTTCGAGCATACTAACAATAGATGATGTTATTGCTTAATTAGTTCAAAACCTTCAAGGCTCGCCGACCCTCCATACGCGCAAATATCATCGGCAGAGACTAATGCGATTCCGCATTTCGCCTTTTTTGCCCTGTTCGCCCAACCTACAATATTCCAATCACAATTGATTGTTAAGGGAGGTTCGAAATTCGGAATTGAAGAATATCCTGGGATTGGTATATTAAAAATGGTAAACCACCCATCTCCGTACTCCGAAGGTTTTACATTACTTAGGTTTAGTTGAAATGAATCGGAACCCTGGCAATCGATTTGAATGCTTGGGATTGTATCCATGTTATCTGTTATTGTCACCGACACGGTGCCATATATGTGTCTGCTGGGTAAAGTTTGCCCATAATAATCAAAAGTGCCAGAGTATGTCCCGGCTAATGGCGGATTCAGAATGCTGCAATCCATAAGAAGTAAAAACAGAGAAGCAAATAGGCTGATGACAAGAAATTTATAGGTATTGTGGGGTTTCATCGATACCTCCTTGCTTGGGAATGGAAGTATTATAGCACTCCTTTCAAGGGAATACAATTATTCGTCACCTCTATAGTCAGCCCTCCTTTCTGTGTGAGATGATATATGACTCCCTTGCTGGTAAAAAAATGATTGGGGCATTCGGGGAGATAGTGGCTATGTGAGGGCATCGGTTGGAGCTTATGGGACGCTCAAATGAGGAAATGGAGGATATGAAGGTGTTAGACATATAAGATACGGCCTCTCTTACTGAAATCCTTAAGAAGGAGACATGGCGGCCGTAACATGCTCTCGTCTCGTGCTTGGATGATTAAGGGATTCATATTAACGGCTACATGACCAAGGGGATTATAGACATGAAGCCCTCTACCTAATACCTCCCTCAGCCAAGGCGACATGTGGGTATGTCGCCCCTCCAACCGAGGTAGTAGAATACGGCATGCCGGGAAAAGGGTAAGTAGGAATTTCGTGGACCAATGCAGGGCCTCAGGGGGCGGAGACGGCGGATGATGAGGCTGAGATCCGGCTATGACGCTGCTAGGTCCCGGCGCAGACAGGATTGCGCAGGATGCCGATGCCTTCGATCTCCACTTCCACGACGTCCCCGGGGGCGATGGGGCCCACACCGGCGGGGGTCCCGGTGCTGACGATGTCGCCCTCCTCCAGGGTCATGTTCCTTGAGATGAAGGAGAGGATCTGGGCGATATTGAAAATCATATGCGATGTCCGGTCCTCCTGGACGGTGCGGCCGTTCAGGCGACAGCGTATAGCCAGGTCGTCCGGGGTGCGGGGCAGGAGGGCGGCCGGCACAATGCGCGGGCCGATAGGGCCGAAGCCGTCGAAGCTCTTTCCGCGGAACCAGCCGGAGCGGTCGGAATTCTGGATATCGCGTTGGCTGACGTCGTTGAAGCAGGTGTAGCCTAGGATGTATTCGTGGGCTTCCTCAGGGCTCACCCCGCGGGCCCGCTGGGATACGATGAAGGCCAGCTCGGCCTCGTAGTCCGTGCGCGGTGAAGGGAAGGCGTAGCTGGCCATTATAGCCGGCAGGGGTATGGGCTGGCCGTCCGGAATGAGGACGTTGGGGGTCTTGGCGAAGAGGATGGGCTCCTTGGGCCCGTCCGGCGCGGGTTTGTCCTTGGCCCCGTAAAGAACCGATGGGCTCTCCGCCACGTGGGAGCGGTAATTGAGCCCTAGGGCGATGATTTTTGTCGGGTGGAGCTGGTAGGGCCGCTCCGATCCGGCTATGGGCAGCGTGAACATAGTCTCCTCCCCCGATGATTATGAAGACAGGATACCACAGAAGCCGGAAATGGGAAACGGCCGGGGCGGCCCGGCCAGGCAGGAGCGGACTTGTAGGCGGGCCTATCCGGGATTATAGTCTAGGCATGCAAGACGGCGACGGTACGTATGGGCGAAAGGTGATATTTCTTTACCCGCCCACGGTGCTGGACGATGTGGTAGACGCCCTGGCCCAGCACGAGTTCGAGGTATACACCTGCAAGGACCATGAAAAGCTGGGCGCCTACCTCACCAAGCACCCGGGCGCCCTGGTCTTCGTGAACATAGACATGGGGATGAAGGAATCCGAGTGGGAGGACTGGCTACGCCGGCGCGTTTCCATCAAGGACGGCACCGAATTCGGGATCGTCACCTACAACGACAACAAGGCTTTGGCCGAGAAGTACCTGATGGGCGTAGGGGTCAAATGCGGCTTCATCGTCCTCAAGATAGGCGCGGCCAAGGCCGTCGACATCCTGCTCAGAACCCTGGAGGCCAATGAGGCCCGCGGCAAACGCAAGTACGTACGCTCCTCCCGCTGGGAGGCCAACGCCGAGTACAACGTGGAGCTCAACGGCTCCATGGTCAGGGGCCAGGTCCTGGACATCAGCTGCGTCGGTATGACTCTGATCTTCGAGAACTGCGTGCCACCTAAGGTCGGGGCAAAGATATCCGACATCCAGCTCAGCCTGCACGGCGCGCGGGTAAAGATGGACGCTATTGTCTACGGGACGCGGGAAATGGAGGGTGGGGCGCCGGTCTATATCCTCATCTTCACTCCCCAATCCATGGATAATCTCAAGCGCGACAAGATCCGCACCTACGTGCGGCGCAGTCTCCAGGAGGCCTTCGAAAAGGAGCTGGCCGCCCTCTAGGAAGGCCGGCCGGGTCCGCCCTGGGCCCACTCGAGCGAGCCGTCCATGCCCAGCACCGCCACGCTCATGGGGATATCCAGGCCTGATTCCTCCAGGGCCCTGCGCAGCATCCTGAGCAGGCCTCCGCAACAGGGAACATCCATGAGGGCTACAGTCAGGGAACGCGGGGCGTTCCGGCGCAAGAGCTCGGCCAGCTTTTCCGCATAGCCCTCGCTCGAGTCCAGCTTGGGGCAGGCGATGGCCAGGCGGCGCCCGTCCAGGAGAAGCTCGTGGAAAGAACCCAGGGCGTAGGCGGCGCAATCCGCAGCGAGGAGAAAATCGCAGTCCCTGAAATAGGGCGCCTCCGGGGAGATGAGGGCCAGTTGGACAGGCCATTGACCCAGCCGGGAGGGCTTGCCTTCCCCTACCGTCCCCGGAGCCGGGCCTTCCGCCCGCGAGGGGGAGAGGCTGCGGGACAGGGAGCCGGGGCAGGTGAAGCCCGGATCGGCCTTGGACGCCGAGGCTGCGCTTGGGGAACCGGGAGCGCCTCCGGAGGCGGGATTCGGGGAGGCGCGGCGATGCACCATGGCCGCGGCCTCTGGCCCGCGGATGGAGAGGACATGGCGTTCGGCGGCTGTCTCGTCATAGGCCGGGGCCTCGCGCTCAATCACCGTCAGGGCTCCGGTGGGGCAGACGGGGAGACAGGCTCCCAGGCCGTCGCAGTAGGTCTCGCGGACGATGACGGCCTTGCCGGATCCGTCCAGGGCCAGAGCACCCTCGGCGCAGGCGGTGGTGCAGAGTCCGCAACCGTCGCAGAGTTCACGATCTATTTGGATGATGCTGCGCTTCATGTGGGTCCTCCCGGGGTCGGCGATAGCGGCTAGACTGGGGATAAGTTAGTTCGGAGAGGCCGAGGTGGCATTGACGGCGGTCAAGGCGCGGGAGGCACTCAGTCCAAGGATTCCAATTCAGCCCCCAGGATGTCGGGCTTCAGGATGTCCACGTGCGGGCCGGAGACGGAGATGAGCCCCTGGTCCTCCAGCTGCCGCAGGATCCTGGAGAAGGTCTCCGGGACGATGCCCAGGAGGGCGGCGATGTCGCGCTTGGGGCGGTCCAGGACGAGGCGCGGGCCCTGGCCTGGGGCGGCCTTGGCGAGGAGGTAGCGCAGGAGGCGCTCGCGGGCTGGCATGATTCCCAGCTCCAGAATGCGCCTGTTGAGGGCCACGCACTTCCGGGCCAGGAGATGGAGAAGGTAGGCGGCGCAGTCCTTGTCGTTGGCGGCTAGAGTCTCAAGGACGGGCCGGCTGAAGGAGAGGGCTTCCACCTCCGTAAGGGCCCGGGCCTGTGAGGGGTAGTCGGCCCCGGCCAGGACGATAGCCTCACCGATCCAGTCCCCGGCGGAGAAGCGGGCTACCTCGGCCTCAGCGCCGCCGCGGCCGATGATAGTCACCGAGACTTCTCCCGTGGCGATGAGGTAAGCGCGCTCGGCGGGGGCGCCCTGGAGGAAGAGGAGGGAACCGGGGGTATAGCGCCTGAGGATGCCGGCTGTCCTCAGCGATGCGGGAACCTGCTCGTGCATGGCAGGGAGAGTGTACTCCGGCGGAGGGATTTCTTCCATAGACATGGCTATGCCGCGTGGCGGAGCCGCGGCATCTTCATAGGGCCCGCCATGCCGCATCCAGGAGGGAGGGCATGGGGGCGGGCATGCCGGATCGAGGGGCTTCCATGGGGGAGGGAGGATGGGGATCCTCCCTCCCCATGAGCATCAATCCCAGTCGAGGAGGGCGTACTCCAGGTCGAGGTAGGCGGCCAGGAGGCTGGCTTCCGCCTGATCGCGGGTATTGGCTGCGGTCTCCAGGTTGAGGGCCGAGCTGGCGCCGGAATCGTGCTTGAGCTTCTGATCCGCCAGGGTCTTTTCGGCCTGGGAGAGCTGGGTGGCCGCGGATTCGACCTTGCGCAGGGCCTGGGTCAGGGAGAAGAGGGCCTTCTGGTCATTGGCGGTCTGTGAGGCCTTGAGGGACAGGATCTTGTCGCGGGCGGCCTCGATGTCGCGCTGGCGGCTGCGGGCATCCTTGCCGGTGAAGGAGAGGAGGCTGGAGTCCCAGGAAAGGGAGGCGCCCAGGTTCTTGCCGTCCCAGGAAGCGGAGAGGGAGAGGGCCGAGAGGGGACCTGAGCTGAGGGGGCTCTTGGCAAGGAGGAGTGCCAGGTCGCGCTCGGCGATAGCCAGGTCCGCGGCGTGGTGGGGGGCGGTGCCGGCGGCCAGGATGGCGGCGGCCTTTTTCTCCAAGGCGGATCTGTCCAGGCCGGGATCCGAGGATAATTGCGTTTTTTCAATGAAATCGGGTTCGGAGACGAGCTTGTCCTGGTAGCCGCAGGCGCTGAGGAGGGCGATGCGCTTGTCCAGCTCGGTTGTCTCCGCGTTGTAAAGGGTCTGCTGGGCGGTGAAGACATCGCTGCGGGCCTTTTCCAGGTCGGCCAGGCTGAGGTTGCCGGCATCGTACTTGATGGAGGCTGTCTCCTGGGCCCTTTCCTTGGAGGACAGGTCGGTGTTGGCCTTGGACAGGTCGGCGCCGGCCTTGATCCAATCAGCGTAGGCCTTATAGACGGTAGCCTTCAGCTTGCGCTCGGCGTCCTGGGCCTGGAGGAGGGCTGCATCGTACTTGGCCTGGGCGCTGGACATCGAGCCCTGGTCGGTGAAGGGGCGGTAGGAGAGGTTGAGCTTGTAGCCCAGGTCCGAGGATCCGAGTTTCGCCGAGACAGAGGCTGAGGCCGATAGGCCGGGAATGATGGTGGCGCTGAGGCCGGCGCTCCCCGAGAGGCTGTCGGAGGCCTGCCCGCCCCCCGGACCGGCTTGCTCGACAAGGGCGGCCGAGTAGGAGCCCGAGGCATTCAGCTTGCTTTGGAGCAATAGGTTTTCTGAGAGCAGGGCGTCCTTGGCGGCCTCCAGCGAACGGGCGGCGGAGCGCGCGTCAGCGGAGGAGGCCAGGGCATGGGCCAGGAGGGCTTCCCTGTCGAGGGGGGCAGCCTGGGCCGATGCGTCTGGGGCCGCGGCCAGGATGGCCGGGGCAAGGAGGGCTAGGGCTAGGAAGGCCGCGGCCGGCAGCCGGGGGCTGTGGCGGATCATAGGGTCTCCTCTCTCAGGAGGGAGACCGGCTCGGCGCGCATGACCCGGATGGCCGGGAGGATGCCGAAGGCCGCCGAGGCGGCTACTACCGAGAGGACGGCCGCAAGGTAGGGCAGGATGTCGAAGGGAATGCGGGCCGATATCTCGGGATCCAAGCCGACCTTCTCGAACCAGGGCGAGAGCTGGCCGATGACGGGAGCGCGTAGGAGGAGGGCCAGGATGACGCCTGCCAGTGAGCCTAAGATGGCGATACTGGCGGCCTGTTCCAGGACGAGCTTGGCAATGTCGCTGCGAGTGGCGCCTAGGGCGCGCCGGACGCCGTACTGCTTGATGCGCCCGGCTACCTCCACAGTCATGATCCCGTACATGCCCACCCCACTCACGAGCACCAGCACGAGGCCCAGAAGGGTTACCATGAATTGCAATGAGTAGAGGGCCTTAGAGGTGTTCTCGGTGTTGAAGTTAGGGCGCCGGGGATTGCCCTGCCAGATCACAGCGGAGGTATCCTCGCCCTTCTCCGCGGCGATCACCTTGAGGAGGGTGTCGCGGACTTCCTCAATATTCATCCCCTTGACCGAGAATACCATGGTGCCCCAGTAGAAGGACTCGGGGATGCGCATGGCTCCCAGGGTGGATGTGGTGTAAGGGTAGAGCATGTCGGGGATGCCCATCTTTTCGCGGTAGGTCTCGTTGGGGATGGAGTAGACGCCGGCGATGGTGAAGGTCTGGCGGGTGCTCTGTACATTGCGCCCGGCTGCGTTGCCCGGTCCCTGGCGCATCATCATGCGTCCCATCATCACGGTGTCGAATGTCTTGCCTACGGCCTCCTCCGCGGATCCGAAGAGGGCCGCGGCGATGTCCTCAGATATGAGGGCTTTGGCGGCCGAGGAGTCAATGTCAGCCTGCTCAAGATTGGAACCGGCTGTCAGCTTGAGGCCCAGGGCCTCGAGGTAGGAGGGGCCCACGCCCAAGCTGGAGCGCACCTGGTAGGTTTTATCGCCCACCTGGATGCGGTCGAAGCGTGACTCCACCACCGGCGAAGGGGCGCTGGCCTGGGGCAGGGCGTTGGCCACCAGCTGGGCGAAGCTGGAGTCGAAGTCCGGCGGCATGGTGCGCTCGTAGCTGCCTGAGTCCGAGACGGTGCCGTTGGCCAGGGTCACGGTGATGCCCTGGCTGCCGAAGGCCTGCTCGGCCAGGAAGCGGATGGCCCCGGTGATGCTCCATGCCTGCGAGAGGAGAAAGCTGCCGGTGGCCAGTGCGAACAGGGACAGGAAGGCGCGCAGGGGATGCTCACGGAACATGGCCGCTGTGGCGCTCAGGTACTTCTTCATGGCGTCCCTTCCTTATTCATTTTTGAGGGCGGAGACGATCTCCACCCGTGATGTCTGGACCGCCGGGAGGAGGGCCAGGAGGAGCGATAGTACCAGGAGGCCGACTGACACGCCGATGAAGACTCCCGCGTCCATGGGGATGCGGCCCATGCCCAGCTCGAAGAGGTACTCCCCGGCCTTGTAGAGGAGCTGGTAGAGGGGCACTGAGAGGCCCAGACCGATAGCCATGCCGACCAGGGCCAGGGTTCCGCCCTCGGAGGCCTGGAGGAGGGCGATGTCGGCGCGCGAGGCGCCCACGGCCGAGAGGATGCCCAGGGGCTGCTGGCGGCGCATGGCCCTCGTCAACATCATGTTCATCAGGTTGATCATGGCCATGGCGAAACCGCCCAGGCCGAAGGCAACGATCAGCCAGAGCAAACGCTCGAAGGATGACCGCGAGAGTTGAGCGTTTTTAAAGGGCACGCTTAGGCTCACCTTCTCCTCGCCGTACGTGGCTTGGAAGTATTCCAGGATGCCGGCGGCGGCCTGGTCCAAGTCTTCGGTAGAGGCCACCGAGAAGCGCACCTGGTTCTGGCCGCGGCCCATCTGGATGACCCTATCGCCCTGGCGGATGACGATCTGGATGCTGGGCAGGTAAGCCGCTTCCGAGAGCTTCATGCCTTGGGCAGTGCTTATCAGGGCCGAGTCCGCCGAGAGGATGCCGGTCAGGGTGTAGATGCGTCCGTTCAGGCGGGCCTTGCGGCCTATCAATTCCTCGGCCTTCATGTCGGGGAAGAGGCGGGCGGCCAGGCCGGGACCGAGCACGACCATGTTGTTGGCGCGGTTTTGGGCGTCTTCCTCTGTGAAGAGGCTGCCATGCTCAGCGGAGAGGCCGTAGGCTTGAAAGAAAGCCGGGCTGACCTCCATGGCGGAGAAATTTTCCTCGGCGATGCTGAGGAGGGTCGACTCGTCTACGTCAGCCTGGCCCTGGAAGAATTCCTGCATCTGCTGGCGGAGCTCCTCGGGCATGTCGGGAGGGGCGTCGAAGGCCATGGGCGCGCCCGCGGCTGGGGCCACGGCCGCGTTGGCCTGGGCGGAGGATGATTGGGCGCCCGCGGCCTGTGTGGTCGCAGCTTGGGCTGAGCCTGTCTGCCCTGGGGGCTGGCCCGTTCCGGTCTGGGCGTTCCCGCTTCTGGCCGCGCCGCCGAAGGCCACGGCCATGCCGGGCCCGCCGAAGGCGCCTACTCTCACGATCTCGTTGGAGACGAAGTAGCCCGCGGTCACGCTGGGCACGGCAGCCTTCACCGCCTCGATATCCGCCTCGCCGAAATTCATGCGCATGCGGTTCCGGTCCTGGCCTGTCGAGGTCTCGCGGATGGCGGTCTGGTCGTCCGACTGCATAGTGTCGGCTGAGCGCACGATGATCTCGCGATAGGCCGGACCCGACAGGATTTTCTCCATCTGCTTGGTCTGAGAGCCCAGGAGGAGGATGGAGGCCGCGGCGATGCAGCCCGAGAGGGCCACGCCCAGGGCGATCAGACCGCTCTCGAGCGGCTTTTCCTTGATCGACCTGAGGCTCATCCCGATGGCGTCATGCGCTCGCATTGCTTCCCTCCCCGACCTCAAGCCCGTCCTGGAGGCGGAAGACGCGCGAGGCCCGTTTGGCCAGGCGGTCGTCATGGGTCACCATGACGATGGAGGTGCCCGCGCGGTTCAAATCTGTCAGGATGTCCATGATCTCCTCGCCCATGGCCAGGGGCAGGTTGCCGGTGGGCTCGTCGGCGAATATCACCGAGGGTTCGTTGGCTAGGGCCCGGGCGATAGCCACGCGCTGCTGCTGGCCGCCCGAGAGCATCGATGGATAGAAGTGCATGCGCTCGGAGAGGCCCAGGCGTTCCAGCAGCTCCTTGGCGCGGCGGCGGCGTTCCTTGGGAGGCTTGCCGGCCAGGACCATAGGCACCATGACGTTTTCCAGGGCAGACTGCTCCGGGAGGAGGTAGAAACTCTGGAAGATGAAGCCGAAGTGCTTATTACGCAGGCGCGCCTTAGCCCTGTCCGAGAGGCCGTGCACCGGACGGCCTTCCAGGTAGTATTCTCCCGCGCTCAAGTCGTCCAGCAGGCCGAGGATATGCAGCATGGTTGACTTGCCTGAACCGGAGGGGCCCATGATAGCCAGGAACTCGCCCTTGGCCACGTCCAGGTTCACGCCGCGCAGGGCGCCTATGCGCTCCTCCCCGGCCAGGTATTCTTTCTTCACGTTCTCGAGCTTCAGCATGCTTGACTCCTCGCTAGTCGGCTAGCTTGACGCGATCATAGGCCGAGAAGGCCCGGTAATCCGAGACAATGACCCTGTCGCCGGCCTTGAGTCCGGAGACTACCTCCACGGCCGTGGAGGATGTAGATCCGAATTTCACCTTGGTCTTGGTGGCGTAGCCGCCTTCAATCAGGTAGACATAGTCCTGCGAGCTCCCGGCGTACCACGCCCCTCGCGGGAGCGACAGTACGCCGCTGCGCTTTCCTAGATCGATACCCACCGAGACCGACGAACCGGCCAAGAGCTCGCCGCCCGAGAGATCGGGAACCACGTAGAGATCCACGTAGGTGCCATAGGTGGACTCATCGGTTTTGGCTATTGCGCCCAGGCGCTCCACCTTGCCGGTGGTGCGGATGGAGTCCCCGATGATGCTCACGGCCATGCCCGGCTTGACTTGGGCGGCATTGGTCTCCGGGAGCTTGGCCTTGGCTACGGACTTGCGCGTGTCGGCCACCGAGGCCAGGGTGGTCTTAGCCGAGATGGAGGCGCCCCGCTCGCGGGCGGCGTCGGCCACCTCCAGGACCTTGCCCTCGATAGGGCTCTTGATCGCTAGGGAGGCGATGCGCTCGCGTAGGGTGGCAGCCTCGTTCTCCAGCTTGGCCAGGGCGGCCGCCTGCTCTTCCATGTTATAGGCGTAATCGGCGGCGTCCTTTTCCGCCTGCAGGCCGGCGGCGGCCACCTTGTCACGGGCGCTTGTCAGGGCCTCGCGGGCGCTGGCGACTTCGTCATCGCTGGCAGAGCCCTGGGCGCGCAGCTTCTCCTTGAGGGACAGTTGGCGTTCGAGGTCCGAAACGCTTCGGGCCAAGGAATCCGCATCCAGCTTGGCCTTCTTGAGGGCGTATTCCCGATCTGACTGGAGCTTGGCGATGGAGCGCTGCTTGGCGGCCACGGAGTCCAGGGCGGACTCGAGCTGATCGGCCAGGTCGTCGGGGTTCAGGGTCATCAAGACCTGTCCGGCTTTTACCCAGTCACCCTCCTCCACGAGGAGGGTATCCATGATGCCCGCCTCCGGTGCCGTAACGCTGCGACTGTCCTTGAGCTCCACCGAGGCCGACAGCTGTATATCGTTTTGCCATTCGCCCTCGGTCACGGCGGCTTCCTTGTAGTTGGAGAGGATGTAGTCCTTGGTGCCGCGCTTGACGAAGTAGACACCCGCCAGCACGACCGCGGCCAGGACGGCCAGGACCACCATGAGGGTGCGCGCCTGGCGCTTGGCCGCGGCACGCTTGATCCCCTTGCCGCCCTTCTCGTCTTCTTCGTCGAAGAGGCTGGAGGGGGCGGCCGGGCTTTCCGCCTCTCCCGCGGAGGGGAGGGCCTTCAAGGCTTGATTGCTCATGCCGCCAAAATAGCCCCAGTTCCCGAGGCCCAAGGTTAAGACAAGGTAAAACAAGGGATAACCGAGGCGCTTTCCCGTTCACGTGCAGGTGAGGCGGCGCTATACTCCAGCTTATGAGGAAGAGAGGAGCCGGCGCTCCCCCGATCGGCGCGAGCATCCTAGTGATTGGGTTAATGGCCCTCATCCCGGTCCTGGCGTACCTGCAGTTCGACTGGTCAGGCGAGGCCAGTCGAGCCGAGGCCGCTAGGATGAAGGAAGGCCTGGTTAGCGCCATTTACGCCTTCAGCGACGATTTTGAGCGCGAGCTTTCCATATTGAGCGATATCCTCGAGCCCCTGGAGCTTTTCGATCCGAGCGCGGCCGCGGGCCAGGGCGGTCAGCCCGATGAGCGCCGCTTCGGTTACATAGCCCTGGGGGCGGATAACAGCCTGGAGGCGGTCAAGGTGCGCCTGGAAGAAGCCATCGGCTTCTGGGAGGAGAACGCCACTGATCCAGGATTGATGAAAGGCGTCTGGATAGCCTGCGAGGCCGAGAGCGGTGCCCAAGGAGGCCCGAGCGCCCTGGAAGTTGAGCGATATGAGGCAAGCCTGGCAGCCTGGGTGCCGGTTCCCGCCTCCGATGTCCCGGACGGTGTCCGGCGGGCCACCCAGAGCTACCGCGTGCGCCGCTTCGACCAAACCCGACCCCAGCCTCAAGAGGGGGGGGCGCGCGGCGAGCAGGCCCAGCCGCCCCAGCAATGGGCTTCCGATCCCTTCACCGTCTTGAGCTCATTGAGTCGGACTCCCGCGCGCCTCCTCATCGTGCAATTGGATGAGGAGCGGGTCAGGCGCACCCTCCTGCCGGCCCTGGTGGAACGGCATTTCGGCGGTCATGGTGTCAGATACAACGTGCGCATTGTGGAACGCGCGACCGGCCAGACCATCTACGAGAATTTTCCGGCCGGGCCGGCCCTGGCGGCCCGCGAGCCGGACGCCAAGGCCAATTTCTTAAGTGAGCGCTTCAATCCCGTGATCGCCATGGCCACCGGGGCCCAGGGCTGGGCCGCCGCGGGCAGCATCATCCTCTCGAATCCAGGCGTCATGACCTGGGTCCTGCGCAACCGGCCGGACGAGGTTCAGCGGGCCGCGCGCGTCAACGCCTACCTGGATCGCGGGATCTGGAGGATAGAGGTCCGCCACTCAGGCGGCTCGGTGGACGCCTACGTGGCCCGGGGACGCTGGCTTAACCTGGGCGGCAGCCTTTTACTGCTCCTGGCCCTGGGGCTGGGCCTGCTCTACCTCTATCGTCAGTACCACCGCTCGCGCTCGGTGCTGCGGGCCCAAGGCGACTTCGTCGCCTCCGTGTCCCATGAGCTCAAGACCCCCTTGGCAGTGATCAAGGCCGCGGCCGAAAACCTCATGGAGGGCGTGGTCTCCGGCGAGGAGCAGTCGCGGCGTTATGGCACCCGCATGGCCGACGAGGCCGAGCGCCTCCTTTCCCTGACCGATAATGTCCTGCGCTACTCGGGCCTTGACGGTGACCCTGATTCCGAGTCGGCTGGGCGCATCCGGGCGGGGTTCGAGGACGTGGACATGGCCGAATGCGCCCGCCTGGCCCTGCGTTCCATCCAGCACTTGGCCGATCAGGCCGGGGCCCTCGTAGAAGCCGACCTGGGGACGGGCCCGGCCATGGTGCGGGGAGATCCGGGAGCCCTGACCTCCCTGGTTCGCAACCTCCTGACCAACGCCCTCAAGCACGGCCTCCCGGAAAGCGGCGACAAGACGGTGAGGCTGGAGCTCTCATTGCGCAGCTTGGCGAATGGCCGGGGGATGCGCCGGGGGAGGAGGCGCTCCGGCGCCGCCGGCTCGGGCGCCTGGGTGATCCTGAGCGTGCGCGATCATGGCAAGGGCATTCCCAAACGCTACCATGAAAGGGTTTTCGATCCCTTCTTCAGAATCGATTCAGGCTCCTCGGGCGGCATCGGCCTGGGCCTGTCCCTGGTGAGGCGAATCGCCGAGGTACACGGCGGCTGGGTCAGCCTGGAGAGCCAGCCAGGCCATGGGGCGGTCTTCACCCTGGGTCTCCCTCCCCTAGACCCGCGTGGAGAGGAGGGCTGATGTCCCCTAAGCGCAGGATCCTCCTTGTGGAGGACGAGCCCGGCTTGGTGATGACTATCCAGGATCGGCTCCTGGCCTCGGGCTTCGCGGTCGACGCCGCCTCCGACGGCAAATCCGCCTACGAGCGCCTTGAGAAGGAGTCCTACGCCCTGGTGGTCCTTGATATCATGCTCCCGGACACTGACGGCTTCGAAATCTGCAAGTCCATGCGACGGCGCGGCCTCAGCATACCGGTTCTCATGCTGACGGCCCGTTCGGCCGTCCAGGACCGCGTATTGGGCCTCAAGCTGGGCGCCGATGATTACCTTTGCAAGCCCTTCTCCATGGCCGAGCTGGTGGCCCGCATAGAAGCCCTGCTCAGGCGCGCCGAGGGGCGCCCGGCCGAAGGCCAGGCGGCTGAAAATGCCCCGGCCGGGGAGGCGGGGGCCGCCCGCATCGACTTCGGTGGGCTCACCCTAGACCTGGCCGCGCGCAGCCTCAGGGATGCCGGGGGCGTGGAGATACCCCTGAGCGCCACCGAGTTCCGCCTCCTTGCCTTCTTCGCCACCCACCCCGGGACGGTCTTTTCCCGCGAGGATCTCCTGGACGCGGTCTGGGGCTATAACAACGAAGTGACCAGCCGCACTGTGGACGTGCACGTAGCCTGGCTCAGGCAGAAGCTCCGTGAGGGCGACCCGCCCCGCCACATCAGGACGATGCGCGGGGCGGGCTATCGCTTCGACCTATGAGGCATTGGGGGCTTCCCGCGCCGCCTGGATAGCCCGCGAAGCGCGTGTCAGAATCAGAACCTAAATCGATATGATTTCCACTGAGGGCATGGGCCGGAAGCCGTCCTGGCCCTGGCGGCCGGCTCCCGGCGGAGGCGAGCCCGCGGGCAGCTTCCCGCCCTGGCCCGGCTCGGCGAGTTGGCCTTGGCGCGGGGGCTGGCCCGAGGGGAGGGGGTCTGCCTGGTCCCTGTTACCGCCCTGGCGGCCCAGCCCGCCGCGCCCCGTTCCTACGGGCATTCCGGGGAGGAAGGCGGCGGATTGCTGCACCTCTATCCCCAGCCAGGCCTTCCCGGCCTTTTCGCCCAGTTTGACGCTGAAGGTCTTGGCCTTGGGCAGGTAGCCCAGCTCCATGTACTCGCGCAGCTCGCGCAGGACCGTCAGCTTGACGGTTGTCCCCGGTTTGAGGGCCTTGATGGCCTCGGCCAGGGACTTGTCCAGCTCCTTGCCGTCGATCCCGGTGATGATGTCATCGGCCTTGAGCCCGGCCGCCGCGGCCGGCCCCTTGGGATCCACCGTTCTGACCGTGGCCGGGTTCTGGCCCAGGAGCTTCTGCAGGCTCTTCATGAGGGATTGGTCGATCCCCGCCCATTGCCGATCCCTGCCTTGGGTTTGCGAACCCTGGCCTCCCTGGGCGCTTTGGGCCCCGAGGAAGGCGGCCAGGCAGAGGGCGGCCGAGATCGTTAACGCTTTGAGCTTCATGTCCGTACCTCAGGCCCAGGGTACAGCGCGGGAAAAAGGCTATTGTTAACGAACGGTAAAAAAACGGCGCGGGCCGAGCCGCGCCGGGATCTCACGCTCCGGCTGAAGGCGATAGGGGACTACGTGCCCGCGATCAAGCTCGCCTGGACCGTGATGCTGAAGCTCCTGTCCACTGTCCGGCCGCCCACCGTGCCGTTCGTCTCGCAGCTCACCGTCACCGCTCCCGGCGTGAGCTGATAATTGAGGACTGTATGCAGGTCTACGCTCGTCTGGGCGAGCCGCGCGCCTTCCTGGATGCTCACATCGCCTTGTATATTGAAGGTGCGGGTGCAAGCCATGCCGTCGAGTAGCGAGAACTGGACCGACCAATCCACATCCAGGTCGGCATCCACTTCGTACTGCTCATCCTCGTATTCGACGACCCAGCCTTGGAAGGAGAGGCTGCCGCCGGCGGTGATGGCGGAGGGAAGGCCCGATAGGTCCACCTCGATATCCCCCGTGAGGCCGCCCCCAAGGCTATTCGCCGCGCTGAAGGCCGCCCGCGGGGCGCTTGCCGTCATGGGGGCCAGGGATTCCGAAACGCCCCCGTCGGCTGATGTGGTGCCCAAGAACACGGCCTGTGATGCGACCACTGCTATGTCTTCATCGCTTATCGAAGTACTACCGCAGGACGATATCAGCGCGATAAAAAGGATGATGGCCATCGGGAAAATGCGCTTATCCATACTACCTCCTCGTACGCCTTAGGTGAATGATATCACTCGAATCCCTATTCCGCATGCGGATCGCATCCGAGACCAGCGCCCCTTCACGGCGCGCGCGCGCCCTCGGCCCGCTTCCTGAGCTCGATGCGCTTCTTCCTGAATTCCATGATGGGTAGGTCGCCCTGGATGAGGCGCTCGCCCTTGCCCATGCCGTCGGCCTTGGGCAGCTGGGTGTTGACCACCCGCCGATCCTGATGGGCTATGACGAGGTTCATCCTCCCGGCCAACCAGCCTATCAGACCTTTGAGGAGCGGCAAACGCATGAAGTCCTGGTAGAAGCGCAGGTAGAGGAGGGTATGGGTCTCGTCCACGGGCACGAAGAGGCCCAGGACGCGCACCTTGGCGGCGATGCGGTTCTCCCACATGTTGGGCAGGATGCACTCCAGCTTGTAATCCCGGTCGGGATCGGGGACGGGTACCTCGGATGGGCTGCGCGGGATGGAGCCGTCATCCACCTTGTTGTAGACGTAGTGGTAGAATAGACGGTCGCCCTTCCACTCAAAGCCCGGGCCCTCCACCAGGGTCTTGTTGCCTCGGCCGATGGTGTTATGGTGGACGAAGGGCAGGTGGACCACGTCCAGCTGGTTCTCCAAGACGCGCGTGTAGTGGTTGTCCCAGGGATCCACCACCGTGGACCAGGTGCGCATGCCCTTGAGATCCTCGAAGAATTCAGGCGGCTCGAGATTGGGGGGCGGTTCCAGGCCCCACCAGATCCAGATGATCCCATATTCCTCGTGGACGGGGTAGGAGGCCATCTTGAAGACCTCCGGCACGGGGGCATTCCGGCCGTTGGCCGGGATCCGCACGCAGCGCCCGGAGGCGTCGTACTCCAGGCCGTGGAAGGGGCACTGGATGCCATCGGGCAGGATCCTGCCCAGGGCCAGCGAGGCCCCGCGATGGGCGCAACGGTCGTAGAGGCAGACCGCCCGGCCGCGGGCGTCGCGCCAGAACACCAGGCGCTCTCCCAGACGTGTCACGCCCAAGGGTTTTTTCTTGAGCTCCCGAGACTCGAGGACGGCGTACCAGAGGTTCCTTATCATGCTGACAGGATACGCCGGACCCTTGCGGAAGTCAAAGGCCCGCCAGGGCCTTGAAGGCCAGGCCAAGGGATAGGCTGAAGAGCATCGAGCTCATGGTGCTGATGAGGAAGGCGTAGAGCGACTGGAGGCTCATGGGCTGACCTCCTTCAGGGCGCGGGCACCCAAGAATTCGGCGTGGTCCCTCAGCCTGTGTGCCTTGAAAGCCTTGTACACCGCCCGCTACCCCAAACCCAAGCCCTCGGTGAGGTCGCTCGCCTCGCGTCCCTCCAGGAGGCTGGCCCGTCCATCCCGATGGAGCTCGGCCGATCGATCGTAGTGGATATTTCACCGAAATCCAGGGTGAAGCGCGCCCGCGATAGCGGGCAG
>CAYYCP010000025.1:0-3087 GCA_964470375.1 uncultured Spirochaetales bacterium
CGAAGATCACCTGCTGGAAGGGATCGTTCAAGGTGGGGTTGTTTTGACGGTTACGGCTTATCTGCTTTCTTCGCTCAAAACATTCATTCACACTGAGCGCGCAGAATGCTGAAAGGGCTCAGCGATGCCGGATCTTCATCGCGTGCCTACATGTAGGTTTAGCGGGGCTAAGCCAGTATACAATACCGACCTTATCCCCGCGGTGGAGGAATGCGTATCCAACCCGCCTCGGTCGCCAGGGCGTCCATGACCACGTCCTTCGGCCCGCGCGGGACCTCCTCGACGACCTGGACGCCGAAACAGGGGGCAATGAGGAGCCAGCCTGAACGCCTCTCAGGAGCGATGGACGAGAGGAATCGATCATAGTAGCCCTTGCCGCGCCCCAGCCTGGAGCCCGCCCTGTCGAAGGCCAGTCCCGGCACGAGGACCAGAGTGGCCAGTGGGCTTTCAAGGTCCAAGGCTTCCCAGTCCGGGTCAGGCTCGCGTATGCCGAAGGGCCCTCGCGTCCAGGACGCGTGCGTCCAGGACGCGTGCGTCCACGCCTCATGGGCCGCGGTCCCAAGGGCAGGGGGGATGCGGCGGAATTCGATGTCTTCGCCCTTGATGAGCGGGGCGTACAGGGACTTGCCAGCCCGGACGCCTGCGGCGATGAGGTCTTCCAGATCGACCTCCTCGGGCATGCTGAGGAAGCACAGGACACGCTCGGCATCCCTCCAGGCGGGCAGTTTGGCGATAGTCCGGACAATAGCGCCCGAGGAGGCGGCCCTCTCCTCGGGCGTCATGCTTCGCAGAATCCGGCGCATACGCCTGCGCAACTGGCTTTTCATCTCCGCGAGGCTTTCGGGCATGGATCCAGTGTAGACTCGCCGAGGCTGAGACGGAAGGCCCCACCCGGGCGAAGACCCACCTACAGTGGTACTCCGGTCTCCTGCCCAAGGAGGACCTGCCCGACGCCTGCCCTCCCGGCTGGATCCGTAGTAGAATGCTGGGCAGGGATGGGGCGTTCCGGGCCCCGAAGCGAGCGCAGGGGAGGAAAGCATGGGGAGGCCGATGGACGAGGCCGCGATCCGCGACTTCTGGAATGGCGTGGCGGCGAAACGGGGGGGCGTGGCATCCCTGGCCTCCTATTGCACCTACCTGGGCCGTTCAGGGGAAAAAGCCGAGGGCGAACCGAGCGGCCTTATATACCTTGCCGCGGGCAAACTCTGGTTCGAGACCGTGGAGAGCCCTCCCACCCTCTTCGGCTTCCCCATGCCCCAGGCCCTGGCTGGGGATGCCTACCAGCCCATGGAAATCTGCCTAGCCCTAGGCGGCATCAAGGGCGCCGTCCTTGTCGGGTACCGCGACGCCATGGGGGCCATAGCCTCGGAAGGGCCCTGGCTGCCCCTCAAGCCCCTAGGCCTCCTGGGCGGCTTCTTCGGTCGGACCGTCCTCCAGATCCTGCCTAAAGAGGGGCCTTCGGAATTCTTCGAGGCCGTGCGGGCCCGTGAGCTCGCGGCCGCTCTAGGCAGACCGCCGACCGATTAAAGGGAAGGCAGCGCCCCCTGACAAGTGATCAAAGGAGGCTCCGTGGAAGCTGAGACTATGCGTATCCCCTACGCCGTCATGCAGGGGACATTCAGGCGCATCCTGGAGGCCCTCGGCTTCAACCCCACGCGGGCTGAAATATGCGCCGGCCTCTTCGCCGATTCCTCGCGCGACGGGGTGGCTTCCCACGGCTTGAACCGCTTCCCCCGTTTTGTGGAGGACATCAGGGCCGGGCGTGTGAATCCTCGCGCCGAGCCCGTCCTGGTCCAGGCCGCCGGAGGCTTGGAACGCTGGGACGGGAGGCTGGGGCCCGGGAACCTCAACGCCTGCGCCGCCGTCTTGCGTGCCGTCGCCCTGGCCAAGGAGCACGGGATAGGCTGCGTGGCTCTGGCCAACACGAACCACTGGATGCGGGCCGGGGCCTACGGCTGGATGGCGGCCGAGGTCGGGTGCGCGGCCCTCCTCTGGACGAACACCATCCCCAACATGCCGCCCTGGGGCGCCAAGGAGTGCAAGCTGGGCAACAACCCCTTTGTGCTGGCCCTGCCGCACGGGCAGGCTCCCCTGGTCTTCGACGCGGCCATGTCGATGTTCTCCTACGGGAAACTGGAATCCTACGCACGCCGCGGTCAGGTCCTGCCGGCCGATGGGGGCTTCGACTCTGAAGGCCGCCTCAGCCGGGACGCCGCCGAAATCATGCGCACGAAGCGCGTCCTGCCCATCGGCCTCTGGAAGGGCTCAGGCCTCTCCTTGGCCCTTGACCTGGCCGCCATGTGCCTCTCGGGCGGTGACTCGGTGAGGCGGATAGGCCAGCGCGATGCGGAGTACGGGCTCTCCCAGGTCTTCATCTGCGTCGACCTCACCAGCTTATCCGGCGCCGCCGAAACCGCCCGGGAGATGGAGGAGGTCATCAAGGACCTCCACGCTGCAACGCCCGCGGAGGGGGGATCCGCCCCCCGCTACCCCGGAGAGCGGGTCCTAGCCTTGCGCGAGGAGTCCCTGCACCTCGGCATAGAGGTCGACCCGGGCTATTGGCGCATCGTCCAGGATTTGGATGAGTCCCTGTCCGGAGAAACATCCAAGCCCGACCGGTAAACTTGAGCCCGTCCCGGGCCGATGCTATACTCCGCCCATGTCGAGATACTTCGTCAAGGGCAGGGAATTCCTCGGCCTGGAGCGCAATGGGGCCAAGATCATCCTCACCCGCGGATATAAGGGCGGTACGTCCATCCGCCGCTCCTACACCATCCCGAATCCCCTCAAGCGGGCCTTTTTCCTGGCCTATCAGGCCAGACGTCACCGGAAGGAGGGCTTCAGCCCGGTTCCAAGCGATTTCAGCGCCGGAGATATCCACATCGTCGATCTGGACGCCTATATCCTTCCAGGCTCTTATTACATGGAGGACGATCCGGGCGATTCCTTCATCGAGATCAGCGCTGCAGGGGGAAGCCTCAGGGTCAGGAGGGGGAGGACGGGCGGTCTGGGGCGTCTGGAAACCCTGCTAGAAGCCGCCCCTCCCGAGGTGGTGGAGGCCAAGCGTAAGTCCCTCATCGAGGAGGC
>CAYYCP010000025.1:3187-7986 GCA_964470375.1 uncultured Spirochaetales bacterium
AAGCCGCCCCTCCCGAGGTGGTGGAGGCCAAGCGTAAGTCCCTCATCGAGGAGGCGGAGGCGGCCGGTTATAAACGCATCTATTCAGGCTCCAGCTTCAGCCTGAAGGTCATTGACGCGGAAAAGGCGGACCTTGGGCGGAAGTCGTAAAAAGAGAGAAGGACCGCGCCTTTCATTTGTTATTCAATGTTCCCCGGGTACCATCGTCGGCGGGCGCTTGTATAGCTTCCAGGAAACAAACAGGCGATAAATGGATACGCCGCCGATGATGCAGACAGCAGATGCCAGGGATGTCTTGCATCCGCTGTACCTGATGTCGAGTTTCAATATCCATATTGTATTTCTGTCAATGAATATCCAGCCCTATTGAACAGCGCCGCCTCTGTCATCCCTCCCCCCTGTAGCCGACCCCTCAGGTAAAATAAAGCTTAGTTCGTCGAAAAATGTGGATTGGCCCTTCTGTACTGGCCATGGGCTGACGACTATAGCCCCAGTTGTGGGGTTTTGCCCATTTCCACACTTTTCGACAAACTAAAAAAGAAAAGGGATTTCCATGCCCTCTTGGGACATAGGCGATAAGACACCTGCGAAGTGACGTAAACTGTAAAGTTACTAATATGCATATTTACACTTTACAATAAGATTTTTTTCTTGACATGTACAGTGACATGATGTACCACTCTTGAGGGCTTATTGCACAGTCGTTTCTAGGCTCATGAACCCGAAAAGGAGGAGAAGAAGATGATGAAGACGCGCAAGGCGATCCCTATCGTCCTAGCGATCGCCCTGACGGCCATCACAGCCATAGGCTGTCAGAAGAACAGCGGGACGATCACGGTCCTTACTCATCGTACCGACTGGGTGGACAGCAAGTTCAAGGAATACGCCGCCGCCTTTGAGGCTAAGTATCCCAAAGCTAAGGTCGAATTTGAGGCCATCACCGACTACGACGGCACAGTCCGCACACGGATGAACACCGCCGAATACGGCGATGTCCTGTGCATGGTCACCGTGCCGCCCATCCCTTCAGATTTCGCTAAGTTCTATGAGCCCTTGGGGAAGGTGGCGGATTTCGCAAAGAAATTCGACTTCGTGGAAACCAGTACCACAATCGCCTACAAAGGCACGGTCTACGGCTATCCGGTCAACGCGAACGTAGCCGGCGGCCTGGTCTATAACAAGGCCGTCTTTAAGGAAGCCGGAATCACCAGCCTTCCTAAAACGGCCGAGGAATTCTATGAGGCCTTGGGTAAAATCAAGAATAACACCCAGGCAGTCCCGATGTACATGAACTACCCCTCGCAGTGGACCCTCACTCAATGGGAGGGCGGACGCCTTTCCTTCGCCGGCGATGCGGCCTACCTCAACAAGATGATTCACGACGCCTCGCCCTTCGACCCGGGCAAGCCCCACTATCAGCTCTACAATATCATGTATGAGGTGGTGAAGCGCGGCCTGTGCGAGAAAGATATCCTGGCATCGGATTGGGAACTCTCCAAGCAGATGATGGCCGATGGCAAGATCGGCGTGATGGCCCTCGGTTCATGGGCCCTCGGCCAGATCCGCGCCCTCTCAAAAAGCCCCGAGAATATCGGATACATGCCCTACCCCGTCAGCGTCAACGGCAGTATCTATGCCGAGGTGGGCTTGGACTACAACCTTGCCATCAACAAAAACAGCAAGAAGAAGGAACTCGCCAAGGCCTGGGCGGCCTTTTTCTCCGAGGAATCCGGCTACGCCCAAGACTGCGAATCCATTCCAGCGCTCAAGGGCGCCGAGTACCCGGCCGTTCTCTCCGCCTTCAGCGAGTTGGGCGTCAAATACCTGATCGGTGCAGCTCCGGAGCCGGGCGAGGAAGGCCTTTTCGATAAACTTGATAAGGACTCTGAGATCGGCTTGTGGCAGGCGCCTCAGAAGGTCCGCATTGTCGACGCCGCCATGGGCACGAGCAAAGAGAGCTTTGATGACATCATGAGAGATTGGAATGCCCGTTGGCAGAAAGCCCGTTTAGCCAACAACGTGGACTGAGCGCGAAGGCGGCCGAGCCGCCGCCTCTCCCGGCTTAGTCCCCTTGCCCCCTCGGCATACAGCCGAGGGGGCTGCGGCTCTCGCCGATAGCGCTTTTCATCACGCTGAACGAAGCGTCCGACAAGGAGAACCGTATGGCCCAGGCCAGGAAGCCCAGCTACGCCCGACAGAAAACCATAGTGATCATCTCTTTCCTGGCCATGCCCATAGCCCTGATAGTGGTGTTCGGATACCTTCCCATCCTGAGCATGGTGGGTTTCAGCTTCACCAAATGGGACGGCCTGGGCGAGATGCGATTCATCGGTTTGGACAATTACATTGAAGTCTTCTCGCGGCTGGAAAATTTCCGGGTCTTCTTGGTCAGCGCCTATTACTTCGTCGGCTCCTTCATACAATTGACCATAGCCCTCCTTTTCGCCACGATCCTCAGCTTCAAGCTCAAAGGCCAGGACCTGATGAAGGGCGTCCTGTTCTTCCCCAACTTGATCAACGGGGTGGCCATCAGCTTCATTTTCCTCTATTTCTACCGCGACTCGGGCACCCTCAACAGCCTCCTGAGGCTGCTCGGCTTCAAGGCCAACATCCTTTGGCTGACCAATCCAAAGATCATCAATTATTCGCTCACGGCGACATCCATCTGGCGCTATATGGGCTTCAACATGGTCATGTTCCTCGGCGCCATACAATCCATCCATACCGAGATCTACGAGGCCGCGTCCCTGGACGGGGCGAATAAGTGGCAGCTCTTCCGATACATCATCTGGCCCAGCACCAGGCCGGTCATCAAAATAAACCTCATTCTCGCCATCAAGGGAGCCGTCAGCGTCTTTGAGATCCCTTACATCATGACTGGCGGGGGCAACGGTTCGGCCACCTTCGTGATCCGAACCGTCGAAACCGCCTTCAAGTACAACAAGGTCGGCTTGGCATCGGCCATGGCCGTCGTGCTCACCGCCATCATCCTCCTGATCACAGCCGTTCAGGAGAAGGCCTTCAAGGAAAGGGACTAGAAATGCCAACGAGCGCGCGCACAGCGCCCCGAAGCCTGAACGCCTCCTGGGTTAGGGACCAGATTTCCCTCTTCGTCCAATACGGAATTCTCCTCCTGGCCTGCTTCGTTACCCTTCTGCCCATCCTCGTGATTTTCATGGGATCTTTCAAGACCGGGGCGGAGTTCAACAATTCCGGTCCATTCGACCTTCCAAGGAATCTGTACCTCGATAACTACATCACCGCCTTCACCAAGGGGCGCATGGCCTTGGGGTTCTTCAACACCCTGATACAGCTTCTTTTCTCATCGATAGGAACCGTGATGACCGGAACCATGACCGCTTACGTTCTGCACCGTTTCCAGTTTCGCGGGCGCTCGCTGGTGCGTCTGCTATTCTTGTGGATCGCCCTGATACCCTCCATCACGGCCCAGGTGGCCACCTTCCAGATAGTCCAGCGGCTGGGACTCTACAACACGCGAGCGGCGGGGATCGTTCTCTCCATGGGCACCGACATCATCGCCATCTATATATTTCTCCAGTACCTGGACACCATACCCAGGTCCCTGGATGAATCCGCCATTATCGACGGGGCTGGGTTTTTCCGCATCTATTTCCGCATCATCCTCCCCCTCCTCCAACCCGCGACCGTGACGGTACTGATCATCAAATGCATCGGCCTCTACAATGACTTCTACACTCCTTATCTTTACATGCCCAAGCAGACGCTGCGTGTTATCTCCATGACGCTCTTCACCTTCAAGGGCCCTTACGGTGCCCAGTGGCAAATAGTATGTGCAGGCGTGGTGATCGCTATGATCCCTACCTTGGTCATTTTCATCCTCATGCAAAAGCACATATACAACGGCTTGGTAAAGGGGGCGGTAAAAGAGTGATTGTTGATCGTCCCGGATGACCAGACAATACCCCGCCTATTATTCAAGTCCTTACCCAGAAATATATTAACAAAAGACCGGCACGCCCGCAACCCGGCACAAGATTGGATCCCCTTCCCTTGCGCCGTCAGGACCTGAATACTAAAATCTCCATTAAGCATCTTCAATTTATTTCATGAGGGGGAAGGCTATGTTCGAGATGAGTCAGTCCGATTGGGACGGCCTGTACGGCCAATTCAAGGCCATCGTCGGGGAGGCGGGGGCAAAGCCCTACGCCGACAGCAAGATGGGGCGCCTGGTAGCCGCCATTGCCTATATCTCGGGATCCGAGGACCCCGACCGCTACGCTCTCGCCAATCTCCTTCTCCTCTACGGAGCCGCCCACGGGGGTAAGGCCTTCGACCATCGTCCCAGCGACGACCATGACCCCTTCCGCCGCCTGGCCGCCTTCCGCGTGGGCGAAAGAGCCTACGAGCGCGCGGTGGACTACGGACTCAAGCTCCTGGCCTACGTGATGCTGATGGATTACGAGGCTGATATGGCCCAGGACGCCTCGTCCGGCAAGTACAATCCCCTCAACTCGGGCGCCTGGAACGCCAAGGAGCTCAAGGAGGAAATCCTGGCAGAGCTGGACGAGGACGGGGAGATGAAAGCGCTCTACGCGCCCTACATGACAGCCGACAGCGTGAAGTCTCCCTGGTGGTCGGCATAAAAGATGCACCTTTACGCCACCCAACGGAAGGTCGGGCTGAGCATTTCCGCAGCCGCCCTAGCCGTGCTTTTGCTCAACTCCCTGAACTACTCCATAACCTATGACCTTCCGCTGGGGCGTCTCCTCCTTTCCTCGGGCTTCTGGCCGATCGCCCTAGTCCTCATCTTCTTCCTGA
>CAYYCP010000025.1:8086-17940 GCA_964470375.1 uncultured Spirochaetales bacterium
CTCCTCCTTTCCTCGGGCTTCTGGCCGATCGCCCTAGTCCTCATCTTCTTCCTGATATCCTCCTTCGTTGACTCGAAGGGTTTACGCTGGGCCCAGGGCCTTGTATTCCTGGTCTTGAGTGCCCCGGCTCTTATGATCAACACGGAGATGAGCTTCTTCGGCCTGTGGTTCCTCATCATGGGCGTAGTCCTGCTCTTCAAGTACAGATTCTTCGAGCGCCGGGTGGTACTCAAGGCCGTCCTGGTGGGCCTTTGGGCCTTCGTCTGGGTCACCGCCTCGGTCTACTCGCTGTACGACCCCGAGCAGGGCCGTCCCATCATAAGCCTCAACTTCTTCATCTTCATCTTCGCCAGCTTCCCGGTGCTGTATTTCCTCTTCGAAGAGGACATTCGCGAGCTGACCAGGTCCAATAGCGCCAAGGAGAAGGAGCTCGAGGAGCAGCGCCTGCGCCTGGCCCGGCTGGAGCCCCTGTCCGTACTGGGCGAGCGCGTCTCCCACCTCACCCATTCCTTCAAGAACAACCTGACCCAGGTCAGCGCCGCCCTCTACTACCTGGAAAAGGGACAGACCGCCAAGGCCGTCGAGCGCCTGAGCTCCTTCAGCGCGACCATGGTGGAGCGCATCGACAACGTCCTCATGCTCGCCCGCTCCAGCGACCCCGAGGCGGTCGAGGATCTAGACCTGGGCAAGCTCCTGGACGGGATCAAATTCCTCTTCCTGGAGGATCCCCAGATCACACGCTATGCCAAAACCGAACTGGACGCTGCGCCCGGGGTCATGGTCAGGGCGCGCAAGGGTGACCTCGTGCTCATGATCGAAAACCTCTTGCGCAATGCCGTAGAGGCCCTCATGGAGCGCAGCGGCCTGGGCATGCTGCGCATCGTCCTCAGGCCGGGCTATCTCAGGGTCTCCAACGAGGGCGGCCCCATGACAGCCTGCAAGGGCTGCGTCCGGCCCTGCCGCGACTGCGAGCGGTTCCTCAAGCCGGGATACACCACCAAGAGGGGCGGCAGCGGGCACGGCCTGTATCAGGTCTTCAGCGCGGTGCGCGAACACGGCTGGGATATCCAGGTGGAGACCTCGGAGACCCTCACGTCCTTCACCGTGTTCTTCTCGCCCCGTCCTGACCGGACAGAGCCGGCGCCGCTGCCGAACGGCGGCCGCAGGGCTCCCGCCGACCTAGCGGCCGAGAGCCCAGGCTCCGTGTTCTCCTAGAGGGGAAGACCCTCACAGGAGGGAGACCGGATCCGGATCGACCTCCACGTAAACCCCCGGCTGGTCCTGCATGCCCTCCCAAATCCTCCGCAGGGCGGCTTGGAGGGGGCCCTGTGAGGGCGCCCGGAAGATGAGCTGAAAACGCCAATTAGCCGCTACCCTTCCCACCGGGCACTCGGCCGGGCCCAGGGCCTCTGCGCCCGCTGGGAGGAGGGGGGCGGCCCGGGACTTGAAGTCGGCCGCCGCGGCCCTGGCGTGCTCCCTGTCGCGGGAGCGGAAGACGAAGCGCGTCAAGCGCGCGAAGGGCGGGAATCCGGCTTCGCGCCGGGAAGCCAGCTCACCGGCATAGAAGCCCTCCACGTCCCCGGCCACGGCCCGGCTCACGGCCGGTGCATCGGGCTTCAGGGTCTGCACAATCACGCGTCCGTCGGGGAAGAAGCGCCCTGCCCGCCCGGCCACCTGGACGATCAGGGAAAAGGTCCGCTCGGCGGCGCGAAAATCCGGCAGGTGCAAGGCCGTATCGGCCATCAAGACGCCCACCAAGCGCACGCCCGGAAAATTGAGGCCCTTCGCCACCATCTGCGTCCCCAGGAGGATATCCACGGCCCCC
The DNA here is from genome assembly GCA_964470375.1 of uncultured Spirochaetales bacterium. Taxonomy (GTDB): domain Bacteria; phylum Spirochaetota; class Spirochaetia; order Treponematales; family JBGSOB01; genus CAYNQK01. The sequence continues at coordinate 9,912 of CAYYCP010000025.1, forward strand.
GAGCGGAATTCCCCGAGGATGCGCTCCAGGTCGCCCTTGCGCTTGAGGGCGTCGGCATCCAGTCGCCGCACGGACATGCCTGGGAAAAGCCGGGCCAGCTCCTCTTCCACCGCTTCCGTGCCAAAGCCCGCGTAGCCCACGTCCAGGGAGCCGCAGGTGGGACAGACACCGGGCGGCTGGCGCTGATAGCCGCAGTAATGGCAGATCATGCGCCCGCGCTCCTTATGGTAGGTGAGGGACACCGAGCAGTGCTCGCATACCGCCTCATAACCGCAGCTGCGGCAGTGGTAGAAGTAGGAGAAGCCGCGCCGGTTGAGGAAGAGGATGGTCTGGCGCCCAGCCGCCTTGGCCTCGCGGATCTCGCCCTCGAGCTCCTTGGAGATGCAGCCGGCCTGGCCGACCATGCTTACGGCCCGCAGGGTCGGGGGCGCCCCGCCCGAGAGGCGCCCTCCCAGGACGTGTCGCGTGATGCGCCCGCGGGCCATGAGCTCCCAGGCCTCCACTGAGGGGGTCGCGCTGCCCATAAGCAGAACCGCCCCCGACTGGGCGCACAGGCGCATGGCCACCTGGCGGGCGTGGTAGCGGGGGGCGCTGCCTGACTTATAGGAGCCTTCATGCTCCTCGTCTATCACGATCAGGCCCAGGTCGGGCAGGGGGGCGAAAACGGCGCTGCGCGCGCCCACCACGGCCCGCGCCTCGCCGGAGAGGATGCGCCGCCATTCGGCCAATTTCTGCGAGGGCGTGAGGCCCGAGTGGATCACCGCCGCCTGGGAACCGAAGCGCGCCCGCACGGCCTCCTCCACCTGGGCTGACAGGGCAATCTCAGGTACTAAATAGATGACGCCCCGTCCGCGGGCGAGGAAACCCGAGGCGGCCCTCAGGAAAACCTCGGTCTTGCCTGAGCCGGTGGCCCCATAGAGATAGTGATGGCTCCCCGGGGCCGCCCCCATGATGCCTTCGAGGGCCTCGGCCTGGGCGGGCGAGAGTCGGCGCTCCTGCCCGCAGAGTTCCTGCTCCTCCAATCCCGAGCCGGGGAATTCGCTCTCGCGCCGTCCGCCCGGCAGCATACAGGCCAGGCACTCGCCCTCCGAGGCGAAATAGGTCCGGGCCATCCAAAGAGCTAGGTCGGCCTGTTGCTCGCCGAAGAGCGGCTCCTCATCCACGCGCCGGCGGATGGGCCGGATGCGCGCTGGATCAAGCCCGGGGGGAGGCTCGGAGCGCGCGGCCACCACGTAGCCCACCGCCCGACGGGAGCCGAAGTCCGCCTCGGCCCGGCAACCGACCAGAGCCGGCTTGGCCGGGTCATTGCGATAAGTAAAACGCCTGTCGAGGGGCACCGGGAAAACCAGGTCCAGGAACTCATCCATCGGCGTTCATGCGCTCGCGCAGCAGTTTCATGTCCTCCCAGGCCGGGCGCTTGAGGCGCTCGTCCCTGAGCAGGGCCGAGGGATGGTAGGTGGCCAGAAGGGGCAGGCCGCGGAAATCCAGGAAGCGCCCGCGCAACCGCGTCACCGGCTCGCGCACGCCGAGCATGGCTTGGGCCGAGATGCGCCCCACGCACAGGATGAAACGCGGCCTGAGGAGGGCGATCTGGCGGGCCAGGTAGGGCGCGCAGGCGGCTTGTTCGTCTGGGGCCGGATCGCGGTTCATGGGCGGGCGGCACTTGACGACATTGGCGATGAAGGCGTTTGTCTGGCGTGAGAGTCCGATGGAGGCCAGCATCCTGTCCAGGAGCTGGCCGGCCGGGCCGACGAAGGGCAGGCCGCGCTGGTCCTCCTCGGCCCCCGGCCCCTCGCCCACCACCAGGACAAGGGGGCGCGCAACTCCCTCGCCGGGCACGGCTTGCGAGCGCTTCTCGCAAAGGCGGCACCTGCGGCATGCCAGCACCTCGTCCCTGACGGCCTCAAGGCTGTCCCCCTCGAGGACTTCCAAACGCCCCTCCGGTTCAAGGCCGGGGACCGCATAGGGCGCCCTGCCGCCCGCTGTCGGCCGAGACCCCTCCCGGGCACCTGCTACGGAGTTGATACCTCTCGGCTGAACCGCTCCCGAGGTCCAGGCGAGAGGACCATCGGTGAACGCCGGGATGGGGCGCCGGCGCCCCGCTCCTCCATCGAGGAAATCCTCTATACGTGAAAGCCCCTCCCAAAGGCTGCGCTTGTCCTCTGCCCGCATAGGGCCATTCTAGCAGGCAAGGACCGACTCAGGAAGTGCGCCTCAACGCACCCTCATCCCCTCGAGGAGGGCGTTGCCCACCAGGGATTCCGGGTCGACCGCCTCCCCATACAGCCTGAGCTCCCAGTGAAGGTGAGGTCCGGTGGCCAGGCCGGTCGAGCCCACGCTTCCCAAGGGGCTGCCCGCGTGCAGTAGGTCACCGACGGCCACGTCGATGCGCTCCAGGTGGTAGTACAAGCTATATAAGCCCTCGGCATGCTCGATCACGACCGTGTTGCCGGTGACGATACGCGCCTTCGCCAGAACCACCCGTCCCCCGCCCGAGGCCGCCACCGGGCAACCGGCCTCCTGGTAGAGGTCAATCCCGTAGTGCAGGCTCTCCGCGCTCTGGCCGTTCGAGTAGAGGTAGCGCCGGGTATCGGCGAAGGTGGCGCTGACGGCCAGCTCGCGCAGGGGACGCACGAAGGGGCCGTCTATGCTGTCCGCGCCCGGTCTGCGCGCGGCCAGGATATCCGAAAGCTCGCGGGCCTCGGCGTCCTTGCGAGGATCCGGGGAGGCGCGCAGACTGGTGAGTTCCGGGCTGAGCTTGATGTCCATAGCGGCACGGATCCGCGCCGCGACTTCCAAGGGAGCCTCGGCCTCCCAGGCTTGGCCCTGCCATTCAGCGCGAACCCTCACCAGGTAGGTCCCCGTCGGAACCGATAAGGGTAGGGCCAGGAAGGCCAGGGCAGCCCATTCCCCTGATGCCAGTCGGCGCTCCAGCCCGGAGGCGCGTGAGAGGAGTGTTTCCTTCCCGCTGGGCGTCCGCCGCAAGAGAGAGGCCTGCACGGGGCCGAGGCGATCGCCGCTCCGCAGGCGCAAGACGAGGGCCTGGCCCTGAACAGCCCCCCGCGGCATCTCCAGGATCGGATCAGCCCAGGCCGGGGCGGCCATGGCCGCATGGGTGAGGAGGCATGCCAGGCCGGCCGCCAGGGCCGGCCTCATCGCTCGGTCGTCCCTTCCCGGGCGGCATGGTCCTTGATGTCCAGGATAGTCAGGCGCGGGAGGTCGGTTCCGGAGAAGTTGTCCCGGGCCATGCTGAAGACCGCGTCCACCCTTTGCCCGGCCCTCAGGTCGCGGCCGGCCCGCTCGGCGGCCTGCCAGTAGACGGCCGGCCACTTATGGCGGCCGGAATCCAGGACGAGCCTCAGATGCATGGGTTCGCGCTTGCCCATCACCTCCATGGAGACGATGCTCAGGCCGCGCGCCAGGAAGGTGGCCGGAGGAGAATCCTCCCCCGAAGGCTCGAAGCGCTCGGCCAATTCCAGGAGTTCGGGCTTGAGATAGTCCAGGGGCAACTCGGCGTCTATGTCCAGACTCTCCTCAGCCTGGTCACGAAATTCTATGGTCGGGGCCAAAGCCGCCAGGCGTTCTCGGAATTCCGGCGTGCGCTCGGCGTGCATGGAGAAGCCGGCCGCGTAGTCGTGCCCGCCGAAATCGATGAAGATATCCTGGAAGGCCTCCAGGAAGGAGCGCACGTCCAGACCCCGCGCCGAGCGCATCGAACCCGACACCGTCCCGTCCGCCAGGGCGGCGCAGGCGATAGCCGGTACGCCTAGGGCTTTGGAGACGCGAGTGGCGATGATGCCCGTCACTCCGCGGCTCAGCTCCTGGCCGCAGACCAGGGCCAGCTTGCCCGCGTGGGCTTGGAGGCTGGCCTCAGCCTCTGGCCGGGCGCTTTCCCAGGACTGTTCGCCCATGGCCCGGCGTTCCTGGTTCATGGCCATCAGCTCCCCGACCAGACCGGCCCGGCGCGCCCCGTCCTCGGCCCGGAAGAGCTCCAAGGCGATCTCGGGCCGCCCCAAGCGCCCGGCCGAATTCACGAGGGGCGATAGCTGGAATGAGATGTCGCGCGCCGAGATCCGCCCGCCCGAACGCCGCCCGCCCAGCTCGGCCGCCGCCAGGAGCTCGGCCAGGCCGGGGCGCGGGCGCTGGGCCATGGCCTTGAGGCCGCGCTTGACCAGGATGCGGTTCTCTCCGCGCAGAGGCATCATGTCGGCGATGGTGCCCAGGGCCGCTAGTTGGCAGTCCATGAGCTCGGCCTCGGACTGGCCGCGGGCGGACTTCAAGGCCCAGGATACGAAGATGCTCTCGAATGTCTCCATCTCCGGATCGGCCCCCTCGCGTTGGCGGTAGCGCGCCAGGCGCGAGGCCTCCCTCAGCCTGAGCAGGGACTGCCCGGCGGTCTGGGGAATGGCCGCGGCGACCTCGTCGCGCACATCGTACATGGCTACCTCGATCCCCGTGCCCAATGCCCGCCTCAGGAGCCGCCGCTGCAGGGGCGCGTCCCAGACCAGGATGCGCTTGTCCGAGAGGAAGGGAACCAGGCGGGTGCGCTCGGGCTGCACGGCCCCGGGCATGAGGAATTCGGTCATGCGCCGCAACGGCACCATATTGGCGTAGAGGACGGCGTCGACGGCGATAGCCTCGTTGACCGGGCGCGCGTTGAGGAGGCAAACCCGTTCCTTGTAGGGCCCCGTGCGGGCGAAGCGCAGGGCCTGGGCCAGCTTGTAGGCCACCGCGCAGCCGCACAGATCTCGGAAGGGATAGCCCGAGTCAGCGCATTTCGGGTTGATCACGGCCAGGGCCGCGGGCAGCTCGGGCAGGGGATTATGGTGATCCACCACGATGAGATCCAGGCCCAGGCGCCCGGCGGCTTCAGCCTCGGCCAGGCAGGAGATGCCGTTGTCCACGGTGATGACGAGGGTGCCGTCGCGGGCGGCGAAGTCCTCCAGGGCCTCCAGCGAGAGGCCGTAGGCCTCGTCCCCGCGGGGCAGGCGGGCCTCAGCCTCTATGCCCAGCTCGGCCAGGATCCCTAGGAGGAGGGCCGTTCCGGTCACGCCGTCCGTATCGCGGTCCCCGAAGACCATGACCTTTTCGCCCTCCTCGGCGGCCGCCAGGATGCGGTCCACCGCATCCTCCATATCCTTAAAGAGGAAGGGGTTGTGGAGGTAACGCGGGTCCTCTTCCAGGTAGTAGAGGGCCTCCTCGCCCTCGTGGATGCCGCGCCTTAAGAGGATGGAGGCGGTCAGGGCGTCGATGCCCAGGCGGGATCTGAGCTCCTGCACGCTCTCGGCGGAGATTTCCTTCTTGTACCATTTCATAGGGCGAGAATTTCCTTCATCACGATGTCCGATGCCTGCGCGAAGGCCGATCCGGCCCCGGCCTCGGCGGGGGCGTATGCGGAGCCCATCAGGGCCATGGCCTCGTCCAGGGCCTCCTGGCCGCGGGCATAGATGACGCACAAGCATTCTCCGGCGCGGACTTCCTCACCGGGCTTCTTCTCCAGGATGATGCCCACGTCCGGGAAGACCGAATCCTCCGCGCGCGAGCGACCGGCCCCTAGGGCGGTGGAGGCCAGCCCCGTCTTGAAGGCGTCCAGCCGGCCCACCGATCCACTGAAGGGCGATGCCAGGGCCGCCGAAAGGGGGGCGCGCAGCTTCCCGCGCAAGGCCATGAGCCTGTCTGGATCGCCCCCCTGGGCCTCCACGTTGCGCATGAATCTGTCCAGGGCCTTCCCCGACGAGATGGCTGATTCGAAGGCCGCCTCCCCGGCGCCCGGGTCCTCCGCGACCCCTCCCAGGACGGCCATCCAGGCGCCCAGGCGCCGCGTCAGCGCCAGTAGGTCGGGGAGCCAATGCCCTTCCAGACAGTCGATGATCTCCTCGACTTCCAGGAAGTTGCCCACCTTGCGTCCCAGGGGCGTCTCCATATCCGTGACGAGGGCCGCCATGCGCAGGCCCATGGCCTTCCAGGTGGAGCAGAGCGAAGCGGCCAACGCCTCAGCCGAGGCCCTGTCCTTCATGAAGGCCCCCGAACCGGCCTTGACGTCCAGGACAAGGGATTGGGCCCCCTCGGCGGCCTTCTTAGAGAGTATGCTGGCGGTGATGAGGGGAATCGACTCCACCGTGGCGGTGACATCGCGCAGAGAATAGAGGAGCTTGTCGGCCGGGACAACCTCATCGGTCTGGCCGGTCATGGCATAACCGACATCCTCCAAAACGCGGCGGAATTCCGCCTGCCCCAGGCGGCTGCGATAGCCCGGGATGGAATCGAGCTTGTCCAGGGTGCCGCCGGTATGGCCAAGGGAACGCCCCGACATCATGGGCACGCGCAGGCCCATGGCGGCCGCGGCCGGGGCCAGGGCCAGGGATGTCTTGTCGCCCACCCCGCCCGTGGAGTGTTTGTCAACGAAGGGCCCGGCTATGCCTGACAGGTCCATGCGGATCCCCGATTCCAGCATGGCCCGGGTCAGGGCGGCGGTCTCCTCCGCATTCATGCCGCGGAAGAATACCGCCATCAGCCAGGCCGATACCTGGTACGGTGGGATATCCCCGGAGACCGCTCCCCGCACAAGGAAGTCGATCTCATCGGTCCCCATTGTCCCCCCGTCACGCTTGCGGCGGATCAGGTCCACGGCGCGCATCAGTCCTCCGTCCCGGCCAGCTTGACCGATTCAAGGACCCGGTAGCTCGGGCCGGCCGGCGAGAGGACGGACTCGAATACCGCGCATTCGTCGATCCGGAAGGCCTCGCCCACGAGGCCGTCAGCCAGGGGCGCCAGGGCCTCCCACCGTGAGCGAGCCAGAGGCTCCTCCCTGGACCTAGCCAGGGTGACGTGGGGATGGAAGGGTTTACCGCCCGAGTAGTCCTCGTTGAGGGGCTCGATGCCGTGGCGCAGCTCGGCAGCCCTCAGGGCCTGGTTGAGGCGTTCCCAGGCCCTGTGCAGGCGCCCCTTTCCGGAATCGGCGCTCCCGTACCCGGCCTCGTCGGCCAAGGCCAGGGTGAGGACAGAGTAGGGCCCGCGCGAGGGGAAGCCCGCCAGGCCGCGGAAGCGGCAGTCCAGGGGCCTGAGACAAGCTAGGGCCCTAGCCGCGTGAAAGGCGCAATCCACGCCGGCCTGATTGACATCGCCAAGGAAGGCCAGGGTGATGTGATGGGATCCGGGCCCTGTCCAGCGCAGGCCGCGCAGGCGTTGGCGCAGGCCGGCCTCCAGCTCGTCCAGCCCCCGCCCAACCCGCTCGGGCAGGGCCAGGGCGATGAAGCACCTCACAGGATCCCCTCCCCCATCGACAGCGTATTCAGCTCCCCTTCCGCGAGCCGCCGCGCCAAGGACCAGGCCAGGCGCTTGGCCGCGTTGAGCGATATCAGGTCCATGCGCAGGCGCAGGGCCCCGGCCGCGTCAAGCCGAGAAATACCCAAGAGGTACCTGCCGGCGCCCGCGGGCACGGCCTGCAGGCCCTCGCGCCCCGCCTCGGCGGCGCAGACGCGGCAGAGGAAACCGCCCTCGGCCGAGGAATAGCATTCTACCCCATCCCAGCCCAGGGCGCCAGGGCAGGCCATGCAGGCGGCTGGGTCGGGCCTGAGGCCCATGCAGCCGGCCAATCCCCAGATGAAGACCAAGGAGGCGTAAACCGCCTCGGCCTCGGGCAGGGCGTCCAAGCCGGACAGGCAGGCATCCAGGATGCGGAAGGGCCCCTGGAAGTCCACGCCCCCGCCGCGCACGCGGATGAGAAGCTCGGCCCATAGTGAGGCGTGCAGGGAGGCCCCCAGGGAGGCCCGCGCCCCCTCGTGGGCTGAGACCGGATCGAAGTCGGAGAGCTTGTACGAATCGCGCACCGGGTCGTGATACAGCCAGGCCATGCCTGCGTGGTAGGGTGAGGCCAAAGACCTGAGCTTGGACTTGCCGCCCCCGTACATGAAGGCCTCCAGGAGCCCCAGCTCCGGGGTCATCAGGCTGACGAGGCGGTGACCCGCGCCCGAGTCTCTCGAGCGCAGGATAATGCAGGGGACGCGCAGATCGCGGGAAGCCAAGCCCT
>CAYYCP010000025.1:18040-41920 GCA_964470375.1 uncultured Spirochaetales bacterium
CAGATAAACCCTTGATGGGCGATGCCCGCGGCTATATCATCTCGTCAATGCGGCCTGCAGCTTCAAGGGGCCTAGCCCCCTGGGCCTCGCCCGGGGCGCACACCCTCGTCCTGGGCTCCTTCCCCTCCCGGGCATCCCTCCAAGGGGCCTGCTACTACGGCCACCCACGCAATCACTTTTGGCCCATCCTGGCGGCCGTCTATGGCCGGGATCCCGGCCAGGGGCCGGATGAACGCAAGGCCTTTGCCCTAGAGCGCGATCTGGCCATCTGGGACGTCCTGGCATCCTGCAGCCGCCCAGGCAGCCTGGACCAGGACATCTCCCTAGCCGCTCCCAATCCCCTGGGGGACTTCATGGAAGGCCTGCCATGCCTCGAGCGCGTCCTCCTCAACGGCTCTTACGCCGCCCGGGCCTTCCAAAATATGAGACGGCGGGGCGGGGCGGGAAAACGCGATCTCGACAGCCTCATCGCGGAGCGGAACATCATCGTCCTGGCCCTGCCCTCCACCAGCCCCGTGCCCTCCCGCTCCTACCGCAGGCTGGAGGATAAGCTCCCGGCCTGGAGGGCGGCCCTCATGGGCTGAGGGCTGGAGGAGGGCCCGGTCGGAGCCTGCGGCCGAGCATCCTCATCGGCCTCAGGCCCTAGGCTTGGCCGTGCCGGCCTTCTCCAAGCTCTTCTCCCAGTCAAGGGAAGCCCGGTTAGCCGCCGATACCACCGCCTTGACCCCGGCCGTGGCGATGGAGGGGTCTATGCCGCAGCCCCAGAAGCTGGCTCCGTCGAAGCGCTCCACCTCTACATAAGCCACCGCCCTCGAATCCGCCCCGTGCTCCAGGGAGTGTTCATGGAAGGCGTTGATGCGGAAGGCGGGATAGCCCAGCTCGCCGATCGAGCGCATGAAGGCGTCTATGGGCCCGTTGCCCGAGCCCTCCAGAACCACCTCCTCACCGCGGAAGATGAGGCGCGTCTCCCAGGTGCTCTGGTAGCCGTCCTTGGACAGGGCCGTCTCGCGTAGGGACTCCAGGGCCGCCGGGGCGAAACTCTTCAGGTACTCGGCCTCAAAGATGCCGTAGATCTCCTCGGAACTCAGCTCCTGACCCTTTTCGTCGGCCCACTTATTGACCACCGCCCCCACCTCCGGATGCATGGCCTTGGGCAGATCAAGCCCGTAGCGTTCCTTGAGCACGAAGGCCACTCCGCCCTTGCCGCTCTGGCTGTTGACCCGGATGACCGGCTCATAGCCGCGTCCGATGTCGGCCGGATCGATCGGGAGGTAGGGCACCTCCCAGGCCAGGTCGGCCGGGTCGCCCCCCTCGGCGACAAGGGCCGCGCGGCGATCTAAGCCCTTCTTGATGGCGTCCTGGTGGCTACCCGAGAAGGCCGTGAAGACAAGGGCTCCCGAGTAGGGCTGGCGCGGCGGAATGTCCATGCCGGTCAGCTCGCGATATGCCTCGCCCAGGGCCGGCAGGTCGTGGAGGTCCAAGCCCGGATCGACCCCGTCGTGCATCAGGTTGAGGGCCAGGGTGACGATGTCCAGGTTTCCGGTGCGCTCGCCGTTCCCGAAGAGGGTGCCCTCCACCCGCTGGGCCCCGGCCGCCAGGGCCAGCTCGGCCTCGGCCACAGCGTTGCCGCGGTCATTGTGGGTGTGCACGGAGATGATGGCCCGCTCCGGCCGGGTCAGGCGCTTGCGGAAGGACTCCACCTGGTCGGCGAAGACGTTGGGCGGGGCTGACTCCACCGTGGAGGGCAGGTTCAGGATGACCGGCCGCCCGGGGGCGGGGTCCCACTCCTCCAGGACAGCCTCGCAGATCTCCACGGCGAACTCCACCTCCGTGTCCGAGAAGCTCTCCGGGGAATACTCCAGGGTCAGCTCGGTGCCCTTGAGGCGCGGCAGGAATTCCTTGATGTCGCGCACCCCGTGCACGGCGATGCGCACGATCTCGTCCTTGCTCATCCCGAAAGTGACCTTGCGCTGCAGGGGCGATGTGGAATTATAGAGGTGGAAGATGGCCCGCTGACTCCCCGCCAGGCTCTCGATGGTGCGCTCGATCAGGTGGCGGCGGGCCTGGCAGAGGACCTGGATGGCCACTCCCGCGGGGATGAGCCCCTCGTCTATCAGGCGTCTGGCGAAGGAAAACTCGATCTGGGAGGCCGAGGGGAAGCCCACCTCGATTTCCTTAAAGCCGGTTTTGAGGAGAAGCTCGAACATGGCCAGCTTCTTCTCCACCGACATGGGGTTGACCAGGGCCTGGTTCCCGTCGCGGAGGTCCACCGAACACCAGGCGGGAGCCGTATCCACCGCCCGATCCGGCCACTCCCGCCTCTCCATCCTCACCCTCGGCGCCCTCTGGTACTTCGGCATGCCTTCCTCCTCGTCTTCCCCGCCCCCACGCGCCCCGGCGGTTAAAAAAAGCCCGCCACCGGGGACCGGCAGCGGGCTTGCTTCACTCGGTTGGACCTTCGCTCAAGCGAAGGCGCCCTCCGGGCCCTTCCGGTCATCCTCCGAATCCTCCCGAAGGAGGAGGCTAAGGGAGAGGAGGATGCTCGTGGAAATCCCGGTTACGGCTTTCACGATTTCTACAGTATCGACTGCCCGGGCGGGATGTCAAGTGTGGGTAAATGCGTCATGAGGGGTACGGCTGGATGGACTTCGGGAGTCTATGTGGGGTCCTGTCAGGGGCGGGAAAAGGGGCTCTAGGGTTTCGCCCCTTTTTTGCACCCCTTCCAGCCCAAGCGAGATTCATGCGTCCATCCAGCCTGCTATATCGGCAGATCGCATGCACCCGCGCACCAATATCCGGTAGAGCGATCCTTGCGAGTCGGACCGGGGCCGGCGGCATGTCTTGATCGGCACCGGGCCGGTTTCGTCACTGCCGCGGGGAATGCTTGACAAAAGGCGCGTCCCGGGTAAAATAATCGCCTCTACCGAGAAGAAGGGGGGTGATTCCAATCGCTCACATCGTGATAGACGAGTCCGAGAACCTCGAGAAGGCTATCAAGCGTTTCAAGCGCATGGTGGAAAAAGAGGGCATCATCCGCGAGTGGAAGAAGCGCGAGTACTTCGAAAAACCCTCTACTATCAAGAACCGCAAGAACAAGGCCCTACAGCGCAAGCTCCTCAAGAAGAGCCGGAGCAAGGGCAAAGAGACCGGGAGCAAGAACTACTAGGTTCCCGATCCTCCTGAGGGAAGCCCCGAGCCCTTCCGCCCCGCGGCGGATCTGAGCTTGGGGCTTTTTTCACGCCCAGGGGCTTGGAAGGCAGCCTCTTCTATCGATAGAATCAGCGGAATGATGCAAGCGAAGCGGATCATGCCGATGAGGGCTACGGCCCTCCTGGCCTTAGCAGCAGCCGCCCTCTGCCTGGCCTCTTCCTGCCGGGCCCAGGCGGACAGGCCCCAGAAGACCCTGCCGCGGGCATCCATCAGCGTCAAGGGCGTACGCCTGGACGTGGAGATAGCCCGCAGCCAGGACGAGCAGGCCAAGGGCCTCATGTTCCGCAAATCCCTGGAGGACGGGCGCGGGATGATCTTCGTCTACGACACCGACCGACAGCTCTCCTTCTGGATGAAAAACACCCTCATCCCCCTCAGCATCGCCTACATCAGGGCCGACGGCATCATCACCGACATCCTGGATATGACTCCCCTCTCCACCGCCCCCGTCACCACCAGGCACTATGTGCGCTACGCCCTGGAGGTGCCCCAGGGCTGGTTCCTCAAGAACGATATCCACGCCGGGGACCGCTTCGACCTCTCGGGCCTGCCCGCGCGCTGAGCCCTTCAGCTTGACCGGGGCCCCAGGCCCGCGTATCTTGGTCCCATGATGAACATCGAGATCTACGGAAGCGACATCCTCAGGCGGAAATCATCCCCCGTGGCCGATATAGACGCCGCCCTGAAGGCCTTCCTGGACGAGATGTTCGAGGCCATGGCCCAGGGCAAGGGCGTGGGCCTGGCCGCCCCCCAGGTGGGCCGGCCCGAGCGCTTCTTTGTCACCAAGGTTGACCGTGACAAACCGCGTGTCTTCATCAACCCCGTCATCACCCGGACTTCCGAGGGCCTGTGCGTCTACGAGGAGGGCTGCCTGTCCATCCCCGGCCTCTACGCCGACGTCAAGCGCCCCGAGGCCGTCACCATCCAAGCCTTCAACGAGAGAGGCCGCCCCTTCACCCTGGACGCCGAGGGCTTTCTGGCCCGGGTTGTCCAGCACGAGCTGGACCACCTGGAGGGCACCCTCTTCGTAGACCGCATCCCCGAAGCCAAGCGGACCCGCCTCATCTCCCAGTGGGAAAAGCGGCGCAGGATGTAGGACAGTGCGCGTCCTCCTGGCCGCCAGCGCCGACATAGCCCTGCCCTGCCTGCGGATCCTGGCCGCCCAGCCCGCCGAGGGCCATGCCCTGGCCGGCCTCCTCACCAGCCCCGATTCCCAGCAAGGCCGCGGCATGCGCGAGTCGGCCAACGTCGTGGCCCGCGAGGCCCTGGCCCTCGTACCGGGCCTGCCCGTCCTCAAGCCCGCGCGCCTGGGTCCGGAGGCGCGCGCGGCCGTGGAGGCCCTGCGGCCGGAGATCCTGGTATCCTTCGCCTACGGCAAGATATTCGGCCCCAAGTTTCTGGGCCTCTTCCCACGCGGGGGTATCAACATCCATCCATCCCTCCTCCCCCGCTGGCGCGGCCCCTCGCCCATCCAGGCCGCCATCCTCAATCGGGATTCTCTGACCGGCCTGAGCATCCAGCTTCTCGCTCCCGAGATGGACACAGGCGACATCCTCTTTCAAGAAGAGATCCCCCTGAGCGGCCGCGAGGACTCGATGTCCCTCTCCGCCCTGGCAGCGGAGAAGGCCGCCCTTGCTCTCATCCCCATCCTGGACGCCATCCAGGCCGGCCGGGCGAGACCCCGTCCCCAGCCCAGCCAGGGCGTACGCTACTGCAGGCTCATAGGCAAGGAGGACGGACTGATCGATTGGAAGGCCGGCGCTGGGGACATAGACGCCATGGTGCGGGCCTACTGCCCCTGGCCCCTGGCCTACAGCTTCCTCCGCGGCGAACGCCTCCTCGTACACGAGAGCCTGCCCCTGGAGGATGCCTCCGGCCCCGGTCCGGAGCGGGAACCCGGAAGCATCATCGGCATAGACAAGTCAAAAGGAATTCTGGTACAAACAGGGAGGGGCCTCCTGGCCTTGACGCGGCTCCAGCTCGAGAAGAAAAAGGTCCTCGGGCACAGGGACTTCGCCAACGGCCTGCACGGCGCCGAGGGCCTTGTGCTGGGCTCCTGAAGCCCGGTCGGCCCACCACGAGAGCGAGGTCATCCGAATGCGCATTCCCGTACCGAAGCTGGACGTGAAGAAGTACCTCCCCCAGGACCCCTCCACCGCGCGCTGCGCCGCCCTCGTCTCCGTCCTGATCCTGGTCCTCATGGCCGTCTCGGCCACTGCGGCATTCTTCCTCTCACTACGTGGGACGGAGAAAACCATGGTCCCGGACGTCCGCGGCATGGACCTGCCCAACGCCCTCATCAGTCTCCAGGAAAAGGAGCTCTACCCGCGCGTCCAGCTGCGCTACTCTGACTCCGCCGCCGAGGCCGGCAAAATCCTGGAGCAGAGCCCCTCCTCCGGCACCATCGTGAAGGCCGGGCGGCGCATCAACCTCGTGGTTAGCCGCGGGGTCGTCCTGAGCAAGGTCGAGAATTTCATCGGCCAGGACCTCAACGAGGTCAAGCTCCACCTCCAGACCCTCTTCACTTCCAGCACGCGGCCCCTCCTTTCCATCAAGGAGCCGCCCATGTACGTCTTCGACAGCAGCCCGGCCGGGACTATCCTGGCCCAAAAGCCCTTGCCCGACGCCCCCCTCTCCCAGCCCACCCTCCTGGAGCTGGTCGTCAGCCGCGGCCCGGAAAAGGAGAAGATCATCGTGCCGGCCCTTCTGGGCATGCGCGTGGAGGAGGCCCTGCAGGCCCTGGCCGAGGCCAAGGCCGGCTTCAGCTTCACCAGCCGCAAGGCCGTGGGCGCGGAGAAGCCTTATACCGTGGTATCCCAGCTCCCGGCCGCCGGGGCATCCATCCCATCCAACACCCGCTTGGCCCTTGTGGTAGCCGAACCCTCCAAGCAGGGCGACGCCGTCTTCGGCATCCTCAAGCAGACCCTGCCCGAGTATCCCTACCCCCTGACCCTGAGCGTCAGCGCCCTCCTCCCCTCAGGCGACGGGATGGTCCTCTTCGAGGGCCCCCATTCGGGCGGGGACTTCTCCATCCCCTACCTCCTCCCGCATGGCAGCCAGATCATCCTCTCTATCTTGGGCCAGGAGAAATTCAGGGTCGAGGTGGAGTGAGGCCATCTTTCCGCGATTTTTAGGGCCGATGTGATATGCCCCCGAAATGGGAAGAGAGAAGAGGCGCCCCCACGGCGCCTCTTCTTTTTTTTACGGCCCGAAGTACTCGGCCGCGCCGACGCTCCAGCCCGTCGCGCCGTCCCCCGTGCGCAGGGCGTTGTAGAAGTCGCGTGAGTGGTTGAGGCTCGCACCCGGAAAGTAGGCCGAGAGGTCCAGGCCCCCTGTGCGGAGGAAGACATCGGCGGAGGCGAGGAGGCGGAGACCGCCTGTTTGGTGGAAATTCCGCAACTGATCCGCATTTTCCGGAATCGCTCCGTTGAAGACGAGGGGGCTCGAGGGATCAATGAAACGATTGCCGTCGAAGCCCGCATCGAGCGCGTTCATGGGACCCTGGGCAAGTGAGTCCCAGATAGGCGTAGGCGCGATAGTCGCGGCATCGTTATATACGTCTTCAATTATGAAGCGAAAATGATCGGTCGATTCCTCCGATACCGTATTATTGCGGAATTCCAAGGGCAAGTAATTCACCAAGTAGGCATCGGCATCGATGCGGTTGGCCCTGATGATGAAGCCGGCGTGCACCCCGCCTACGTCGGATGGCGTATGCAGGATATTATTGATGAAGACCGGCCGCGAGCGCCCGGCCGTGATAGCCGCCGCCCCCCCAAGGGCCCCTCTGCCGGAGAAGACCGTGTTGTTCATGAAGAGGGCCTGTCCTGGCGGGATGGCCGGGTCGGCGTCCGGGTGCTGGATCAGGATGCCCGATGACATCCCGGCCCCGTCTCCCCCGTGGATGAGGTTGTTGCGGATGATGATGGGCTGTACCGGATCTCCGCTCAGCTGGATGTAGACTCCCGCATGAAAGCCCTGGCCTGAGCCGCCCCAGAAGGAATTGCGACCGGCCATGAGGGGAGAGTCCAGGGCCTGATCGATAAGGATGCCCAGGCCAGCGCTGCGCCCTCCCGCGGGGCCATCGCCCCCGCGTATGTCCGGATTGTCACGTAGCTCCAGGCCGCCGGCGCCTCCTGCCACGTAGACGCCGACGCTGTTAGGGGCCCAGCCGCCGCTGATCAGATTGTTGCCGCGTATGAGGGCCCGCGCCCCAGCGCCCAGCATGAGGCCGGCCGAGAAATTCGTGGGCGTCTCCTCGCCCGCCCCGCCGGCTGAGATCGTGCCGTTCCTTTCGATGAGGGCGTAGGCCCCCTGGCCTGCCTGGGCTTCGCTCAGCATGATGCCCGCGGAACGGGCCCCCGCCCCGTGGGCCATGCCTGTGGCTATGTTGGGGCAGTTGCGGACGGAGGCTTGTCCACCCATGAGCCGCACGCCGGCCGCCTCCAGGACGTCAGTCCCCGTATCGGCGTAGATGAAGGCGCAGGAATCGATGATGAGGTTCCCCGGGGCGCTAGTCGCCCCGGGCGTATCGTAGGAGACAAGGCCGAAGGAATAGGAGGGCTCGGTGATCAGGCCCCTGATCCCGCCCGAGCGAACTTCATAGCAGTCCACCAGGCTGATATCCGAGTCTATGGAAATGAGGCCGGCGCTGAGGCTGAGGGTCCCCGTCGGAGTTGAGACGGGATCAAGGCCGTAGATCCACGATCTCTCGATCCTGGCCCCGGCCCCGATGAACCATGCCCCAGCGGTGAAATGGCTGCCCCAGACGGCGCCGTTCCCGTAGAGGAGGCAGTTGTCGATCCTGATCCTGCCGTACTGGCCTAAGAGGCCCGTGCTGGAATCGCGCCCTGCGGGCCCCCTCAGCTCGAAGCCCTGGATGAAGGCCTCCTCCGTGGAAACCGTCTGGGGAATGCGCAGGGCGTATGCCGGGACGCTGTCATAGGCGCCCAGGCCAAGGCTGAGCACATTCGCGTCGCCCTGGATGATGCTGGACGGCTGCTCGCCCTCCCCGGGCGGGCTCCAGTCCCCATGGTAGGATCCAATCAGCCTCACCCCGGGGTAGCTCACGAGGCTCCCGGCGTAGGTTCCCGCCTGGGCGCGCACGCTGACCGGCCCTTGGCCGTCGGCCAGGATGAGGAGGGCCGCGTCCACCGCGTCCTGGAGGCTGCGGTAGGCGGTGTAGGGGGTCCGTCCGTCCCCGTCGACAGGGCCCAGGGGGCTGGCGTAGACGCTCCGCTCCAGGCCCTCGGCGAAACGGTAGTCAAGCCTGAAGACCCTTGAGAACATGTCGCTCCCGTCGTGGAAGAAGACGCTCAAAGTCGAGGAGCGTGCCAGGACGATGCCCCTGTCGGGATCGTAGAGCTTCCAGTCCCCTGCCCTAGCCTGGTCCGCGTCCTTGAGGAGAGAATAGTAGATGTCCCAGCCCTCGTAGCCCAGCTCGGGCTGGATGTCGATCAGGATGGGCTGTTCATAAGGGCCGCCCTCCGGCCCCGGGTAGATGGAGGCCCAATCCGGTAGCCCGTCCTTGTCCAGGTAATCGAAGAAGTCCTTGCGGATATTGTCGCAGGATGACAGGGCCATGAGGGCCAGGCCGATGAAGAGGAGCCCGCGAGCGGCGCGCAGTCCCCGCGGCAAGATCGCGCTCCTTCTTTCATCCATAGCGGCTCAATCCCATTCCTGGGCCCCGATGGTCCACCCCGGCGAAACCGCCGGTAGGGTGGCCGTGCGCGTCCCCACGGGGCCGTCGAAGTCGTCGGTGAAGGGCCATTCGGTGGCTGGCAGGGTCGAGATATCGAAACCCGCGCCCCTGACGAGGGAGTCCGACAGGACATCGAAGGCGTAGCCGATGAAGGCGCCGCGATCGGTCATCCATGCTCCCAAGGCATACGGCGGAGAACCGAATGCCCCAAGGATATTCGCCTTGCACCAGTTGTTCGTGCCGTAGTCGGTGATATCAACGTCCCTAGGCACGCTGTTAATACGGTAATACGTCGGGTCGACATCGGCATACACCGCGTTATGCCAGAAGCAGTAAGGCGTGCCGCTGTCGAATTCCTGGTAGACGCCGTACATCAACCCGCTGCCGGCGATTATGAGGTTATTCATAATGCGCGAACTCTGGTTCCCGGCGATGCGCAGCACGCTCTGCCCCACGGCACTGCCATTGGCGTAGAGGGTGTTGTTGTAGACCCGCATAGGAGAAATAGGCGCGATCATGGCGCCGATGTATAGGGCCGCGTAATTCGCGTTGACCGTGTTTATGCCGCCATGGATGATATTGTTGCGGATGACGATGTCTCCGTTCTGGCTCCCCTGGGTATTCACGTAGAGGCCGTAGAGGCTCGCGCTGGCCGATCCGCTCCCGCCCCAGACCTTGTTCCTCTCCACAAGGATGCCGGCGTCGCTGCCTTGGGTGGCGATCGAGAGCCCGCGGGATTTTTCGGTCACGCCCGGGCCGCCCTCCACCGTGATGTAGTTGGTGGATAGGGACAAGTCCGGCTGCCCGGGGACGAGCTTCATCGGACTGAGGATGTCGATCCCCATCATGGACTGGGCCGATGTGCCGGCGGCCGTGATCATATTGCCGCTTACCAAGGCGTGCAGGGGGAGCTGAGTCCCGTTGCCGATCTTGATGCCGGCGCTCTGGCCGCTTGTGTTGTTGGAATTCCCCGCGATTATATTGATGTTGTATTGGACGCGGGCGTCGATCCAGTTATCGGCGGCCGTCCCGGGCATGTGGATGGCTATTGAGCTGTCTTGGGCGTCGCGCGCCTGGATCAGCGGGTTGTTAGTTATTTCCACGGCGCCGCGGACGTGCTCGATGGCGTGGGAAAGCCCAGTCCCGGCGGCTCCGGCCCCATAGATGATCGAGGAGGTGATGGTGAGCGTCCGGTAGGGCGATCCATAATCTAGGCCCCACTCATGGTAGATGCCGTAACCCTGAGCGCAGGCCTGCTCGGTTTCATTGATCCTGCAATCCTGAATCAACGGTTCGGCGCTGCTGAGATGGATACCGTAAGCCCTCCCATTTATAGCATCTGCCATACCTGAATCGATGAAGCAATGCTCTATCACGCCGGTCACGGCCCAGAGCCTGAAGCCAAAGGAACTCAGGGAGAGGGGGTTTGAAGAGCCGCGCGTGGTAAAATCCTGGCCTCCCGCGCTCCTGGTGAAGACCGGCGTGCAGAGATCAAAGGGATTAGGTCCGTCGGCGGCTACGCCGGCTGAGTAGTAAACGTAGCTCAATACCGTGTTCCCCTTGCCGGCGGTAGCCTCGCCGCCCTCAACCCGCGGCGAGGCGCTCTTGATCAGGATGCCCGAGGTATTGTTGTTGGATCCGTACACGGCCTCCCTGCCGACGAAGTAGCACTCATCGAAGGAGAGGGCTGGCTCGGCGCCCTGGATGATAGCGCCGTGGGAATCCGTGTTCAGCTGACCCATGCCGCGGAAGGCCGAGCGGCGGAAGCGCACGCTCCTCGTCCCCGTTCCATCCACCCAGAGCGCCGTCACGAGGGTCGAACTGGCAGGTCCCTCCACGTAGAGGTACTCAAGCTCATTGCCTATGGATGAGATGGAGGCTCCAAGCCGCAGGCTGGCATTGGGCTGCGGATAGTAATACCCCGCGTCGGCGCTGAACAGCCTGGAGGAATCCACGGCCACGAGGGCGCTGGCGGAAGCGGGGACGGTCTGGCTCGCGAAGCTATCCTCCCAATTCCCGGAGAGGCAGGCCCCGTCAGGAACCATGAAGCCCTGGGCCGGGGATTGGTAATTCCCTTTTTCGATCCGCACCCAAGTACGCCTATTGCGCGCCTGGGCCAGGATCCCGGCCCTATCGATAGCTTCCTGGAGGTTCGGGTTGGGCGCGTTTTTCAATCCGATATCGCCCGCCGTGCCGTCGGCGGCGGCGTATATGGCATCCGAGAGGTGATAAACGAGGGTCAGGACTCCCGTTCCCCCAAAGGCATTGTAGGCCCTTATCCTAAAGGTCAAGACATCGTCATTTGAGGCTTTGTATCCATTGGCGACCGCGGTGGCTTCGAAGGCCTGGCTCATCTCCAGGCCGCCAAGCGGATCGTACCTCTGGGTAGCCGGCCCGAGGACATCGCTCAAGAAGTCATACTCCGGGTCGCTGCCATCCAGAGTATATACGATGACCGCGTTTGGATCATTGAAGGTGATCTTCAAGGGAGTCCCCGATGTCCCGTCGTCGACGATGACGCCGTCGGGCGGGCCGGCCGAGAGCGACAGGGGCGTCGCAAGATCGTAGATCTCCAGATCCTCCCTCACATACATCGTCTGCTCTCCGGGGGCGATGTAGACCGTCTCGGCCGTTCCCCACATGACAGTGTCGTCAGCGCGGCGCAGGCTCAGGATCAGGCGGTAGGCGCCGGGCGGGAAGAGACGGCCGGAGAAACCGGCGCTTGAATCCCCGGGATTGAGGTCGATCATTCCGCTGACGTCAGCGCCGGCCGGGTTCACCGGATGCATGGTCCAGTCCAGGCCCCCGGCGGCAAAGATCGCGGCATCCCAGCTGAGTTGCAGGCTGAAGCTCCCGGGGCCCCCGCTCAGGACCGGGTCGAGGATGTAGGGCCCCAGGACATTCGAGCCCTCTGACAGGGTCGCGGCGATCGTCGCATTCCCGATGTAGTCGCCGCTGGCATTGAAGGCGCTGATGAGGATGTTCCAATCTCCCTGTACGAAGCCCGCCACCGGGGCGGCGAGGTTGACCCCGGTTAGGTCAAGGATGCGGCCGTTGGGGCCGCTGGCGCTCAGGTTGAAGCTCGTAGGCACATAATAGGCCGGGTCTCCCCCGGGCAGGCTGACCGGCACTGCCCCGGGCCAGACCGTGCGAGCGCCTCCCCCGGGCGCATAGGGGTGGGAAATGCTCAGGCTTATGCTGGCGGGCCGGGCAGGCGCGCGGAGGATGCCGCAGGATGCCAGGATGGCAAGGCAAGCGCAGGAGGCCATCAAGAGAAGATGCATTGATGCTCCGCGGTGACACAACCTACCGCGCGCCACGCCCATGCCCATCCGCCTCAATTCCTTTCCTGGGCCCCGATGGACCAGGGAGCTGTGCGAGTCCCAGCCGGACTGTCGAAGTCATCGCTGAAGCCCCAGTCCGGCAAGCCTGCGAGGTTTGTTCCCTTATTGAAGATCCCGTAGGGATCCGGCGTCCTGAGTTCGGCCGTGAAGGCTGCGAAATCCCCGAAGCTAGTCGGCATGGCGTCCGTGAAGAGGTTCGTCACGAAGCCCTGGACGATGTTCGTCGACGAGGCGGGGGGACTCACGGAAGCCGATTCATCCATCCCGCCCCTATAGTAGAGGACGCCGCTCTCGCTGAACATGGCGTTATAAAAGAAGCCGGTGGCTATGGAGGCTCCGGCGGACTGGTTGACGATGGAGATGGAGGTGCTTCCACCCTCGGCTATGAGGATGTTGTTGCGCATATCCAGGCTCAAGTTATCAGAGAGATTGACGGCCTCGCCGATGAGGGACAGGCCGCGGCAGATTACCGTGTTATTGAGGGCTAGGATGCCTTGGCCGGCCGCTGCGGCGCTGCGCCCTATCATCAGGCCTCTAGATTGCATGCCCCCGTTGCCCGCGTCGATGATGTTGTTGCGGAGAACGATGTCCTCGTCGGCCGGGCTCTGACCGTAGTAATCGAAGCCCCGCGAATCATTCGAGGAGTCGCCGCCATAGATTCGGCAGCGCTCCACCAGGACGGGACGGGCTAGCCCGGTAGGACCCGCTGTGGCGATGGCGAGGCCTGTGGAGGAGTTGACCCCTGATCCGCCCCGGGCGATGAGATTGACGGAGCGCAGGCTGATCGCCGGCCCGGCGGGGCCTACATAGGCTTGGGGATAATGCATATAGGCGGCATACTGGAAATAACCGCTCATGCCGCTATATATGCTCGAATTCTCGATGTCGACCTGGATCGGGCTGGAATCGCCCACGAACAGGCCGGCTCCAATGGCCGCGGTAAGGCTAGGATTGGCGTCCCCGCCGTACACGCTCACCTGATTCTGGACGAGCAACTGCGCCGCCGCGCCGGGAACGTACTGGGTGTCCAACTCGATCCCGATGGATCTCGTCTGGACCGCGCTGCTGCCGGCGCTGATCACCGCGAAATCGCGAATCTCCGCGTTGCCCGAGGCGATGCGGACGCCATAGGAGCCGGAAGCGGCCCCATCGCCGGCCAGGATGGGCGCCGTGCCGATGATCCTGAGCTGCTGGGTCATGTTCGAATTCCGGAAGTACACTCCGAAATTCTCATCACCACCGGCGCCGTTCCGCACTTCGCCGTTGTTGAGGGTCAGGGCAGAATCGATGCTGCGGATGCCATAGACATCTACGCCGATGCCGACATTCTGGCCCACCCTGATGGAGCATCCGCTCGCGCTGATCGGGGAGTTGTTGACGGCGGACAGGCCTATGGCCGCGTTCGCCGCGCCGCCCCCGCCCACGATGGCTACGGAGTTGAGGGCGCTTAGGGTTCCCCCGCGGTTACTGGCGGCGATGCCGCCCAGGAAATTGCCCGTCTTGGGCGCGGCCACAAGGAGGTGGTCCAGGCTGTTCCCCATGCCCCCGCCGGTGAATCCGAGCCTCAGGGTTGCAAGGGGATTGTCCACGCTGGATCCTCCGCTCCCGGCGCCCTGGATCACGCTGCAATTGATGAGCTCAGGCTGGTAAGCGCTGGCCTGCGTAGCCAAGTCCTGAACCCAGGTCGAGCGATCATAACCGCCCGAGAGGTTGACGCCGTCAGGCAGGTCCGCGTTGTTGAGCGTATGGAAGCCCTTGGCCAGGCGCAAGCCTATCGGTCCGCCATAATAAGCCAGAAGGCTCGAAGCCCTGCTTATGGCCGCATCGATGCTGCGCATGGGATCGGCCTGGATTCCCGGCCCGGGGGCGGCGAGGGGATCCACGAATATGGCGTCGCTTATCCAGAAGGACCTGTAATAGCATTCAGAAGAGCCCCATCGATTGACGGCCCTGATCCTGAGCAGGATCGTGTTATCGTCCGGCTGGCCGCCGTAGGTGTCCAGGGCCTGGTCCAGGACGAGGGGATCGAATGCCGGAGGCACGCTCCTCGGTAGGACATAGCTGTTCCCGGTGGGCGCGGAGAGGTTGAAGTCGTAGCCTGGGTCCGTCACCACGTCCACGGTGTAGACGATGACGGCGTTGGGATCTGCCGTGACGAGGTCGAGGAGGAGGTTGGTGCCGTCCATCACTACGCCGCTCGCCAGGGCCGGGTCCTGTAGGATGGGCGGGGCCGGGATGTCCGTCAGGCTCAGGTAGGCGGCGGGAGCCCCCGTAGGCACGCTAAGTGCCGAAGTCTGCCCAGGGGCGATGTAGAGGGACTCCACCATGCCCCAGGCGGGGGTGGCCTTTGGGGGATTATCGTAGAGGCGTATGGTCAGGTCGTAGAGCCCGGCATCCAGGGGCTCGCTCAGGCTGAGGCTGCGGGAATCTGTGCCTATGGTGAACGGGGGATTGAAGCTTATGGTGTGGCTGGCGGCCGCGGGCAGGCGCCGATCGAAGACGACATCGACACGGCCGGCATTGAAGTCATCGGACCAAGCCAAGTTCAGGCTGAAGACCCCGCCTGAGTCCGTCACCATCTCGAGGTCGGCGGAGATGGCGTTCGGGCCGGGGGCGCTGATGGTCGCGGCGGCCGTCGCTCGGGCTATGAGGTTATTGGTCGCGTTGTACGCGTAGAATTCGAAATTCCAGGTTCCTACGGCCAAGTCGGCCATGCTGAAGCTGAGAGTATTCCCGGCTATGCTGATCGACGGCCAAGCGTCATAGCTCCTCCCGTTTGGACCATTGCCCCGGGCCCTGAGGGTACTGACGGCGTAGAAGGCGCTGTTGGTGTTGGGCCATACGGTCTTCGCGGATGCGGCCAGGTCGGCCCCGCCCATGCTGACGCTGAGGCTCCCCGTGGGCCCTGTCAGACCCTGGGGGCAGGACATGAGGAGGGCCGAGAGGGCCAGGAGGGCGGCCATGCCTGCTGCCAGGGGGCATCCGCGCGCGGGTCTGCGCTCATTGATCGTCTTCATGTCTCCATCTCCTCGCTAAAGGGCCTTCCATCGTCAATCCACCACGTAGAAGAAGGCGCTTTGGGAATACTCGTATCCGTTCACGTCGGTGACGAAGCAAGTCAGGTCGTAGTTGCCAGGAAGCAATGGGTCCAGGGGATGGGTCGCGTCCAGGAGGATCGAGCTCGCCGTCTCCGCGGGCAATGCCGTCCCGTTCAGGTACCAGGCATAGGAGACCGCGCTCGCCCCCGCCAGGGTGGCGCTGATGGTATAGCTCAGGTCGTTGTCCAGGTAAGCGGTGGCGCCGCCGAGGGTGACGCTGGCGTTTCCCGGGAGGTGGTAGCTCAGGCTGAGGGTGGCGCTGGCGGGGGCCGGGCCGGGCGGGGGGGCCGCCAGGACAGCGAAGGTGAAGGAGGCCGAATAGTCGAAGCCCAGGTCGCTGACGAGACAGCTGATGACATAGTCTCCCACGGCCAGGGCGCTCCCGGGGTCGCTGACGTCGATAACGATGGTATCTCCAGTCGCGCCGAGGGAAGCCCCGTTCAGGTACCAGCGGTAGCTCGGGGCGGAGAGGGGATTGAGCAGGGCGGTAACCGTCATAGTCTGGCCGGCCTGGCCGCGCAGGAGG
The DNA here is from genome assembly GCA_964470375.1 of uncultured Spirochaetales bacterium. Classification (GTDB taxonomy): domain Bacteria; phylum Spirochaetota; class Spirochaetia; order Treponematales; family JBGSOB01; genus CAYNQK01. Next base: position 33,920 of record CAYYCP010000025.1, read on the forward strand.
CTGGGCGGACTCCCGGATACGCTAAGGCTGGTCGATGAAGAAGGGAGTACAAGAGCCAGGCCGCCGGCCCCGCTTCCCGTGGCCGGCGGGCTCGTCGGCGCCACGACGATGAAGCCCGTGCCGGCCGAGTAGCTGAAGCCGCCTGAGTCCCTGACCATACAGGAAAGTTCGTAGGCCCCGATGCCCAGGGATCCCGCCGGCCCGGTCGCGCCTACTTGGATCGAGGATGCGGTCGCCCCGGGAACGGCTGCGCCGTTCAAGTACCACTGATAGGCCGTGGCTCCCGCCATGAGGGCCGTCACCGTCATGGTTTCCGAGCCCTGGGTCAGGATGGGGTCGGTCCCGCCCAGGACAGGGCTCAGGCCGCCGGGCAGGTCTAGGATGAGGCTGGCCCCGGCCGAGGAGGGCGCCCCGCCGCCGCCGCCCTGCACCACGATGAAGGCCAAGCTGGCCGAATAGAGGTGACCGGCTCCGTCGCTGACGAGGCAGGACAGGACATAGGGGCCGATCGGCAGGGGGCTATTGGGGCCGGATGCGCCCATGTCCAGGGAAGCCAGACTCGGTCCATCCCCCACGGGCGTTCCGTTGAGGAACCATCGGTAGTAGCCGGCGCCCGGAAGGGCGGCGGTGACGGTCATGACATCGATGCCCTGATTCAGGACCGGGTCCATGGTCCCCGAGAGGACGGGGAGGAGATTCCCCGGCAAGTCGATCAGCAGCGATGCGTTACCCGCGCCGCTGGTTGGGATGGGCGGGGCTTCCACGATGGCGAAGTCGAGGGAACCGGCATGGGCGTAGCCGGTGGGGATCTCGGTGGCCTCGCAGCTCAGCCGATAGGCCCCGGTAGCCAGGACATCCGAGTCGATCCCGAAACTGGCGTTAGTCTCAGTGGTGACGATGCCGTTCAGGTACCATGCGTAAGTGTATGATCCCGCCGGATTCACTGTGGCCGCCACCGCGTGCGCGCCCGTGCCGCGGGTGATGATGACAGCCGCGCCCGTGAGCTCTACGCCCGCCTGGGCGGGTAGATCCAGGACGAGGCCGGCCGTGCCCGATGCCAGGACGGGCAGGATGCGGAAGGAGAAAGCCGCCTGGTAGACGTTGCCGTTCCCATCGGTCATGGAGCAGGTCACTTGGTAGATGCCGACCTCCAGGCCGTCCAGCCCCGGCGTGCCGCCCGGGCCGATTGATATGGAGGCGACGTTGCCTATCGGCAGGGCGGTCCCGTTCAGGGACCAGGAGTAGCTGAAGGGCCCCGGGGGCGTGGTTGGGGTCGAAGTGACGACCATGCTGTCCTGGCCCTCGACAAGGCTGAACACCTGCCCCGCGAGAGCCACCTCCCCTATCCCAGGCAGGATGGCCCTGAGGCCCATCTCGGGAGGGATGGGGGGGATATAGGCGAAATAGGCTTGTATCTCTTCGGAGTCCAGCCAGGCGGCGCGCGCGGGATCCGTGCTGCGGCAAACGGCGCGTATATGGAGGATGCGCCGGACCGGGTTGAGGGGATCCACCTGAGGCCATGCCTCGTTCAGGGTGATGGGCCCTGTCCACAAGGCCGGCGATGCCCGGGGGTCGCTCCCGTCCGTGGTGTAGTGTATCTCCGTGTTGGTTCCGGCGGAGAGGTTGATGTTCGTGGGCGCGGTGAATATTCCCGGGTTCGGCCAGAGTTCAGGAGCCTTGGGTCGGAATACGAAATCGAAGCGCCGGATCTCGGAGAATTCGGTATCGCTGACGTAGCTGTAGGCGCGGTAGCTGGCCGGGTTCTGTATGGGCAGGGAGGGCGTGGAGGGGGCTCGGACAAATTCGGTCCAAAGGGTTCTGTCTTGGTAGCCGGCGGTCGGATCGGTGGTATAGAAGATGCGCACCGGCTCATCGCGCTTGGCGACTTCGAATCGGATAGCGATGGGCTCGTTGTAGCTTCCCGGCGCGGGATCGGCGACCGGGGGCGGGAGGGGGTCGGACAGATAGTTGAAAAGTGTCCGCTGCTCGCAGCCCCAGAAGAGGAGGCTCAGGAGGATAAGGCTGGAAACGCGCGCGCGCAGTGCCACCCTACGATTATATATCGGCGCGCGACCCATATCCAACGCGGCGGGACATCGGAGCTCAGCGGATATCCAGGATGCGGCGCTGGATCCACTCTATCCGGGCCTCGGCGGCCGGGCGGCGGGAGCCCTCGGGGTAGAGGGAGACAAGGCGCTGGTAGAGGCCCTTGGCTTGGAGGACGTCCCTGCCCTGCCCCGGCCCCTCGGCGGCCTGGGCCGCCAGCCAGAGATACTCCTCGGATTCAGGATAGACGCTGGCGTAGGCGCTGACCTCGGCGCGGGCTAGATCGGCCTTGTCGGCATCCAGGAGGGATGAGATGCGCTCCAGGGCGGCCCGGGAGCCCAAGGCCAAGAGCTCCTCGGCCAGGCTGGAAGCCGAAGCGCTAGGGCTGGGCGAGGGATTGGGGGGCGGGGGGGAGGAGACCATGGCCGGGGGCGGGGGCGCGGCGGCGGAGGCATCTTCTACGCTCACGGATACCCAGCGTTTCTCGGTCTCTCCCAAGAGGACGTCCTGGCGGCTGAATTCCAGGAGGTAGGTACCGTTGAGGATAGCGCGGTAGCTGAAGAGGACCTTTTGGGGCTCGTAGCGCCGCTTGAGGAAGAGGAGGCCCTCGCGCCCCCCGCTCCCCAGATAGGTCCAGGCCTGGCCGATCAGGGGTATCTCGAATTCGCTGCCCCTCTCCACGAGAAGGCTCATGGCCGGCGAGGGACTGGGCAGGTCGGGCCCCAGGGCCTGAATCTCGGAGAAGGGCACGGGGGGCAGGGTTCGGCTGGGCGTCCAGGGGCTGGGGCTGGGGCTGGGGCTCTGGATCGATTTCGGGGAACTCGTCGGACGGGCGCTCGCGGCGGGGCTCGGCCTGGGAGTCTGCGCCGGGCTCGGTTTCAGGCTCGGCTTGGGGCTCGGTTTCGGACTGGGCTTGGGACCCTGAGTCTGGGCGGGAAGTGCGTTCTGCGCGGGGCTCTGCATGGGGACGATGGATGCCGTCGGGATGGGGCTGCCGGAGGCCGTCTGGACCTTGAGGAGGGCCGGGTCCGGGCTGAGCCTGCTTCCGCTTTCACGGCCTTGAAGCGATGGGTTGATCGAAGCCTTGGGCGATGGAACTTGAGTGATGGCGATGGGCTCTGCCGCCTTGGGGCTTGGGCTGGGGAGGGGCCTGAGGCTGGGCCGGGGCGCAGGCAGGGCGTGGCCCAGAGCCTTGGACTTAGCCTTGAGGGGCCTCTGCCGCAGGGCCAGAGCCTCGGGAGGATACTCCACAACCTGAGGCTCCAGCTCGGGCAAGGGGAGGACGGCGCCTAGGGCGCCTGCGCCCCTTTCGATCCGTTCCAATGCGAACACCGCAGCCTCGGGCGAAGCCTCTAGGCGTGCATCCGCCGCTGAGGCTCCAGCCACCCCCTGGCTCTGGCAGGAAGCGTTGAGGAGGGCTATCCAAGCCAAAGATGCCGCCAAGGCGGCCATGGCCGGGGAAAGATGCTTAGGCATCAGCGTACATCCTTGAAAAAGGCGTCCACGGCATCTGAGGCTGCTGCGGCCCAACGCTTGGCCAGCTCGGGGCTGACAGCCGTCTCCCAGGCCGCTTCCTCCTCGGGACTGGGCGGAAGGCCAGGATCCCGGCTGAGGATGACCTGGCTGTATGGCAGGGGCGGGGCGGGAACTTCCAGGCTGAGGAGGAGATCGCGATTAGCGATGGGCGGATCTATCATGGGGGCCTTGGGCAGGGGGCGGGCGACGATGAGGGCCGCGGCCAAGGCGCACAGGCCCAGGCCGCCCGTGACGGCGCTGAAGGCTATGAAGCCCTTCTTGCGGGCCATAGCCGAAAAGAATGCCGCTAGGGCGCGCAGGCCGGGAGATGCTGATACGGTAGCAGAGCGAGGATCGCCGGGGCTTTCTTCGAAGGAAGGGTTTTCGTCCTGAATGGAATGCGATGTACGCTTCTTCCGGGACATGGCGTCCCGGATGCCTGATCCAGCCAGGCGCGCCCTTTCCATGAGAGCACCGGTCAAGGAGGCCGTGTGCTCCTTCATGGAGGACGCGAAGACGCCCAGGCGCCCCCAGAGAGCCTTCAAGTCAATGCCCCTCCCCCAGCCGCTGGCTGGGAAGAGTATAGCAGTCAAGCTTTTTTCCCGTCAAGCAAAGGGATTTTTTTCGAGCGCCCTCGGCATCGGCGTCCTAGGCTCTCTCGGGGGATCCTTCGTCCTCCGAAGATGCCTCGGCCAGGTCAGGCCCGATTTTTAAAAGCTCGGACGCGGACTGGAGGCTGGTATCGGCCATCGCGGGCGCATCGGCACCGACACCGGTATCTGCCCCGACATCGGCATTGGTTCCATCATCGGGCTCGGCCCCGGCATCGAGGCCGGCCTTGGCGCGGGCCTCGGCGGCTTCGGCGCGCTTACGGGCCCGCTCGCGCTTCTCCAGTCGGCGCCTGTGCTCCAGCTCGGCCTCGCTGGGGAGCTCAGTGCCGGATTCGTACTCCACTTCTTCTTCCACGAATGGCTCGGGAGACGGGGTCTCTTCGGGACGCTCGGCGCGACCGGCCTCCAGACGCACGGCTATGACCTTGGTGATCCCGGATTCCTCCATGGTCACGCCCAGGAGGGTGTTGGCCCCCACCACTGTCTTCTTGTTGTGGGTGATGACGATGAACTGGCTGGTCGAGCCGAATTCGCGCAGAACCTGCACGAAGCGCAGGACGTTCTGCTCGTCCAGGGCGGCGTCGATCTCGTCCAGAAAGCAGAAGGGGCTGGGCTTGACCATGTAGGTGGCGAAGAGGAGGGCCACCGCGGTCATGGACTTCTCGCCGCCTGAGAGGAGGGAGATGTTCTCAAGCTTCTTGCCGGGCGGCTGGGCGTAGATGTCTATGCCCGACTCCAGAACGTGCTGGGGGTCGGCCAGGCGAAGCTCGGCCCGGCCACCGCCGAAGAGGCGCCGGAACATGTTGTGGAAGTTACGCTTGATGCGGTTGTAGGTCTCCAAGAAGAGCTCGGTGCTCTCGGTGCGGATGTCGCTGGTGACGCGGAAGAGGTCCTCGCGGGCTTTGCGCAGGTCCTCCAGTTGGCCGGATAGGAATTCGTAGCGCTCCTTGACCTCGGCGAACTCCTCGGGGGCCATGAAGTTGACCGATCCCAGGTCGCGCAGATCCTGGCGTTTGGCGGCCAGGCGCTCGCGGATATCCTGGGGGGATTCGCGGATCTCGAACATGCGCTCCTCGAACTCCATCAGGTCGCGCGAGTGCAGCTCGCGGAAGTTGTCCTTGAGGTTGCGGATCTCGGTCTCGGTCTGGGCCTTCTCCAGGTGGAGGCGCTCCAGCTCGGACTGCAGGGAACCCAGGCGCTGGGTCAGGCGCTTGAGCTCGTCCTGGCGCGAGGACAGGTCGGTGTTGCGGGCGGCGATGTCGCTCTCGAGCTTCTCCAGCTCGGCCGTCAGGGCCTTGCCGCGGGCGTCGATGTCGTCGATCTCCGCGTCCATGGCCTCGAGCTCCGAGCGCGAGTCGGCCATGCGCCTTTCCTCCAAGGCCATCTCGCCTTCCACATCGCGGATGAGGACATCCTGCCCCTGAATCTCGCGGTCCAGGAGCCGCAGCCCCTCCTCCTCGCCGCCCACCTGGGTGCGCGAGCGCATGAGGTTGAGGCGCAGCTCCTCCAGAGTGCCGCGGTACTCGTCCACCTTGTCGGCCAGGCCGCGGTTCTCCTCGGCGATCTCGCGGATGCGCGCACGGGCCTGATCCATGCCGGCTCTGAGGCCCTGTATGGCTGTGTCGATGGCGCGCTTGCGGGTGATGATGCCCTCGGGGGAGAGGAAGTCGTCTAGGAAGGAGGGACTGGTACGCTTGTAGTCAGCGAAGCTCTCGCGCACGCGCCTGGCCCGCTCCAGGGCCTCGGCCACGGCCGCCCGGGCCCGCTCCAGCAGGGCCAGGGCCTCGTCGCGCCCGCCCTCGGGCTGGCGCAGGAAGTCGCCCAGGAGGCCGACCCGGCCTTCCAGGAGGACCATCAGCCCGGCCAGGTGCTCCTCCAGGGCGGCTTCGGCGGCCCGGCGCTCCGAGCTGGAGTAGCCCGAGTCGCGCAGGCGCGAGTCCAGCTCGGAGACGATGTCGTCGGTGATGGCCTCCAGCTCAGTGCGCTGGGCGGCCTCCTGGCCCTCCAGGGAGAGGATGCGCGCCTCCTGGGCGGCCGACTCGTCCTCGTTGCGCTTGATGCGCTCGCCGGCCTCGCGGATGCGCTCCTCGAAGCCCTGGGCGTTCTTCTCTATCTCGGCGATGCGCAGCCTGAGGTCGCGCAGTGCGGCTTCCTTGTCGTCACGGTCCTGGAGCAGGGCTTCCCGTCGTTCGCGCGCGGCGCCCAGGCGCAGGGCGCTCTGGTCCAGCTTGGCCTTGGCTTCCTGGATGCGTTCCTGGATGGACTTTCGGTGGCGCTCCTTGGCGGCCCGCTCCACGGCCAGGCCGTAAACCGTCTTCTGGGCCTCGGCCACCCGGGCCTCCAAGGAGTTCACCTGGTCCAGGCTCTCCTCCAGGTTCTTGTTGAGTGCGTCTATCTCCCCGCGCACCTCGTCGCGTGAGCGCTCAGCTTTGGCGGCCGCGGCGGAGCGGCGATCCAGCTCCTGGGTGAAGGTGCGCAGCCTGAGCAGGCCGGCGTCCAGCTCCAGGGCGAAGCACTCGTCCTTGAGGGCCCGGTAGCGTAGGGTCTTCTCGCACTGGGCCTTCAGGCTGTCGTAGGAGCGCTTGACCTCGGCCAGGAGGAGCTCCACCTGGCGCATGTTCTCCTCGGTGCGCTCCAACTTGGACTCGGCCTCGCGCGAGCGGGCCTTGTGGCGGGTGATGCCGGCCGCCTCCTCGAAGAGGTAGCGCCGTTCCTCGGGCTTGGAGGACAGGATCTGGGCGATCTTGCCCTGCTCCATCACCGAGTAGGCCGACTTGCCCACGCCCGTGTCCCAGAAGAGCTCGCGCAGTTCCTTCAGGCGCACCAGGTTGTTGTTGATGTAGTACTCGGACTCGCCCGAGCGGTAGAGGCGACGCTTGATGCAGACCTCGGAGGCGTCCAGGGCCAGGAGACCGCCCTCGTTGGAGACGGTGATGGCTACCTCGGCCATGCCCAGGGGCTTGCGCGCCTCCGTGCCGTTGAAGATGACGTCCTCCATCTTTTCGGCCCTGAGGCTCTTGGCGGCCTGCTCCCCGACCACCCACTTTATGGCGTCCACCACGTTGGACTTCCCGCAGCCGTTGGGTCCCAGGAGGGCGGTGATGCCCGAGGCGAACTCTATGCGGGTACGGTCTGCGAATGATTTGAAACCGAAGATTTCCAGGCTTTTAAGGAACACGGGGCTACTCTAGCACGCTGCCGCCTCGGTTCGCAAGGATAGCTTAACTCATTGCGATGGCATGGCTTGTTGCTCTTTCGAAGCAAGGTGAGGGGCTGTCAATTAAGGACATGCCTAGAGGATATGAAACGATGCCCATGGGCGCGGCTATATTGAATGAGGCGGGGCCTGGCGGGGAGAGGGGGCGTCTCACTGGTCCTCGGCCTCTGGCCTGCGGGAGGCGTTCAGGAAGGCGGCGCAAAGGCGCAGGGCCTTGGAGGCGGCCGGGGTGAAGCGATTCATGCTGAGGAAGCCGTGGACCGTCCCGCCCATGCGGCGCAAGCGCACGGGCACGCCGGCCTCCTCGAGGCGCCGGGCCAGGGCCTCGCCCTCGTCCCTGAGGACGTCGTAGGCTGCGGTCAGTATGAGGGCCGGGGGCAGTCTGGATAGATCGGGAGCCAGGAGGGGCGAGGCGCGCGGATCGATCCTGTCGCGCGGATCGGGGAGGTAGAGGGAGCGAAACCATTCCATCTCCTCCTTGGTCAGGATGAAGCCCTCGGCGTAGCGCGAGTAGGAAGGGCCGTCCATGCGCGATAGGTCGGCTACGGGATAGAAGAGGAGCTGGCCGGCCGGCATGGGCAGCGAGGCGTCCCTGGCCTGGAGGCAAAGGAC
>CAYYCP010000026.1:0-5777 GCA_964470375.1 uncultured Spirochaetales bacterium
AACTGGACATCCAATGTCTGCTTCGGCGGAAGCGACCGCAGGTGGCTCTTCATCACCGCCAGCACGGGGCTCTACCGCATCAGGACCCGGGTGAGCGGGGCCCATGCCATAGGGAAATGAGACGCCTGGCTTCGGCCGCCCCAGGGGGCATTGCGGACCGGTCCGGCCAGGGCTAGGATTGAGGCATGGCGAATCAGCTGTTCTGCGCCCTGACATTCGACGACGGCCCCGATCCCCGCAAGACGCCCCTCGTCCTCGAGCGCCTGGAGCGCTTCGGCATCCCGGCCAGCTTCTTCATGATCGGCCGAAGGATCATGCCTGAGGCTTATCCGGCGGTTCAGCGCGTCCTGGACCTGGGCTGCGAGATCGGCAACCACTCCTGGAGCTGGGAACCCATGGACGCTATGGAGCCCGCCGCCGTCCTGGACTCCCTGAACCGCACCGACCAGGCTATCATGGACCGCGGCGCTCCGCGCCCGGCCTTCTTCAGGCCGCCTAACCTGGCACTGAGCCCGGCCCTCTTCAAGGCGGTCGATCGGCCCTTCGCGGGGGGCATCACCGCCCGGGACTGGAGCGGCTGTGGAACCGGAGCGGAGGAGCGCGCTGCCTTGATTCTCTCCGCGGTCCGCGATGGGGCCATTATCCTCCTCCATGACTCCCAGCCCGATCCCCACCCCACCCCGGAGGCCCTGGACATCCTCATCCCGGCCCTCCAGGCCCGCGGCTACGCCTTCCTTACCCTTTCGGGGCTCTTCGAGCGCAAGGGGGTCGATCCCGCTTCACGCCCAGGGGAGATGTGGACCTTCGTGGAGTGAGGCCTTCCTAGCCGGCTGCTATCAGGGCCGTGCCGACAATGGCCAGGACCAGGCCGGCTGCGCGGAGGGTTCCCACCCGCTGGCCCATGAAGATTCGCGCCAGAATGACCGTGGGTGCGGGATACAGGGAAGTCACCGCTGCGGCCAGCATCATGAGCCCCGTCCTGCTTGCCAGGAGGTAGGCGATATTGGCCCCCATATCGAGGACTCCAGTGGCCAGGACAAGACCCAGGCTGGGCCGGGACAGCCGCAAACCCTGCCTGTCGATGGCCGCGGCCGCCAGGAAGGCGCCGATGGAGGCCAGGCGGGCGGCCATCAGGGGCCAAAGCCCCGCCTGTCCGCCCGCGCGCGCCAGGAGGATGAAGAAGATTCCGAAACCGACCCCCGCCCCCAGGCCGTGGAGGAGGGCCGAGCCGGCCAGTCTTCCCTGGATGGCATCACGCCGTCCTGCCTGCATCGAGAGGAGGAGGATGGCGGGCACGCATACCGCCGCCCCAAGGAGGGCTAGGCTCGAGGGGCGCTCGCCCGTCAGGGCTCCGAAGCCCAGGGGCAGGACGGCCGCCGTCAGGGCGGAAGTGGGGGACACGATGCCTACGATGGTGCGCCCCAGGCCGCGGTAGAGCATGAAGAGGCCGAAGGCCCCCGCCAGGCCGCTCAGGGCCCCGAAGGCCAGTTCGCGGGTGGAGGGCGCGGCCAGGCCCAGGAAGGGCATGCAGGCAAGGGCAAAGGCTAGTCCCGCTATCTGCGAGATTGTCATGACCGGGAGGAGGCGCTCCTTCCGGGACGCCATGCCCCCGGTGAAATCCCCGATCCCGTAGAGCAAGGCCGAGAGGATGGAGAGAAAGATAGACATGGCCGGGATTGTGGCGTGGCGGTCTCATGAGGTGCAAGGGGCCTCGGATCGAGCTTGACGGGGTAGTTCCGGGATGTTACTATACATAGAATCGAATTCTTTGGAGGGATTCCGATGACTATCCTCCCTGCCTTGCGAGAGGACATCCCCGAGATTCTGGCGCTCCAGAAGCTGGCCTTCTACGCCCAGGCTTGCATTTACTCGAATTTCCGCATCCGACCCCTGCGCGCGACTATCGAGGATCTCGAGTCCGATTGGGAGGTCTGGACATACATCAAGGGACTTCAAGACGGCCGCATCATCGCCTCCGCCCGCGGGCGTATGGAAGGCGACACCTGTCACGTGGGAAATGTCATCGTGCGGCCGGACATGCAGGGCCGAGGCCTGGGCAAGGCCATCCTGGCAGCCATAGAAGCCGCCTTCCCCGAGGCCCGGCGCTACGAGCTTTTCACCGGCGCCCTGAGCACCTCGAACCTGGCCTTCTACTCAAAGGCCGGTTACCGCGCCTTCCGCCGCCAAGCCCCCGCCGTGGGAGAGCCTGAGCTGGTATTCATGGAAAAAACGCCTTGACCACTCCGGCCTCCTCTTTATAGTTGGATTATGGAATCGAACCGGGCCTCCGGCATCTTCATCCGCGGGACGCTCAAGACCGAAGCCATCACCTATGGGATCATCATCCCTGTCCTGGCCCTCTTCGCCATCATCAATTTCCGCTTGGCGTCCTCTAATCCGGCCGTCTTCTGGCCCGCTATGCTGGTCGCCGGGGCCCTGACCCTGGCCGGGGGCGTCGGCCTGCGTTGGGCCCTCTTCAGGCCTGTCTTCCGCTTCCTGGCCGGCGAGGGCGCGGCCTGCGCGGCGGCCTTGCGGGCGGCCCGGCGCATACCCCTGATAGAGGGCGCGACGATCTTCGCCCGGTGGACCCTGGTGGCGGCGCCCATCCTGGTCGGTTCGATCATGGCCTTCGGCGATATCCGCGTCGACGAGATAGTCCTGGTCTTCAGCCTGATGGGGCTATCCGGCCTAGTGGGTGTGCCCGTCTACTTCCTCATCTTCGAGGCGGAATTCAGCTGCTTCCTCCGCTTGCCCCGCGTGAGCGCCCTGATCGAGGCCCTCGACGAACCCTTCTCCATCAGCATCCGCGCCAAGCTCATCACCGGCCTCCTCATCGCCATGATCTATCCTTCGGGCGTTATGACGGTATTGATCGTCTTTTCCATCCGCGGCTATGTGGACCTGGCCCGCAACCTCGTCACTCTGACCATCCTTCTGACCGCCGCCCTCTTCTGCTCCGTCTTTATAGCCCGCCTCATCGCCAATTCCATCCGCCTGTCCACGGACCAGATTGTGCGCAAATTCTCGGTCATGGCCGCGGGCGACCTGTCCAGTCCGGTGGAACGCCTCTCCTTCGACGAGCTGGGGGCCATGGTCACCGCCTCCAACCGCCTGTCCGCCCGCCTGCGCGCCAGCATGGTTGCCACCAAGGGCACGGCCGACAAGCTGGGGGCCTGGGTGGCGGAGATCCTCTCGGGCTCGCAGGATTTGGCCGACAAGAGCCAGGCCGGGTCGCGGGACGCCCTGCGTGCGCTGGAATCGATGCGCGGCCTTGCCGATTCGCTTGCCGAATTCAGCGCCGGCCTCGAGCGCGAGAACCAGAGCCTAGCGCGCGCAATCGGATCAGTGGATTCCCTCAGCGCCGGCATTGCTGCTATTTCAGAATCAGCCCGCCTCTCGCGGGCCAAGGTGGACGAGAATGCGCGCTCCCTGGAGCAGGGCCGAGAGGCCATCGCCGAATCCATCGAGGGCTTCAAGTCCATGGGCGCCCACGTCGCGCGCATGGCCGAGAGCGTCGGGCAGGCCGGGCGCCAGGCCGAGGCCGCGCAGGAAGCCTTGGCGGCTGTGGAGGAGATAGCCGGCGGAACGGCCCTCTTGGCCATGAACGCCTCTATTGAGGCGGCTCACGCGGGCGCGGCCGGAAAGGGCTTCGCCGTGGTGGCCGCCGAGGTGCGCAAGCTCTCCGAGGCATCGGCTTCGGCCATAGCCTCCATCAAGGGCTTCATGACCGAGCTGGTCCAGGCAGTCGGGCGGGCCGGCCAGGACGCCCAGGCCGGCCTGATCCTATCCGCCCGCGGGGAGGAGGTGGCCGCGCGGGCGACCGCCTCCCTTGAGTCTATCGTAGGCAACAGCCGCGACATGGAATCCATGCTGGCCGCCATCGCCGGCACATCGGCCGGCCAGGAGGAAAGCTCGCGCTCGGTGCGGGCGGAGATGGCAGGCATCGGCGCCATGGCCAAGGAAACCGAGATCTCCCTCGGCCGGCAGGCGCAAGAAGCCGCCTCGGCCCTGGAAGCCATATGCGCGGTGGAGGACCTCAACCGCCCTAACTCGGCCCTGGCGGCCCGCCTCTCCAGCCTGGCCGCAGAACTGGACGCGGAGCAGCGCGCCCTGGCCCAGGCCATGGCCCGCTATACCCTCTGAGGCTCCGACCGCCCCTTTTGCCCCTCTTGCCCTAGGCTCCTGAAGAAGCCCCGGATAAAGGGAATGCAGAAGAAGAAGGTGCAAGCGTCGGCGGCCGCTTGGGCTGCCTGGAGCCCGCGCAGGCCGGCCAGCCTGGGCAGGATGAGGATCAAGGGGATGAAGAAGATGCCTTGGCGGGCCGCCGAGAGGATGGTGGCGATCCAGGACCTGCCCGCAGACTGGAGAGTCATGTTGGACATGACACCCAGGGGCACCAGGGGCAGGGCCAGGCACTGAAAGCGAAGGGCCGCCGCGCCTATGCGCACAACCTCCGGGTCGCTTGCGATGAAGCGGCGCATGAGGACGGGGGCGGCCGCGAACAGGCCGATGGCGCTGGCCGCCGCCAGGGCGAGCATGAGCATGAGGGTGAAGGAGAAGGCCTGGCTGACGCGCTCGCGCCGGCCGGCACCCAGATTGTAGCCCAGGACGGGCTGGTAGCCCTGGCCTATGCCGATCATGACGGAGAACACCAGCATGACGATGCGCGTGACGATGGACATGCCGGCCACGGCCGCGTCCCCGTAGGCGGCGGCGCTCAGGTTGAGGGCGATGGTGGACGCGCTCGAGAGCCCCTGGCGGCAAAGCGAGGGCAGGCCGTTCTTCATGATCGAGAGGTAGATGCGCATGTCGCGGGAGGTCTTCGCCGGGCTCAGCGAAGTGATGGTTCGGCCTCGCAGGAAGGCCGACAGGAGGATGCAGAAACTGATGGTCTGGCTGATGGCGGTGGCGATGGCCGCCCCGGAGATACCCATCCTGAAGGCGAAGATGAAGAGGGGATCCAGGCCGCAGTTGATCAGGCCCCCGGCGGTGATGCCGGCCATGGCCAGGCGGGCCTTGCCCTCGGCGCGCAGGACGTTATTGAGCACGAAGGAAGCCGCCATCAGCGGGGCGGCGTAGAGGATGTAGCGTACATAATCGCGGGCGTAGGGCAGGATGGTGGGGCTGGCGCCAAGGAGGCGCATCAGCGGATCGACGGCTGACAGGCCCAGGGCCGCCAGGACCGAGCCGAGGCATAGGGCCGTCCAAAACCCGCTGGCCGCAACGCTGGAGGCCTCTTGCTCCTTGCGGGCGCCCAGGAGCCGCGATATCCAGGTTCCCGAGCCCATGCCAAGGGTGAAGCCCAGGGCCTGGATGATGGCCATGAGGGAGAAGACGATGCCGACCGCGCCCGAGGCGCTGGTGCCCAGTTTGGAGACGAAGAAGGTGTCGGCCAGGCTGTAGGCCGATGTGACAAGCATGCCGGCGACCGTCGGCGCGGCCAGGGAGAGGATGAGGCGCCCCATGGGCGAGTGAGTCATCCTCTCGTGCTGTGCACGCGCCTCGTTTGTCTGGTCATGATCATCAGCCATGCTTCAGGGCATTCTCCGCGCCGGGTTGCGGACTGTCAAGCGCACCCTCGCGCTGAGCCTGGACTTCCGGACCCTGTTTCGAGATAATCAATGTAGGCGCGGAAGGCCCAGGCGCGGTCAGCGAGCGCTATCAAGGAGGTATGTAGTGCGAGGCAGCCTGAGGAGGGCGGCCGCCCTTGCGGTGGCCCTGATGGCGGTCGGGCCGATAAAGGCCCAAGTCTGGAAGCTCAAGGATTCCGGGGTCGG
>CAYYCP010000026.1:5877-40190 GCA_964470375.1 uncultured Spirochaetales bacterium
GGGGCCAAGCCGGACGGCAAGTGGAAGATAGAGTGGTTCATCGTCAACCGTACCACCAAGGAATCCGTGCCCGTGGCCCTCGACGAGTTCGTCGCCACCTGGTAAGGCCGCGGGATGAGCGGTTGAAAGAGGTTCGACCCAATCGGGCAGGACGGAAAGGCGGACGGTTCGGGGTATGCTCGCCTGTGTCCCGGTACTGCTGTCCTGAAAGAGGGTTCGAATCGATGAAAGCGCTCCTTCGCCACCTTTGCGCGGCCTGGCTCTGCACCCTTTTTCCCACTTGCCTCACGAGCTGCCCGGGTGCCATCAAGGATTTGGGTGGATTTGGCCAAGTCCCCACAGTCCCGGAATGGTGCTTGGGGAGCCGGAGCCGGGCGAGCCCATCCAGGAATGGTGCTGGCTCCATGAGCCCTTCGTCGATGATTTCCTGCCCGAGATCGGCGGGCCGGAGAAACCGAATCTATACGGCTGGCAATGGGAAGGCGGGTCAGGCCTGCACATTCTCGAGGACGCATCAATCGCCAGATCGGGCGCCGGGGAAGCGTGCTTCTTAGAGATAAGGGGTCTCGACGGCCAGGCCGTGACGCTGAAGCGCCAGGGAATCAGGGGCGGCGGCCTGGAAAGGCTCAGGACCGAATTCTATGTCAATTTCAAGGACCCGGGGTCCGCCCAGTCTACTGGCTTCCCCGTCGCCGCCTTCAGGGATGACAGCCACCAGACATACCTTGGATATGTGCGCTATTTGCCGGCGGGGGATGGCTCGGCGGGCTTGCACCTGGGATATCAGGGAGGAGAGGTATCCCAGGCTGCCGTAGGGATAATGACCGGAACCTGGTATCGCATCGTCTTTTCCTTCGATGCCGGGCTCGACGAGGAGCTGGAGCTCAGGGTTATCGATCCGGACGGAGATGACATAGGTGTACTGCGGTATCACGACCGTCCGGCCTGAAGGCCGGAGATTTCCTCATCGGCAAGGCGAATTATGGCGATGCCGAGGACCTTCTCCTGATCGATGACATCTCGCTCTTCACCCCCGCCCTGGCCATGCAGTGGGTATCGCCCTCCGGAGACGACATGCATTCCGGGCTCACGCTCGACCAGGCCTTGAAGACCATCCATAGGGCGGCGGAACGCTCCGGCCCCGGCACGATCATCGCATTGTTGCCCGGGACTTACGCCGGCAAGGTAAGCCTCTCATATGAAGGGCTCAATCCCTGGGAGCGGCATTTCCGCCTCCAGGGATGCGGAGAGGATCCCGGCCGGGTGATCATAGATTGCTCCCGGGCGGACTTTTCATGGAGCGGCGCCATCGACGTGCTCAGGACATCCAGGGTGACCCTGAGCAATCTCAGCATCCGCGATTCCCCGGGCATGGGCGTCTTCGTGGATGCGTGCACCGGCGTCAGGATACGCGGGGTGCATACGGAAAATACCGACTATTCAGGGGTCTATGTCGGGCTCTCGAGGGATGTCCTGGTGGAAGGCGTGGAGGTGAGGCGCGGTTGCCTCTTGGATCCGGAGAGCGGTGAATTGGCGCAGGAGAACATCACTATCAGGGGGGTCGAGGGCTTCGAGGTACGCGGTTGTCGGGTGCACCAAGGGGCCGGGCAGTGGAACGGGGGGGAGGGGATCTGCGTGAAGGGCAATAGCTCCTTCGGGAGAATACACGACAACGCTGTCTTCGACCTGCCTGGAGATGTCGGGATTTACCTGGGTGCCGGGAATAACGAGCCCGGGAAGTCGACGCATCATATCGCGGTGTATTCCAACCGCGTTCAAACCGATACGGGCATAGGCGTCAGCTCGGAGACGGGCGGGGTCATAGAGGATGTGGATATTTTCAACAACATCGTCAAGGACGGGAGATACGCCGGCATCACCATCACCGGCTGGAGGGAGGATTCCGGGGGGCCTCCCCTGGGCATGCGCAGGAGGATACGGGTCTTCAACAATACCATCCATGTAATGGCTACCTTGCCCGAGGGCCAGACGGGGGCGCTCCAGGTCCAATGCTCGGACCCGGATTGTCTGGAAAATATAGTATTGGCGAATAACCTCATCTCGGGGGAGGGCAGCCTCTGTCAGATCCGCGTCCATCCGGACGTCGCTTCTGTCGTGACGATCATGAATTGCCTCTATCAGGGCCAGGAGAAGATCGATGTCCCAACCGGGCTCCTCGTGGACTGCTTCGAGGCCGATCCGAGCTTCATCGGCTACGGCCCGGATCCCTTCGATCTGGGCGCCGGCTCCCCGGCGATAGACGCTGGGGCAGATGTCTGGGTCGACATCGATTTCGACTCGATCCTCGAGGCTCTCCCCTTCGATCTCCTTGGATGGCCCAGGCCGATCGATGGCCTTCCGGCGCCCGATGGAGTAATGTGCGACATCGGCGCCTATGAAAGGCAATGACGCGGGCGCCATCGAGCAATACATCGACAAGCGCTCGCTGGAATAATGGCCGCATGCCCCTCTCGGCCATCGAACCGCGCTATATGTCATCATCAATTCTCTGGGGCGCAGGAGCTCCTGGGAAACGGGCACATGGCCGCATCCTCTCGCGATATCGCCTTGGGAGGCATGAAATTAGGCTACGGCTCCCTTCAATTCCGCTCCGCCGGAGCTTGGTTACGGCGATCCCGGCCTGGCCGGATTTGCGCGCATGCGTCCTGATATGAGATAATGGAATCGAGGGCCCCGGTCTGGGCCTCAAGCTGGCTCGTGGAGGGTTCCATGCGGCTTAACGGAAAGCTCCTGGTATTCAACGCCGGCATCCCCCTGGCCCTGGTCATCGCGATGATGACCGCTGCCATGCTCTATGACGCCCAGGATCTCCTGCGCATGCGCTCCCGGGACTGCCAGCAGGCCGCCGAGCGCTTCGCCGCCATCCTGGAGAGCCAGATCGCGGAGAAGTCCCAGTATCTCCAGGACCAGGCCCGCCTGCCCGTTACGCGGGCCCTCTATGGCGAGGCTATCCAATCCTTCGACCAGGCCGATTGGGAGAAGTCGCCCCTATACCGCTCCTGGAAGGAAGCCTTCGCCGCGGGCCAGGCCTACGAGACCGATGTCATCAGGACCTACGTGGGCTACAAGGGCATCCTGCCCGCCATTGGACGGCCCTGGCCCGAGATGGAGCCAGGCTACCACGCCAACAGCTTGCCCTGGTACTTCAGCGTACTGGAGATCAACGATCTCTACATCTCCTCGCCCTATCCCATCAAGCGCGACGGCCAGGACGCTATCGGTGTCACCCTGAGCTATCCGATCCATCGCCTGGGCGCGGATCCGGGGGAGGCCGGGGACATAATCGGCGTAGTGGCCGCCGACCTGGATATGAGCGGAATAGAGCGATTGGCCGCGGATGCCGAGGCCGCCGGGCTGTACCGCATCGGCGTCTACGACTGGAGCGGCGGCATGCTCTATGACGGGACCTACCGCGAACTGGTCGAATCCGGCCTGATGGAGGACGTCCAGGCATCCAGCTTCGCGGACTTCTACCGGGCCGCCGACCCCACCCTGGACGACGAGGCCCTGGACGCCATCTTCTACGGGATGACCGGGCCCTCGGGCAGCCTCATCTACGGCTGGCGCGGGCGCCAGACCCTGAGCGGCTACGCCAAGGCCGCCTCCGGGGCGTGGATCGTCACCCTCACCGCCCCGGTCTCGGACGTCATCGGCCCGGACTCGGTCCGCAACCTCGTGAAGTACTTGGTGATCGTGGGCATGCTCTGCCTGGCCCTGCTGACCGGGACCCTCATCATGCGCCAGACCGTCATCAAGAACGTAAAGTCGGCCGCGGCCGCGTTGGCCGACATAGCTAAGGCCGACGCCGACATGACCCGACGGCTCAAGGTATCCTCCAGGGACGAGGTCGGCGACGTGGGCCGTAATTTCAACGCCTTCGTCGAGCGCCTGCGGGAGCTTGCGGCCGGGGTCAAGGCGGCCATAGGCGAGGTGGACGGCATAGGCGAGCGGGTCTCCTCTGCCGCGGCCGCGGCCCAGGCGTCGGTCTCCCAGGCGGCCTCGGCCCAGGAGGCCATGGGCGGCCAGACGGGGGCCCTGCGCGAAGGCCTTGCCCGCGTCGTCGCCTCCATCGGCGAAATCGATGCCAGCGTATCCTCAATTGATGACCAGATCGCCGGCCAGGCCGGCATGGTGGACGAGTCGACTGCGGCCATCAACCAGATGATGGCCTCCCTCGGGAACGTGAACAACATCGCCTCGGCCAAACTGCGCGGCAGTGAGCGCCTCAAGGCTATGGCCGCGGAAGGCCGGGGGAGCATGGACGGGGCCCGCGGGATTTTCAGCGAGGTGGTTGAGCGGGTAGGGGCGATCCAGGAGATGGCCGAGGCCATCGATGCCATCGCCTCGCAGACAAATCTTTTGTCCATGAACGCGGCCATAGAGGCGGCCCACGCCGGGGACGCCGGGCGGGGTTTCGCCGTTGTGGCCGAGGAGATACGCCGGCTCTCTGAGACGGCTGCCGAATCCTCCAGGACCATAAGCGAGCTGGTGGGCACGGTGTCGCAGGCGGTCGCGGGTGCCAACCTGAGCGTGCAGGATAGCGCCAAGGTATTCGACGCCGTCCAGGAGGAGATCGTCGATACCGTGGATGCCTTCACCGAGATCGGGCGGGCCATCGCCGAGCTTTCGGCGGGCGGCCGCCAGGTCATGGAAGCCTCCGAGCGCATCAAGGCCGTGACCGCCGGCATCCGCGAGGGCTCCGCTGAGATAGCCGGCGGCACAAGCCGGATCCTGGAATCCTCTGAGGAGATCCGCGACGCCGCGGCCAAGGTCGACGAGGGCATGGGGGAGATCAACGCCAGCAACCGGCGCGTCCTCGAGGCCATGCGCGAGATGGTCGGCCAGGCCGCCACCCTGGACGCCGTGGTGGAGAGCCTCAAGGAGAAATTCGGCGCCTTCAAGACCTGAGCGGCGGCGGAAACGGCGACCTGGCCCCCGAGGGCATGGCCGGGGAGCACGACCAGGCGACGGCCCGCAACTGGGCCGAGATGCGAGCCCTGGGGGTGAGGTGGGATAGGCGATGGATCTTTTCAGCATCACTTACCGGAGCGTCACGGTGTACTTCATCGGCTTGGCCGGCGGAGGCTACCTGGGCTTCGACGCCGGCTGGCCCGGTTCCTTCAGGGAGTACAGGGACGCGCTCAAGGCCGCCGGCCATAGGCCGGACGGGCTCCGCATCCTCTTGGTGAGCCATTACCACATCGACCACGCCGGCTTGGCTGGGGAGCTCCAGTCCCGCGGGGCGCGCTTGGCCGCCTTCCCCGCGCAGCTCCCCGACATCGATCCCATGGAAGAGCTGATCGCGCGGAAGGGCTACCCCTACGTGAAGGTCGATCGTGAACGCATCGAGCGGCTCGATCCCGGGGAATCCCGCGGCTGGCTGGCCTCCTTGGGCATTTCCGGGCAAGCCCTCCAGGCCGACGGGCACGGGCCCGGCCACTACTGCCTGGCCCTGGAAGGAGGCGTCGCCCTCACCGGCGACCTGGCCCCCGAGCGCATGGCCGGCGAGAACGACCAGGCGACGGCCCGCAATTGGGCTGCGTTGCGGGCCCTGGGGGTGCGGCGCGCCCTGCCCGCCCATGGCGGTCCCCAGGAGCTCGATTAATAAGCCCTCGGGGCTTCGCAATACCCGACCATGAATCCTATCGGCCCTTCAACGGAAATCCAAGCCAGGACCGCTTGACAGGGGGGCCGAAGGCCAGTATAATTAGAACTCTAATTATGGAACCGAGTGGCAAGCTCCAACCGATGTCCCGCCTCGGCATCGTTTTCCTCATGTGGAAGCGGCGGCTGCAGAAACGCTTGGTGGGGCGGGGGGTCAGCCTGAAGCAGCTCTACCTCCTGCGCAGGCTGGCCCGGCGCGGGAGCATGATGCCCTCAGAGGTGGCCGACAAGCTCTTCTGCGACCGTCCGACGGCCAGCGTCATCATCCGCAATATGGAGCGCAAGGGCTGGATCGTGAAGGAGCGCGACCCGAAGAACGCCCGCCAGGTCCTGATCAGCCTCAGCCCCGCGGGTCGGGCCAAGGCCGAGGAGCTGGGCGGCGCCCTATCCGGGGCGGGCGATCCCCTGGCCTGTCTCTCGCCCGAAGAGCGGCAGGCATTCGAGGCGGCCCTGCTTAAGGTGCAGGTGTATATCTCTTCTTTGTAAGGAGGCCCTCATGAACCCGACCCTCGAAACGATCGAATCGCTGCGGTCCACCCACGGCGACTTCACCGATCGCGAGATCAGCGAGCAGGATCTCGAAAGCGTCCTGGCGGCCTCGGTCAGGGCCGCCAACGCCTCCGCACGCCAGGCCTACACGATCGTAGTGGTCCGTGATCGGAACCTCCAGCGCGAGCTGACCGGCTACGCGGGATCCGCCACCCTAGTCTACTGCGTGGATTGCAGCCGCCTGGAGCGGGCCGCGGCTCGCCTGGGCTTCGATCCCGGCGCCTTCGAGAACGGCTACGGGAGATTCACGGAATTCCTCACCTCGGCCGTGGACGCGTCCCTGGCCGCCCAGACGGCCTGCATCGCGGCCCGCTCGCTGGGTATCGATTCCCTCTTCACCAACGGTATCCACAGGGGCGACCCTGGGCGGGTCTACCGCCTCCTGGACTTGCCGGGGCGTTATTGCTTCGCCCTTATCGCCCTGGTCCTCGGCTATGCGGACAAGACGCCCGCGGCGGCCCATAGCCGCATCGGGGACGCCCCGGTAGTGCAGCGGGAGCGTTACCGGCCCATGGACGAGGAGGACTGCGACCGCTTCATCGCCCGCTATGACGAGGCGGGTATGGGCCTGCAGGGGACGCGGTACTGGTCGGGCAAGGGCTACGGGCATTACCTCGAGTGGTTCTTCAAGGAATGGTGCGGGTTCGGCGGATACGACCCCTCGCGGACCCCCGGGCCGGACGCCTTGGCGGAGCTGCTCGCGCGGCGCGGATTCCTGGAATCGGCGCGGGGGCAGGCCTGATCCTGAGGCCAGGAAGTCCGCCTCAGCCTCCCCTCAGGTCGGAATCCTTGAAGTACGTCTCCTCATCCTTGATGAGACCAACTCCGATGCGCCTTCCGTCGACGTCCTCGAAGACGAACTCGTAGCTCCCGTATTCCGTCATCCGCGGCGGCGAGAGGATCGTCACACCATTGTTTCGGTACTCCTCATGCACCGCATCGATGGCCTCGATCGTATCCGTATCGATGTAGGCGTCGAAGCCATTGCCGTAGCGGGCTTCGTTGGATTCGACTTCGCCCTTGCGCTTCTGGACGATGACGAGCTCGATGTCGTCGCGGTAGATGGTGGCGAAGGTGTCGGCCTTGTCGTAATGCTTGGCGAACTTGAAGCCCAGCTTGGTAACGTAGAAATCGACCGTGCGCTTGACGTCGGAGGAGGGGAAGACCGGGCAAACATTGGTGAAGCGGTAGGGGGGCATGATGGATGTTAACAGGGCAGATGGCGGGGGAGCTAGGGGCCCTGAGAGGGCGGAAGGAATGAGGCATTCCATGTCTTGTCCCGGCACGGGAAAAGCGTTACACTGAAAAAGTGGAGATCGAGTATGCGCAATGTGACGATTACGATCAGTGATGAACTCGCGCGCTGGGCCCGCGTATGGGCCGCAGAGCACGACACAAGCCTCTCCGCCATGATCAGCCAGATTCTCCAGGAGAAAATGGATAAAGAGCGCCATTACCAGACGGCCATGGACGGATTCCTGACGAAGGAAGCCCGGCCCCTATCCGGCGGAAAAGCCTATCCTTCCCGAGACAAGCTGTATGACAGGTAGTACCTTCGTCGACACGAACATCCTCGTCTATGCCCGAGACGCGGCCTTCCCGAAAAAGCAAGGCGCCGCTATCGGGCTTCTGGAGGAGATCTGGAAGAACCGGAGAGGCCGAATCAGCGTTCAGGTCTGCAACGAGTACTTCGTGACCGTCACGCGGAAACTGAAGCCTGGGATGGATGAAGCCTCGGCATGGGAGGATATCGCGGCCCTCTCCGCCTGGGATCCCCTGCCCCTGGACTACGGCACCCTCGTGAAGGCGCGCGAGGGGCAGACGCTGTACGGCCTTTCTTGGTGGGACGCCCTCATCGTCGCGTCCGCGTATCAGGGAGAGTGCGAGCGGATAGCGAGCGAGGACTTGGCCGATGGACAGCGGTACTTCGGGATACGGGTGGTGAATCCGCTCGTTTAACTAACGATTCCCCTTTCCATATTTCCTCAGGATCCTCAGAGCTAGATAGGTCATCATCCGGCTGGGCTTCCCGGCCTCCTCCATCTCGAAGTACTCCTCGCCCGGGAACTTCGATTGAAGTTTCCAGACGCCTTCCTTGGTCCGCTTGCTCAGGATGTGCTCTATCGCCGGATCCATGCGCCTGTCGTAGGGAACATCCAGTCCGGCCAGGCAGTCCAGGGCCCGGACGATAGTGTACTTCCAGCGGAAGGGATAGGTCAGGCGAAGGAATTTTTCATCGATGGTCTGGCCCGTCTTGGTGGCCTTGAACAATTCGTGGGCCAGAATGAACTCCACGCAGGCGCGGATAGATACCTTCATCTCGCGGGCCCTATATCGGTAGCCCTCCTTGAGATAGGAGTCGAAGCCCTCGAGCGTGGAGAGGGTGGTGTGGAGTGAGCTGTGTCCGGTGACCGAGGTCTCCCACGCGCAGTTGAAGCCCCCATCCGGCATCCTGTGGTCCAGGACATAGTCGACGATCGGGACCAAGCATTCCTGGTTCGCGCCGAAGTAGGCGGCGTAATTCAGGAACATCCCGGCCACGCAGGCGTCGTCGCCGAGGGCCGTCCTTTTCTTCTTGATCCCTTTCACGAATCCGCGTTCCTCGCGGCTGATCCTCTCGATCTCCCGCCTCAGGCTCGGATCGCTTTTCCTGTAACTGAGATTGCGCAGCTCGAGGAGGGTGTAGTGGCTGGATGTCCATTTAGGCTGGTAGAAGCCTCGGGCCCAGCTCCCGTCGGGATTCCTGGCGGTCATGTAGGCGGCGCACCATCCGCGCTTGCCTATCTCGGTAGCGTATTTCGCGCCCTTCTGGTCCATGAGCCCGACGCTCGCCAGGTAGGCTACCGAGGGGTCGCCGTTTAGGAGCCAGGCGAGGATCATATCCATAGCGCTTACGCTAGTCCGAGCCTTGCGGGGCTGATTGTACCATATTCAGCCCTGGGACGGGGCTCCATCGTCAGGATCGACTTGTCCCTCGGGAGCCGGCGCAGGCTCCGTTCCCGCCGGGATTACGGGCCCTTGAGGGGGCGTCTCGAGTTGGGCCAGGCGCGCGTATTCCTCCTCAGTGGCCAGGATATAGAGGGTGTCCCCTTCGGCGAGCCTGGTCCGTCCCCGCGGGATGATGATCCTGGAGCCCCGTATGACCGAGGTGACCGAGACCGTATCTGGCAGCTCGAGCTCGCTGAGGAGCTTGCCGGCGTAGCGCGAGCCCGGGCCCACCTTATGCTCGAAGATGTCCACGGAACACTCATTGACGCTCAGGAGCTCGAAGGAGTGCTCGGGCGGGGGCGCCTTAGGCTCCGCGAGCCCCAGCAGGCGGGAAACAGGTTTCATGAGGGTACCCTGGAAGAGGAGGGACACCAGGACCACCACGAAGACGATGTTGAAGATGAGGTGGCCATCGTCCAAGGCGGCCGCGGCCGGGTAGGTGGCCAGCACGACAGGCACAGCCCCCTTTATCCCCGCGAAGGCGATGAAGAGGGATTCCCTGAATTTATACTTGAAAAAGGGCGTCACCATGAAGGTGACCAGGGACCGCGCGGCGAGGAAGGTGAAGAAGGCTATGGCGACGCTCTTGCCCAGGACCTGGGGGAGCTGGCGCGGGAAGGCCAGGAGGCCCAGGAGGAGGAAGAGCCCGGTGTTGGCGAAGGAGGCGATGCCGTCCAGGAAGCTGTCTACGCCCTTCTTGAAGGGGAAACGCGCATTCCCCAGGAAGATGCCGCAGAAGAAGACCGCGATGATGCCGTTGGCCCGGGCGAGGGAGGCCGATCCGAAGGCCAGGAGGATCACGCCGATCATGAGGATGTGGTAGGAGCCGCGACTCTCGGACTTGAGGGCCTTGAACATGAGGCGCCCGGCCAGGCCCGCCCCCAGGCCCAGGCCGATGCCGGCGGCGATCTGGTAGACCAGCTTGAGGACCATGATCCAGATACTGCCCCCGTCGCCGGCTTGGAGGAGGCCCATGAAGAATACCGTCATGATAATGGCCGCCGGATCGTTGGCGGCCGACTCGAAGACCAGGGTGTTGGAGACTCGGGAGCGGATCGGGGCGCTGCGCACGGCGTTCACAACCGCCAAGGCGTCCGTGGAGGAGATGATGGAGCCGATGAGGAAGGACTCGAGCCAGCCGAACCTCAGGAAAAGGCGCACGAAGAGGCCGATCAGGAGGGCGGTGCCGGCGACCCCCGCCGTGGCCAGGATGAGGGAGGGCGCCATGATGCCCTTGATGGCTTCCCTGCGCAGGCCGAAACCGGCGTAGAAGATCACGAAGATCAGGGCCAGGTTGGCTATCTGCTGGGTCAGGAGCATGTCGTCGAAGTAGATCAGGTTGAGGACGTCGCTGCCGGCTATGAGGCCAGCCAGGAGGAACACCAGGAGGATGGGCAGATTCAACCGGTTGGCCAGCTTGAGCGAGAAGAGGGAGACGATGATGAGGAGGGCGAAGACGAACATCATGGCAGCCTTCCTCCATGAAAGCTCCGGGCTGCATGGATGAGGATGCTGGAGCGGGGAGCCGGACCTATGGCCAGGCCCCCCGGTCTAGCATCGCGCGCTAGACCAGCTCCAGCCCCGGCGCGGGGAATTTCGCGCACAGGGCCTTCACCTCGCCGGCGATGCGCGTCAGGATGGCCCCGTCCCGCCAGCCTTTCACGGCCTCGTCCATCCAAGCGGCTATCTTGAGCATCTCGGCCTCCTTCATGCCGCGGCTGGTGACCGATGGGGTGCCCAGGCGGATGCCGGAGGGGTCGGAGGCCTTGCGCTTTTCGCCGGGGACGGTGTTGTAGTTGAGCACGATGCCGGCCGCCTCCAGGGCCACCGCGCATTTCTTGCCGGTCAGTCCCTTGTTCGTAAGGTCGATGAGCATGAGGTGGTTGTCCGTGCCGCCCGAGATGACCTGGAAACCGCGTTTCACCAGCTCGGCGGCCAGGGCCCTGGCATTGGCCACCGTCTGGCGGGCGTAGTCCTTGAACTCGGGCTTGAGGGCCTCGCCCAGGGCCACGGCGATGGCGGCGGTGGTGTGGTTGTGCGGCCCGCCCTGCATGCCGGGGAAGACGGCCTTGTCGATGGCCTTGGCGTGGATCTCCTTGCACAGGATCATGGCCCCGCGCGGGCCGCGCAGGGTCTTGTGGGTAGTGGTGGTCACCACGTCGGCGTAGGGCACCGGGCTGGGGTGGGCCCCGCCGGCGACAAGGCCGGCGAAGTGGGCCATGTCCACGAAGAGGATGGCCCCGACCTCGTCGCAGATATCGCGGAAGCGCGGGAAGTCCAGGACGCGCGAGTAGGCCGAGTGCCCGGCTATAATCATCTTGGGCTTGTGCTCGCGGGCCAAAGCGGCCACCTGGTCATAGTCAATCAGGCCGGTAGACTCATCCAGGCTATAATGGACCACGTTGAACCACTTGCCGGTGGCGCTGGCCTTGGAGCCGTGGGTGAGGTGGCCGCCGTGGGAGAGGTTCAGTCCCAGGACCGTGTCGCCGGGCTTGCAGAAAGCCAGGTAGACGGCCAGGTTGGCGGGCGAGCCGGAGTAGGACTGCACGTTGGCGTGCTCGGCCCCGAAGAGCCTCTTGGCCCGCTCTATGGCCAGGTTCTCCATGCGGTCGATGTTCGCCTGGCCCTGGTAGTAGCGCGCTCCCGGATAACCCTCGGAGTACTTATTGGCCAGCACGGAGCCGGTGGCCTGCATGACCGCGCGCGAGACGTAGTTCTCGCTGGCGATGAGGCGGACGGTGTCGCGCTCATAGGCTTCCTCGTCCTTGATGATGGCGTAGACGTCCGGGTCCTGCTGCTTGAGTGCGTCCATCATGCTTCGCTCCTATTTCCCGGGGGCATAAAAAAAGCGCCCCGGCCAGAAGGTATTCTGCCCAGACGCGCGGCTGGCCGAACGCCGAAGGCGTTCGGCTCGGCGAAAGACCCCGGGGCCTTCCGTTCGGCTCGGACGCTGTACGCCCGGAGACCGCACTTCCCAGGGGTTATCCCCTCGCGGCGTCAGTCATGCGGTCGGCTCCATCATACCCCCGCGGGAGGGGGCGGTCAAGGGAAGCGGCGAGCGAGAAGCGGGCCACGCTTCAGCTTATAGGATAAGGCTTGTTTGAAGCGTATATACGTAGTATATTGCGTATATACGGAGGAGCGAATGGCATTGAGCATCCGGAGCGCGGAAGTGGAGAGGATGGCGCGGGAGCTCTCCAGGAGGACGGGGGAGGGGATGACGGAGGCCATAAAGGCGGCTCTGGAAGCCAGGCTTGATGACCAGACCGAGGCCGCGAAATCGCGGGCGAACAAGCTCAGGGCGATTGCCCGCGAGTGCGTGAAGGCCGAGACGCTCGATACGCGGAGCGAGGACGAGATCCTCGGCTACGACGAGGATGGGGGATTCAAGCGTGGTCGTCGATAGCTCCGCCATCGCGGCCGTCCTCCTCGGGGAATCGGATGGAGAGGCCATCATCACGGCCCTTTCGGCTCCGGAAAGGAAGTTCATGAGCGCAGTCAATCGCCTGGAGGCCTCCATCGTCATCGAGGCCAGGAAGGGCGCGGCGGGCGCGAAAGCCTTCTCGCGGCTCATGAGCGTCGCGGGCATCGAAGTCATGCCCTTCGACGCGGGGCAGGCCGAGATCGCGCTCGACGCCTGGAGGCGCTACGGGAGGGGAAGGCACAAAGCTTCCTTGAACCTCGGCGATTGCGCCGCCTACGCCCTCGCCAAGACCCTGAACGAGGTACTCCTTTTCAAGGGGGACGATTTCCCGCACACGGACATCGCTGCGGCGATAGGGAATTAGCCAGGAAAGAGGAACGCGGACCCCGCCACGGATCCGGCCCCGCCGCCTTTGGCGCTCCGAAACTCGTTTCAGTATATTTGACAACGGCAATTAAAAGGAGGTTGCGATGAACAAAGCGATCTGGCTGACCTTGGCCGCGGCGGCCATGACTGGCCTTGGCGCGCAGGCCGCTCCCGCCCCCCTGGTGGCCGAGGCTGCCGGGGTGCGCTTCGAGCTGAGGGTCCTGGGCAATGAGGTTGAGGTCACCATGAGCGCCAAGACCGCCGGCTGGGTCGCCTTCGGCCTGGATCCCTCCAGGCGCATGCGCGACGCCGACTTCGTCCTGGGCTACGTCAAGGACGGCCAGGCCTATGCCCGGGACGATTACGGGAATTCGGACATAGCCCACGCGGCCGACTCCTCGTTGGGCGGCCAAGACGATATCATCTCGGCGGTAGGGGAGGAGAAGGATGGAGTCACCACCATCAGGCTCCGACTCAAGCGACTTCCGGCGGATCCCAAGGACAGGCCCTGGAGTCCCGGCCCGCACAAGCTCCTCCTGGCCTACGGTCCCAGGGACGACTTCACTTCCAAGCACGCCAGGGCCGGATCGGTTATGATCGAGGTGCCGGCGCCCTGAGGCCCCGGCCCTCGCGAGGGCTCAAGCCTTCCGCGAAGGATCCAGAAAGGCGGAGGCGGCTCATGAACACCTTTCTTTGGACCTTGATAGGGGGCGCCCTGGGCATGGGCGTGATCCTGGCGGCGGCCCTCACGGGCCTCAAGGTGATCAAGGCGAAATTCAAGACCCATAAGGCTCTCGGGATCGCCGCCCTGTCCCTCGGGATCATCCATGGTCTGGGCGGGCTCCTCCTCTACCTCGGCATCATCTGAGGAGCCTCCGCGGATTCCGGCGGGGCTCTGCTTGACAAGGCCGGCCCCGCGCGGCGACACTTGCGCCATGGCGGATCATGGCGCATGACTTCTCGAAGGACCTGACCCAGGGCGGGGTGGCCAAGAACTTGGTAGCCTTCGCCCTGCCGCTCATGGCCTCCACCCTCTTGCAAGCCCTCTACAATACGGCAGACTTGCTGATCGTGGGCATATTCACGGATGCCGCCGGCCTATCGGGGGTGGCCATCGGGGGTCAGCTCACTATTCTGGTGACTAACGTCGTGATCGGCCTAGCCTCGGGCGGGACTATCCTGATCTCGCAGTACCGGGGGGCCAAGCGCCTCGAGGAGGAGCGCCGGGCCATCGGCACCCTCCTGGGCGGCCTCCTGGCCATGGCCGCCCTGACCAGCCTCTGCCTGCCCTTCCTGGCCGGTCCGCTGGCGCGGCTCATGGACGCCCCGCCCGAATCCTACTCCCAGGCCCGCGACTACCTGGCCATCTGCATGGGCGGGTCGGCCTTCATCTTCGGCTACAACGCCCTGAGCTCGATCATGCGCGGCCTGGGCGACTCCAAACGCCCCTTCCTCTTCGTGGGCATAGCCACCGGGACCAACGTGGTCCTGGATCTCCTGGCCGTAGGCGCCCTGCGCTTGGGAGCCGCGGGGGCGGCCTGGGCGACGGTCATATCCCAGGCTTTCAGCCTGATCCTCTCGGCGGTCTACCTGGGGCGGCGGGGCTTCCGCTTCAGCCTCAGGATCCACGGCCCGACTCTCAAGCGCCTCCTGGGCTTGGGTTTGCCGATGGGCCTGCAGCAGCTGATCGTCCAGGTGTCCTTCGTTTTCCTTTCCTACCTGGTCAACGGTTACGGGGTTTCCGCCAGCGCCGCGGCCGGGATATGTGCCAAGGTGAACAGCTTCGCCATCCTGCCCGGCCTGGCCATGTCCGCGGCCATCTCGGCGATGGCTGGACAAAACATCGGGGCCCAGCGCTTCGACCGGGCTATGCAGACCCTCCTGACCGGCCTCAAGGTCATCCTGCCCCTGGACCTGGCCATCTTCATCGCGGTCAATATCTTCACCGCCGGCATCATCGGCGCCTTCAGCGTGGATCCCGGGGTTATCGGGCTGGGAGTCATATACATGCGATATGTGAGCGTGGACGCCCTGATCGTCATGCCCCTCTTCTGCCTATCGGGCCTCCTGATCGGGGCCGGACGGACTGGGATCACCCTCTTCACGAGCTTCTTCTCCTCGATCCTCCTGCGCATGCCCCTGGCCTGGCTCTTCAGCCGATCCCTCGGGTTGGGCTTCCAGGGAGTCGGACTGGGGACGGCCCTGGCTCCCGCGGGAGCACTCGCCTTTTCCATCATCTACCTGGCTACCGGGCGCTGGAAGAGATCGGCCATCGGGGAGCCGCCGGTCCAGGGACAGTCCCCGGCTATGGGCTAGTATTCCCAGGAAAGGAGGCTAAGCTCCCAGGCCACCGCCCCACCCGCCGCCAGCGAAGGCCGGGGGAGGGGAAGGCCGGCCCGCGCCACTCCGGGGCTGATGCCGATGAGGGCCTGGGCTGCGCCCGTCTGGACGCTGCGCCCCTCCACCATGTCGCGCGTAAGCCAGAGGGCCACGCCCGATCCGGCCAGGGATCCCGCGACCATGCCGCCGTAGATAGCCCCCGGCTGGTCGAAGCCGAGTACGTAGGGCAGGCCCAGGCCCAGGAAGGCGCCCAGGGCCGAACCGAGGTTGAAGAGCCAAGCCCGCGCGGCCGGGAAGGGTTCTTTGCCCATAGTCAATAAAGTCGTGGCTACGCCGTAGAGGGTGCCGCCTAAGACCGACAGCCCCGAATACAGGGGCCAGCGTCCCGCGTCGCCCCCCTCCTGCCCGGCGCCGAAGGCGGCGGCGGCCGCCAGGCCCCAGGATGAGCCCCAGGTCATCGAAGAGCAGATGAAGAAGGAGCGTCCAGAGTTCATGACAGCACCCTCGCTGAGCTTGAGAAAGCCGAAGAAGGCTATGGGCGCCGCCACCAGGGGCAGGCCCACGTAGAGGCGGACGTGCTCCGGGCTGGGCAGGTAGTTGAAGGCGAAGAGCAGGGCGTCCGAGGCCACGGCCGAGTAGACAGTCAAGAAGGTGAGCAGGCCGGCCCGCCCGTCCTGGAGGGCGCGCACCCGCTCGTCCACCTGCTTCTCTTGCTTGAGGAGCCGGGCCTTGACGAAATAGGTGGAGGCTTCGGCCACCTTCACGTTCTGCGACCAGGTCTTGTAGCCCTCGGCCTGGAGTTTTACCGCGTAGGCGCCGGGCTTGGGGACTTTGATGAGGATGGGCGAGGAACCCTCGTAAAGCCCGTTCACGTAGACGCCTATCCCGGGCGGCTCGGACTCGATGCTGATGAACTGGCCCTGATTGACGACTATGCCGGGAATTTCCAGAATCTCCTGGGCCGCGATCCTGACCGCGCCGCGCAGGTCCTCCAGGGGACCCACGAATTCGCGGGTGACCAGCTTGTCGGTGGCCCCCGTCTCGGCGTCCACTAGGCGCAGGCTGACGATGTACAGGGAGCCCAGCCTGCCGATGCTGCCGGCCATGAGTTTCCTGGCTCCTAGGAGCCGGCCCGCCCTGACGGCTACGGCGGGATCGGCCAGGCTGGAGACGGAGAAGGCCTGCTCCTCCAGGGCGGCCGGGGTGTCCTCGCGCGATACCAGTGCCCGCCCGGGGGCCTGGGCGATCTCCTTCTTCACCAGGTCGGAGAGGATGGACAGGCCCGAGGGGCCGATCTCCTCGGAGGTGAAGCCCAGGAAGGCGATGCTCAGGGGAGCCTCTTGGGCCCATAGGAGGCTCAGGCCCAGGAGGGCCGAGAGGTAAGCTGCTATCGACTTTCTCATGGCGCTGCGGGGCGCTGGGCGCACGGCCTTAGCCGACGCGAGGGTCCCATCCTCCTTTCCGCATCGGATTGGATGGAGTGATCACAGTGGTTCCTGTGATGCGCTTTTATTATACCCCTTTTTCAAGGTCGGCGCTGACTGACGCCTATCCTTCCCAGCATCAAGCCTGGATGCCCCGGGACCTTCTTTAGCCCCCTTCCGCGACGGGAAGGATCACGCGGACTAGGGTCCCCCGGCCGGGGGCGCTCTCGATCTCGATGTCGCCTTGGTGGCGTTCCACGATGGCCAGAGACAGACTCAGGCCGAGCCCTGTGCCCTGACCCTCCCCCTTTGTCGTGAAAAAGGGCTCGAAGATGCGCGCCAAGGTGGCCTGATCCATTCCCGTACCCGTATCCCGCACTTCCAGGATGGCCCGTTCTCCGGCCTGGCCGGGGCTTTCTCTCCTGACGCGCGCTTCTATAGCGCCGCCCTGAGGCATGGCGTCGCGGGCGTTCGCAATCAGGTTCATAATGACTTCCTCTATCTCGCCACGGTCGACCAGGATCGGTACGGCCTGGGCGTGCAAGTCCAGCTCAAGGCGCGTTCCCTTGTCAAGGATCTGACGCAGGATGGGGGCCATTGAGGCCACGATTTCATTGAGGTCCGCCACCTGGAGCCGGCTGTCCTGCCTGCGGCCGAAAGCCAGCAGAGTGCGGGTCAGGGCGGCGGCGCGCGAAGCGGCCTCCATGATGCCGCGCAGACATGATTCGCGCGCGGACGGATCCGAGCCCGGCTCAAGGGCTGCCTGGGCGAAGCCTATGATCGCCGAGAGGAGATTATTGAAGTCGTGCGCCACGCCGCTGGAAAGCTTCCCGAGCTCCTCCAAGCGCTGGGACCTGCGGACGCGTTCTTCCATCTTTTGCCTGGCTTGATCGGCCTTGTCCCGCTCCTGTATCTGACGGGCCAGGTCCAGATTGGCCTTCTCCAGCTCGAGCATCTTTTTCTCGAGCTTGTTGAAGAGTATGCGGTCATGCCGCCGCAGGAATTCTCCCTCATCGCCGATCTCTGACGCGATGCTGGTCCCGGCGGTGAGTTCCCGGCCGTAGGAGCCTAGGGCCGCCCGCAGCTCACGCATGAAGGCCTCGGGTTCCTGGGGCTTAATGATGAATCCGTCCGCGCCCAGGCTCAAGGCGAATTCCTCATCTGCGGGCTCGGTATATGTGGCCGTGTAAAAGATGAAGGGCACGTTCCGCAGGGTCGGGTCCGACTTACAACGGCGGCACAATTCGTAGCCATCCATCGATGGCATGAGAATGTCGCTGATGATCACGTCGGGCGGGTCGGAGGTGGCCGAATCAAGGGCTTCCAGGCCATTCCCGGCCATGCGTGTCTCCATGCCCTCCCCGCGCAGCAGGCAGTCCAGCAACAGGCGGTTCTGCTGGTTGTCGTCGACGATGAGCGCCTTAAGCATCGCCTCCACCTCCCTTCCTCCCGATTGCCATGCCCGCCTCGACCGAGGCGACGAAGCGCTCGGGGTCGATGGGCTTCTCGATGTACCCGTCGCAGCCGGCGGCTATGGCCTTCTCGCGGTCGCCGGGCATGGCGTAGGATGTGACTGCGATGATCGGGGTCCTGTCCAGTGCCGGATGGGAGCGCAGCAGCCTTGCCACCGCGTGGCCGTCCATCCCCGGCAGCTGGATATCCAGAAGTATCAAGTCGGGGAGCTCCGCATCGGCGATGCGCACGCCCTCGGCTCCGTCGGCCGCAGACAGGACGGTATGCCCGGCGCGCTCCAGCATATACTTGACTAGATACAAGTTTTGAGCATTGTCCTCGATGATCAGGATCCGCTTACCCATTCCCATTTCCTCCGGCCGGGAGGCGCAGGGTGAATGTGGTGCCCCGGCCCCATTCGCTCTCCACCACTATATCGCCGCCCATCAGCCGGGCTAGGCGCCTGGAGATAGCCAGCCCCAGGCCGGTGCCCTCGTAACGCCGGGTCAGGCCGGTGTCGACTTGGCTGAATTCGCGGAAGAGGGCGCCCAAGTCTTCCGGCTTTATGCCGATGCCCGTATCCGTCACCGAGACCGCGATGCCGCCCGCTTCACGCGTCAAGCTCAGCCTTATCGAGCCCGCATCGGTGAACTTGACCGCGTTGCCCACCAGGTTGAATAAAATCTGCTCGAAGCGGCGGGCGTCGCCTCGCATCGTCCAGGGCCCCGGCCCCGACTCGACCCTCATCTCCAGGCCCTTGCGCTGGGCTCCCGGCAATGACGCGCGGGCCACCCGCTCGATCGATTCCAGGGCGTCGTAGGGCTCGTGGGCCACGCGGAATTGGCCGGCCTCGATCTTCGATATATCGAGAACATCGTTGATAAGCGCCAGCAGATGGCGGGCGCTGTCCATGGCCATGCCCAGTTGCTTGGCCTGCTCCTCGTTCACCGGGCCGGCCAGGCCGCGCGAGACGATGCCGGTGAAACCGATGATCGAATTGAGGGGCGTCCTCAGCTCATGCGACATGGTGGCCAGAAAGGATGACTTAAGGCGGTCCGCCGCCTGGGCCCGATCCTTTTCCACCTCCAGCTGGGCAAGCGCCGCGCGGAGGTCGCGCTCGGTTTCCACCAAGCGGGTGACGTCGTTACCGATCGAGAGCATCTCCCCCTCGCTCCTGGGGCCGCGTCCCGAAGGCTTGTTCGTCCAGGCCATCCACACCCGCCGGCCATCTCGCAGGATGTTCTCGTTCATGTTCTGGGCATAGCCATCCGGATCGGCCGATATCGATTCAGGCAGGGCGCTCAGGTCCTCGCCCCGGCTTCCGCGCTCAGGCAGGATCGTACCCACGATGCTGTGGCCCAGCAGTTCGTCCGCGGTGTATCCGAAGAAGGCCAGGCCGAAGTCGTTCATGAAGGTGATCCGACCGTCCGGCTTCCATCGCATGATGACGCTGCGCGATCCCTGCACAAGGTCCCTGAAGAGGGCTTGGCCCTCGGCCAACTCCGCAGCGAGGGCGTTCTTAGCCTCTATTTCCGCGCTCAGGCGATGGTTGGCCTCCTCGAGGCTGGCGGTGCGCTGGGCTACCAGGGTCTCCAGCTGCTGCTCGTGCCGCCTGAGTTCCCGGCTGGTCCTATCCAGGGCGGTCATCATCGCATCGTAGGCGATTTCTATCTCGGATATCTCATCGAGTCGGGCCCGCGGAGGAAGGGGCGTCTTGTCCCTGGGAATACGCGCGGAAAAGCGTCCGAGGGGCCGGATGACGAAGGCTGAAAACCCGAGGAAGGTCATAAGGGCCAGGAGGGCCAAGCCGGCCGCCAAGGTCCCCGCCATCACGCCCACCGGGCGCCAGGCCTGTAAATCGATCTTCGCCGCCGGAAGCATAACCGCGGCCGTCCATCCCAAGCCGCCCAGGACACGGGCGAATACGAAATCCCTCCCCGCCCTGATGGGCGTGTCGCGCTCGGCCGCAGACTTCATGATGGAGGCGAGGTCCGGATGGTCCGGGGATCCGGAGGCCCCGGCCAGGCCCGCGCCCGGGCCGTAGATGATGGCGCCGCTGGCGTCTGACAGGAGGAGGACTCCGGCAGGATCGAATTCGAAACCGTCCAGGAAGCGGTTCAGGGACGCCAGGGTCACGTCGATGCCTATGACGCCGTACACGCTCCCGTCCGGGGCGAGCATGGCCTTGACCACCCCGATATTGATGTCCGGCGAAGTCACCGACGCGTATGCCTCTGTGAGCACGGCCCGTCCCGGATTCAGGCTGGCGAGCTTGTACCACGGGCGCTCCCTGGGATCGTAGGCGGTGGGACGGTCGCGCTTATGAGAGCGAACGAAGCCGCCCGTCGCGCGGCCCATGTACACCGAGTTGGCGCTGGCGTGGCTGAGGCAGTAAGCCTCGAATTTCCTCATGATCGAGGCTTCTCGCGGGCCAATGCGGTAGATGAAGGTCTCTTCGTCCGCGGACAGGAAGCTGGTGAAGCCTGGATCCGCCGGATCGCTTATCTCCGGGTCCGAGAGGAATTCATCCAGATCGGCCTTGATGCCGTCGAAGAAGGCGCTGGCCGCGAAATCCATGTGCCTGAACTGCACCGCCAGGCGCTCCCGCAAGGAATCGAAGGCCGCGGCGCGGTTCCACGCGTACAGGGCGGCGGATGTCGCCGCCATTACCAGGGAGGAGGCCAGGCTCATCAGGATAGCGAGGCGCTTGCGTATCTTCAATTCTATTTTCTCCCGCGGGCTACGGAAAGAGTCTAGGCTTCAGGGAAGGCCTTGTCAAATGCGCCCGGCTTTTCCCCGTGAGCGCCGGGGCCTCGGCTGCAGCCCGAGACCCGGCTAGGGCTCCCTGGATTCTCTAATGCATGAATTTTGAGCAGGCTTCTCCCATCGTGATGCCCGCCGCGGTGGACAGCCCGGCGCGGCCGGCCTATAATCCTAGCCGCGATATCGGGCGAGGAGGCGGAGATGGGCGCAGCCAAGGCCAGCATGGCCGACATAAGGGCGATCCTCTCGGAGAAGAGCGTGGCTGTGGCCGGGCTCTCTCGCAGCGGCCAGGCCATGTCGAACTCGGTCCTGGCCGAGCTGAAGGCCCGCGGCTACAAGACGTACGCGGTCAACCCGAACGCCGAAAGGATCGGGGACGATGCCTGCTATCCATCGCTGTCGGCCCTGGCCGGGAAGGCCGGCGCTGTCATCGTCTTCACCAAGCCCGAGGTGAGCGAGTCGGTGGTCCGCGACGCGGCCGCGGCCGGCATACGCAAGGTCTGGCTGCAGCAGGGAGCGGAATCCGAGGGCGCCATCGCGGCGGCCCGCGCGGCCGGCCTGACCCTGGTGGCCGGGCAGTGCGTGCTGATGCACCTGGAACCGGTGGGAGCCCTGCACGGGATCCACCGCTTCTTCGCCCGCCTCTTCGGCTCAGCGCCCCGCTGAGGGAGGTCCGCCTATGGGGCTGAAGGAATTCCTGTCCACTTGGCTCAATGCATTCCTGGGCCTCTTCGCCATCCTGAACCCGCTGGGAAACATAGGCCTGTTCGTTGAGAACACCGCGTCTCTGAACCGGCGCGAACGCTTCCGCGTCTTCAACCTGACAAGCCTGGCGGCCTTCGCCACCCTCCTCCTCCTGACCCTTTTCGGAAAGTGGATCATGGTCCACGTCTTCGGCATCAGCATCCAGGAGTTCAAGATAGCCGGCGGTGTCCTGCTCACGGTCATAGCGGTCCAGCGCATCCTCTTCAGCAAGAAGGCCGGACGCGAATCCGAGGGCGGCGATGTTTACGAGCAGGCCGTGGTCCCGATGGCTGTGCCCCTCCTAGTGGGGCCGGGGGCCATAGCCACCAGCCTTCTCATCTACGACCGCGACGGGCCGGTAGTATCCATAGGCTCCCTTGTCGCGGTGAGCCTGGTCACCTGGGGCATCCTCCAGGCCTCGCATTTCCTCAAGCGCATCATGGGCAAATTCGGGGTGATGGTGGTGAGTCGCATTCTGTTCATTTTCATAGCCGCCATCGGCGTGCGTTTTCTCCTCTCCGGGCTCTCGGAATACTTCGGTATCGGCTGAGGCGGCCCGGCCGGGGAGCGCCGGTTGGTACAGTGGCGTACCGCCTTGCCTCCGGGGCTATGCTGCGCCAGCATGGAGGCAGAGGTGCGCACATGAAACAGTTCATGATGGCAGTCCTGGCGGCGGCGGTCCTGGCTGCCTGTACCGGGGGCGATGGCTCAGGGCCGGTGGCCGACCCCCTGGCGGGTTTGTCCTGGCTGGACGGTCGCTCGAGCTACGGCAGTGTCTCGATGCTGCTCGAGCGGGCTGGCAAGGCGGTCTACGTGGACCCAGTGATGATCGACAAGGTGCAGGGGCTGCCCAAAGCTGACCTCATCCTTATCACCCACAACCACACCGACCACTACAGCCCCAAGTCGGTCAAGGATCTCCTCAAGAAGGGTACGGTGATTGCGACCTCAGCGGATGTGGCCTTCAACCTTGGGCAGCTCAAAATCAAGGGCGTCAAGTCCGTGAAGCCCGGCGACGAATTCAAGGCCGCTGGTTTCAAAATCAAGGCCCTGCCCATGGTGTCAACAGCCGGCTCGAATTCCCACCACGCCGAGGCGGAGTGGGTAGGCTTCCTCTTAGACGCGGCCGGGGCGCGTTACTATTTCTCGGGCGATTCGAGCCTGGGCCCGGAGACCAGATCCCTGGAAAACATCGATGTGGCTGTCCTCAACCTCCGCGCCGACTACGTGGTGGGCGGGGCGGGCATGGCCGACTGGGCCGCGGCGGTGAAGCCGGCCGCCCTCATGCCCGTTCACTGGGGGGAAGGCCTCTATGACGATAGTCGCCAGCTGGCTGAGCTCAAAGCGGCCATGCCCCAGGGCGTGAAGCTGCTCCTGCCTGAGAAGCGGAAATGAGGGCCGCGGCGCCGGCGGGGGTGAAGCTAGTTTTCCTGGCGAAGCGCTGAGGCCCCCGGTCCTTACCAGCCGAGGGCGAAGCGCACGTACTCCTTGGACCCGTCCGGGGAGAGGAGCTTGGCCCTGACGGGGCGCGCCCCGTCCCCGGCCGAAACGAAGGCCAGGTGGAGCTCCTCCCCCAGGAAGGCCTCGGCCATGAAGTTGACCTCGACGTCTAGGGGGGGCGAACCGGGAGAGGTCTCGGCCAGCCCGTCCGCGAGCATCTTGATGTAGGCGGTATTGGTGACATGGCCGTTCATGTCCAGGTCGCTCGGGCGTACGCGGAATCCCAGGGCCGGAGCCCCGGAGGGGGCGGCGGCGAAGTCGGCGATTTTGGAGGCGTCCGCGTCCAGGGCCCGTTCGCCGGAGAAGCTGAAACGCCCGGCCAGGAATTCGTCCGCCCGCAGGGGGCGCCGGGAGGCGTAGTCCACCAGTAGCCATGAGCTGGTCCCCAGCACGGCCGGAGAGCCGCCCGGCCCGCTGACGATGAAATCGCGCAACGCGATCAGGCCTTGGGTCCCGCGCGGCCAGGTGCGCACCAGCAGGCGCTCGCGGTAGCGCGGATAGGCCGTCACGCGAACCCTGATGCGGCTGAGGATCCATGTCATGCCGGCCGGGATAAGGTCGGCGAAGCCGGCCCCGCACAGATCGGCATGGTAGCCGGCGGCTTCCTGAAGGATTTCGAAGACGGCGTCCAGGCGCATGGAGCCGTCGGCCGCGCAGTCAACCGAGCGCAGGGCGTACTCTTCCTGGTGGACCGCCGGCGCAGTTTCTTTTTCCAGCATGCAGCCAGTGTAGCCTTGCGCCGTTGCGCGGGGCAAGGCCCGCCGTTTTCCCTTGTGCCGGCGGCCAGGCGGGTGTACCATGCCGCCAGGAGGCAGGCCATGGATGCAGACCGAGCTGGACCCGTCACGGACCGCGCTGGACTGGAACAGGCCGTCAAGGATGCCCGCAGGGCCCAGGCCGAATGGGCGGCCATGTCCCTGCGCGAGCGGGCCCGGCGCCTCAGGCCCATGGGCCGGCACATCGCCGCCCATGCGGATTCCCTGGCTGCCGCCATCTGCGCCGACGTGGGCAAGACCATGGTGGACGCCATGGCCGCCGAGGTCCTTCCGGCCGCCCTGGGCCTGTCCTGGTACGCCCGGCGGGCCCGGACCGTGCTGCGCCCCCGGCGCCGCGGCATGGGTAGCCTCCTCCTCTTCAACAAGGTCACCACAGTGCAGCGCGCGCCCTGGGGCCTGGTGGGCATCATTTCTCCGTGGAACTACCCCTTTTCCATACCCTTCGCCGAATTGTGCATGGCCCTTGTGGCGGGTAACGCGGCTATTCTCAAGGTCGCCTCGGCCTGCCCCCGCACAGCCGAGGCCCTGGACGCCTGCCTGGCCGCAGCCGATCTGCCTAAGGGACTGTATACGCGCCTGGCCATGCCCGGGCGCGAGGCCGGCGAGGCCCTCCTAGCCTCCGGCGTGGACAAGCTCTTCTTCACCGGCTCCGTAGCCGCCGGGCGCGAATTGATGGGACGCGCGGCAGCCAAGCCCATACCGGTGGTCCTGGAGCTGGGCGGCTGCGACGCGGCCATCATCCTTGAGGACGCCGACTTGGAGAAGGCCGCCTGGGGCATCCTCTGGGCCGCCTACGCCAACGCCGGCCAGTCCTGCGGCGGGGCCCAGCGCATCCTGGTCCAGGCATCGGTTTATGAGCGCTTCTCATCCATCCTGTCGGCGCGCTTGCGCGGCCTGCGCTTCGGCGCGATCGGGGCCACCGAGGCTGACCTGGGTCCCCTCGTATCTGAGAAGCAGCGGGCCGCCCTGGAAGCCCAACTCCGCGCGGCCGAGGCCCTAGGGGCTAGGATCCTGGCCCGCAACGATCCCCCGCCGGATTGGCGCGGAGCTTATTTCCCGGCAGTTCTCCTGGAGGAGCCGGCCGAGCCCGCGCGGCGCAGCCCAGCCTGGTATGAGGAGTTTTTCGGCCCGGTGGCTACCCTGAAATCGTTCGGCACCGAGGAGGAGGCGCTCGCATTGGCCAACGACTCGGACTTCGGCCTGACCGCCTCGGTCTGGTCCCGCGATAGGCGCAGGGCTCGGAGGCTGGCCGGGCGCCTTCAGGTCGGGGCGGTGACCATCAACGATCACCTCATGTCCCACGGCTTGGCCGAGAGTCCCTGGGGGGGCTTCAGGGAATCGGGCATCGGGCGCAGCCACGGGGAGGAGGGGCTCCTCGAGATGACCCAGCCGCGGGCCCTGGTGGACGACATCCTGGGCGTCGCCACCAAGAACATCTGGTGGCACCCCTATTCGGCCAAGGTCTACGCGGGCTTGCGCGGGGCCCTGGACTTCCTTCACGCCGCCGGCCTACGGCGCCGTCTGGCCGGCTTGCGGCGCCTGCTGGCAATCCTGGGACGCTACTTCGAGAAGTAGGGCCGCTCCTCAGCCGCGCGCGGCAATGCTCTCGGAGAAGGGCGGGGCCCGCCTCAGTACCTCGCGCACGACAGCATTGGCGGGGGAGCTCAGGCCCGGATCAGCCTCCAGGAGGGCGAAGGCGTCGGAACGGGCATCCTCCAGGAGGGCCGCGTCACGGACCAGGTCGGCGAAGGCCAACCTGAGCTGCCCCGACTGGTCGGTGCCTGATATCTCGCCGGGGCCGCGTATGCGCAGGTCCTCCTCGGCGATCTTGAAGCCGTCCGTCGTCTCCATCATCACCTTGAGGCGGGCCCGGGCGTCCTCGGTCAGCTCCTTGGAATAGACAAGGAAGGCGTAGGACTGGAGGGATCCGCGCCCCACCCGGCCGCGCAGCTGGTGCAGAGCCGCCAAGCCGAAGCGCTCGGCGTGCTCCACCACCATGCAGGTGGCCTCGGGCACATCCACGCCCACCTCGACCACGCTGGTGGCCACCAGGACCTGGAGGTCGCCGCGCTTGAAGGCCGCCATGGTCTCGCGCTTCTCCTCCTCGGGCAGGCGCGAGTGGATGAGCCCCACCCGCAGACCCTTGAAGGGCCCTGAAGCCAGGGATTCGCGCATGGACACGGCGTCCTTGAGATCCAGATTGGCCGAGGATTCGATCAGTGGATAGACGAAGTAGGCCCGCCTCCCCTGGTCGATCTCGCGCTTGACGAAATCGTAGACCTTCTGCTCCCTGCCCTGGACCGCCAGGTGGGTGATCA
The DNA here is from genome assembly GCA_964470375.1 of uncultured Spirochaetales bacterium. Lineage (GTDB taxonomy): Bacteria > Spirochaetota > Spirochaetia > Treponematales > JBGSOB01 > CAYNQK01. The sequence goes on from CAYYCP010000026.1 coordinate 32,207, forward strand.
CCGGTCTGCGCCCGGCCGGCATCTCGCGCAGGGCGGAGACGTCCAGGTCCCCGTACTCTGTCAGGGCCAGGGTGCGCGGGATGGGGGTGGCGGTCATCAGCAGGACGTCGGGCTCGCGGGCCTTGGCTCCCAGGGCCACCCGCTGTAGGACTCCGAAGCGGTGCTGCTCGTCTATGATGGCTAGGCCCAGGTTCCGGAAACGCACGTCATCGGAGAAGAGGGCATGGGTGCCGATGACCAGGTCTATCTCGCCATCGGCCAGGGCCGCCAGGAGGGCCCGCCGCCCGGCTTCCTTGACATTGCCGGACAGGAAGGCCAGGCGGATGCCCAGAGGCTCCAGGAGGCGGGCGGCTGTCTCCGCGTGCTGACGGGCCAGGAGCTCGGTGGGCGCCATCAGGGCGGCCTGAGATCCGCGCTCGACGGCCTCGCAGGCGGCTAGGAAGGACACCAGGGTCTTGCCAGAGCCCACATCGCCCTGGAGGAGGCGGGCCATGGGGCGGGGGGCGTCCATGTCGCGGCGGATCTCCTGGAATGCCCTCTCCTGATCCCCGGTGAGGGTGAAGGGCAACCGTTCCACGAGGCGCCTGGCCAGGCCGGATCTCCGGGCGCCCGGGGCGCGCTGCCCGCGCTCGACTCGGAAGGCCTTGCGGGCCATGGAGCGGCGCCCGATCATCAGCTCCAGGTAGAAGAGCTCGGCATAAGCCAGGCTGCGCCGGGCATCGGACAAGGCTTCCATGGAAGAGGGTGTATGCAGCTCCTCTATGGCCCGTCCCGTCGGCAGGAGGCCGCGCCGCTCCATGATCTCCGTGGGCAGATCAGGCTCAGCGCGCTTGCCGTAACCCTCGACTGCCCTTGTCGCCAGCTTTCTCATGGTCCCCTGGGTCAGGCCGGCGCTCAGAGGATATACCGGCAGGACGCGCCCCGGAGGCAGGTCCTCGCCTTCGGCCAGGGGCTCGGCCTCGAAGGTCGAGGATTGGATCTCCCCGTAACGGAACTGGAAGGATCCGCACAGGGCTATGCGGGCCCCCACCGGAAGCTGTTTCTCAAGGAAGGGGCGGTTGAAGCAGACTAAGGCCGCCTCGGCGCTGCCGTCATCGACTATCACCTTCAGGGTCCGCATCCGCCCATAGCCGAACCACTGGTGACCGATCACCCTAGCCAGGGTGTTGACCTTGGGGAAGCGGGCGAAGTCTTTCAGGGGCACCCGGCGGGTGCGGTCCTCGTAATCCCGCGGGGCGAGGAGGAGGAGGTCGCGCAGGCACAGAACCCCCAGCTGGGCTAGGGCGGCGCCGACGCGCGGGCCGGCGCCCTTGAGGACGCTGAGGGGTTGGTTCATCTCGCGCAGGAACACCGGCCCAGTATCGGGGCAGGCGGGATGGGCGGTCAAGGCTCGGGCCACCATCCGGTTCGGCAGAGTATCGCGCCTGGCAGGCGGGGCGGCTCCATGCTAGAATCCCTCCATGCAGGATACGATGGACAAGGCGCTCGCGCGCCTCAAGCGGATCGATACCGAGATGCACCTCCTCGCGGACACGGTGGCCCTTCTGGGCTGGGACCAGGAGACCTACATGCCGACGGGCGGCCTGGAATCGCGCTCGGAGCAGTTGGCTCTCATGGAGGGCCTTGTCCACGACCGCCTGGTCGATCCCGAGGTGGGCCCCATCCTTGAGGATCTGGGCTGCACGGACGCCCAACCCATGGGAGATCCCGCCCTGCCCGAGGAGGAGCGGCGTTACCTGCGCGCCTTCCGCCGGGCCTGGTCCCGAGCCGCAAAACTGCCTGGGGAATTCGTGCGGGAGAAGGCCCGGGCCGTCTCCCGTTCCCAGACCGCCTGGGCCGAAGCCCGCAAAAAGAACGATTTCCCCGCCTTCCTGCCCCACCTGGAGGGCATTCTGGGCCTAGCCAAGCGCGAGGCTGCTTACCTAGGCCCGGACCGTGATCCCTACTCGGTCCTCCTGGATCTCTACGAGCCGGGCATGTCCCGCCAGGACGTGGCCGGCGTCTTCGCCCGCCTTGCCGAGGGCCTGACCTCCCTCCTGGGGCGCATCGCCTCCCGGCCTCAGGTCCAAGATTCCTTCCTGCGCGCCCATTGCCCGGCCGGCGCCCAGGAGAAATACTGCCGCAGCCTCCTGCCCCTCATCGGCTTCGACCAGGAGGGGGGACGCCTGGACGTCTCGGCCCACCCCTTCACCACCAGCGTCGGGCGCGGCGACGTGCGCATCACCACCCGCTTCCTGGAGGACTACTTCCCCTCGTCCATCTTCTCGGTCATCCATGAGGGCGGGCACGCCCTCTACGAGATGGGCTTACCCGAGGCCTGGAAGCGCCTCTGCGCCGGGGAAGCCGTTTCCATGGCCGTGCACGAATCCCAGTCACGCTTCTGGGAGAACATGGTCGGGCGCAGCCTGGCCTTCTGGGAGGCCAATTACCCGGCCCTGCGGGCGGCCCTCGCCCCTCTCCTGGACGCCGTGCCCCTGGAAGACTTCCACCGCGCCCTCAACAAGGTCCAGTCCTCGGCCATCCGGGTGGACGCGGACGAGGTGACCTATTCCCTGCACGTGATCCTGCGCTTCCAGCTGGAGAGCGCCCTGATGTCCGGAGACCTGGAGCCGGCCGGCCTGCCCGCGGCCTGGAGGGAGGGCATGCGCCGCCTCCTGGGCTTCGATCCCCCCGACGACGCCCGGGGCTGCCTCCAGGACATCCATTGGTCCATGGGGGCCATCGGCTACTTCCCTAGCTACGCCCTCGGCAACCTTTACGCCGCCCAATTCGCCCGCGCCATGGAGGCCGAGCTCGGCGACCTGGGGTCCCTTATCAGAGCCGGGGACTGCGCCAGCCCCCTGGCCTGGCTCCGGAAGAAGATCCATGCCCGCGGCTCCCTTCTCAGCCCCTCCGAACTCGTCCAGGACGTCACCGGCAAGCCCCTTTCCGCTGAGGCCTTCCTGGATTACCTGGAGGCCAAATACGCCGGGATATATGGCTTCAGCCCGGCCCGCCCCGGGGCCTGACGCGCGGTGGCGGCTGAGGTGCACTCCCTAGGCGCCAATCCCTTCGCCTGGCTCCTCCCGGCCGCCCTGGCCCTGGGTGCCGCCCTCTCAGCCGTCCTACCGCGCAGAGCCCCGCGCCGGAGTCCCTTTCAGGCCTGCCTAGCCCTGGCCGCCACCCTCCTGAGCCTTGCCATCGCCCTTCTTCTGGGCGGACTTATCTTCTCCGGCCCCATCGCCCTCCTGCGCATGGACGCCCTCCTCTTCGCGGGCGCCGTCTTTGTGCTCTCCACCGCCGGCTTCAGCCTCCCACGCAGCCTGGGCCTCCCCCTAGCCGCCCTCCTGGGCGCCTTCTGCATCGGCCTCATCGCGCTCTTCTCATCTTGGAGCCCCATCCCCGATGCCGCTGATGCGGGCGTCCGGCTTCTGCGCCTGCGCGCCCGGGGCCAGACCGCGGCCTGGACTTTTTCCATCCAGGACCTACGCGCTCCCACCCGTCCTATCCTCAGCCTTAGCGGCTCCGGCCCCCGCCTCGGCATCGGCATCCAGGAAGCCGAATTCTGGGAAGCCTACGCCCTGATCGGCCTCAGGAGCCGCTTCCGCATTGCCTCGGTGAGCCTCCAGGCTCCGAGCAGGGCAGGGGAGACGAGCCCTAGCGTATTGGAGAAAGTCCCAGGGGTTGGGGGGCCCGGAGCCATCCAGCCCCTCATAGCGGGCTTCCTGGGGCGCATCGGCATCGATGTCTGCAGCCTGGCCTCAGCTGAGCGTGTTTTCGAGGATTTCGAGACTATCGATCTCAAGCTGGAAGGGGGAAGCCTTCTCTGGTCTACGATTTCTGAAGTCCCATCAGCCCCTAATCTTCGATAAACCAGGTTGGGCCTATATGGGCTGATAGACTTATCAAAATTGATAGTATCGTATTCGATAGGTCATGAAAGGGATAAGCCTTCCAGTCCTGGCTTGAACCTTGGGAGCGAGGATTCCTCCCCCTCTCTGCGAGCCCCTCCCTAAGAAGCTTAAAACATTATAATAGAATAACTTATTACATGCCCTCCCTCTAGGGTGCACCAAGGCGGGGCAGAGAATGAACGTGATTTTTCCCTATTTCCTTCCATAATATTTACTGATCAGTGTGTTTGGCATGTTTCCTGCAGAACACCAATGGCGGCATGTCCTGTGAGGCCATCAGGCTCACAAGTTCCGCCTGGGTCGGTCGAATGACGTCCCATAACGGATTGTGGAGGAAAGCATGAAGAGGATCATCACAATGGTCGCCATCCTCGGCCTGGGAGCCGCCCTGGCGGCCCAGGACAGCGGAGACTTTTTCTCCGACAGCAACGATTCTGTCCTGCAGAAGGCCCGCGATAAATACGCCCAGCGCCAGGAGACGGTCAAAGCCGATACGGCCAGCGACGCCGAGGATGCCCGGGATGCCGAGGTCGATTCAGGCAAGTACGTGGACATCAAGACCAAGGGCGATCCGGACGAGCCGAATTTCACCATCGAAATCCGGAAACGCAAGGACCTGCGCGAATCCCGTCGCAGGAACATCTTCCTTTTTTTCAACTTTTTCGACTTCTGGGACATCTTCGATTGGGACGACGTGAGTGTGAAGGTCAGCCCCTATGACGACGATGACGACGATGACAACGATGATTACGATGATTACGATGATTACGACTACCAATACGAATCTGAGGACGATGAAGAAGCCGATGTGAACGTGGACGTGAACGTTTACAACAAGGCCCCGGCCAAGCCCCACTCGGAGACCAGGAAGGCCCAGCGCTTTCCCCTGGTGATCTCATTCGTTCCAGGGCTCTCGGTGCCCTTCGGCATCCAGGACGCAAATTTCGCCCTGGGCGCCATCGGCTCGGCCACCCGCAGCATAGACGGCTTCTCCGCCTCCGGGGTCTTCGACATCGTGGAGGAGGAACTGCACGGGCTCCAGGGCGCGGGCGTCTTCTCCCTCACCGGGGGCCAGGTGAAGGGCGGCCAGTTCTCGGGCGTGTTCAACCTGGCCGGCGGAGACGTCCAGGGTGTCCAGGCCGCCGGAGTTTTCAACATCGGCGGGAACGTGAAGGGCTTCCAGGGCGCCGGCGTCTTCAACATCGCCGACGATGTGGTGGGCTTCCAGGGCGCGGGCGTCCTCAATGTGGCGGAGGAGGTGCGGGGCGGCCAGGCCTCCGGCGTGATCAATGTGGCCGGCACGGTCCACGGGACCCAGATCGGCCTCATCAACATCGCCGATGACCTGTACGGCATCCCGATCGGCCTAGTCAACTTCACCAAGAACGGGATCAGGGACCTGGGCTTCTGGCACGACGAGGCGGACAACCTCTTCGGTTTCTGGGCCAACGGCACCAACAACTTCTACACCCTGGTCTTTGCCGGGGAGGACCGCGCCGGGATAGGCGAGGACTGGGAGACGTTCTGCGCGGGCCTCGGTCTGGGCTACCGCCAGGAACTCGGCCCCCTCAACCTGGATATCGACGTGTCGGCCAAGGCCTTCTTCGGGAACAGCTGGCGGAATATGCTCCGGGACATCCAGGCCGGCGGGCCCAAGCTCCAAGCCTGGATCGGGGAGTGGATGCCCGCGGAAGACGGGACGGACGCTGACGGTTATCATCCCTGGTACGGCTGCGGGGCGGATTGGCCCTATGGCCCGGTCAGCTTCTTCCCCATGGCCCGCGTCAGCCTGGGTGTGCCCATCTTCGATTTCCTGGAGGTCTTCGGCGGCATGTCCTTCGACATCGGCATCGACGGCACCTACCCGGTGCCGGGGATCCTCAGGGACGTGAAGGTCTATTCCTATGACATCTACGGGATGCCGGTGGACATCTACCCCCACTTCTTCTGGGGCGTGAAGTTCTAGGTCATCAGGTTCGGATATCCTAAGCGGCCGTTCGTCTCTCCATCGGGTGGGGAGGCGGACGGCCGCTTTGCTTGACGGCCCAGCGCGGCCCGTCCATAATGAACGCATGGATCTGGCGCTTCCCGTCGTCATCGCGGTGGTGTGCATCTCGGGCGTCGGCCTGGCCCTCATTCTCTTCGCTGGCCGGCGCAGGCCGGGCCGGGCGAGGGCCAGGGCGCGCTTCCGCCAACGCGACCGCAACAGCGTCCTCAAGGAGGCCAACCGCCGTTTGGCCTCCAACTCCAAGGACCCCGAGGCCCTGGCGGCCCTGGGCGACCTTTACTATAGCGAACAGGCCTGGGACAAGGCCTTCAAGACCTACGAGCTCCTGGCCGACCTGTGCGGTTCCAACCCCGACCTGGACGAGTTCGAGGTCAACTTCCGCTACGGCATGTCGGCCCTCAAACTGCAGCGCCTGGACGAGGCCTACAAGGGCTTCTTGATAGCCCGCACTTTCAAGCAGGACAACTTCGAGGTCAACTTCAACCTGGGCTACCTGGAATTCCAGCGCCGGGCCTACGAGAAGGCGGTGGCGCTGCTGCGCCAGGCGGCCGCCCAGAACCCGGAGAACGCCCTGGCCCAGCGCTACCTGGGGCACACCCTCTTCCGCCTCAAGAGCTACAAGGAGGCCCTGGCGGCCCTCAAGCGGGCCATAGACCTGGAACCGGAGGACAAGGAATCCATCTTCGCCGTGGCCGAGGCCTACTACGAGCTGGGCCAGGCCGAGAACGCCATCAAGATCTTCTCACACCTCAGGACCGATCCACAGATGGGCCCCGGGGCGGCCCTGTTCGCCGGGACTATCCACCTCAACCAGCACCAGTACCCCAAGGCCATCATGGACTTCGAGATCGGGCTCAAGCACCAGGGTATCAAGATCGAGATACTTGTGGAGCTCAAGTACCGCCTGGCCGCGGCCTACCTCAAGCAGCAGGAGATCTCGCGGGCCGTGACCATCCTCAACGAGATCCAGTCCATCTACCCCAACTACCGGGACGTGGTTCAGCAGCTCGAGCGATACCAGGAGCTGAACGCCAACCGCAATCTGCAGACCTACCTGATAGCCCCGACATCTGAATACGTCACCCTTTGCCGGCGCCTGGTGCTGACCTTCTTCCCCCAGGCCAAGATCAAGATCACCGACATCTCCGTCATCCGCAACGAATACGCCGACATCCTGGCGGACGTGGAGACCAAGAAGTGGCAGGACGTGGTCATGTTCCGCTTCATCCGCTCCACCGGGGCGGTGGGCGAACTGACCCTGCGCGACCTCTACGCCAAGATCAAGGAGATGAAGGCCGGCAAGGGCTACTGCATTACCGCCGGCAGCTTCTCGGACGAGGCCCGCAGGTTCGTGGAGGCCCGCCTTATCGACCTGATAGAGAAGTCCGGGCTCATCAAGGTGCTCAATTCCATAGATAACGCCGCCGCCACCGGCATCCTGGTGGAGGTTTAGCGGCCCGATCCCATCCAGAGCTTCATGGGGCGGCCGCCCGACCCGGGCGCCGCAACAGGACCAGGTGACGCTCCTCGTCCAGAAAGGGCGGGGCCAATTGGATCAACTCCCATTCCAGGCCGGCCGTCTCGGCGGCCTCCAGCTCCGGATCCAGCCTGGACCTCCGGCCCTTATAGGCCGCTATGGTCCCGCCGGGGGCCAGGACCCGCGTTAAGCGTCCCAGGATGCCCGGTTCCAGGGGCCAGACTGCCCTGAAGACCAAGAGGTCCCATACACCATCTAGTTCCTCGAGCCTCTGTTGCATGATCTCCACATTGGAAAGGCCCAGGAGGACGCGCTGGTTCTCCAGGAAACGGCAGCGCCGTCCTGAGGGCTCGATCAGGCTGAAGTGCGAGTCCGGGAGGGCGATGGCCAGGGGTATGCCCGGGAGCCCGGCCCCCGAGCCGATATCAGCCGCCCTGGCACGCGGCAGGGGCGCCAGGATGGGCAGGGCGGCCAGGCTGTCCAGGATGTGTCGGACCGCCAGATCGCGCCCGGAGGCCTTCACCAGGCCGTAGGCATCGTTCCATAGCTCTATCTCGGAGAGGTAGCGCCGGAGGCGGGCGGGTGCGTCCGGGGGAGGGGCGGGGC
>CAYYCP010000027.1:0-38081 GCA_964470375.1 uncultured Spirochaetales bacterium
CTTTTTCTTCCCGTCGGCCTTGGCCGCGCGCCCTTTTGATACTGACTTGCGCCGACTCATGATCCCCGCCTGGCGCGTTCGACGCCGCGCTTGAATATTTCCAGTCCGGTACGGACCGCCCTCTCTCTCCGCCAGAGGGGGTGATGCTCGGGCCAGAGGAATGCCTCGGGATGGGGCATCATGCCCAAAACAAGGCCCGAGGGATCACAGATGCCGGCTATCCCGGCCTGGGAGCCGTTGGGATTGTCGTCCGAGTAACGCAGGGCCGCCAGGTGGGCCGAAAGGAGGCGCCCTAAAATCTTGTCGTCTGCGGCCACGAAGCGGCCCTCGCCGTGACGTATAGGCAGATCGATAGGCTCCAGGCCGCTGGTCCAGACACAGGGACTGCCGGGATCGGCCTCGATACGGTACCATCCGTCAATGAAGGCGCCGTCGCGGTTGTGGATCAGCGAAGCCTCAGGTTCCCAACCGCCGGAGAGGTTCGGTACGATACCCAGCTTCGTCAGAACCTGGAATCCGTTGCACACGCCCAGAACCGGCTTGCCGGCCTTGACGAAGCGTTCGAGTTCTTCCTTGACCCGCGCTCTTAGGAGATTGGCGATCTCCTTGCCCGATCCCAGGTGGTCGCCGAAGGAGAAGCCTCCCGGGAAGGCCAGAATGCCGGCCTCATGGATCTTGGAAGGGCGTTCCAGTATGTCCGAGGCGTGGATCCTGCGCGCGTCGGCCCCGGCCATCTCGAAGGCCTGGGCCAGCTCAGCGTCCGTGTTGAAGCCATACCCAGTGATGACGAAGGCTATTATGCCCATGGTTCCCTTTATGGGTCAGGCGATCGGCGTCTTGAAGGCTCGCTCGATATCGCCCAGCTCAGCTTCCAGGACCGTCTTCCCATCCAGGGCGAAGCGGACGGCCCCCTCGGCAGTCGTATGGCCGAGACGCATGAAAACGCGACCGGCCATGGATGTCTCGAAGCGCTCGCGGTCGCCCGATCCTACGCTTACTATAAACCGTCCGGGGCTTTCGGAAAAGAGGAGACGTGCGAGATCGAGGGCTCCAGACAGGCCTTGGCGGAAGGCTTTCCCGGGAAGGTTGTCCAAGCGGATTTCGGCCCCCAGGCGGCCCCCCAGGCAGGATTCGGCTATGGCTGCCGCCAGACCACCCTCGGAGATGTCGTGGGCCGATCGGATCAGGCGCCCCCCGGCGGCGGCGAAGAAGGCCCGGTAGAGGGCCAGGGATTCCTCAAGGTCGACGTCCGGGCACTCGCCGAAGGATGTCGGTTGGTATATCGATCCGCCGACGGGAGTCCCCGCGCCGCGTCCGGCGGCCGCCATTCGCAAGGCCAGGCGCTCGTAGGCAGAGCCGCCCAGCTCGCCGTTGGTTCCGCCCAGTATGTAAATCAGGTCACCCGCAGCCAGGAAATCCGTTGAGATGCTCTTGCGCGCGTCCGGGACGATGCCCATGAGGGTGACCAGGAGGGTCGGGCGCACCGAGAGCCGGCGGCCGCCCAAAGTACAATCGTTCTTCATCGAATCCTTGCCCGAGATCAAGGGCAGACCATAGGCCATGCAAGCCTCCTTGAGCCCGCGGCAGGCCCGCACCAGTTGGGCGGCCTTGTAGGCGGCGTCGGGATTGCCGGGCGAGGGCTCCGGGTCGGGCCAACAGAAGTTGTCCAAGGCGGCGGCCTGGTCGGGGTTGCCGCCCATGGCTACGTGCGAGCGCATGGCCTCGTCTACGGCGCAGCGGGCCATGCGCTGGGTGTCCCAGTCGCCGAAGCGCGGGCAAATACCGTGGGTTACGCTGATTCCCTTCCAGGAATCGTAGCGAGGCTTGAGAACGGCCCCGTCGGTCGGGGCGTCGCGGCCCAGGCCGGTGAATGGCTTGCCTATGCTCAAGGCCTGGACCTCGTGATCGTACTGGCGCACCAGCGACTCCTTGGAGGCCAGGTTGGGATCGGCGAGGATGTCCAAGAGGGCCGCGGTTGGGTCCGCGATGGGCTCCAGCGCTTCGGTGGACATGCGCTCCTCGGGCGGGATCCAGGCAGCCTCAAGCTGTATGCGCGGCAGACCGCGGTGCAGAAAATCCAGGTCCAGGAGGCCGACTATCCTGCCCCCGGCGCGGATCTCGATGCTGCCGCTCGCGCGGAATTCGCCCACTACCGAGGCCTCCACCCCGCGCTTGGCCGCTAAGGCCATAAAGTCTCCCAGCCTGGCCGGGTCTACCGCCAGGCTCATGCGCTCCTGGGATTCCGATACCAGGATCTCCCAGGCCGAGAGGCCAGGGTACTTGAGGGGGCAGGCGTCCAGGTCGATCATGACCCCGCCGGCGCTCTCGGCCATTTCGCCCAGGGAGGACGACAGTCCCCCGGCGCCGTTGTCCGTGATGCCCTCGTAGAGGCCCAGGTCGCGGGCCTCCAGGAGGAAGGCGGTCATGCGGCGCTGGATGATGGGATCGCCGATCTGCACGGCCGTCACCGGGCTTGACTCGGACAGCTCCAGGCTGGAGAAGGTGGCCCCGTGGATGCCGTCCTTGCCGATACGCCCGCCCAGCATGACAGCCTTATGCCCGGGCAGGATGTGCTTGGTCCAGGCGTCCCGCCCGGCTGCCTTGGCCGGCATGATGCCGCCGGTTCCGCAGAAGACCAGGGGCTTGCCGGCGTAGGAGTCGTCGAAGAGGAAGGCCCCCGCGGCGGTGGGTATGCCGGACTGGTTACCGCCGTCCACGATGCCCTTGTGCACCCCTCGCAGGACATCGCGCGGGTGCAGGACACCCTTGGGCAGGGATGACTCATCCGTGTCCGGCGGGCCGAAGCATAGCACATCGGTGTTGAAGATGGGCTTGGCACCCATGCCCGTGCCCAGGATGTCGCGGTTGACCCCCACGATTCCGGTTATGGCCCCGCCGTAGGGGTCCAGGGCGCTGGGCGAGTTGTGCGTCTCGGCCTTGACGCAGAGCAGGGTCTCCTCGTCGAAGGCTATAACCCCCGAATTGTCGGTGAAGACCGACTTGAGGAAGGGCTTGGAAGGGGCCAGAGTCTCCGTGACCGCGCGGATGTAGGTCTTGAAGAGGGAATCCACGGTCTCGTCCCGGCCGCTCTCGCGGTAGCGCACCAGGGCGTTGAAGAGTTTGTGCTTGCAGTGCTCACTCCAGGTCTGGGCGATCATCTCAAGCTCCACGTCGGTGACCTGGGCTGGCAGGCCGGCGGCGGCCCGGGCCTTGACCGTCCCGGGCGTGGAGAAGTGGGCCTTGACCGCGCGCATCTCGGCCAGGCTCAGGGCCAGGAGGCGTTCGCGCGAGAGGGCTTCCAGGGCCGCGTCGTCCATGGATGCCAGGTCGAAGCGCTGGACTTCCTGGTTTCCCTCGGCCTTGACGGAGGGGTAGGCCGAGGGCGGGCGCTGCCCGGCCGCCCAGGCGGCCGCGTCGATGAGTTCGGCCTTCTGAATGAGGGGGTTGTGGAGGGAGGCCAGGAGGGCCGCGCGTTCCTTGTCGCCCAGGGGGCCATCGGTCCAGAGAAGGATCTGCCGGGCGGTCTGGACGAGGCGGCCTTCCACAGCGGCCGGACCGACCTCATGGAGGATGGCCTCGCGGGCGGTGATGGCCAGGGTGTCCGTCACCCCGGGACGGTAGGCCACCTCGATCAGGATATCGAAGCCGCATTGCTCCGGCAGCTCGGCGAAGGCCTTCCCGGCCAGGCAGTCCTGAACCACCGGGTCGGAAAAGAGGGCCGCCAGGACTTCGGGGGGCGCGAGGGCGTCGGTGATGAAGACGTCCGCAAGGGCGATGCGGCGCATGCGCGGTTTCAGGGCCGGGGGAAGGCATGCCAGGACTGCGCTGCGCCGTCCGTCCTCGACTCCGGGCTTGTAGAAGGCTTCCAGTCTCATGGCGCATGATACCCGATGCCCCCGCCCCGGGGCAACACTGGCTGGGAGCTCCGGCGCGACCCTCATCCCAGGACCGACGGGAAATCCTTCACATCGCGCAGGACCGGGACGGCCGCGCGCGGGTGCCGTCCCAGCTCATCCACCAATATGGCCGTCCCGCCCATGGCCCGGTAGGCCTCCACGGACCTGAGCGAGTCGTCTATGAAGGCCGTGTCGCGCACGCTGCCGCCTATCGCCCGCAGCACCAGCTCGAAGGCCTCCGGGTGGGGCTTGCCGTAGAAACCGCAAAAGCGGATGTCGAAAACGCCCTCAAAGCGGGAGCGTAGGCCCAGGCGGGCCAGGACGCGCTCGGCATACTCGATGGGTGAGTTGGTGAAGACCCACTTGCGCGCCGGATGGGCTTTCAGGAGGCGATCCAGTTCCGGGTCGGGGGACAGGATTGACTCTTCCCCTTCCGGGTGCACTGCCGCATAATACTGGTCGGGATCGATGGGCCCGTGCTCGGCCCGCAGCCATTCCAGGGTGGTGCCGTATTCCCTGAGGGCCTCGCGCCTGCGCGCGGCTGTCTCCGCCGCGGACAGGCCCAGCCTCTCCGCGGCGAAGGCCATCATTCGCGCCACCGCGCGGTCCTCAAGGCCGCTCGAGGAGGGGTAGAGGGTGTTGTCAAGGTCGAAGAGGATATGCTCGGCCACGGCCGCGATGATAGCCCCGCGGCGCGGGGGGAGGCAAGCCGCGCGGGGGCGCGCATGAGGGTCCTTGTCACCGATGACCGCTTCGGGAACCTGGCCGAGGAGGAAGCCGTACTGACCCCCCTGGGGGCTCGGCTGGAAGTGGCATCCGGGCACTCGTCCGAGGAGCTGGCCGGACTGGCGCGCGGCTGTGCGGCCGTACTCTGCAACCAGGCCCGCATGGATGCAGCTTTGATCGGGGCCCTGGAGGACTGCCTGATAATTTCCCGTTACGGCATAGGCTACGACAACGTGGACGTGGAGGCGGCCGCGGCTCTCGGCATCTGGGTGGCCAACGTCCCGGGTTACTGCGCGGACGAGGTGGCTGAACACGCCCTGGGCATGCTGATCGCCTGCCTGCGCGGCATCGTGGCCTGCGACGCGGGCGTGCGGGCCGGGGGCTGGAATCTGCGCGTGCCGGCCCGGCGCCTGGCGGGCATGACCCTGGCTATCATCGGTTACGGCTCATCGGGATCGGCTCTTCAGGCCAAGGCCATGGGGCTGGGGCTGAGGGAGATACTGGTGGTGGATCCGCGCGCGGAGCAGAAGCTCCCGGCTCGCTTGCGGGGCGTGCGGGCAGTCTCCTGGGAGGAGGCCCTGGCCACGGCCGACGCCATTTCCCTTCATGTGCCCCTGAGGGATGAGACCAGGCGCATGCTGGACGCTCGCGCCATCGGTATGATGCGAGACGGGGCGGTGGTCATCAACACCTCGCGCGGGGGAGTCGTAGACGAGGCCGCCCTGGCCGAGGCCCTGCGTTCGGGCAAGCTGGCCGCCGCAGGGATTGACGTCTTCGAGGACGAGCCGCCTGCGGGCAGCCCCCTCCTGGGCATGGCCAACGTGGTGCTATCGGACCATCGCGCCTATTACAGCTCGGAATCTGTAGTTCAGCTCAGGCGATCCACGGCCCTTAACGCCGCCGACGCCCTTAGCGGGAAACCGCCTCGCCATCCCGTCAACCGTCCAAGGTCACCGCGCACCGACGATCCGGCCTTCATGGCCCGCGTGCGCGCCCTCGGTCCGGACTGAGGGGAGGGGGCGTGCCCGGGCGGATCCGCGGCGGGAGATGCTCCGCGCGGTCCCGGCGGCAGGGCTCCCCGCACTGAGGGCTATCGCCTTCATCGATGTGGGCTCAGCCCTGCGCCTTCGTTTCCTCCCCGGCCGGCCTGCATATCCTGCGCAGAGTGCGTTCCAGCTCGGCCAGGGAGTAGGGCTTCGCCAGCGAGGCGTCAAAGCCGGAGCCGGCCGGGTCGGGTATGGCCGGGTCGTCGGCATAGCCGCTGGAAACGCACAGGGGCAAGCCCGGGTCCAGAGCCCGCAGGTGCGGGGCCGTCTCCGCTCCGCCCATGCCGCCTTGGACGGTCAGGTCTAGAATGGCCGCCCTGAAGCGGCGTCCCTCGGCCAGGGCCTCCTTCAAAAGGCGGATGGCTTCCAGGCCGTCCCGCGCCAGGGCGGGCCGGCACCCCAGGGCGAGGAGCATCTCGCCGATGGCCCCGCGGATTTCCTCCTCATCATCCATGGCCAGCACATCCCCACCCAGCTTGGACAAGGCCGGGGCGGTCGGAGGCTCGGGCTCGGGCTTCCCATCCCGGGCCGGGAGGTAGACCGTGAAGCGTGAACCGCGGCCGGGCTCGGATTCCACCTGGATAGCCCCGCCGTGCCGCTTGATAATGGAGTAGGCGATCGTCAAGCCGAGTCCGCTGCCGGCCTTCTTGGTGGTGAAAAAGGGATCGAAGGCGTGCGCCAGGATCTCGGGTGGCATGCCCATGCCCTGGTCGGCGATGGAGAAGGCCACAAAGTCTCCAGAGGGCAGGCCGGGAACCTGGCCTGCGGCTAGGACAACGTTGCGCGCCGCTAGGCGTATCTTGCCGCCGGCCGGCATGGCCTGGAGGGCGTTGATGACCAGGTTGCCCACCACTTGGCCTATCTGAGAGCGGTCGTACTCGCAGCAGCGCAGGTCCGGATCCACATCCTCCGAGTATGTGGCTGTCCGGCCGCTCATGGCGAAGAGGGCCGCTTCGCGTATAAATGGATGGAGGCGATCCAGCTTTAGCGAGGGCGCCCCGCCCTTGGCGAAGGTCAGGAGCTGCTGGGTAAGGCCGCGGGCCTGGTCTATGGAACCCATGGCCGATTCCAGGCGCGAGCGAGCCTTGGCGCTCATGGTCTCAAGCAGGGCCAGGTCGATGTAGCCGAAGACTGATCCCAAGAGGTTGTTGAAGTCATGGGCGATACCCCCGGCCAGGATGCCTAGGGACTCCAAGCGCTGGGCGTCCTGGAGGTGCTGTTCCATGGCCAGGCGCTCGGCCTCGGCGCGCTTTCGTTCGGTGATGTCTTGGATGATGCCGGAGAGCTCGCCCGGCCGGCCTTGCCCGGGAGGCGCGGGAGGGCTCGGCTCATACCATAGCCAGCGTTCGCTTCCGTCCTTGAGACGGATGCGGAATTCGCGTCCTTCAGGGGATTCTTCGCCGGCCAAGACCTTCTCAAGGGCGGGCCTGTCATCAGGATGGATAGAGGACAGGTAGGCCGTCATCAGCTCCTCCGGGCCGAGGCCGTGTTCCAGCCCGCATATTTCATAGACTTCCTCAGAGCATTCGCCGCGCCGTTCCACCGGGTCCCATCGCCAGTTGCCCATGCGCGAGACGCGCTGGGCCTCGCGCAGCTCCCGCTCCGACTTGAGCAGGGCCAGCCAAGTATCCCTGCGTTCGATGAGGGTCGTGTACATGTTGCTGATATAGGCCATGACACTGATGACCGACCCGGGCCAGCCCTCCATGTAGGAGTCCGCGCCCTGTATTGAGATCAGGCCGTGCAGACGCCCGGCCCTGCTGAAGGGTACAAGCACCAAGGGCCAGTACTCCGGGGCCTGCTGGAAGAGGGCCGGGACGTCGGCGCTCGGAGGCAGGTCGGAGGGCGTCGTGGCTATTACAGGCCGGCCGGCCTCGATCTCGGCGGACCAGGGGCCCAGCTGGCATAACCGGATGCCCTCCGGCCCTTTCTCTTCCGGGCTAAAGGCCTCAGCCCGCCATTCGCGGACCAGGCATAACCGGCCATCGACGGCCTGGGTCAGGAAGAGGGCGGCCGAGCGGGCGCCGGCAAAGAGGGCGGCGCTCTCTAATGTGGCGCCTATGACCTTGTCTATTTCCGATGGGGTGCTTTCCAAAAAAGCCCGTGAGACCCGGGCCATGAGGGATTCCAGCTCGAGGTGGGCCTTGAGGCGGGCTTCCTCGCGCACTTTGTCGGTGATATCGCGGAAGTTGACCACCACTCCGCCCACATCCGGATCATCGAGGAGGTTGGTGGCCGTGCCCTCGGTCCACCACAATGATCCGTCTTTCCTCAGAGAGCGGAAGCGGGCTGTCACTGTAGCTCCGGGCTCGGCCATGACCTTGGCCATCGTGTCCATCACCAATTTTCGGTCATCGGGATGGACGTTCGAGAGGGAGCTGCGTCCCAGCCGCTCTTCCGGGGAGTAGCCGGTTATGCGCTGAATGGTCGGGCCCTCGTAGATCACAGCCCCGGAGGCGTCCACCAGGGTTATGGCCTCGGCGCTCCTCTCGACCAGGGCCCGGAAACGCCGTTCGCCGGCCTTTACTCCGTCCTCCAGACGTTTGATGAGGCCTATATCGCGGATGGCCCCGATGATGCTCCGCGGCCGGCCGTCCGGGCCGCGCTGGAGGATGGCCGTGATAGCCACCTCGGCCAGGGAGCCGTCCGGGCGCTTCCAGGCCGTCTCGAACCCGCATACGCATCCTCGAGCCTCCAGTTCGCCGAGGAGGCGGGCCCGGTCGGCGGGGTCGGCGTAGAGGCCCAGGGCCCCGGCGCGCATCATCTCCTCGGGATCGCTGAAGCCGGCTATGCGCGCGGCGCAGGCGTTGGCGGCCATGATCCGGCCGTCCAGCGAGGCTATGGACATGCCCAGGCCAAGGGCGTCCATGAGGGCGCGGTACTCGCCCGATACTATGGTTTCTATTGCATCGTCTGGATCTGCCGGAATGGCTGCCCGCCTAGCGCGCGGCCTGTCTGGTTCCCAGTCGCGCCGCTGCTGTCAATTCTATGGCGGGAGACCACCAAGTCAAGGAAACCTGCTGTTCCGGGCGGGGTCGGCTCGGCTCAAGGGACATTAAGAACCGATACCCGTAGACCGTCGCGAGAGTAGGCGCTCTCGGGATTGAGGGGGTCGGTCAGCATATCACCGTCGAGCACGAAGACATAGCGCTGGGTGCCCGGCGGCAGGTCGATGTCCAGGCGATAGAGCCCGGGTTCGGTTTCCTCGAGGTAATGCATGAATGGATCCCAATCGTTGAAGGATCCGGCTAGACCCACCCGACGGCCGGGCGGACCGCGGTAGAGGAAGGAAGCCCGGCGACCATTGAGGATGCGATAGACGCCGGGCGATTCGTCCGATACCGGCGGGTACTCCAGGATGGACAGGAACAAGCCGGTATCCTGGTCCCGGACGTAGGCCGAGTTGAGGGGGTCGCGCATCCAGGCCCCGTCGACCACCATGCGGTAACGCAGCGGTTCGTGGCTGGCCAGGGGCAGGGCGTAGACCAGGAAACGCACGCCGTGGGCATTGGCCTGCATCTGGTGTATAGTCCTGAAGCCCTCGTGCATGAAGGCCAGGCCGACCGAGCGGGCCGGCAGGCCCGATGTGAATATGACGTATTCGTTCATGAGGATCGGGGGAGACGCTTGCTTAATGGCCGAGACAGCCATGTGCAGTGGCCCGGGCAGGGATTCCGATGCCAGGCCGGCGCCTAAGGCCAGGGAGAGGAGGACTGCCGGGAATCGCGCGGCGGCTTTCATGATCCCACTAATGATCGGCGGGCCAAGTCTCCACCTTGAGACCGCCGCCGGATCGCCCGTAGCTATTCTTCGGTTAACAAAGGCGCCGATCTTCCGTTAATATGGTCGTATGCCTGATCCGCGCGAGATAGGGCGCCTCAAGAAGATACTCCGCTCCCTCGCCAAGGAGGACGCCGTCCTCGAGGCCAGGGGCGAGCCCTACGTGGATCTCCCCCCTCCCCCCCAGCCCAGTCCCCTCCCGGCCGACGCCGCCGATGAGGGGCCCTCGGCCGATGGCTCCGCCCCTTCCCACTCATTCTCCGAGGTCCCCGATTTCTCCTCCCTCCTGGCCGATATCGATCTCGATGCCCCGGCCGAGGACCTCTCCCAAGACGGGGACATCGGTTCAGCCGACCTGGGCGATTTCCCTGATACCGAAGCCGAGACCGGCCGGGCTGAAACCGAGTCCGGCCCGGCTGAATACTCGACCGAGGCGGATTTGTCCGGAGAGTTCCCCGGCGAGGAACCGATCTCAGAACCCGCAGGGTCGGCCGAGGGCGATTTTGATTTCGGCGCCTTCGCCGCGGCCATGATGTCCGACTCCGATGCCTCGGGTCCCTCTGAGGCTCTCCACGCCCCGCCTGAGGATCAGGCCGATGCCGAGGCATCCCTTCCCCAGGTCGGTCAGGACGGCCTCGACGAGGCCTCCGGGGGCATAGAAGCGGGCACTGACATCGGCGCGGGCACTGACACAGGGACTGGTACCGAGGACATTGGGGGGGTGGATGCCCTGGGTGGGGCGGATTTCTCCAGCCTCATGGCTGGCATCCCGGAAGAAGCCCCGAGCTCGGCTTCCGACGGGCTCGTAGACATGGGTGGACTCACCGGGGGCGGCCCCGCCGAGGCCGATGCAGTTGAACCAGAGGCCGGCCCCTTCGCCGGGGAGGTCCCATCCTTCGAGGACATCGATTTCACCCCTGCATCACAAGACTCGGGCCTGGGCGATATGGGCGAAGCTGCTCCCGAGATTCCTGAGGCTGCCGTCCCCGACGATTCTTTCGAGGAACCCGGCCCTGGTCCGGAGTCCGAAGCCGGTTTCTCCATGCCATCTTTCGATGATATCGGTCTTGGGGCCGATGGCCGATCCGCCTCCGAAGCCGTGGATGTCTCCGTTGCATCGGATGCCGAGGAGGAGGCACCAGCCGCCTCTCACCAGGGTGACGAGGGCTCCATCCCCTCCTTTGAGGATTTCAGCGCCAGCGATTTCGGCCTGGATGCCATAGCCGCAACCGCCCAAGCCCCCCGGAGCGCGGTGGGCGATGAGGGGGGTGAGGCTGGACCGGCTTCTTTGCCCGGGACCTTCGCCCGGGAAGGCGATGAGGAATCGATCGGCTTCGACCTCGGGGGAGAATCCCGGGAGGAGGCGCCCGCACGCGCTTTCGGGCATAGGCGCGCAGCCAAGCCCAAGCGCGAGCGTATCCCGCCTCCACCCCCCGTACAGCCTCCCGAGGCCGAAGAGGCTGAAGCCGGGGAGGCCGCACCGGCCGATTCCTTCGCGGGCTTCGAATTTGGAGCCGCGCCCCCAGATGGCCTGAGCGGCGGCGAGGAATCTGCGGATGACCTAACCGGACTATCTCTCAGCGAGAAGGAGTTGGATCGCCTCCAGGACAGCCTCCTCTCCTATCCCCTCAACCTCAGGCTTGAGATAGAAAGAGGCCTGGCCGAAGAGGGCCTCGACGACAGGCAGGCCGCGAAGATCGTAGAGTTGATGGTGGCCGGGGCCGGAGCCAGGGAGATGGCCTCCCAGCTGGGGCACATGCTGGGCAAGCGCATCCCTATTCCCAAAGGCTTCGAGCGCCGAACTGGGGAACAGCTTGAGGCCGAGGCCGGCTCCTTCTGGTACGCCTTCCGCAAGAACATACTGCCCCTCCTGGGAGTGTCCCTGGCCGTCATCGCCGGCCTGGCCCTCCTGGTCCTGGCCGGCTACCACTTGGTCTATAAGCCCCTGCTGGCCGATTCTATATACAGGGAGGGCTATCGGGCCATCTCCGCGGACGACTACCCGGCCGCCGAGGATCTCTTTGATCGGGCCTACTCCGTGAGGGCTTTCAAGTCATGGCACTACCGCTATGCCCGGGCCTACGTTGTAAAGAAGCAATATTTTTTAGCAGAGAAAAAATACCAAGAAATCCTTTCGCGCTACGGACGTGAGAAGAAGGCCGCCATGGAGTACGCGCGCCTGGAATCCGAGGTCCTCTTGGACTACGCCAAGGCCGAATCCGTCCTCAAGCGTACCATCCTTAACTGGCGTCCCAAGGACGCCGACGCTTTGCTCCTGCACGGCGACAACTACCTGGCCTGGTCGGATGATACCGCGGACACGGCCCGCCGCGCCGAGCTCCTGGAGGCCGCCCGCAAGGCCTACGCTTCGCTGGTGCGTATGTACGGGCGCAAGGATCTCTATATGGGGCGCATGCTGCTCTACTTCATCCGCGCCGACAAGCTCTCGGAGGTCTTGCCTCTCAGGGAATGGCTGCTGAAGGAAAAGGACGCCAAGGTTGACGCGCGGGTCTACGGGGAATTGGGCGGCTACCTCATAGACCGGGGCCAGCTGGAGGGTGTCCAGGTCATTCTCAAGACCGGTCTCAAGCGCGACCAATCCGACCCGGACCTGCACTACCAGCTGGCGCGCCTCTTCCGCGCCACGGCGGTGCACGAGGAGGAGCGCAAGGCTCTAGCCAAGGCCCTGGAGGCCTACGATGCCAAGCCCGCCCTGACCAAAAACCAGGTGGCGGCCCGGATAGACGTCCTGCACTGGAGCGGGCAGTGGCGTTTCAAGGCCGCCCAGTACCTTGAGGCCGAGTTCTATTATTTCAAGGCCATCCAGGCCTACGAGGCCGCCCTTGCCAAGCGCTACGTGGAGCCGGGACCGCGCTTCGGCGAGATCTACGCCGGCCTGGGAGACGTGCATTACTACGACCGCAACGACCTCTCGACGGCCTTCGACCTGTACCAGGAGGCCGCCCGCAACGGCTATTCCACCCGCGAGACCGCCTACAAGCGCGGCTATGTGAATTACCGCCGCGGACAATACGCCCAGGCCCTGGACTTCCTCTACGAGGCCTCACTGGAGGCTTCCGAGGAGGACAACCTTCTCTATGCCATGGCCAACTCATTCTATAGACGGGAAGACTTCGCCGCGGCCGCTGGCTACTACGAGCGCCTGGTCCAGCGCATGAACGATGAGATCGACCGCTTCGCCTACCAGGACGTGCAGGATCGTCCCCAGCAGAGGCGGGTGGTGAACCTCCTCATGGTAGCAAGCAACAACCTGGGCGTGGCCCTGTATCGCCTCTCGCTCCGCCTGGGCGATTCGTCGCGCCGCTCCCAGGCCATGGCCCAGCTTAGCGAGTCGGCCCGCCTCTACGACGCCCTCACCCGAGACCAAAAAACCATGATCCGCGACAAGCAGGCAAATCTGGCCTATCTCAACTTGGACGGTATCCTCCACCCCAGCCGCGCCTTCGTGCCCCAGATATACGCCGGCATTTCCCGCGATCTTGTCGATACCGACGAGCAGATCGCCATAGACGCCATGCTCTATTCGGGCGGCCTCTAGACGCGGCCGGTCTCATTTGGTATTTTTCCCTTCCTGAGGGCGATTAACTCAGCGGGAGAGTGCTACCTTCACACGGTAGAAGTCATTGGTTCAAATCCAATATCGCCCAATACGTAGTGATTTCTATCGCTCGCATTCCGATTGTCTCTGCCCCGCTCTTTCCCTGCCTTGCTTACTTCATCGATAAACACCATAAACGCTATGCCGAGTGATGGATTATCCCAGTAGCCCTGAACCCGGAGTGCTGCGCCTTTATACAGGATGGAGTAGTTTTTTAACGATAGAAAGTGTATAAGATTTTTTACAAGCATACTGAATACAGTGACCGTCTTTGCTTGGGATAAGGATTAAATAAATATAGCAGAATAAGATATTGCCAGCCTATATCAAGATGCATTTATGGCATGCTTCTTGCATTCAATAAACGAGACTCTTCGGGAGAAATCCTTGATTAACGAACGTCTTGGCATGGAGAACAGCAGCGCATCGATCGCCCTCAGCAATAATGAATTACGGACGGAGATCGTCCGTAAATCCCTGCATTTCCTCATCGCTCTCACGCCCAGCCTGGCCGCTCTCAGCATGGGCGCTACCATCGCCCTCCTGGGCGGGGGCACTCTTTTCTACATTATGGCCGAGATCCTGCGCCTGAACGGCCGCGAGGTCTTCCTCGTCTCCAGAATCACCGCCGTCGCCGCCCGCCCGCGCGATGCTGGGCGTTTCGTCCTAGGACCGGCCACCCTTGGCTTAGGCGCCCTGTGCGCCCTCGTCTTCTATCCACAACCGGCCGCCTCCATCGCCATCTACGCCTTGGCCTTCGGCGACGGCCTCGCCAGCCTGGTCGGGCGCCTCTTCGGTAGGCTGCGCCTACCCCTCACCGGGGGAAAGAGCCTTGAAGGCAGCCTTGCCTGCTTCGCCGCCACCTTCGCCGCCACCTATTCGCTGACCCGCTCTATCGGCGGTTCCCTGGCCGTGGCTTCCCTAGCCACCGCCGTTGAGGCCATGCCGGTGAAGGACTTCGATAACATTCTCCTGCCGGTGAGCGTCGGCGCTCTGGCCGCAGCCCTCTTCACCTGATCAGCATCAGCCCCAAAGCGATTTTCTGAACTGCCGCTTGGTGTAGAGGTAGATACCCGCGCCCAGGGCTATGGCTCCCAGCGCGCACAGGGCCGGATCCACCAGGCGCTGGAGCGTTTCCCTTCCGAGCGTCATGGCCGCTATGCCGGCCCCCATCCAGGCGTAGTCTCTTGAGCCCATGCGACGGGCTGCTATTAGGTAGCCCAGGACGCTCAGCGCGGCCATGGCCACGGCCACGCCCTCGACAAGCTCCGGGAATCCGACTCGGACCAAAAAGGCCGGAGTGAAGGAGCCTGAGTCGAGGGGCGATGAGGCGCTCAGGATCAAGGCTAGGAAGATACCCGCCGCCAGGGTTTGACCGCTCTTCCCGTACTCCAACCCCGCGGCGTAGACGCTTGCGCCGAAGAGCCCGAAGGCCCCCGCCCAGCGCCCGAAGAGCACGGACCTCGTCAGCAGCGAGGCGATGATGAGGGGGGCGCCGCCGTGGCGGGCAAGGAGGGCGGCCGGACGCAGGGCTTCCAGGGAGAGGGCCGCCAGGGCTACGCCGAAAAAGAGGATTTCGTTCGTGGCGGTTTTCCGGAAGAGGCGCAGGATGGTGGCGCCCCCCGCCAGGGCGAAGGCGGTCATGACCCCGGCGGCACAGAGGGAGCTGATGATCAGGATCATGGGAACGGCTTCGGGAGGGAGATACACCGGGGCGCGCGGCCGGACAACAGCCGCGCTCTCGGCCGAGGGGCCCGCCACACCCAGGGCAGCGTCCGGGCTGATGGCCCCGGTCTTGGACGCGAAGGCCGCACCGATCCCGTAGGCTATGGCCATGGCGGTCTCGACTACCAGGCAGAGAGCCAGCACTCGTTTTCTCGAAATAACAGTCATCATCGACAGTAAAGCGCGTCGGGGCGCCTTTGTGAAGGGGAAGACCGGCCCGGGAAAGCCTCAAGGCCGAGCGTCCCAGGCCGATATTGATGGGGAGGAGAACGAAGCATGCGCAAGCGCTTGGCGCTACTGGTCGCCGCGATCGTCCTGGCCGCCTCGGCCCTATACGCCGGGGACGTCGCGGTTTTCGTCAATCTCGGCTTCTCGGATGACGGCGCCTACTTCCAGTTCGCCCAGTACGGGATAGACGCAGCCACCGGCGGCTCCTACGCGGAGATTTACACGGTGGACAACGCCCGCAACGCCTTCGTGCCCAAGGGCATCTTGAAGGCCGCCAGCAACGCTCCCCTAGACCTGGGCCAGGACGGCTCGGGCTTGTTCTACGGGCTCATGTACGAGAACGCCACCCTGTCCAAGTCCTACAGGGTGGATCATCTTAGGCAGGGGCGTCTTCTTTACGTCCTTTTAGACGGCGAGACTCCCCGCCAGGCCCTGTCTTTCCGCGATTTCAAGACCGGTCGGGATTACTCATTGGGTCTGGATCAAAGCGTCTTCGAATCCGGTTCCAGCCTGTCCTCCTCCTTTTCTCTGGATCTCACCGTAACCGATTCGACCGGTGTGGCCCGCAACGTCCGCGGAGGTTCGCCCACGGTGAGGCGCGAGGGTGTGAGCGCCTACGTCATTAAGCGTGTCATCCTCTCCCCGGACGAGCGTTACCTGATCGTCGTGGTGGAGAAGATCGTCAAGGCCAAGGACGCCCCATCGCGCCGTTACATGGTGGAGGCGCTCAAGCTGCGCTGATCCAGCCAGCCCGGCCTACGGAGGCGCGGGACTCGCCTTGTTTTCATGGGGCTCGCCGATGAGAGGCGGCCCCTTCGTTTTTCCATCCTGGGAGGTATCCCCATGCCTGGCAGGAATCCTTTTCAGCGTACGGGCCCCCGGATTTTTCCGCCTATCCTTGTATTCCTCCCGGTCTCGGCCCTCCTGGGCATCGCCATCCTGACCGCCTGCAAGGGGCGTACCCCGGGTGCAGCCGCGGATTCCTGGCCATCGGCCCTCGTCCTCGAGAAAGGGCGATCCGCATGCCTCTCCCTGGAAGCAAAGATGGAGTCCGAGGGAGCCCTTTTCACCAAGCTGGCAGGTGATCCGGCCTCCGCCCGCGTCCGTTCGCCCTGGACAGACGCGCGGGCCCTGCGGGGATTCGCCCTCTGCGGGGATTACCTGTGTGGGGCCGTGAACGCCTACGGGGCGGCTCTCTTCCGTGACCTGGGAGACCGGGGACTGTCGATAAGCGGCGCGGTCCATCCTGATTTCAAGGGCAGGACCGTGACGGCCGTCTTCGCCCGCTCAGGGCGCTTCTACGTCTTCCTCAGCTCCAACGATACCTTTCGGACGGCGGCCGGCGGGGCGCGCCTCCTCTCCATGGCGCCTGCGGAAGGCGCCTTCAGGCGCGAGCCTCTGTCCTTCGAATCAGAATATCCGCCTGCGGAGTGGAATCCCATCGCCCTCGAGCCTCTCGGAGAGGGGACTTGCATCCTGCACCTCGTACGTCAGCCCGATGCAGGCGACGCGGAGGAGGCCTATCTCGAGCTTGGTGAGGACGGGGACTATCGCAATGTTGACCGGAGGTCCCTCGAGGACGTATGGAACCCGCCCCCGTCAAGCGAGCTCCCGGCCGCTCTGCAGGCGCTCATCCAACCCGGCCTGGCCCTTGCGCGTTATGGTCTGGCTCCCGCCGAAGCGAGCGTCTTCATCGTGTTGAGGGTGGAAACCGATTTCGCGGCGCGGCCCTTCTTGGCCCATGGGCGCGTCGACGCCGCAGCGAGCGCCGAGATTTACGTTTTCGCGGCAGCCGGGAAGGCCGTAGCTTTGTATCCGGGTGGGGAGCTCGGCCTGGGCCTCGGGCTTCAAGCCGGGGCCATGCGATTGCCCGCCCTGCCGGCGACATTCGATTACGGGGAATGCGCTATCGTGGGGAACTGGGTGATCGGCGCCTGGACTGAAAACGTATACCCCGAGATCGGGGCGGCCGGGATTTCCGTGCTGCGCCTCCCTTAGCGAAGGCTAGTCCTCCCGGACCTGGATGGACTGGCCGCCCTTCTCCATGATCTCGTAGACCAGGGTTTGCATGATGAGGCGTTCGGACCCCTGCGGGGTCGACCTCAGCTCGGCATCCTGGTCGCAGAGACGCGTCAGAATGCGGCGGCAGGCCTCCAGGGGATAGCGCCCGGCGGCCTGGCGGTAGAGACGCTGCTGCAGCTTGGAATTGATCCTCAGTTTCCCGAAGGCCTCCTCGGCGGAGAGCCCTGCGGCCTGCATCGAGAGGATGGATTCCAGGCGGGCGAAGCTCCACTGCAGCCCGGCTACCAGGGTCACCGGCGCGCTTTCCTTGGATTCCAGGATTTTCTCCAGAGTCTCCAGGGCCTCCTGCAGGCCCGAACCGGCCATCCGACCGAAGAGCGAGAAGACGTCCTCGCTGCGGCCGTGGCTCAGGTACTCCTCCACCACGGTCTCGGTCAGCTCCTGCCCGGGCTTGAGCATGAGGGCCAGCCTTGAGCACTCGGCCTTGAGGGCCTCTGTGTTGTTCTCCACCAACTCCAGCACTGCCTGCACGGCCTCCTCGGTTATGCCCAGGCCGGAGCGCTTGAAGAAGGCCCTGACCCAGTCTTCCTTGCGATTCTCGAAGAGTTCCCAGAAGACTGTCACGTTTGAGGCGCCCACCGCGTCCTGGATGGCCCGGTCCACCCTTGTCTCATCCGAGAGGAGGAGGAGGGTCACGCCCTCGGCCGGCGCGGAGACGTATTCGGCCAGGATCGCGGCGTCGGCCTTGGAGTTGATGTCCTTCATATCCTGATAGATTACCAGCCGGCTGGAGGCGAAGAGGGAGCCCGTGCGCATGGAGGCGACCAGAGCGGCCGGGCGGGTCTCAGGATAATAGTGACGCTCGATCTCAGGGAGCTCGCCGTGCGCCTTAGCCAGGGCGTCGCGGATGGCGCGCACGCGGGCATTTTTCTCGCCGATCTCCGGGCCCAGGAGGAGAAGGCAGGCCCCTTCCCGCCCTTGACCAGCCGGGCTCACGCGTAGGTCCTGAGGAGCCCCTTGAGCCGGCCCAGGATCCTGACTTCCTGGGTATAGATGGGCGGGAAAGCGGGGTTCTCCGCCTGGAGACGGATGCGGTTGTTCTCGCGGAAAAAGCGCTTGAGAGTGACGGCCTCGTCCACGAGGGCAACTACGATCTCGCCGTCCTCGGCGGTTGGGCGCTCCTCGATGAGGGCTATATCGCCGTTCATGATGCCGGCGTCGCGCATGGAGTCGCCGCGCACCTTGAGGGCGAAGCAGGGGCGCGTTCCGACCATGAAGGCCGGCACGGCCACCCCGCGTTCGCGGCTTTCCTCGGCGAAAACGGGCTTGCCGGCGGCCACCTCGCCCAGGAGGGGCACCTCCACCTGGCGTTCGCGCTCAGGATCCCGATCCACGACTTCCACCGCGCGGGAGCGATTGCCTTCCAGCCTCAGGGCGCCCTTCTTCTCCAGGGCCTTCATGTGGTCATAGGCGCCCTTCACCGAGATTGAGAAGCGCTCGGCTATCTCGCGGATGGTGGGCGGGTAGGAATGGGCGCTGATGAAGGCGCTGATGAAGGCGAGGACTTCCTTCTGCCGCTCGGTCAGGTCTTTCATCTGTCTATCTGTATCCCGTGCTTCTTCAGCTTGGCGTGGAGGTTGCTGGCATAGATCCCTAGGGCCTCCGCGGTCTTGGTGATATTATAGCCGTTCTCACGCAGTTTTTGTGCGATAAATTCCTTTTCGAAGAGATCCTTGGCCTCCCCCAGCCTGAGGCCGCCATAGGCCGCCGCGCGCTCCGCCGGGGCCTGGCCGGGCGGTTGCCCGGATGGCGACAGTCCGGACGCCCCGGCGGCCCTGGCCAGGAAGTGCTCGACGGTCTCGCGGGAGACCGCTTCCTCATCGCTCATGACCGAAATGCGCTCGACTACGTTCTTGAGCTCGCGCACGTTGCCGGGCCAATCATATTCGGCCAGGGCCGCCAGGGCCGCCTCCGAGAATCGCTGCGGGGCGGCCGGGTTCGACTCGCGGAAGGCGCCCAGGAAGCCTTGGGCGAGGGCCGGGATGTCCTCGCGGCGCTCGCGCAGGGCCGGCATGCGGATGGGGATGACATTAAGTCTGAAGAAAAGGTCCTCGCGAAAGCGCCCGGCCTTGATTTCCGCCTGCAAGTCCTTGTTGGTGGCGGCTATCACCCGGACGTCTGCGGACACCGTCTCCTCGCTGCCCAGGCGCTCGAATTTCATTTCCTGGATGGCCCGCAGTACCTTAGCCTGGGCCTGCAGGCTCATGTCGGCTATCTCGTCCAGGAAGAGCGTGCCCCCGGAGGCCACCTCGAATTTGCCCTTGCGCTTGGCCACCGCGTCGGTGAAGGCGCCCTTCTCGTGCCCGAAGAGCTCACTCTCTATGAGAGTGTCAGGGATGGCCGCGCAATTCACCTCTACGAAAGGCCGTTGGGCGCGCTGGCTCAGGCGGTGGATCTCCCGCGCGGCCATCTCCTTGCCGGTGCCGTTCTCCCCGGTGATGAGGACGCGCGCGTCCGACGCAGCCGATTGGGCGATGATCGACAGGACCTCGCGCATGGCTGGGCTCTGGCCCTCCAGTCGCTCGCCGTCCTCGCGGGCTCGCTTGAGCTTGCGGTTTTCTTCCTTGAGCAGGCCTATAGCCAGGGCGTTGCGGGCAACGGTGATGATTCTGTCTATGGATAGGGGCTTCTCTATGAAGTCGAAGGCCCCCAGCTTGACCGCCTGGACGGCCATATCGATGTTGGCGTGACCCGAAATGATGACCACCTCGGTCTCGGGCCATTCGGCCTTCAGCTCCCGGAGCACGTCCATGCCGCCCTTGCGCGGCAGCCAGATGTCCAGGAAGACCAGGTCCACCCGCTCCGAGCGCATCAGCGAGAGGCCTACAATGCCGTCCTCGGCCGTGAGGACCCGGTAGCGCTCATCCTCCAGGATGTCCTTGACCGCGCCGCGGATGCCGCTTTCGTCGTCAATCACCAGTACGGTCTGCATGCTCTCCCCGTGGTTCCCGCCCGGCCTCATCGTCGACGGGAAGGTCGATGAAGAAGGTGGTGCCTGCGCCCTCTCCGGACTCGAACCAGATCTCTCCCTTGTGATCCATTACGATATGCTCGACGATCGATAGCCCCAGCCCGGTGCCCTTCTCCTTGGTGGTGAAGTAGGGGGTGAAGAGGCGTTCGCGGATATCCGCAGGGATGCCCGGGCCCGTGTCGCTTACTTGAATTCTACAATAACTTGAATCCGAGCGTTTGACAAGGTCGGACCTTACGCTGACCCGGCCCTGGCCGGACATGGCCTCTATGGCGTTCATGAACAGGTTCATGAACATCTGCCGGAGGTGCCCGCGGTCGGCGCGGATGACCATGCCCGCCGGCACGCCCTCCAGCTCTATGCGTACGCCCGGATGGCTGGAGGCGAAGGATCGGGCCACCTCGGCCGCTACCCCGCCGAGGTCGGTCCATTCGGCTTGGGGCTCGGGCAGTCGGGCGAAGTCCCGGAATTCCTCCAGAAGGGCTGACAGGCCGTCCACCTCCTGGATGATGGACAGCATGGCCGGCTCGATGATCTCCGAGGCGGAGCCGGGGGAGGTCCGATGGCGCTTGAGCACGCGCTCGGCCGACAGGCGGATGGGCGTGAGGGGGTTCTTGATCTCATGGGCCAGTTTCTGGGCGATGTCCTGCCAGGCGCTCAGCTTCTCCGCGTGAGCCATGGAGGAGCGCGACCTGGACAGCTCGGCCACCATGCGGTTGAAGGCGGTGATCAGGCCGGAGAAGTCGTCGCGCGGGCGTGTGAGCAGGCGCGTGCTGAGGTCCCCGGCGGCCACCGCGGCGGTGGCCCGCTCCAGGGAAGCGAGGGGCTTGACCGCCTTGTCGGCGGCCACCAGGGCGAACAGTAGGGCCGTGAGCACCAGGGGGGTGGCCAGGAGAAAGTACATCATCGCCAGGGCGGCGCGGAAGCGCGGGATGGCCGCGGAGATGCCGGCGGACTCACGCGCGGCCACATGGATGTCTTCGGCTATGGCGCTCCACTCGGAGGGAAATTCCATGCTGAGGAGGACGGAACAAGGGCCGGCCCGGGAATCGGTGACCTTGAGGTAGCGGATGGCGTAGCCTTGCCTGGACTGTATACTGGGCAGGGCGCCCTCACCGAAAGCCGCGGCGGCGGTTGGGTTCTCACGATAGGCCGCCTGGCCGGCAAAGGCCAGCTCCCGTACGGGTTGGCCGCCCAGGCTGAAGGCTTGCAGGGCGGCCACCCGGGAGTCTTCCGCCTGCAGCAGGGCCAGCAGGGCCTGCGGGCGGTCGGGTAGGTAGCGCGAGGCCATTCCAGGAAGGACCGAGACGGCGATCCGCTTGAGGTTCTCTTCCATGAGCCCGGCGTAATCCAGGGAGAGGCGTTCGGCTCCGGCCGCGGCCGCCTCGATGCGGGCGTTGAACCATGTTCCGGCCGCCGCTCCGACGGCTTGCCAGGACACCAGGGCCTGGGGGATGGAGGCCAGCGATGCCACGGCCAGGAAATAGCCCGCCAGCCGAGCGCGGAACCTCCCTCCGGCGGCCGCCGGGGCGGTCGGCCTCAGCAGCCTGAGGACGAAGAGCAGGATGAGTCCTAACAGGGATGCGCTCAGGACGATGAGGATGGCCGCCGAGATGCCGAAGGGGGCGCTGGCCGCCGGGGAGAGGCCCGCGGCCATGCCCTGGGAGAACACCAGCATGGCCGCGAAAAGTATGCCATAGAGGGCGAGCACGGAGACGATATCGACGAGGCCGGATCGCCTGCGCGGGATTGTGTCCACGCCGTGTACCCCTCAGGCGCGGCGGCGGGGGTCTAGTCCGCCTCGAAGCGCTTCTCGAAAAGCTGTTCCAGGGCCTCCACGGCCTCCGCCTCGTCCTCGCCCTCGGCGATGATTTTGAGGCTGGAGTCGTAGGTCGCCCCCATGGCCAGGATGCCCATGATGGACTTCCCGTTGATGCGTTCCTGCCCGCGCTCGAAGGTTATCTTGGACTTGAACTTGGACGCCAGCTGCACGATCATGGCGGCCGGGCGCGCGTGCACGCCAGCCCTGTTCCTTATGGTGACGACGCGTTCTGTCATGCGGCGGGGATCCTCCTGGGGCGGCCGGCCCGCACGGACGTCCGCTTGGGCAGGTCGCGCGCTGGGGCGGCGGCGCATAGCGCACCGCGTTAAATGGTATCTTCTTGGCCGAAGTATACGGCACGAGCGCTCTCGCTTTCAAGCCACTTAAGGACGTTCTGGTTGAATTCCTTGGCTGAATAGTAGCCCATCTTCTTAAGGCGCTCGTTCATGGCGGCCGTCTCCAGGATGATGGGTATGTTACGACCGGGCTTGACCGGGATCTCCAGGAGGTGGACCTTGACCCCGAGGATCTCCATGGTCTTGTCCTCCGTGCCCAGCCTGTCGTAGACCTCCTCAGCGGACCAATCCTCCAGCTTGCAGATGAGCTGGATCTGCTTCTTGTCGCGGATGGCGCCCACGCCGAAGAGGTGGGTGACGTTGATGATGCCCAGGCCGCGGATCTCCATGTGATGGCCGATGATCTTATTCGTCCCGGAGCCCATCAAGATGTTGCCGTTGACGCAGTGGATCTCCACGGAGTCGTCCGCCACCAGGCGGTGGCCGCGCTCTATGAGCTCCAGGGCCGTCTCGCTCTTGCCTATCCCGGAATCGCCGATGATGAGGATGCCTAAACCGAACACCTCCACCAGCACGCCGTGCATGGTGACGTGCGGGGCGAAGATGTTGGTAAGGGCGCGCAGGAGGCGCGTGGAGAATTCACTGGAAGGCAGATCGGTCTGCAGGACCGGGCAGCCGGCCTCCTCGGCCAAGTCGATGAAGGGGTGGGGCGGCGAAAGATCGTGGGTATAGATGCAGCAGGGCATCTGGTAGGTGAAGAATTTCTCCAGCGTGTCAGTGCGACCCTCCTGGCCGAGCTTGGCCAGGTAGGCGTGCTCACCACGGCCGAAGAGCTGGATGCGCTGGTGGGCGAAGGAGTCAAAAAAGCCCGACAGCGCTAGGCCGGGCCGGTTCAGGTCAGGGATGGAGATCTCCCTGCCCAGGCCCTTTCTCCCGCCCACGCACTTGAGGTCGAGGGCGTTGTGGTCCCGAAGCTCCAGGTCGAGCAGATCCAGGACCGTGAAGCGTATGTCCGCCATGCCCCCAATGATAGGCCATATCCGACGGGAAGAGAAGGGGCGGGCCCGCGACTGGATCCCACGGCGGACGGAGCTGGCTTGCCGACCTGGGGCTGCCGCCCCTCTGGGATCGCCCGCTTGCCGTGCCCGCGCCGCTCCGGTTCAGCCCCCCATGGCCCTGGCGATCTCGGCCATGGAAGCGATCAAGGGCTTGTAGAACTCAGGATCCTTGATGATGCCTGAACGCTCGAACTTGACCGAGCCGGAGCCTATCTCCAACGATGGATAGGCCTGCAGCCCGCGCAGAATGGCGTCCCGCAGGCTCTGGGATGACAGCAGGCGCTTGATGGCCTCGGGATCATCACCCTTGACGATGGCGGCTCGGTCGAATTCCTCATCGCCGACCTGGATATCCTGCATACCGAAGACGGTCTTCCCGATCTTCGAGAAGAAGCCTTCGCGGGCGATGGTCATCTTAAAGCCGAGGGCAGGATGAACCCCCGCTTCGACGACTGTATAGGTGCTGCGGCTCCGGCCCGAGCCGCGGGTGATGGTGTATATGCTCACGCGCGTGGAGCCCTCGCGCCCCTCGATGCGCCATGGGGCCATGAAGGCCACCAGCCGCGCAAGGGGCCCGGGCAAGGCCGATGTCTCGGCGCCGCCGCCCTCACCGCCGCCCGTGAATTCGTAGCCCAGCTCAGCGGCTAGCCTGCGCATGGCCGCTACGGTAGCCTTCTGGATGAAGTAACCGGCTCCCAGGGTGACCGCGATCATGCCGACGAAGATGATGAATACGATCAGGCCCTCTTCCATCCGCGCCTCCTCCTTCGCTCCCGAATGTACTATCGCTCCGGGCGCGGTCGCTTTCAAGGGCCGACCACCGCAAAAGATAAAAAAGCCCCGGCCGAGCCGGGGCTTACCATGCCTGGTGCGGGCCGGGACCCGCGTTCGGGCGCTATTTCTTCTCCTGAATCCTCTCCTTCTCCTTGCTGATCTTGTGCTCCACCTTATCCACGAGCTTGTCGATGGCGGCGGTGAGATCGAAGTCCTCATCCACCAGGTGCGCCTGGGAGCCCCAGCGGAAATTGACGGTACACTCGGCTTTGAAGTCCTTCCCCTTGGTGAAGGTGAAGAGGAGGTCCACTACCAGGTCCTTGGCGTAGGCCAGGCGCTCGAGTTTCTTTTCGAGGTACTCGCGGGTCTCTTCCCTCATGTTGAAATGCACGGCCTTGATCTCCGTCTTCATCTGCCAACCTCCTGCGCTGAAGCTTGACGGCCGTCGCCGTTCCGGCCGCGCCCCTCCCGGCCCAGGACCGGGGCGGGGCTCATCTCTCGAAAGACGTGCTCATTTTCAGCTCGTTGCGGTATTTAGCCACCGTCCTGCGGGCAATCTTCACCCCCTTCAACGCCAGCAGGTCGGCGATGCCCTGATCCGAAAGGGCCTTGCTCTCGCTTGCGATAATCTCGCGGATCATCTCCTTTACGCCCTGCTTGGAAAAGCGCGAGCCGGCCTCGCCCGAGACCGCGTTGGTGAAGAAGTGGCGCAGCTCGTAGATGCCCCATTCGGTTTGTATGTACTTGCGCGAGGCGATGCGCGACACGGTGGTCTCGTGGACGCCCACCTCCTCGGCGATGACCTTCAAAGTCAGCGGCTCGATATACTTGGGCCCGTGCATGAAGAAGGGCCGCTGCAGCTCGACGATGGCCCGGGCCACCTTGAGCAGGGTGCGGTTGCGCAGATGGATGCTGTTGATGAAGAAGCGCGCGTCGCGCAGGCTCTTGCGGGCGTACTCCGCGGCCTGTCGTTTGGCGTCGCGGGCCATGGCCGCAGCTGGGCTGTCAGTCTTGGGTGGGCGCCCGCTCGGGCCGCGTTCCAGGAGGCCTGAGAAATCCGGGTCGAGGCCCAGGACGGGTATCTCCTCGTCGTTGAGGATGATGACGAAGCTGCCGTCCTTGGGCTTGACCATCAGGTCGGGGACGACATAGACAGTCTCCTCGTTTGAGTACTGCCGGCCAGGGAAGGGGTTGAGCGAGCGCAGGTAGTCCAAGACCGCCTCCATGCGTTCTTCGTCCATACGCATCTTGCGGGCTACCTCGGCGCGCTTGCCGCGTTCCAGGGCCTGAAGGTGCTCGCGCACCAGCTCTGGCACCTCGGGGGGGCAGTCCGGGTCAAGGGCCGCTTGGGCGAGGAGACTCTCGCGGTAGTCCGCCACGCAGCAGCCGGCCGGCTCAAAAGATGTGATCATAGCGGCCAGTGCTTCCGCCCGCGGCAGATCCTCGAGCGGGAAGAGTGTTGACAGCGGCTCGCTGTGGAAACCGTCGGGATTGAGGTTGCGGATGAGGGTCTCGCCCATCTCGCGCTCGCGGGGCGGCAAGGGCTGGAGGCGCAGCTGCCACAACAGATGGTCCTGGAGGGTTTCCGGGCGCGAGACTGCGCCCTCTATGAACATGCGCTTGCTGTCGCCCTGGCCCGAGGCGGAGCGATGGGATTGGGAGTGTATTCGCTCCTGTGGTGCCGCGCGCGCCGAATCGCCCAGGCCCTCCAGGGAGACTACGCGCTTGTCCTGTAGGATCTTGAGGGCCGGATTGACTTCCAGCTCCTCGAATATCCGGGAGGCCAGGTCCTGCACCGGAAGACTCATGAGCTTGATGGACTGAAGCATCTGCGGGCTGAGTTTCTGCTTGAGTTCCTGTCGTTGGAGAAACCCGACGCCCTGTCCTTGCACAAGAACCTCCCCTAAAATATTCAGCCTCGGAGACGCCCTTTGTCAAGGACGCGGATTTCCTGGTACTATCTCCCCCCTATGGAAGGATATGTTCCCGAGCTGATCGCCCTCGACCTGGATGATACACTGCTGAGGGAGAATTTGAGCATCTCCCCTGCCGACGCCGCGGCCGTCGGCGAGGCCCGCGATGCGGGCATCCGGGTCGTCCTGGCCTCGGGCCGCAACATCCATTCCATGCGCGCATACGCCGAGGCCCTGGGCATCGGCGGCCCGGAGGGCTTCCTGATCTGCTCCAACGGGGCCGAAATCCTCAGCGCCGACGGCTCTCGCGTGCACTACCGCAATCTGATGAGCCCGCAGGACTGCCGCGAGGCGGTCGCCTTGATAGAGGCGATCGGCCTTCCCTGGCAGGTCTACGAAGGCGGCGCCATCCACGTCTCCAAGCTGAATGATTGGACCCGCATCGATTCCGGCCTGACCGGACAGCCGGTGAAATTGATAGAGGATCCGGAGCCCTATTTCGATCGCGGTCAGCTTAAATTCGTCTGCCCCGGGGAACCGGGGACCGTGGCTTCCGCCGCCCGGGACCTGACCGAGCACTTCAGGGGGCGCCTCTCGGTTCTGGTGTCCAAGCCCTATTTCCTTGAAATCCTCGACATACGCTCTGATAAAGGCATCGCCCTCGAGCGCCTGGCCGGGATGCTGGGGATAGAGCGCCGGGCGGTCATGGCCGTCGGCGACGCTCACAACGACCTGGGCATGCTGCGCTGGGCCGGTCTTGGCTGCGCCATGGCCAACGCCGCCCCGGAAGTGATGGCGGCCGCCGCATGGGTATCGGAGCGCAGCAATGCGGAGGATGGGGTGGCCTGGTTGATCCGCAGGGCCATGGCCGGGGTGCCGGTTCTCTGAGCAGTCTGGCCCGTCCAGGTTGACTCGATAAAAGAAAACTTATTATTTTAGCCTTCGAGACTTCCACTAAAGGACATCGAGTACGCATGCAGCCAAAGCGTGAATCGGCCCCGGAAGGGGCCCGCATTTCCGAAACCGATGCGCCCGCAGCAAAGGCCGAGTCGGGGCAGTCGCCGGCCAAGGGGAAAGCCAGGATGGGATCCGAGGGGCCGGAACCTCAGGCCGCCGACCCGGTGGAGTCCCAGGCGGCCGCTGCCGCAGAGGCCTCCGACGCTTCGGGGACCGAGGCGGGGGCTGCCGATCCGGCCGCTCGGGTGGCCTCCTTGGAGGCCGAGCTGGCCGAGCTCAACGATCGCTATCTCCGCAAGATGGCGGACTTCGAGAACCTGCGCAAGCGCGTTGCCAAGGAAAAGGAGGAGATCCGGCTCTACGCCAACACTGAGCTCCTCCTCGACTTGATCGGCTTATTGGATGACTTCGACCGGGCCATAGGCTCGAGCGAAAGCAGCCAGGATTGGAAGAGCCTGCACGACGGGGTCTCCATGATCCAGCGCGCTTTCCTGGGCAGGCTCGAGGGGCGCTACGGCCTGAAGCGCTTCGAGGGTGCCGGCGAGGCTTTCGATCCCAACCGCCACGAGGCCCTCATGGCCGAGGAGAGGGACGATGTCGATAAGCCGGTGGTGGCTGAAGTGCTCTTGCCCGGGTACACCCTGCACGAGCGCGTGATCCGGGCGTCCAAGGTGAAAGTGGCTAAGCCCGCACAGACTGCGGGCGGGGAGGCGGAGACGCCGCCCTCGTCGGGCGAATGATCGAGGAGGAGATCTCATATGGGTAGGATAATCGGCATCGATTTGGGCACCACCAACAGCTGCGTGGCGGTCATGGAGGGCGGCGAGCCGGTCGTCATCGCCAACTCGGAGGGCATGCGGACCACGCCCTCCATCGTCGGCTTCACGGCCAAAGGCGAGCGGGTGATCGGCCAGCCGGCCAAGAACCAGATGATCACCAACCCGGAGAACACGGTCTATTCGATCAAGCGATTCATGGGCCGGCGTTTCGAGGAAGTCGGCTCTGAGATGAAGCTTGTACCCTACCGGGTCGTGCCTGCCGGGAACGACGTGCGCGTGGACATCTCCGGCAAGCTCTATTCGCCCCAGGAAATATCGGCCTTCATCCTGCAGAAGATGAAGAAGACCGCCGAGGACTACCTGGGCGAGCCGGTCACCGAGGCCGTCATCACCGTGCCGGCCTACTTCAACGACGCCCAGCGCCAGGCCACCAAGGACGCCGGCCGCATAGCCGGCTTGGAGGTCAAGCGCATCATCAACGAGCCCACCGCGGCATCGTTGGCCTTCGGCTTCAACAAGGACCAGAAGAAGGAGAAGACCATCGCCGTATACGACCTGGGCGGCGGCACCTTCGACATATCCATCCTTGAGCTGGGCGAGGGAGTCTTCGAGGTGAAGTCCACCAACGGCGACACCCACCTGGGCGGAGACGACTTCGACCGCCGCATCATGCAGTGGTTGATCGACGAGTTCAAAAAGGATACCGGCATCGACCTGGGCCAGGACAAGATGGCCTTGCAGCGCCTCAAGGAGGCCGCCGAGAAGGCCAAGATCGAGCTCTCGGCCATGACTCAGACCGAGATCAACCTGCCCTTCATCACCGCCGATTCCTCCGGGCCCAAGCACCTCCAGAAGAGCCTGACCCGAGCCTACTTCGAGCAGCTCGTGGACGATCTGCTGCAGCGTTCCAAGGATCCCTGCATCAAGGCCCTGGCGGACGCCGGCCTTAAGGCCGATCAGATCGACGAGGTCATCCTGGTGGGCGGCTCCACCCGCATCCCCAAGGTCCAGCAGATCGTGCGCGACCTCTTCGGCAAGGAGCCTTCCAAGGGCGTCAACCCGGACGAGGCCGTGGCCATCGGCGCGGCTGTCCAGGGCGGCATCCTGGGCGGGGACGTGAAGGACGTCCTCCTCCTGGACGTGACCCCCCTGTCCCTGGGCATCGAGACCTTGGGCGGGGTATTCACCCGCCTCATCCCGCGCAACACCACCATCCCCACCCGCAAGAGCCAGATTTTCTCCACGGCTGCGGACGGGCAGACGGCTGTCTCCATCCACGTCCTCCAGGGAGAGCGTGAGATGGCCGCGCAGAACCGCACTCTGGGGCGCTTCGACCTGGTGGGCATACCGGCCGCCCCGCGCGGTGTGCCCCAGATCGAGGTGACTTTCGACATAGACGCCAACGGCATCGTGCACGTCTCGGCCAAGGATCTAGGCACCGGCAAGGAGCAGAAGATCCGCATCGAATCGTCCTCGGGCTTGACCGAGGCCGACATAGAAAAGATGGTCCGGGAAGCCGAGGCCCACGCGGCCGAGGACAAGCGCGAGCGCGAGCGTGTGGACGCCCGCAACGAGGCGGATTCCCTGATCTACTCCACGGAGAAGTCCCTGGCCGAGTACGGCGATAAGGTCGGGCCCTCCGAGAGGCAGCCCATCGAGGCGGCCGTGGCCGCTCTCAAGAAGACCCTGGAGGGCGGGGACGTGGAGGCCATCAAGCGCGATACCGAGGCTCTCAAGCAGGTGTCGTACAAGCTGGCCGAGGAGATCTACCGCAAGGCCGGGGCCCAGGCCCAGCAGCAGGGCGGTTCGGCCGGCTTCGATCCCGGCCAGGGGGCGAACCAGGGCGCCTCAGGCGGGCCGGGAGCCTCCGGCTCCGCAGAGGACTTCGATTCCCGCGTGGGCGACGACTAAGACAAGAAAGGAGGTGCGGCGCGGCGGCGGCCTAGGCGCCGCCGCCGCCCGAGCGAGGATCCAGCGTGGCCAAGCGTGACTACTACGAGGTCCTGGGCGTGCCCAAGAACGCCACCAAGGATGACATCAAGAAGGCGTACCGGCGCCTCGCCGTGCAGTTCCATCCGGACAAGAACCAGGGCGACAAGAAGGCCGAGGAGCGCTTCAAGGAGGCTTCCGAGGCCTATGAGGTCCTTTCCGACGACCAGAAGCGCTCTGCCTACGACCAGTTCGGCTTCGCCGGGGTGGAGGGCATGGGCGGGGGCGGCCAGCAGGACTTCTCCAATGTCTTCCGCGACTTCGAGGATATCTTTGGGGATTTCTCCGGGATCTTCGGCTCCTTTTTCGGGGGAGGCCGCAGGAGCCAGGGACAGGCACGGCCCGGGACGGCCCACGGCTCCAACCTGCGCTATGACCTGGAACTGCCTTTCGAGCAGGCGGCTTTCGGAGCCACGGTGGACATCCAGTACGCACGCAACGACACATGCTCGTCCTGCAAGGGCACCGGATCCCAGGGCGGCAGCGGGCGCAGGGTCTGCCCGGCCTGCCAGGGCTCCGGACAGGTGCGCCGCTCCTCCGGCTTTTTCTCCATCTCCAGCCCCTGCCCAACCTGCCGCGGGGAGGGCGCCATCATCGAGCATCCCTGCCATGAGTGCGGGGGCAGCGGCCTGATCAAGCGCAGGCAGAAGATCAAGGTGACCATCCCGGCCGGCATAGAGGACGGACGGCGCATCACCATCCCGGGCCAGGGCGACGCCGGGCCCAACGGCGGCCCGCCAGGTGACCTATACGTCTTCATCCGCGTCTTGCCCCATGAGTACTACGAGCGCGACGGGGCTGACCTCTATTGCGCCATACCCATCTCCATGACCCAGGCCGCCCTGGGCGCCGAGATCACCATCACCACCATCGAGGGTAAGCGGGTCAAGGTGCCCGTGCCTCCCGGGACGGGCAGCGGCAAGGTCCTCAGGCTGCGCGAGGAGGGAGTGCCCGGACCGGGCGGGCGGCGCGGAGACCTGTACCTGAAAATCGTGGTCAGGATGCCGGCCAAGCTCTCGCGCAAGTCGCGCGAACTCCTGGAAGAAGTGGCACGCATAGAGGGCGAGGATCCAAATCCACAGCCCATGCGCCTTGAGGAGTACAAGCGCTATACCTGATCGTCCTCCCAGGATCCGTCAGGTCCCAGGATGTCATGGGGGCGGAAGAGGCGCTTATAGGCCATGTTCGAACGGGCTAGGATGTATTCGCCGGTGTAGAGATAGCGCAGCCCCAAGCTCCTGGCCCAGCCGATCACCGTCAGGATGTTGAAGATACCCAGGCTGCGCCGGCCTAGCCCCGGCTCGAAGAAACAGGTCGATACATAGGCGTCCCGCACGCCCAGGTCGACAATGCCGGCCATGACCAGGCTGTCTTCAAGATAATAGCGGAATTCGCGGCAACCCTCCCAGGCTGAATAGCACTCCTCCAGTTCTTCGGTGAAGTCGCGTTCTATCCACTCGTGGCGGGCTACCAGGTAGCGCCCCATCAGGGCGGCCTTGCCCGGGTTCGGCTCGGGCCAGGCCGCGGCCTCGACGCGCAGGTCGGCGTTGATCCGCAGGACCCGGCGCTGCCCGCGCGAGGGGCGGAATTCGGCCAGGCGCACCCGCATCTGCACGCAATCGCGGCATTCCGGGCATACGTTGCGCGACATCGTTCGGCCGGTGCGCCGGAAACCACGCTCCAGCAGGCCGTCCAAGGCCTCACGTCCCATCTTGGATAAGGGCACGGACTCGCAGCCAGCCCGGTCGCGCTCAATAAAATAGGGGCAGGCCCGCTCCACCAAGTCCTGGTATATCCCTATCAGCAGGCGCGCCTCTTCTCGGCGGTCCGTGCTCAGGGCGGCCATGCCAAGGTTGTAGGCCAGGGCGGCCACTCGCGGGGAGAGCTGGTAGGCGCGCTTAAAAAGGGAGTAGGCTTCGTCGAAGCGGCCCTGCTCGTAGCAGCGCACGCCCTGTACGTTGATGTCCTTCCAGGAATCCACGCCCGCCTCCTATGGCCCAAAGGCCGCCCAGAGCGGCTCGTCGGCGGGTGGGTCGGCCTCGACGCGCAGGGGTTGGCCTTCCCGGGGGTCTGGAAGTTGAAGGCTCCTGGCGTGCAGCATGATCATGCCGTTGGCGGTTGACCTGCGGGCCCCGTATTTGAGGTCGCCCCGGATGGGCAGGCCGACGGCGGACAGCTGAGCCCTGATTTGGTGGCTGCGGCCCGTCTCTGGGACGATCTCCAGGAGGATATAGCGCTCGGAGCGGCCTGCCACCCGGTAGCGGAGGGCCGCGGCCTTGGCGCCCGGGCGGCCGGCTCCCTCCCCCGGAGGCAGCGCGCGAGCCTTGCCGGAACGGGGGTCGAAGGCGATGAGGTGCTCAAGGCGGCCTTCGGACGTCTCGGGCTCGCGGTCCACCACGGCCCAGTAGGTTTTGCAAACCAAGGCCTGGCTGAAAGCCTTCCCCAGTTCGGCCGCGGTACGCTTGGATGAGGCGAAGAGCACCACGCCCGAGCAGCGCCGGTCCAGGCGGTGGACCGCCTCCAGAAAGCCGGGGGCCTTTCCGTCGCGCAGGCGGAGGTAGTCCTTGAGGATGCCCTGGAGTCCCGGATCACCCGAGCGGTCGGACTGAACGGGGATGGGTGATAACTTGTTCAGCGCTAGGAAAGAGGCCCCTTCCATGAGGATGGTGAAGCCGTCCAAGGGGATCATTCCGGGGATGGGCCCATTTCGGGTGAGCGGGCCTCAACAATCGGTGAGCTGGCGAGAGCGCCGTATCCCGGCGATGCGCCGGCTGATCTTCAGGACGCGTTGGGGCAGGCGGCGGGCCCCGTAGAGGAAGATAAAGGAGAGGCTGATGAGGGCCTCTATGGCGTAGGTCTTCATAGGCTATAAAGGATATACTATAGGAAAAGCATTCGCAATAGCGCCTTCATTGACCTAGGGACCGCGCCCCTCTATAATGGGCATTCGAATCTGCACCCGGGAGTTGAATCAATGCGTCCATTCCGATCATCCCGCCTCATCTTTAGCGCCATCGCCTCCGTCTGCCTCTTGGTCACCCTCTTCGCCGGCTGCCGTAAGGCCTCCGCGGGGCCTGTAGCCGGGGCCGGGGCCGCCCAAGCCTCGCCGGGCGCGCTCGCTCAGGCCTCTCCCTCCGCCAGCCCCCAGGCCCCGGCGGCCTCCCCGGCCGGAGCCGGGGAGATCCAGGGCCAGGCCCCGGCAGCCTCTGCGGAGAAGAAGGCCTACGACAATTCGCCTACCGGGACGGTGTCCGTATCGGCATTGGGGGCCTTCGACCTAGCTACCCTGGAATTCCCGCCCATAGATAATTTCGAAGCTTACTTGGCCTGGATGAAGTCCCATACCAAGGAGAAGGAAGTGTACCTTCGCCAGCGCTGGGACCGCATGGCCATCGACAACCGCCTCCACCCGGACAATACCCTGGCCCTCAGACGGGCCTTCCTGATGACCCCGCGCGAGGACTTCATCCGCAGCTATAACCTGAACCACGTCTATGAGCACGCGGCTTGGCCCATCGAGGACGGTCAGACCATCTCCGGGCCGCACCTGGTCACGCGCATGACCAACAACATCGATCCCAAGCCGGGCATGAGCGTGCTGGAGATCGGCACCGGCTCGGGCTACCAGTCGGCCCTGCTGTCCTTCATGACCGATAAGGTCTACACCATCGAAATCAAGCGCGGGCTCTTCGGGGTGACCGACAAGATCTACCGCGCCCTGGAGAAGGATTATCCGACCTATCGCAACATCAAGCGCAAGAACGCCGATGGCTACTACGGTTGGGAGGAGTACGCGCCCTTCGATCGCATCATCGTCACCTGCGGCATCGACCATATACCGCCGGCCCTACTCAAGCAGCTCAAGCCGGACGGCATCATGGTGATACCCATAGGCCCCATGAACGGAGAGCAGGTCATCCTCAAGATCACCAAACGCGTGGCCGCAGACGGAACCACCACGTTGGAGCGCGAGGACATCTACGGCGGCAAGGTTGTTCAGGCCTTCGTGCCCTTCACTGCCTCGGACGGGTCCTGGCACCAGAACGCCAAGTAGGGAGGATCCATGGACCAGGCCGTAGGCGGCCGCGCGCCGCGCCGCGCTGCGCTCTTCCTCATCTCCTTCAGCCTGATAGCCTTCGAGCTGGCCATCATGCGCGTCTTCTCCTCCGGCTCCTGGAGCAACTTCGGGTCCATGGTCATCTCCATCGCCCT
This sequence comes from uncultured Spirochaetales bacterium, assembly GCA_964470375.1. Taxonomy (GTDB): domain Bacteria; phylum Spirochaetota; class Spirochaetia; order Treponematales; family JBGSOB01; genus CAYNQK01. Next base: position 33,874 of record CAYYCP010000027.1, read on the forward strand.
CCTGGGCTATGGGGCCGCCGGGGTCATCCTGTCCTTCATCCAGGAGCGCGTGCGCGCCAGGCCCGGCCTATGGCTCTCAGGCAGCGCTCTCCTCCTCCCGGCGGTCATGGCCCTGTGCTATTCCCTGGCCCAACGCGTTCCCTTCAATCCCATCTTCCTCATCTCCCAGCCCAAGCAGGTCGGTTTCATCGCCCTCTTCTACCTCCTTTACTCCCTGCCCTTCTTCGTGGGGGCGGTCTTCACTGCAGCCTGCTTTATGCTCCCCGGCGAGCGCGCACAATCGCTTTACTTCTGGAACATGGCCGGCTCCGGCCTGGGCGGCCTGGCCCTCCTCCTGTCCACCTATGTCCTGCCGACAGCCTATCTGGTCTTCCCGGTCATCGGCCTAGCCGCGTTGGCGTCCTTCCTGGCCCTGCCTGGACGGGATGCATCAGCCTTACCAGCGGGAGGCCCGGGCATTGGAACTCAGGGAACGGAGACTCAGCGGGCGGGGAGGGACTGGCGGTGGCCGGCCGCCGCGGGCGCCGGAACCTTGGCGGCCTTCGTTTGTCTGGTCCTCTGGGGCAGGATGAACGTCAGCGAATACAAGGCCACCGAGCAGGCCAAGCGCATGTTCCCGGACCTTCAGCTGGTGTACTCCGAGCACGGACCACTGGGCGAGTATGAAATCTACCGCAGCTCAGGCTACCACTTCGCCCCCGGGCTGTCCGACAACGCCGTCTTCTACATCGACGAGATGCCCAAGGACGCCTTCTGGGGCATGTACGTTGACAAGGACGGGCCCATCGGCATCATGCGCAAGCTGGAGCCCGCCGAGGAGCGTTACATCGATTTCCTGCCCATGTCAGCGGCCTACGCCCTCAAGCCTAATCCGGATGTCCTCCTGGTGCGCCTGGGCGGCGGCATCTCGGCCCAGGCCGCCCTGTACCACGGGGCGCCCTCGGTGACGGTGCTGGAACCCAATCCGGTCATCGTCAGGATGGGCCGCGACGTGGAGGCCGTGCGGCGGTTCACCGGCGACCTCCTGCGCGATCCGCGTGTGAAGGTCCTTCAGGAGGAGCCGCGGGCCTTCTGCTCCAGGGGCTCCTCGGGCCTGTACGACCTCATCGAGCTCTCGCTTATCGACTCGGTCGGCCTCTCCCAGTCCACGGGCTACTCCATCAGCGAGAACTACCTCTACACCGTGGAGGCCATGGTCGATTATATGAAGCGCCTGGACCGGGGCGGCATCCTATCGGTGACCGTATGGAACCACCTCTCGCCCCCGCGCAACGTGCCCAAGCTCATATCCACTGTGGCCGAGGCCCTCCGGCGCAGCGGCGTCCGGGATCCAGGGGCCTGCGTCTACGGCTTCGACCTGATCTACTCCACGGCCACCCTCCTAGTGAAGAAGGACGGCTTCAGCGCCCAGGATAAAGCCGTCTTGGACGCCTTCTGCGCCAAGATGTCCTTTAAGACCTTCTATGCCCCCGGCCAGCCCGATCCAGGCAAGGACTTCCCGGCCATTCTGGCGGCCTACAAGGACAAATTCACCACCAAGTCCGGCCAGGCCGGGGAGGGCGGGGAAAGCGCCCCAGGGCCGCGCCTGGACATCGAGGATCTGTACGCCTATACCGCCCGCTGGGCTCTGACCGGACGACAGGACGAGCTCTACCGAGGCTATCTCTTCGACATCCGCCCGAGCACGGACGACCGACCCTTCTACTCTGTCTACATGAAGCCCTCGACCGCGCCCATTTTCCTCGACAAGCTGAGCTACGCCTCCGAGGACTGGTCCTACTTCCTGGCCTGGGCCACCCTCTTTCAGGCCTTGGGCTTCGGCCTGATCATGGCCCTTCTTCCGGCCCTCAAGCGCCGCCGCCCCGGAGATCCGACCCTGCCCGGGGCCGGCCGGGGCGCCCGCGCCCGGCGCGTGGCCGGGGTGGTGACCTACTACGCCTGCCTGGGCGCAGGCTACATGCTGGTCGAGGTCTTCCTGATGCAGAAGCTGGTCTTCTTCCTGGCCGAGCCGGCCTTCTCCACCAGCATCGTCATTATGAGCATGCTTATCATCTCGGGCCTGGGCAGCCTCTACTCTGAGCACATCTCCCCGGATCCGCGCAAGCGCGTGCGCATCGCCGCGGCGGCTATCTGCGCCTGCCTCATCCTCTACTCCCTGGCCCTGCCGCCCCTCCTCAAGGCCCTCCTGGGCCTGCCCCTGTGGGCTAAGATCCCCGTGGCCGTGCTGATCATCGCCCCGGCCGCCTTCTTCATGGGCATGCCCTATCCCAACGGCCTGGCCAGGCTGGAAGCCGGGCGGGGTAGGATCCTTTTGCCCTGGGCCTACGGCGTGAACGGGGCCCTGTCGGTGACCGGCAGCCTCCTCTCCCAGATCGTGGCCATTCATGCCGGCTTCGTCTGGGTCCTGGGAGTGGCCTTCGCCCTCTACGCCGCCGCCGGAGCCCTCTATCAGGTAAACGAAGATCCGGCCGCCGCACCGGCCGGGGAGGGGAAGTAGGCCGAATGAGGCGCGCCGCTTTCGCCGCCTGCCTGGCTCTGGCCCTGGCGGGCGTCTCCGTCTTCGCCGAGAAGCAAGAGCGCCCCCTCCTCTTCTACCACGAGGAGAAGGGGGTCAAGGAGCTGGAGGAGCTGAAGGCCCTCTTTGACTTCGACGAGTACGTGGCCGCCGGCAAGACCGAGTTCGAGCGCATGGAGCTCCTCAAGCGCTGGACCTACGACACGGTTACCTACGGCGGGGCCAAGAAGTACATGCAGCTGCGCAACGGCCTGACCATCCTCAAGAAGGCTGTCAAGGGTGAGGTCTTCTGGTGCAACAACATCGGCGCGGTCTACATGCAGTGCGCCCTCAGCATGGGCTGGACATCGCGCTACGTCTTCCTGCGCAACACCAAGGGCGAATCGCACATCGCCAACGACATCTGGTCCAATCAGTACCAGAAGTGGGTGATGATGGACCCCACCTGGAACATCCACATAGAGAAGGACGGCCTGCCCCTGTCCCTCATCGAGATCCGCGACGAGTGGCGCCGCAACGACGGGGCCGACCTGGTCTACGTCTACGGGGCCGGGGACAACGAAAGGCGCTACTCCAAGGCCCAGCTGCCCATCAAGCGCGACGACAATTTCCTCTACCGCCTCTGGCCGGTCACCGTGGAGTGGATCAGCTTCATGTATGAGATGGCCATCGTCGGGCGCAATAACTTCTTCTCCGTGGGCGACGGCTCCGGCGAGCACATCTGGGACCTCATCTACACCATCAAGGACCAGTACAACTCCAAGGACGAGGTCTGGGAGTTCAGGCGCTATCCCAGCCCGCCCCTGGAGAATCTCTTCCATCCCCTCAACCGGGTGGCCATCGCCCTGCGTCCGATCCAGGGGGTCAAGGGGCGCTACGAGCTCAGCCTTGACGCCTTCTCAGGCGGCTCCTACGCCCCCAACTTCGAAAGCTACGAGTACCGCCTGGACGAGGGCGAATGGAGGGACAGCCGGGACGGGAAGATCCTTCTAGAGACGGGGCCGGGGCGGCACCGCCTGAGCGCACGCGTGCGCAACCGCTTCGGGGCCCGCGGGGCCGAGAGCACGGCCGAGCTCGAGGTCAAGGACGATTTCTGGTCCTTCCTTTTCTTCTGGCGGCGTTTCCGCGAGGGCTGAGGTAGGCTGCATCTAGCGTCGCGCAACGCGCCTGCAAGCCGCCCGCGCTTCATCCTCCGCGCGGGCACCGCAGTGCGCGCGAAGGTTCAACGTAGCTCGGGCCTGAGGAGGTCAGCCAGGAGCCTCAGGCTGAAGAGGGTCTCGCGCGATCCCGGGTCGGGGAAGTCCCTGGCATCGTCTATGTAGATGCAGAAGAAGAGCTTGCGCGCCGAGGGCGAGAGGGGGGCCTCGACAGCTTCACCCGCCAGGGCCCGCGCCGTCATGGGCATGGGCGCCGGGGGCGTGAAGACCCCGGTCATGCACTGGAGGCTCTTGAGGGATGTCACGTACTTGCCCGTCTTGTAGGCTATGCGGGCAGAGCCCGGTGAGACACCCTCAGCCTCCAGCTCGGGCGGCAGATCGTTCTTCATCGAAGAATAGAATACCGACTCGGTTATGCCCCGGCCTAGGCGGCCGGCCTCCACGGCCCTGAAGAGGGCCAGTAGGTCCATGATGCTGCTCCTGCCCGGGGCCAGGTCCAGGCCCGGCTCGCCCTCGACCATGCCCAGGCAGCCGAT
>CAYYCP010000028.1:0-38014 GCA_964470375.1 uncultured Spirochaetales bacterium
AGGGCGTCCAGCAGGCCCTACTCAAGATCATCGAGGGCACGGTCGCCAACGTGCCTCCCCAGGGCGGGCGCAAGCATCCCAACCAGGAATACATCAAGATAGACACCACCGACATCCTATTCATCTGCGGCGGGGCATTCGTCGGCCTGGACAAGATGATCGAGAGCCGCATCGCTTCCCACCCCATGGGTTTCGGGGCCGATGTAAAACCACGCGGCCAGAAAGACCTGCGCGAGATTTACAGCCACGTCCACCCGGAGGATCTGATCAAGTTCGGTATGATCCCGGAATTCATCGGCCGCCTGCCCATTCAGGTCTTCATGGACGAGCTCTGTCGCGAGGATCTCAAGCACATCCTGACCCAACCCAAGAACGCCATCCTGCGGCAGTACCAGGCCTCCTTCGCCTTGGATGACGTCGAGCTTATCTTCGACGAAGCCGCCATAGACGCCATCGCCGATAAGGCTATAGCCCAGCGCACGGGCGCACGCGGACTCCGGGCCATCGTCGAAGCCGTCATGACCGATGTCATGTTCGATATTCCATCCATTCCCGGGCGCAAGAAGGTGTGGATCGGCGAGGATTCCATCCTGGGTACGGCCAAGCCCAAGGTGACTCGGATCCAGAAGAGCGCATGAGCCTCCTGGGCGGGCCGAGGCAGAAGGAAAAGCCTTTGCAGTCCTTCCCCTTGGTGCAAGTCAAGGACGTGGTGGTTTTCCCCAATACGGTGGTGCCCTTCGTGGCCGTTTCGCGCGGGACGGTGGCGGCCGTCGAGGAGGCCGCCAAGGCAGGCGGCTTTGTCTTCATCACCCTGCTCAAACCCGGCTCTCCGGAGCGCGAGGGCATGGACGTATACGCTGACGGGACCCTCTGCCAGATAGCCCAGCGCCTGGCCATGCCGGACGGTTCCATCAAGCTGGCCCTGGCCGGCAAGCGCCGCGGCCATATCGAGCGGCTTCACTTCGACAAGCCCTATGTCTACTGCGACGTCAGCCTTGCCGAGGCCGAGCATGCCAGCGATCCAGAAACAGACGCTCTCGCCAGAGTCGTCCAGAAATCGATGGTCCAGTACGCCGAGGCCAGCCGACGCTTCCCCGCCGAGCTACTCTCTCAGATAGAACGGGCCGAGGACCCGGCCATCCTGTGCGACCTCGCCTCCAGCGCCTTGGCGGTGAAGGCCGAGAAGAAGCAGGCCCTGCTCGAGTGCCCGGACCTGGATGGGCGCCTGCGCCTCCTCGTGGACACCATAGAGGGCGAGATTGAGATTCTATCCCTTCAGAAGCGCATCACCCAGAAAGTCAAGGCCAAGATAGAGCGCGGCCAGCGGGAGTACTACCTCCAGGAGCAGCTTAAGGAGATCAACCGCGAGCTGGGACGCGAGGGCGAGGAGAATGAGGGCGCGGAGCTGGAGGCCCGCCTGCTCAAGCGTGATCCCCCCGCAGAGGTCCTGGAGAAAGCCCGCCGGGAGCTATCGCGCCTGTCAAAGCTCCAGCCCTTTTCGCCTGAGGCCGGAGTGTTGCGGGCCTACTGCGAGTGGCTGGCCGACCTGCCCTGGTCCGAGCGCTCTGAGGAGAACCGCGATATTGACCTGGCCCGGAGCATCCTGGATCAGGACCACTACGGCCTGCATAAGCCCAAGCGCCGCATCCTGGAGTTCATCGCCGTGCGCCAGCTCAGTCAAACCGCCAAGGGGCCTATCCTCTGCCTGGTGGGGGCCCCCGGCACGGGGAAGACAAGCCTGGCCCGCTCGGTGGCCCGGGCCCTGGGACGGGAGTTCGTGCGCATGTCCCTGGGCGGGCTGCGCGACGAGGCCGAGATCCGCGGCCATAGGAAGACCTACGTGGGGGCCCTGCCGGGCAAAATCCTCCAGGGCATGAAGAACGCCAAAACGGTCAACCCGGTCTTTCTCCTGGATGAGATCGACAAAATGAGCTCTGACTTCAGGGGCGATCCGGCATCCGCCCTTCTTGAAGTATTGGATCCGGAGCAGAATCGGGCCTTCCAGGATCTTTACCTGGAACTGCCCTACGATCTCTCGCGGGTCATGTTCATCACCACCGCCAACAGCCTCCACTCCATCCCCTTTCCCCTCCTGGACCGCATGGAAGTCATCGAGGTGCCCGGCTACTCGGAGTATGAGAAGCTTGCCATAGCCAAGGAGTACCTCATCCCTCGACAGCTGGAGGAATGCGGCCTGAGCGGGGCAAAGGTGGAGCTCAAGGGGCCGGCCATCCTGGAACTCATCCGCTCCTACACCATGGAATCCGGCGTGCGTAGCCTGGAGCGGGAAATCGCCAGGGTGGCCCGCCGCCTGGCCACCGAGGCCGTAGCGGCCGGATTCGGCAAGGAGGGCGCCGACCTGGGGGCCTTCTCCTATACGGTCAGCGCCTCCAAGCTGCCCAGCCTCCTTGGCCCGCCGCAAAGACCGCCCCAGGAGAGCTATGCCAGCATGCCTTCGGGCTGCGCCCTGGGACTGGCCTGGACCGAGGCCGGGGGTGCCCCCATACCCGTAGAGACAGTCCTCTTCGAGGGCGATGGAAGCTTGATCCTGACCGGCAACCTGGGAGACGTGATGAAGGAGAGCGCCCGCACCGCCCTTTCCTTCCTGCGCTCGAGGATAGGCCAGATCCCTCGCCTGGCCCGCGATTTCGGCACGACATCCATCCACGTCCATGTTCCGGAGGGGGCTATCCCCAAGGACGGCCCGTCGGCCGGCCTCACCATCCTCAGCGCCATGGTCTCACTCCTGGCCGGAATGCCGGTGGCCCAGGGCTTCGCCATGACAGGAGAGATCACCCTGAGCGGGCGGATACTCCCGGTAGGCGGCATCAAGGAGAAGATCCTGGCGGCCCATCGGGCCGGGGCCACCGACATCCTCCTGCCTGCGCAGAACCGTAAGGATCTGGAGGATATCCCTGCCGAGGTTCTCAAGGCTGTCCGCCTCCACTTCGCCGAAGGAATCATGCAGGCCCTCCAGCTCCTCTTCCCAGACTCCCTTTTCAAGAAACCTCGTTCCGGTTATGCTACCCCCGCGACGAAGAAGAAAAAACGGGCCTAGCAAAGCTCCGGCGGTTGCATGTTCCTGCCGGAGATGACAGGGTCAGGCGGCTGTCAAGCTGATGGCAGCCGTTCAAGCCCACCGAGAGAGACCGGGGTGTCCCGATACGGCGCGTCGCGCCCGGGGCTGAGATCATACCCGTAGAACCTGATCCGGATCATGCCGGCGGAGGGAGACATCATGAATCTTTCCATGCATCGCATCCTTAGGGGCGCGGCCGCGGGCCTCGCCGTCGTTCTCGCATTGGCCTCCTGCGCAAAGGCGGGTAAGGCCTCTTTGAAGGCCTATGCCTACGATTCCTTCGTTTCCGAATGGGGACCGGGACCTGAGGCCGTCAAGGCTTTTAAGGAAAAGACCGGGATAGACATCATTCTGGTGCCCAAGGGGGACGCGGGCCAGGTTCTGGCGGCCGCCATCCAGGAGAAGCGCCGCCCGGAGGCCGACATCCTCATCGGCCTGGACCAAAACCTCCTCCCCAAGGCCCTCGGCGAGGGTCTCCTGGAGGCATACGCCGCGGCGGGACTGGAAAGGGTGCCCGAAGCCCTACGCTTCCCTGGCTCCTGGCTCACGCCCTATGATTATGGAAGCTTCGCCATCATTTGGGACAGCCTCTCCGGACTTGAGCCTCCAGCAAGCCTGGATGACCTGGTCAAGCCCATGTACGCCAAGAAGCTCATCCTCATGGATCCGCGCAGCTCTTCGCCGGGCCTGGGCTTCCTCTCCTGGACCCTCTCGCGCTACGGGAAGGCCTGGGGCGATTATTGGATGCGCCTCAAACCCTCAATCCTCACCATAGCCTCCGGCTGGGACTCAGGCTACGGGCTCTTCCTTGAGGGCGAAGCCCCCCTCGTCCTCTCCTATACCACAAGCCCAGCCTATCACCTGCACACCGAGGGCCACGATCGCTACAAGGCCCTGGTCTTCGCCGAAGGCCACCCCGTCCAGATAGAGGGCGCAGGCCTCCTCAAGGGTTCCCGCAACAAGAAGGCGGCCAAGCTCTTCCTCGACTTCATTCTCTCTGACACATTCCAGGCCAGCCTGGCCCTGACCAATTGGATGTTCCCCGCTGTTGAGTCCACACCTCTGCCCCCGGCATATTCGGCTGCGCCGTACACGGCGACAATCCCAGCCCCAAGCGTTGATGAGTTGGCTGCTGCCCTTGCGGACTGGCCCGAGACTTTCTAGCCGGATGCGTTCAACACAGGCCCGGCCCCGGCTCACGCCCAGGGGGCGGTTTCAGCGCCTTGCCGGCCCGGGCCTGCCCCTCGTCCTCTGTGGCATTCCCCTCATCGTCTTCATTACGCAGGTCATGCTGAGCCCGGCCGGCCGGGCCGATTTCCTAGCCGCTGCCATGTCCCCGCGCAGCTACCGTGTAGCCGGTTTCAGCCTCCTCCAGGCCCTCCTGAGCGCATCCTTGGCTTGTGTCCTGGGCCTACCCTTGGCATTTATGTACCAGAGGGCCAAGGGGGCGAGGGCCAGGGCCATGCGGGCCCTCTTCTCCCTGCCCTTCGCCCTGCCCTCTATCCTAGCCGCGACCGGTTTCGCGGGCTTCCTCGGGATATCCGGCTTGGTGAACGATGTCCTGGCAGGCCTTGGCCTGCCCCGACAAGCCTTCATCTACGGCTTCCAGGGCATCCTCATCGTCCACGCATTCTTCAATTTCCCCCTCGTCGCGCGGATGACCGCAGATTCCCTGGCCCGCTCCAATCCAGCCCTGGGCGAAGCCGCCCGCCTCCTGGGGGCCGGGCCGATACGGAGATTCATCACGATAGACTTGTCCGAGGCCGGGCCGGGCATCGCCGCCGCCTTCCTCCTCTCATTCCTTTATTGCCTCCAGAGTCTTGGCATCGTCCTCCTCCTGGGCGGAGGCCCGGCCTCGTCCACCTTCGAAGTGGAGATACTGGAGGCCCTGACATCCAGCTTCCGCGAGGGCCGGGCCCTCTATTTCGCCCTCATGGAGGGTCTGCTTGCCATGGGGGCGGCCCTGGCCTATGCCCGCCTCGTCTCGATGGGGCCTGCCAGATCCGGGCTCGAGATGCTCAGGAAAGCCCCGCTTGATTCCCAAGGTCCGGTCGCGAAGGTTGCCTCATACGCATACGCGTCCATTATCCTCATCTTCACCTTCGGCCCCCTAGTCAGCCTCCTCTATCAGGCCTTCAGGCATCCGATCAGCGGATCCCAAGGCGCGGCTTTCCCCAGCGTGGGGCAATTCGCCTTTCTAGTCCGATCTGGCTTCGGAGGCTCTTTCATCAAAGCCCTCTTCAACAGCCTGAGCCTGGGCGCCAGCGCGGCCATACTCTCCACGGGCCTGGCCCTCCTCATGCCCCTCCTGCGCGGGGGCAAGCCTTGCCGTATAGACTCCAGCTTGGCCATCCTGCCCATGGCTGTTTCCCCCATCATCCTGTCCTCATCGATCCGCGGCCTACTCTCTCCCCTTGGCGAAAGGGTCAGCCTGCCGCTCTACCATGCCCTGATCGCCCTGCCCCTCACCTATTCCTCCGTGGAGACCGGCCTGAGCAAGCTCCCGCCCTCACTCTTGGAGGCGGCTCGCTGCCTCGGCGCCACTCCCCGCAGAGCCTTTGCGGATGTGGCCATCCCGGCCATCGGCCCCTCCATCGTCTCGGCCCTAGCCTTCTCCTTCTGCGTTTCCCTCACCGACCTGAACGGGGTCCTGAGCATGGCCAGGTCGGATTTTCCCGTCCTATCGCTCCTCGTGTTTCGCTTGGCCGGGGCCTACCGCTACGGCGCAGCGGCCGCAGCCGGCCTCGTCCTTCTCGCTCTTTCGGGTTCGGCCATGGCCCTGGCCTGGAAGGAGGCTACATGGACGGCTTCTTGATCCTCGATTCCATACGGAAGTCCTGGGGTGACTTTTCGCTTGACGTATCCTTCTCCGCTCAGGAGGGCGAATTCCTCTGCATTCTAGGCCCCTCAGGCGCGGGCAAGTCCAGCCTCCTCAGGATCATCGCCGGCCTGGAGGCGCCCGAGGCGGGCAGGCTGTCCATAGGCGGCCGCGACGCAGGCGACCTGCCTCCGGAAAAGCGCGGAGTAGGCATGGTTTTCCAAGACTTGGCCCTCTTCCCCCACTACAGCGTGGGCGGCAACGTGGCCTATGGATTGAGGGCGGCTGGCCTGCGCGGCCGGGCATTACAGATCCGCGTGGAGGAAGCACTTGCTGATCTCGGCCTGGCCGGTTTCAGCAGGCGGCGGGTGGAAAGTCTCTCCGGAGGGGAGCGTCAGCGGGTGGCGCTGGCCCGCTCCCTGGCCCTCAGGCCTGGCATTTTGCTCCTGGACGAACCGCTGTCCTCCCTGGACAGGCCCCTGCGCCGGCGTCTTAGGCTGGATGTGCGCGCCTGCCTCAAGGCGGCTGGCATCTTGGCTATCCTGGTGACCCATGACAGGGAGGAGGCCTTCCAGATGGCCGACCGCATCCTAATCATGCGGGCCGGCCGCATTCTTGACTCGGGCAGCCCGGAAGAACTGCGTGCGGGCGGCTCCCACCCCTTCACGGGGGAATTCATGGGCGACGAGCCTTAATGTTCATGCTTGCCTTGGGCGGCTTATCCCCTATACTTGAACTATGGAAGGCATAAGCCCGGCCTCCTCGGGGGAGGGCGGCGTTCGGGTCAGGGAAGGCATAGTCTCGGGGATCTTCTACCCGGATGATCCCAAGGAGCTCGCGCGCGAAGTGGATGCCCTCATCCGCGAGTCGGGGCGCATGCGTATGGACGCCGCGGCTATCGTCAGTCCCCACGCCGCCCTCTGTTACTCAGGCTCCCTCCAGGCCAAGGCCTTCTGCGCCGCGCGTTCACGGACCATCCGCACGGTGGTTCTCCTGGGGCCGCGGCATCGCCCTGACGAGCCGACTGCCTTCCTTCCCGAGTCAGCCTACTTCCGCAGCCCCCTGGGCGATATAACAGTGGACCTGGGCTTAGTGGAGGAGATCGAGAGCCTGGGGACATTCTATGAGCGCAACGACATCCCCCACATGGAGGAGCACGCCATAGAGGTGCAGCTGCCCTTTATCCAGCGCCTCTATCCTGACGCGGCCATCCTGCCCATCATCCTCGGTTCCGGCTCGGGAGCCCTTGTTGAGCAGCTAGCCTTGGACCTAGATGTAGTCCTGGGCGAGCGCCTCGATGCCTGCCTCTTCGTGGCCGTCTCCAACCTGGGAGCGGCCTCTAGTCTGGAAGATGCCGCGGCCGCCTCGGAAGCCTTCCTCTCCGCTATGATGTCAGCTCAGCCCGGCCAGGGAGCCGCTCTATCCGGCGCCCGGGGCGTCTGCGGAGCTGACTGTATCCGGACCCTTATGCTCTCGAAGAGCCTTTCCGGGCGCAGGCTTGAGCTCCTGGGCCGCTCGGATTCCACCATGGTAGATCCGACCTGCGCCGAAAGCCTGAGCGCCTGGAGCGATCTGGACGGGGAGGTAGTCGAGTACGGGGCCTTAGCCTTTTATTGAGGGGGTGGGAAAGCATGGAACTGAGCCCTGAGGACAGGCGCATCCTCCTGGAAACCGCCCGTGGCGTCATCAACGCTAGGCTGGAGGGAAGAGCCTGGAAGTCGTTCGAGGCAAAGGGGGATCTTGCCCGGCCCTGCGGCGCCTTCGTAACCCTAAAGGCCGCTGGCGATTTGCGGGGCTGCATAGGCCGTATGGACGCTGGCTTGCCCCTTCTCAGGACCGTGGAGGCAATGGCCCTGGCGGCGGCCTTCGAGGATCCGCGCTTCCCCCCTCTTTCCCGGCGGGAACTGCCGGGGGTGTGCATAGAAATCTCCGTCCTCACTCCCATGGTGCCTGTCAAGGGGCCGGATGAGGTAGTCGTGGGAAAGCACGGGGTACATATCTATTCGCGCGGGCGCTCGGGTGTCTTCCTGCCACAAGTCCCGGTGGAATGGGGTTGGGACCGTGACACCTACCTCAGGCAACTCTGCCGCAAGGCCGGCCTCGACGAGTCGGCCCTGGCTGATCCTCTGACCAAGCTGTCCGTCTTCGAAGCCATTGTATTCGGTGAAGACGATCAGGATCGCGCCTAGCCGCGCGCGGCTGTCAAGCGCTTCTTGAGCACCTTGTAATAGAGGTAGCGGAGTGCCTCGGCTCCCCTGAAGCCGATGTAAGCCAGGGGCCGCAGGGGGTAGTCCCAGCAGCCGGGAGAATGGACAATGCCCCCCCCGAAACCGGTTTTGAATCTATACAGACCGTGCATGGGATGGCCTTCATCGTCGCTGGGCGGGATGCCGAAGAGGTCATAGCGCAGGCAGCCGGCGGCCTTGGCCGCTCGTATAGCCTCCCACTGTAAGGCGTAGGCCGGCATGTGCTCGCGGCCCTCGTCAGAGGATGCCCCGTATAGGTATACGGCCTCCTCCCCCATATAGAGCGTGATGATGGCTGCCAGGGATCGACCATCCAATCGAGCGGTCCAAAGCCTCAGGTCGGCTCCGCTGTTCGATTCCGAGGCCAAGTCGAGGAGCCTCTGGTAATATTCCCTTGCATGCAGACTGATCCCGTCGCGGAGGGCAGTCACGCGGTAGAGCTCGTAGAAGGCATCCAAGGCGTCCCGCCTCTCACGGGCCGTAGAGCGCCCCGCCTCCAGGCAACCCACCGTGACGCCCCGCTTCTGGGCCAGGCGTACGTTGTAGCGCCACTTGGGTTTCATGGCCGCGAGGATGGCTTCCTCATCGGCCCTGAGATCGATGATGACCGTGTCGGGCGGCTGCACGTCCTGGAAGGCCTTGCGCAGAGGCTTGGCAGGCAGCATCCCACCGCTGCCAAGCGGCAGGTCGAAGCGGAGAAAGGCGCAGTCCGCGGGCAGGTATGGTCTCAGAGCTTCGGCGGCTTCCGCCAGCTTCTCCGCGGGAATATCAGGGCGCGGCAGGTAGGCGAAGGAGAGCCCGGGCGCCAGCCTACGCGTCATGGCCAGGAGGCCGGCCTCCCCGCCCTGCGTCGTATACGCGAAGCGCAGGGGACGCCAGCCGAAGGATGCCTTAAAGGCCGCCCAGAAATCCGATTGGAGGAAGGTGGCCGCCCGGGGCATGGCCATTTCGTCTTCGAGCCTTCTCAGGGTGAGCATGGATGCTCCTGTCTCAGCCGACGCTTCCCTCCGTCACACGGGATTGGGCGATGGGCCGGCCGGCCGCGCAGAGGCGCCTCCCGCCCACCATGATCTGGCCCTTCACGGCCCTTATCGGAACCGAGAAGAATGTGTCGATGTCTATCTGGGGGAGCCCGGAGTCGGGTATGGGGAGGTCCTCCAAGGTCAGGCGCGTCCCCGGCGCGGCCCAGGGGGCTTCAAGGACTTCCACAGTCTCCCCGCCCTGAGCGTCAGGGGCCGATGCCGCCAGGAGCATGCCGCGGCTCTCCACGCCTCGGAGCTTGGCCGGTTTCAGGTTATAGGCCAGGACCACATGCTTGCCCAGGAGCTCCTCCGCGGCATAGTGCGGCACAAGTCCGGACACGATCACACGTTCCGTTCCGCTGCCGTCGTCCAGGGTTTCGATATAGAGCTTCTCGGCCTTAGGATGGCGCTCCACCTTGAGGATCGTGGCTACTCTCAGGTCTATGAGCGCATTGAAGGCGGCTTCCGGATCGGCGGCTGGGGGGACGGGGCTAGGCGCTGCCTCCTTAGCTGAGGGCTCCTTTCCCATGTTCGCAGGCTTTGTACCCTGGGCTGTCTCCCCAGCCTCGGCTTCCCGCTCCGCCTGGGTCCCCTTGAACCTCTCCCTGAAGGCGGAAATTTGTTCGTCTTCGAGCTTCTGGAAGAGCATTTCAGGGGCTTTCACGGCGCCCAGGCCCTCGCGCAAGCCGAGCTGGCTCCAGTCCGCAGCCCCCTGGCCTACCTTAACGCCCAGGAAACCGGCCAACTTCGCGGAGCTTGCTGGGAGGAAGGGCTGGGCGATAATGGCGATATCTTTGAGGAGGTAGCATAGGGACTTGAGCAGGCCGGCCGCCTTGGCCGGTTCCCGCAGGCGCTCCTTCCAGGGCTCGCCTGCCTGAAAGGCCTTGTTGCCCAGGCTGGAGAGCTCGAAGAGCTTGCGGAAGGCATCTCGCAGCTCGGCGCGCTCGAGGCAATCGCTGATTTCGCCTTCCATGCGCCGCACCTCTGCCTCGAATTCAGGATCCATGGGACCCTCGGGAACGCGGCCATCGTAGAAGCGGGCGATGAAGCTCAGTGTCCTATTGACCAGGTTGCCCAGATTGCCGATCAGCTCGCCGTTGACCTTCTCCTGGAAGTCGCTCCATGTGAACTGGGCGTCGCTTTTCTCCGGGCGGTTGTAGTAGACATAGAAGCGCCACACGTCGGCCGGGATGCCGGTTTCGAGAATATCGTTGCCGAAGATTCCGAAGCCCCTGGACTTGGAGAATTTACCGCCCTCGTAATTGAGGTACTCGGTGCTGGACATGTGGTGGAGGAGGGTCCAGGGGCGCCCATCGCCCAGGAGGCTGGAGGGGAAGATGACCGTGTGGAAGGGGATATTATCCTTGCCGATGAACTGGAAAAGCTCGACATCGTCTGGCTTTTGCCACCAGGCCGCCCAGTCGGCGGTCAGGCCGGCCGTGATGGAGATATAGCCGATGGGGGCGTCGAACCAGACGTAGAAGACCTTTCCGGCATAGTCCGGCCGAGGCACCGGAATGCCCCATTTGAGGTCGCGGGTGATGCAGCGCTCGTGCAAGCCGTCGCGTATCCAGGCCTGGGTCATCTGCACGGCGTTATTGGCCCAAAAGCCGGCCAGGGAGGCCTTACGCATCCAGGCCTCCAGGCGCGGGCGTATGGCCGGCAGGTCTATGAAGAGGTGTTTTGTGCGGCGCGGCTCGGGGACCGAGCCGCAGCTTGAGCAGGCCGGCTTCTTGAGCTCCTGGGGCTCGAGAAGTTTCCCGCAGCGCTCGCACTGGTCTCCGCGGGCCTCGGCGTAGCCGCAATGGGGGCATTCGCCGCGCACGTAGCGGTCGGCCAGGAAGCGCTGGCAGGCGGGGCAGTAAAGCTGTTCGAGCTCCTTCTCCTTTATGAAACCCTGTTGGTCAAGCCGGGTGAAAATGTCCTGGACGATGGCGGTTTGCTCCGGCGTGGAGGTGCGCCCGAAGCGGTCGAAGGCGATGTCGAACCAATCGTAGATAGACTTGTGCAGGGCGTGGAAACGGTCGCAGAGCTCCCTCGGGCTCAGACCCTCCTCCATGGCCTTCGTCTCCGTGGCCGTGCCGTACTCATCGGTGCCGCAGATGTACAGGGTCTCGTACCCGCACAGGCGACAAAAGCGTGCGAACACGTCCGCGGACAGGACCTGAATGAGGTTGCCTAAGTGGGGGACGTTGTTGACATAGGGCAGGGCGGCGGTGATAAGCCTTCGTTTCATGCTCCTCACTATAGAGAGGGCTCGGAGGCCGTGTCAACGGACCCGTCCTCCTCGGCGTGGTTGCCTGCGAACGGCTTTGGGGCTATGCTCGCGTGAAGGAGGATGGCATGCCCTACCCTGCCCGTAGGAATATCGCCGGGATCTTGATGGTCCTCATGTTCGCCCTCAGCGCGGTAGCCGGGTTTTTAGGCTGGTACCTCTACGAGCCCTCTTCTGGATGGAGCGACTGGCTCTATGGGGTCTTCCTCCTTTTCACACTGAATGCCTCGTTCGAGCCAGGACGTCCCCTCCCCCTCCTCCTGGAGATCGCGCGCTTCATGTCCCCCCTGGCCCTTACGGGCACCATTCTCTCCGTAGTCCTCGGCTTCCTGAGGCGGCGTGCCAGCCTCATGGTCATCCGCCTTTTCTACCGCCGCCATGCCATCGTGTACGCCCGCAGTCCTGAGGCCGCTCTCATACTGGAGGACCTTCCGGACAAGCTCCGCATCGCCCTCATCCTGGCTGATGGCGGCGCCTTTCGCGCGCCTCCGCGTCAGCCGGGGCGGCCCCTCCCCCGTTGGGTGTATGAGGAAGACAACCCGGCCCTGGCTCTGCGCCGGGCCCGCCTCGACCGGGCCGCCTACCTCTTCATCTTCGCCGACTCTGATGAGGAGGCGATGGAGCTTTCTCGTACAGCCCGCGGCCTCATGGACCCGGTTTCGGAATGCTCCATATTCACCCATTTCCGCCAACAGGCGTCCCTCCTCCTGGCCCGCGATATGGATCAGTCCGTGACCAGGCCGAGCCGAACTTTCAGTCGGTCCTTCAGCCTGCCCATGATCGTAGCCCGCGAGCTTGTGGATGCGCATTCGCCGGACGCCTATGTGCCGGAGATCGCCCGCGGACTCAGGCCCGCCCATGTGGCGGTCTTCGGCTTCGGCATGACCGGCCAGGCCCTGGCCCATGAAATCATCCAGCTCTATCGCTTCGCCGACCTGGGAATGCCCTCACTCAGCCTCGTAGGTCCGCATAGCTCCGAGGGCTGGGAGGCCTTCACGGCCCTCTATCCCAGCGCCCCCGGACTCGCGCAGGTGCGGATCTTCGACGACGAGGCTTGGATTGGGGAGTTCGCCGCGCGCCCCCCCGACCTCTGCTTCCTGGCCATAGAGGATTTGCCGTCGGCCTTGAGCGTCCTGCGCGTTCTGAGGCAGACATCCATCGCCGCGAGCGGGTCCACGCAGGCGCCGCCGCGGGTGGTCTACATCGCTGATCCCGGCTTTAGGCGGGCCCAGGCCCCATCGGCCGCCGAGCTGGACCTGGCCCGGGGCCTGGGGGCTACCGTCGCCGATATGCGCGAGCTTGTGAACGGACGGCGCATCATCGAGCGCGCCGAGGCCTGCGACATCCTGGCCCGCGGAATCAACCTATGCTATTTCCCGCCCGAGACTCGGCGCGGGATGGATGCCAGGGCCGCCTGGCTGGCATTGCCCGACATCCAGCGTGACGCCAATCGCTATCCCGCCCGCCATTTGGCCGCCAAGCTCAGGCACCTGGGTTGGGAAATCGTGCCTGTCCAGGAGGGGACTGCGTCGTCTTTACCCCTCAGCAGGACGCAGGAGGAACACATGGGCAGGTGGGAGCACGGGCGTTGGATGGCTGAACGCCTGATGGCCGGATACCGCCCCGTGGATAGAGCCCTGGCAGCCGCCCATCCTGAGCTCAAGGCGCGCTACCGTCTCCACCCGGACCTTGTGCCCTGGAAGTTCCTCAGTCGGGCTGACCGCGACAAGGACCTCATCGTCCTGCGGAATTTGGATACCATCTTGTCAGGCAGCGGCTTGGGGCTCAGGCCTCTCCCCGAAGCTCAGCCCAAGAAGCCCGAGAGGCGGCGGTAGAGCCCGCTCACCTTCTCCTTCCAACCGGCCTCGGCATCACCAGGCAGCTCGTCCACCAGGCTTTCCAAGGAGGCCAACGACTCGTTCAGGGCAGTGTGAAAGCCCCGCGAGGCCTTGAACCAGTAGCTCCCCTGGCCGTCGGTGAAGAGTCCTACGAATCCGAGTTCCGTGGAGCCTGCCTGGGAGCGCTTGGCCGCCTTTCCGCCCGAGGATGTCTTGCCGGGGGTCAACATAAGGATGCAATCGAGGGCCTGGACCAGGTCGGCCGCGTCGTCCCGCGAATCGTAGTTGCGCCTGCTGACCCTGGGCTGGGCCAGGTCGGCCTCCGGATCGAGCCAGGGCGCCACGCGCAGGATAAGGTCGACCTTCTCGCCCTCCAAGAAGCTGTAAGACCCGTACTTGACCACTCCGCGCAGCTCCCCGTATATCCCGGCCTGGCCTGTGTCCGCCAGGGCATTCCTAGCCCGGGCCAGGCGCTCCCAGTCGAAGACCACCAGCTTCCTGCGTCCCTTTTCCTTCTCTATCGGGAAGACCATCCCGGCCACCTTCACCTGATTGGTGAAGTCGCGCGGCTCGCGCGAGGTCGAGGAGAAGGCCAGGGCCCGCTCGGCGGGGGCGCCCCCGCCCAGTCCGGCCAGGCGCTCGCCGAGAAGGGGCGAAATCTTGGGCAGCCATGAGCGCTGCAGGGGAGATACCGACATGGCGTAGGTGCGCGTTGTCCTCACGATCTCTCCGGCCACGATGTATTGGGCCCGTTCGCGGTACATCACCGAGCCTGGGTGGATGACGATGCGGTCGGCGGTCAGGGTGCGGTATCCCTCGCGTCCGGCCTGCACAGCCACGAACTGTATGAGCCCGCGGCTGACCGCGCAGAGGTAATCCTCCACGCTTCCACCCGAGAGGATCGGCACTCCCAAATCGGAGACAATCAGCTCGATCTGTTCCTTGACCCGGGCTATCTCGGCCATAGCCCTCTCGTCCAGATAGGAACGCTGGCAGAAACGGGCCTTATTGGTGGAATCCCGGTAGGAGCGGTAGAGCCTCAAGTAGGAGACGAAGTCGCCGGCCGGATCGCGGAAGGCGTGGTGGGCTCGGCGGGCCTCCATCTCCTCGCCCGGCGGCAGGATGAAGGGCGACTGGGTGGTCAGGAAGGCAGCCGCCGTGACCACGTCCTCCACGGCCCGCGGATAGCGCTGGATGGCCTCCACGATCATGCGCGAGTGGCGCGGCAGGAGTGGGAAGGCGCTCATCATCCGGCCCACGCCCGACAGGCTCCGGTCCGGCTCCAGGGCGTCCAGGAGGTTGAGGGACTCTATGGCGCTCAGGATGGGCTCGCGCCCGGGCTTGGAGATGAAGTCGAATTCCTCGAAGTTGCTGATGCCCAGCTCGGCCATGCGCAGCACCACCTCGGACAGGTCGGTGCGGAAGATCTCCTCCAGGGTGAACAGGGGCCGGTTCTCGAAGTCCTTGCGCGAATAGAGGCGGTAACAGGTGCCTGGGCGCGTGCGCCCGGCCCGGCCCTTGCGCTGGTTGCAGGAAGCCTTGGAGATGGGTGTTTCCACCAGGCTGGAGGTGAAGCTGCGCGGATTATAGTAGCTGAGCTTGGACAATCCGGAGTCGATGACGCTGGTGACACCGTCGATGGTAACGCTGGTCTCGGCGATGTTGGTGGCCACGATCACCTTGATTTTGCCGGCCGGGGCATCCTCGAAGGCCCGCCCCTGCTCCTCTTTTCCCAGGCGGGCGTAGAGGGGTATGAGATGCAGGGATTCCCGCACGGAACAGGCCGAAAGGCGCTGCAAGCAGTCCTTGATGGCCTTCTCGCCGGGCAGGAAAACGAGGATGTCGCCCTCGCGGCCCTCCTCGACGATGCGCTCTACGATCGACTCGATTTTGAGCTGCAAGGCCTCCTGGTTGTCCTGGGCCAAGGGAGGATCGTAGATCAGGGTCACCGGGAAGGCCGGAGCGTCGATCTTGACCACCGGGCACTCGCCCAGATATTCGGAGAAAACCTCGGCGTTGATGGTGGCCGAGGAGACGATAACCTTGAACTCCGGCCTCTCCTCCATAATCCGCTTGAGCAAGCCCAGGATGAAGTCGATGGTCAGGGAACGCTCGTGGGCTTCGTCCACCATGATGACCGAGTAGCGCGACAGGAGGGGATCCAGCTTCATTTCCTGAAGGAGCATCCCATCGGTCAGGATCTTGAGGCGGGTCTCCGGCCCGGTCCTGTCCTCGAAGCGCATCTTGTAGCCGATGTAGGAGCCCACCGGCACGCCCAGCTGGCGGCTGATGAACTCGCTGACCGATATGGCGGCGATGCGCCTGGGCTGGGTGACGCCGATGATCCCGCGCTCGGCGTAGCCAGCCTGGCTGAGGATGACGGGTATCTGGGTGGTCTTGCCCGAACCCGTGGGGCTCTCCACCACGATGGCCTGGTGCCGCTCGAGGGCTGAGAGGATCATATCCCGATGCGCGTAGACCGGCAGCTGGCGGTAATCTATCATTCTGTCTCCCCCCATGATTGTACACGAAGGAGATGCTCAGGCGATAGTCGGTCATTCGACCGACCGCGTGGTGCGGATCGATCCTCAATTCAGCGGATATTCGCAATTTCTTCATTTCAGTTTATACTGTCAGCTATCAGCCCTTGAGGAGGACACGCCCATGAAGCGCCCCTATACCTTCAAGCCCGTGAAGCTGCCCATCACCGAGACCATGCCCCAGCGCATGCGCTCGCGCATCCCCATCCTGGCCGACTACGCCATCCACAGCTACCGCGACAAGGACGGCAAGGTCGTCCACGACAGCTATCGGAAATTTTGGGACGAGACCATGTCCCTGGCAGTGGCCCTGCGCGGCCTGGGGGTCAAGCGGGGTGATCGCATCGGCATCATATCCGACAACCGCCGCGAATGGATCAGGATCGACATGGCCATCCTGTCCCTGGGGGCCGTGGACGTCCCGCGCGGCTCGGACACCACCCCGGACGAGATAGCCTACATCCTGCGCCACGCCGAGTGCGGCATGGTCTTCGCCGAGAACCCGCGCATCGCCGACCTGATCGTCTCGCGGCGCGCCGAGCTCAAGGGCCTCTCCCGCATCGTCCTCATCGAGGGGGCGAGCGAGTCCATGAAGGAAGACAGGGCCGGGATAGACGTGCAGAGCTATGCCGGGCTCTTGGCCAAGGGAGCAGCCGCCGGCGCTTCCGAGCGGGCCGCCGTGGACGCAGAGATCGACGCAGGCAAGCCCGACGACGTGGCCACCATGATCTACACCTCCGGCACGACCGGCGAGCCCAAGGGCGTCATCCTGCCGCATAAGTCCTTCGTCTTCCAGGTGGAGAACATCTACAACTACCTGCACGTCCATCCCTGGGACGTGTGTATGTCGGTCCTGCCCGTCTGGCACTCCTACGAGCGGGCCTGCGAGTACGTCCTCTACGAGCGCGGCCTGTCGGTGGTGCACTCGCGCCCGATCGGCTCCGTCCTCATAGAGGACATGGCCGTCTTCAAGCCCACTATCCTGCCCACCGTCCCGCGCCTCATGGAGGCGGTCATGCAAGGGGTCTTCCGCAGCGTCAACCAGGGCAGCGCGGTGAAGAAGTCCCTGTTCTACTTCTTCCTCAAGGTGGGCGGGGCCTACGCCCACTGCCGCAACATGGCCCGCGGCTGGCTCCCTGCCTTCAAGCCCCGTTCGCGCTTCCTGGACGCCGTCCTGGGCGGGCTGGGCGTCTTCTGCCTATGGGGCTGGAAGACGGTAGGCCACCTCCTGGTCTTCAAGAAGATCCACGCCAAATTCGGCGGGCGTTTCTGCATGGCCATCGTCGGCGGCGGAGCCCTGCCCAAGAACGTGGACGAGTTCTACCAGGCCATCGGCATCAAGTGCCTGGAGGGCTACGGCCTGACCGAGACAGGGCCCATCCTGGCCGTGCGCGAGCAACACCGTCCGGTGGTGGGCACTATCGGCCCCATTTTCCCTGATGTGCAGTTCGAAGTCCGTTCCACCGAGGACTTGAGGACCGCTCTCGGCCCGGGCCAGAAGGGCGTGCTCTTCATCAAGAGCATCCAGAATATGTACGGCTACTACAAGAAGGACGAGGAGACGGCCAAGGTCCTGAACGACGGTTGGCTCAACACCGGCGATCTAGCCATGTATACCTTCGGCCCACGCCGCTTCGTCAAGATCATGGGGCGCATCAAGGACACTATCGTCCTGCGCGGGGGCAAGAACATCGAGCCTGAACCCATGGAGCTCAAGCTCAACGCCCATCCCCTGATCCTCCAGTCCATGATCGTGGGCCAGGACCAAAAATTCCTGGGCGCCCTGATTGTCCCCAATCAAGACAACCTGCGCGATTGGGCCAAGTCGGCCGGGCTGTCCTTCTCGAGCTACGCCGAACTCCTGTCCCTGGCCGAGACCCAGAAGCGCATCCAGGAGATCGTCCACGAGATCATCTCGGTGAAGAACGGCTTCCACAGCTACGAGCGCGTCTTCAAAATAGCCTTGGTGGAGAAGCCCTTCGAGGTAGGACAGGAGCTGACCCAGACCCTGAAGATAAAGCGCCACGTGGTCAGCCAGCTCTACGCCGATCGCATCGCCGCCCTCTTCTCCTGAGGTTGTCTTGGGCGGGGGTGACTCAGGCTCCACAGAGCTGGGCGGCCAGCGCCTGCCCAAGGACGATCTGCGCCTGGAGGCCCTCGGACAGCTTGACGAGCTCCAGGCCCTCCTGGCCCTGGCGGCCCTCCAACCGGGCTGCACCAGACATGCGCCAGGCCTGCGCGATGCTGTGGAAGAGCTGGCAAGGGCCATGGAGGCCCTAGGCGGACATGCAGGGGCTCGGCCCTTCCCGCCCGGGGCCTTGGAACGCCTCGAGGCGGCCTGCCGGAAACTCCGCGCGATCCATCCCCCCTCCGGTTTCGTTCTCCCCGGGGCCGACTCCGCGTCGGCCAGCCTCAACCTTTGCCGGACGGTAGCCCGCCGCGCTGAGCGGGCCCTATGCGCCTCGGACCGCCTCAGTCCCGTCCCGCCCGTACTCATGGCTTGGATCAACCGACTCTCGGAGTGGCTCTTCCTAGCCGGTCTCTCCTTGGAATCATGAAGCGATAGCCTCTGTCCGCCCTGGTCGGCCTGGGGCGCTGACGAAATGGCCGATTCAGGCTATGCTGTATCTCTTAGGAGCCAGGAGACATGCGTATAGCATTCGATAACGACGCCTACCTCCGCGAGCAGTCCAGCTTCATCCGCGAGCGCATGCAGCGCTTCAATGGCCGCCTGTACCTGGAATTCGGCGGGAAGCTGTTGAATGACTTCCACGCCGCCAGGGTCCTGCCAGGCTACGACCCCAACGTCAAGGTGCGCCTTCTCAAACAGCTGGAGGACGAGGCTGAGATAATCCTGTGCATCCACGCCGGGGCCATCGAGCACCGCAAGGTCCGGGCCGATTACGGCATCACCTATGACGCAGACGCCCTTAAGCTCATGGACGATCTGGGCGAATGGGGCCTGCGCGTATCGGCCGTGGTGGTCACGCGCTGGGAGGGCCAACCCCAGGCCAAGGCCTTCATAACCAAGCTTGAGAACCGCGGCATGCGGGTCTATACCCATACGCCCACAAAGGGTTACCCCACCGACCTGGACAGGATCGTCTCGGACGAGGGCTACGGTGCCAACCCTCGCATTGAGCTGTCTAAGCCCCTGGTGGTGGTCACCGGCCCGGGGCCGGGATCGGGTAAGATGGCCACCTGCCTCTCCCAGATCTACCACGAGCATCGCCTGGGCCGGCCGGCCATGTACGCCAAGTTCGAGACCTTCCCCATCTGGAGCCTGCCCCTCAAGCACCCGGTCAACCTCGCCTACGAGGCGGCCACCCTCGACCTCAAGGACTTCAACCTCATCGATCCCTTCCATTTGGAAGCCACCGGCGAGGCGGCCGTCAACTATAACCGCGACGTGGAGACCTTCCCCATATTGGAAGCCATCCTTGCCCGCATCACCGGGGCTAAGGGCGTGTATCGCTCGCCTACAGAAATGGGGGTCAACCGGGCCGGCTTCGCCATCGTGGACGACCAGGCCGCCAGAGAGGCGGCCAAGCAGGAGGTGGTAAGGCGTTACCTGCGCTGTGCCTGCGAGTTCATGATGGGCATGGCCGACCAGGAGTCCCTCAACAAGGCCGACCGCCTCCTCAAGGAGCTGGGAATCGAGGCCGAGTACCGGGCCGTGGTCCCGGCCGCCAGACGAGCTGCAGCCGAGGCGGCCGCAGAGGCGACCGCGGCACTTAATGGTGGTCCGGGCGCGACAGCCTCCGAGACCGACGGCCTCCCACGCTCCGAGACAGCCCATTGCGGGGCGGCCATAGAGCTGCCCGACGGCGAAATCCTGACGGGCAAGAACTCCACCCTCCTCCACGCCGCCACGGCTGCCATCATCAAGGCCGTCAAGCGCCTTGCCGGAGTGCCCCCCTCTATCCACCTCCTCCCACCCCTGGTCATCGAATCGATAGCCAAATTCAAGCGCGAGGTGATGCGGGGCAAGAGCGCCAGCCTGGATGTGGACGAAGCCCTGATAGCCCTGGCCATCAGCGCCACCCTTAACCCCATGGTCCAGGCCTGCATCGACGCCTTGCATTCGCTTCGCGGCTGCCAGATGCACCTTTCCCACCTGCCCAGTCCCGGGGACGAGGCCGGTCTGCGGCGCTTAGGCATAGAACTCACTTCGGATCCAGTCTATGCCTCAAAACGCCTCTTCATGGAGTGAGGACGGCCGCCTGAGCGCGGAGAGGGTTGAAGCCCTACCCTTTAGTGCCTAAGGGGCGTCCGTTATCAGCCAGGCGGCCTTCAATATACGCGCGGTCTAGGGCGAGGTCGCGGATGAGGCCCTCAAGCTGTCCGGGCCCGAGGAGGTTCTGCTCTGCGTAGAGGAAGAGGGCCGCCCTCTCTGCCAGGCAGGGTACGCGCAGGACGTTGAAGAAAGCCTCGCGGGCCTCCTCGTCTTCGGGTGCGGTGGCCTCCAGGGAGGCCTCCAGGGCCGATTCCCCCTTGAGCAGCATGAGGGCCTCCAGCTCGGCACGCAGGGGCCCTTCCTCTCCCAAGGCGGCCCGCCGGCCCAGGGGTTTCAAGTCCAGGAAGGCGTATTCCTTCCCCGGCAGGTAGTGATGGGCGTCACAGCGCGTGCAGTAATTGGGCTCGCGCGGATCCTGCTTCAGCCTGTCTCCGCCCACGATGACCAGGGGGTCGAAGTAGGGGGCCGGGCACTCCAGCCCTCCCACCAGATAGTAACGGTAGGTGTAAAAGGAATCCTCCAGGCATTCTTGGTGCTCGCAGTAGGCCGTCAGAGGGAAGACGTCCGTGGCCGTGTCCACCAGGAGCTTGGCGGTGGCGTTGAATATCTCGCGCCGGAAGTTGAGCACTAGGGTGGGAAAGATGAACACAATGCCGCGGGTCTCGGATTCCTTGAGGGCCAGGTAGGCCAGGCGCTCGTCGAAGAAGGCCGCCTCGTCCACGATCCAGGTGCCGATGTCCGGCCTCGCGGCCATGGCCGCCTCCAGCTGGAATGAATCGCGGGCCACTATGAGGCGGTCGCCCAGGCGCTCGAAGCCGGAGCGGTAGGCCAGGGCATCTTCCGGATAATCCGGGAAGCGGGCCTTATCCAGGGCCGAGCGCACGAAGGCCACCTTGCGTCTGTCGGCCCCGCGCGTGACGGAGAGAGAGGCGGCCGCCCCGCCCTTGGAGGCCGCCACGGCAGCGTCGCGCCAAACCCTGGAGGAATATTCAGTTTTCCCCGAACCCATCGGCCCTATGACGAGAATGCGCCTTCGCCCGCGTACGAAGTCGAAATGGTTGAAGGAGGCGTGCAGCCTGAGGCTGGGGAAGCCTAGGCTCTTCAGGAAGTCCCCCTGTCCGGGCGCCTCCATCAATCGGTTCCCAGCTCGCGGAAAGCGAATGCCCGGCGCCCCTCGGCGAAATCCGCCACCAGGTCTCCCGATCCGTAGAGTTTCCACTTGTAGATCAGGAGGCCCTCCATGCCCACCGGGCCGCGGGCGTGCAGCTTCGATGTTGAGATGCCCACTTCCGCCCCCAGGCCGTATCTATACCCGTCGGCGAAACGTGTCGAGGCGTTCCAGAATACGGAGGCCGAATCCACCGCGGCCATGAAACGCTCTGCGGCTTGGCGCGATGAGGATACGATGGCGTCGGTGTGGTGCGATCCGTAGGTGTTGATGTGTCGGACGGCCTCCTCCAGTCCGTCAACGACCTTGATGGATACGATGTAGTCAAGGTACTCGGCCGTCCAGTCCTCCTCGTCGGCCGGTGCGCAACTCACTATGTCGCGGACGCGCGGGCAACCGCGTATCTCAACCCCGGCCGTGTTGAGGGCCAGGGCCAGGGGCGGGATGATGCGCTCAGCGCAGGCGGCATCCACCAGGAAGGTCTCGGCGGCGTTGCACACCGCAACGTATTGGGTCTTGGAGTCCAGACATACCTTGACGGCCATGCCGGTATCCGCGTCGGCATGCACGTAAACGTGGCACACGCCGTCGGCATGGCCCATCACCGGAATGGCCGACCGGGCCATGATGGAGCGCACGAATTCGTTTGAACCCCGGGGTATGATGATGTCCACAAGGCCGGACAGCCTGATCATGGCGTCCACGTCCTCGCGCGTCTCGAGGTTGACCAGCCAGCTATCCGGCATGCCCGCTTTCATCCCGGCCGCCGATATGGTGGAGGCCAGGATGGCGTTGGTCGCGCGGGCCTCGCGGCCGCCCTTGAGGAGGACGGCGTTGCCGCTCTTCAGGCATAGTCCGGCGATCTGCACAAGGGCGTCAGGCCTCGACTCGAAAACCATGCCAATAACCCCCAGGGGGCAGGCGACCTTCTCCAGCAGCATGCCCTCCGCCAGTTCCCTGCGCGCGAGCACGCGCCCGACCGGATCCTCAAGGGCGGCCAAGCTGTGTAGGCCGGCCACAACTTCGTCCAGCTTGCGCTGGTCGAAGCGCAGGCGCTTGAGGAGCGGCTGCGGCAGGGAATCGGCGCGGGCTCGTTCAATATCCTCGGTGTTGGCCGCGAAGATCCTAGGAGCTTCCTGCGTCAAGGCCGCGGCGACCTCGCTCAGGGCGCCGTCCTTCACCTGTCGGGACAGGACCGCGCAGTCCAATGAAGCCCGCTTAGCGGCCCTGGCCGCCTCATCAACCATCATGTCCTCCTCCCCTCAATCACCAGCAAGGCCAGATGATCGCGATGGATGGCTTCGTCGTAAGCTTTATACCCAAGGATGGCCCCAATCTCGTCCGACCGCCGGCCCTTGATGCGCTCGATGTCCTCGGAGGAATAGTTCACCACGCCGCGGCCCAGCTCCCGGCCCGTGGCGGCCGAGGCGACGCTGACTACGTCACCCTCCTCGAAGCTTCCCTCCACTGCGGTGATGCCGGCCGGAAGAAGGCTGGAGCCCTTGGCCAGGAGGGAGCGTTCGGCGCCCTGATCCACCAAAATACGGCCGGACACCTTAGCGCCGAAAGAGATCCAACGCTTCCTGAAGCTGCGCACGCCTTCATGGGCCAGGAAGAGGGTGCCCAATTCCTCGCCTGCGAGAAGCCTCTGCAAGCACCGATCCATGCCCGAATCCGCTATGAGCACGGGGATGCCCGAGGATGTGGCTATCTTGGCAGCCTTCACTTTGGTGGCCATGCCGCCGGTGCCGCGCGCGCTGCCCTCGTAACCTGCCATGGCTTCCACCGAGGCGCTGATCTCTTCCACCGTGTGGATTATCGATGCCTCTGGATGCTTGCGCGGATCAGCGATATAAAGCCCCTGGATGTCTGTCAGGATGATGAGGAGGTCTGCTTCGACGAGGGAGGCTACCATGGCTGACAGGCTGTCGTTCTCGCCTATCTTGATCTCGTCCACCGCCACAGCGTCGTTCTCGTTGACCACCGGCAGGGCTCCCATTCCCAGGAGAGCGGCGAAGGTAGTCCGCGAATTGCGGCAGCGCAGCCTGTCCAGCATGTCCTCGCGGGTGAGAAGGACCTGGGCCGCGATCATGCCACGCTCGGCGAAGAGGCTGGCGTAGAGGTGCATCAGGGCGACCTGGCCGATGGCTGCTAGGGCCTGCTTCTCTGGGATCGTCTTGGGGCGCTCGGCCAAGCCCAGCTGTCCCATGCCGGCGGCTATGGCTCCGGAGCTGACCAGGATGAGCTCTCGACCGCCCTGGGCGGCATCGGCCATCTCGCCGACGAGTTTGCCCACCTTGAGGTTATCCAGCCGGCCCGATGCCTCGGTGAGGCTGGAAGAGCCCACTTTGATGACGATGCGCTGTGCTGCGGCCAATGCATCCCTTGTTCCCATGACTCGATACTCTGGGATATTTACCATCCTTTTTCAAGCCCGCCCGACTCGGCCGCGCGTCGCGCCTTCCTGCGCGCGCGCCTCCCGTGCTAGTATGGCCTCCGTGGAACGCGGTCCGGTCTACAGCGTCAGCCAGATCACGGCCCTCATCAAAGACTCGTTGGAGGGCGCCTTCCCCTCTCTGACGGTGGAGGGCGAGATATCGAATTTCCGCCCGGCCAGCTCAGGCCACCTGTATTTCTCCCTCAAGGACGGCGAGGCGGTCCTCCAGGCGGTCATGTTCAGGGGCCGGGCATCCTCCCTGTCATTCCGCCCTTCGGACGGCATCCTTGTGCGCGTTTCGGGGTCCCTGTCCGTCTACGCTGCCCGGGGGGCATACCAGATCATCTGCGAGAGCATGGAGCGCAGCGGCCAAGGAGCCATCTTGGCCATGCTGGAGGAGCGCAAGCGTGCCTTGGCCTCAGAGGGGCTGTTCGATCAATCGCGCAAGCGCCCCCTTCCGCCCTTCCCAGAACGGATAGCTGTGATCACCAGCCCCAGCGGGGCCGCCATCCGCGATATCCTCTCGGTTCTGTCAAGGCGGGCCTCGAGAGTATCGGTGACTATCCTGCCCTCGGCGGTCCAGGGCGCAGAAGCGGCCGCCGAGCTCGTCAGGATGCTGGCCATCGCCAATCGCCACGCCTTGGGAGAGGTGATCATCCTGGCGCGAGGCGGGGGATCGATAGAGGACCTCCTGCCCTTCTCTGACGAAACCCTGGTGCGGGCGGTGGCCGCCAGCAATATCCCCGTCATCTCTGCAGTGGGCCATGAGATTGACTTTCCCCTGTGCGACTTCGCCGCCGACCTCAGGGCCCCCACTCCGTCCGCCGCGGCAGAGCTCGTGGCCGGTGAGAGCCAGGCTCTACTGTCACGGGTAGCCGAATTGTCCTCCTCGCTGGCCCAATCTCTTCGCGCGACGATTCAGCGCAGCCGCGCCGCCCTCGAACGCTTCTCCCCCGAGGAGCTGGAGTACGCCCTGCGCAACACCCTCCAGCCGGTCATGCAGCGCTTGGACGACGCCAAGGAAGATATGATCACGGCCCTCACCGGCCTATGCGCCTATGCGCGCCGACGCCTTGAGGTGGCCTCGGCCTCAATCCAGAGTTCCAGCCCGCGCTCCGTCCTGGAGCGCGGCTACGCCATCGTCCGGAATTATCCGAGCGGTGCCTTGATACGCGCAGCCGATGGCCTGAAGCCCGGCGACCGGCTTGAGATCAGCTTCGCCTCGGGCTCGGCCATAGCCCTCACGGAGGACGTCAAAAATGAAGAAATTTGAGGAACGCTTGGAGCGCCTTGAGGAGATCGCCCAGCTCATGCGCGCCGGCGACACCGGCCTGGACGAGGCCATGGCATTGTTCGAGGAGGGCGTCAAGCTCTCGCGCGGCCTTGAGCGTGATCTTTCGAAGGCCGAGGCTAGGGTGGAGATACTCCTCAACAAGCCCGAGCAGGAGGGCCAATCCCCGGAGCTGGGGCTCTTCGATCAAGCCGGCGAGGTGGATTAGCCGGACGCGCTGGCTCGCGCTTCCCCTAGATGAGGAAGGGGAGTATCTTGGCGTCCGAGTCCGTGAAATCCAGGTCCAGGATCTCATCCAGGCTGGCCCAGCGGAACTGGCTGTGTTCTCGAAGCCTGATGTCGGAGTCAGAGGCGATCATCTCCACGTAGTGGGCGCATAGGCGGTACTCCCGTCCGCCGTTGCGGAAGCCGACCTCACAAATATGCGGACCAACGCGGATGGCCACCCCGAATTCCTCGTCGTATTCTCTGCAGAGGGCCGTCTGGCAATCCTCTCCGGCTTCAATCTTTCCGCCGGGGAATTCCCATCTCCCGCCCATCTCCCCGCCGGGCAATCTTCGGGCTATGAAATACCGCCCATCACGCTCGGATATACCGGCCACAGACAGCCGGGCGACCTTCAGCCTCACAGGAATACGACTCTCGGGAAGACGAAGTGGGCCAGGGCGGCGATGATGGACAGCAGCCCTATGGCCTTGCGGCGCTTGATGAATACTGATTTCAGGCGCTCAAGGGCTTTTGAGGACACCTGGCTCTTGGAGCAATAGTATTCTAGCAGGAGGGATATGCCGCAGGCCATCCCTGAAAGGGCGGGGACCATGTCGCCTATGACAGGCACGTCGCCTTCTATGGCGGTCAGCAGTTTGAACAGGGCCGTCACGCCGGAGAGCATCCCTACCGTGAGGCGAAAAGCCTCCCCACGGGTGAACGCCCGCAGTGGCTCAAAGGGATCCTCTCGGGCGCCGGCACCTGCCACGAACAGGGCGTAACCGCCCAAGAGGTTGCATAGGATTGATAAAAGGTAGAACTGGATCATTCCCTTTGGCTCCGCTGCGGAACGGTACAATAAAGTATATCAGGGGTCAAGGCCGTCGCCTGCGGACGGGTCCGCCCCGGCCAGGGGCGGGAGATCCAGGCGCAGCTCCAGCTTGCTACCTTCCAGTGCGATGATCAGCATAACTTGGGTGGCTGAAGCAGGCGCCGTCATTCTGACATCCAGTCTATATTTATTTCCTCCTGGGAAATAATGCTGACTGCGTTGGTAAGTGATACCGTCCGTGGAAGCCAGTATCTGAAGGTTGCCCTCCTTTTCCGCCCCGGCAGGGAAAAAGCCTTGGTCTGAAAAAACCAGCTCCACCATGACCTCTTCGGCATTCCTGCTCGCGCGAGCGTCTACCCTGTATCGCCCCAGCCGGCCATCTCCCCGGTCCATGATCCGTAGCCCAAGGGCCAGGACGATAAAACCCATGATGGTCATGAAAATCATAGCCATTCCGCGGTCGCCTCTCAGGAATTCGAAGAAACCGCGTTTGCGGCCTTTGGCCCGCTCCTCCATCATGCGTCTGACCTCGGCCGGCGCGCGCTTCATTCTTTCTTCACGCGAGTAGCGGAAGACAAGGTCGGGCTCAGGACCGGGCATGAGACATCTCCATTCCCTCTGCGACCGCTAGCGACACGTGCGGCAGGAGATCTTCGGCCATGAAGGGGCCGCGCTCCGCCCAAGCCGCCTCTCCAGCCGCATGGTGCACGATGACAGCCGCCATGGCGGCCTCGAAGGGCTCAAGGCCGCGGGCCAGGAGGCCGGCGGCTATTCCGGCCAGGACGTCTCCGGAACCGGCAGTTGCCAGGGCGGGTAGACGTCCGTCCAGACAGGCCGTACGCCCGTCTTGGTCGGCTATCCAGGTCACATGCGCCTTGAGGATCACCGTAGCGCCGAAATTCGCGGCTAGCCGGGCGGACCAAGAACGGGCGTCCTCTAAAACGGCGGAAATGTCGCTGTGAGCCAGGGCGGCGGCCTCCCCGGGATGGGGCGTCAAGATGGTTCTTCGGCCGTGGAAGCGCAGTCCGGCTGATGCAAGGATCCGCAGGGCGTCAGCGTCCAATACCAGTGATGCATTGGAAACCGCGATGGCCGACATCAAGGCTCCCCGCCCCTGGGCACCCCAGCCCGGGCCGGCTAGAACAGCGTCGTAATCACGGCAGCGTTCGGTGACAAGCCTGGCGGGAGCCTCGGCATCAGGTAGGGTTTCAAACAGGATGCCGCCGGCCCGGGACGCCAAGGCTCTGGTGACTGCCTCATCCGCAATAAGCCTGACATAGCCGGTCCCCGCTCGCGCGGCCGCGTTGGCTGACAGATAGGCCGCGCCAGGCATGTCCGGACTTCCTGCAAATACCGCCACGCGCCCCCGCGAGCCCTTGTGGTCGGTGGGCTTGAAAGGCGGAAGGCGCAAGTCCTCCCGGCCGATGAGAAAAGCCGAGCCTGTGCCCTTCAGCAGGGCATCCGGAAAAATGTCAGCGCCGATGAGACGAATGCACCCCGCCCGCTCCCTGAAAGCCGGGGCGTAGAGACATGCTTTTAGGAAGCCTACGCATAGGGTCTCGTCCGCGCTGAAGACCAGGTCATCCTTTCCCATGCCCTCGCGCATTCCGGAAGGCAGGTCGAGGGCCATCTTCAGCCCTTTGGCCCTCGACCAGGGTTCAATCAAGGAAGCCTCCGGCGCCCGAAGGGCCGCTTTGAGCCCGGTGCCACACACGGCGTCAAGGAGTATATCCGCCCTATTGAACTCATCCTCGGCTTGGCTATATCGATCCGGCCATGGCAGGATTCGGACGCCGGCTCTCTCGGCCTGTTCCAATCGGAAAGCGGCCTCCGCTGTGAAATGCCCGTCGAGGACAATGGCCGCAAGGTTCCCCCGCCCGCCCCGTGCAAGACGCGCGGCTAGGGCCAGGCCGTCGCCGCCATTATGGCCGCGCCCGCACAAGATGAGGAGGCGGGCCTGCCGGCCGGCCTCGGGCGGCAGCGTCTCAGCCAGGGCCATGGCGGCGTTCTCCATGAGGAGACGGGCTTCAAGCGCGTAACGCTGGACCGCGGCCTCCTCGATCCTTGCTCCCTCCTGGCTCGATACTAAAGGCTTCATAGCCTCACTTCCCTATCGCCTTGTCTATTCGCCACCATGAGACTCGCGCTTCCCGCGCGCCCACGAAGATGCCGGTGACGATACCATCCAATCCAAGCTGCAGGGAGGAGGCCAGAAGTCCCGGCTCGCCCGGATCCAGGCGGAACTTGCGGGTCCGCCCCCCGTATCGATCCATAGTCAACAGTGCGTAGGATCCGTCGTCCTCCGGCATGATGAAGCACATGTGCCCGTCCGCGGCAAGGCCCAGGAGCTCGTATCCTCTCACATAGTCCCCTGTACCGAAGCCGGTTCCTTCCTTAATGCGCAACACCGGCACTTCCACCGGATCGAAGATGCGTCCGTCCGCGGGATCCAGGGACCACACCAGACTTCTATCGAATTCCACGCCGACCTGTACACCAGTGGAAGGATCCAGAAGCTCCCGGTAGTAGTCCACCTTCATGTAGAGCATTCGATCCCCGTCCCCCGGCACGATCTTCTCCAGCGAGGCGTTGAATTGGCCTTGGGCGGGCATGGGTAGAGCGTCCCTACGCACACTGAGGGAGTGGGCCAGGGTCTGTCCGTCATCGAACCAGAATACATCGTAGCTCGACCGTGTCGCGCTCACGACCACGATATCATCGCCGGCCGTGCAGTATAAACCGCTGACGTTGGCGAAGGGGGTGCCGCCCAGGCCCTCCTGGCCCAGGTAGTCTCGGAAGGAACCGTCTTGCGCGAAACGCAGGATTACCGCGTCTAGGAGGATGTCCATCTCCTCCTCGCGCACGCCACGGTCCGGCGGCAAGCGATCCTCAACGAAAAATTCCTTTCGGGAGTTGACCACGATTTCCCCGGCCTCGCGGAGCGGCAACTCATGGCTGCGCTTAAGAGCCGCCCCATCCCCCTGCTGGCCCATGATGACCGGAGCGGGATTGTAGTCAGGATTGTATACCAGTGAAAGTAGATCG
Organism: uncultured Spirochaetales bacterium; assembly: GCA_964470375.1. Classification (GTDB taxonomy): domain Bacteria; phylum Spirochaetota; class Spirochaetia; order Treponematales; family JBGSOB01; genus CAYNQK01. The sequence continues at coordinate 29,036 of CAYYCP010000028.1, forward strand.
CCATAGGAGGAGAATTTCATCACCTTGCGGCCCTGGCCGTTGCAGATGAATATGAGCCCATCACGCATATAGATCCGAAGCTTGCCTAGATTGCCCGAGGCCTGGCCGATATCCAGCTGATCCTCCATGCGTCCAATAGAAAGCCTGAAGAGATCCTGCCTGGGCAGGCGCGAGAATCCGGCCATGCCCGCGGTGCAGGCTGCCAGGGCTATGAAAGAGGTCGCGGCCAGGCAGGCGGCCGCGGCCCGCGCGCTGCGGCGGAACATAGACCGAGTATAGCCCCTTGGGAGCCCTCGCGGAAGGGCCCCGGCCGATGCCCCGCCCAGAGCTTCATCAGCCCATCTGCGTGGCGGCGCGACATCCATCGACTTTATCCGCTCGACTTATCGAGTATTCGTCGTCCCAGCGGACAGACGTAGGCATTCGCGAGCCTTCATGATGGCTCGCGGGGCGATCCAATGGTCATAGAGCAATTCAGACTCATATACGAGCGTCCTTGACCGCCAATGGGGAAAGGGGTAGATTGTGGCCATGTCAACGCTCGACACCCTCCTGAGCGCCTTCTTGGGATCGAAACACGATCGGGACATCAAGGCCCTTCTGCCCATCCTCCATTCCATCAACGCCAAGGAATCCTGGGCCATGTCCCTGGCAGCTTCCGAGTTTCCCCGGCAAACCGAGGCCCTGCGGGCCCGCCTTTCCTCCGGCGAGGACTCCATGGCCGTTTTGCCCGAGGCCTTCGCCCTCGTGCGCGAAGCCGCCCGGCGAACCCTCGGCGAACGCGCCTACGACGTTCAGATGCTCGGCGGCATCGTCCTGCACCAGGGCAAGATCGTCGAGATGAAGACAGGCGAAGGCAAGACCCTCATGTCGGTAGCGCCCATCTATCTCAACGCCCTGCATGGACGCGGCGTACATGTCGTCACCGTAAACGACTACCTCGCCGAACGCGATGCCGCCTGGATGAAGCCTATATACGATTTCCTCGGCGTCAGCGTGGGGGTCATCCTCTCGGCCATGGACAATTCCGCCCGAAAGCAGGCTTACGCCTGCGACATCACATACGGCACCAACAACGAGTTCGGCTTCGACTACCTTCGCGACAACATGAAGTGGAGCTTGAGCGACAAGGTTCAACGCGAGCACTTTTACTGCATTGTCGACGAAATCGATTCCATCCTTATAGATGAAGCCCGCACGCCCCTGATCATATCCGGTCCGGCCGAGGACGAAACCAGCAAGTACTCCGAGGCCGACCGTATCGTGCCCCTCCTCAAGGAAGTCGCCAAGGACCCCGTCACGGGCGAGTATCCCCGTGAGGAGGAAGGCCAGCAGGTCGAGGGCGACTACCGCATAGACGAGAAATCCAAACGGATAACCTTCACGCCCGACGGCATCGCTTCCATCGAGGCCTACCTCCTCAAGCGTAACCTTATAAAGACATCTATTTACGATGAGGAGAGCTTCCAGTGGTTGCATTACGCCACCCAGGCCATGCGAGCCCACGTCCTGTTCCATAAGGATGTGGATTATGTGGTGCAGGACGGCCTGGTTCAGATCGTGGACGAATTCACCGGGCGCATCCTGCACGGTCGGCGCTACTCGGACGGCTTGCACGAGGCCATCGAGGCCAAGGAACGCATACGAGTGGCCCGTCGCAATCGCACCCTGGCGACCATAACCTTCCAGAATTTTTTCCGCCTATACCAAAAGATATCAGGCATGACCGGTACGGCCGACACCGAGGCCCAGGAATTTCAAAAGATTTACAATTTGGACGTAGTAGTCATTCCCACCAACCGACCTGTGGCGCGCAAGGACGAGGACGACCTGGTTTTCCTCAACGAGGGGGATAAATTCAGCGCCATCTGCGACGAGATCGCCGAAGCCCATGCCCGCGGCCAACCTGTGCTGGTCGGTACGGTCAGCATCGAGAAATCAGAGCGCCTATCTGCCCTGCTCACCCGCCGAGGCATCCGCCACGAGGTGCTGAACGCCAAGAACCACGCCCGCGAGGCCCTCATCATCGCCGAGGCCGGCGCGCGCGGCTCGGTCACCATAGCCACGAACATGGCCGGCCGCGGAACCGACATCAAGCTGGGCGGCAACCCCGAGTTCCGCGCCCGTCGCCGCGTGGGCACATCCGCAGAGCCCGAAGAATACAGGGCCGCCCTGGCTGAGGAATACCGCAAGTGGCAGGATGACTATCAGGCGGTCAAGGCCGCAGGCGGCCTGTACGTCCTGGGCACCGAGCGCCACGAAAGCCGGCGTATCGACAATCAGCTGCGCGGTCGCTCCGGCCGCCAGGGCGATCCGGGCCTTTCGCGCTTCTTCATATCCCTGGACGACGAGCTCATGCGCCTTTTCGGCGGCGAGAACATGAAGGGATTGATGACCCGTATCGGCATGAAGCCGGGCGAACCCATTTACCACAGCCTCCTCAACAAGACAATCGCCAATGCCCAAAAAAAGGTCGAGGAGCGCAATTTCGAGATCCGCAAGCACCTCCTGGAGTACGATGACGTGCTCAACGAGCAGCGCAAGTACATCTACTCCCAGCGCGAGGCCATTCTGGCGGACCAAAATCTGCGCGAGCGCGTCATGTCCAGCGCCATGGAAATGGTCGATGAACGCATTGACGAGTACCGAGACGAGTACCGCGCGGACCCCAAGACGGCCTGCCTGAGCATGCTGGCCTGGCTCAAGACCACCTTCAACCTGTCCTTATCCATCGACCCGGCCTCCGACGAAAGCCGCCCGGATCTCCTCAGGCAGGCCGTCCAGAAAGCTATCCAGGCCGACTTGGACGGAAAGGCGGCCTTCGCAGGCGACTCGAATTTCAACGATTTCATCCGCTTCCAGTACCTTCAGTCCATAGACCAGCAGTGGCTGGATCATCTGGAGAATCTTGAGGCGCTGCGCGAGGCGGTCTATCTCAGGCACTACGGCCAGAAGAATCCTTTGCTCGAATATAAGCTGGAAGGTTTCCAGATATTCGACGCCTTGATAGGTGAAATCAAGCGCCAAATAGCCACCCGCGTCCTGATGGTGCGCGTGCGCCGGGCCGAAGATCGCCAGTCAGAGAAGCCCGACCTGGCGCGCCGCGAGGCGGCCGCCTCCCACCAGGAGGTCGGGCAGTTCGGCGCCGGAAGCCGCATGCGGGCCAGGGAGATGGAGGCCGCCAAGCCCTCGCAGGCCCAGGTGACCCGGAGCTATCCCAAGGTCGGCCGGAACGATCCATGCCCCTGCGGCTCCGGCAAGAAGTATAAATTCTGCCACGGCCGCTAGCAGGTGTCCCTCAACTACGCCGAGATCGATATCCTCTTGTCAGAGCTAAACGCTCCAGGCGCCTTCGTGCAATCCGTGGTCCAGCCCACCTACGAGACCCTGGCCCTGCGCCTCTACCAGCCAGGCCGTCCCTTCACCCTCTTCGTCTGCTTGGCCCCGCGCGGCTGCTGCATTCACTTGACATCCAAGGACCTGCGCAAACCTCCGCGCCCCCTGCGCTTCAATGAATTCCTCAAAGCACGCTTGGTCGGGGCGCGGATCACGGAGGCGCTGCAGCTGGGCCGGGACCGCATTGTGAGGCTGACCTTCGCCCGCGACCAGGAGATTCTGCGCCTGTACCTCAGGCTGTGGTCGAACGCCGCCAACGCCATAGTAACCGATGAAGCCGGATACATACTCGACGCTATGTTCCGGCGCCCCAAGCGAGGCGAGATGAAGGGCAGCCTCTACCGCCCCGAGGAAGCGGCATTCTCGTCATCCGGACGCGAGTATGAAGCCAGGGATTTCCCAGGATCGGGCTCCTACTCAGAACGGGTGGAGGCATTCTATGATGCCTTCGCCGGGACGCTGTCCACGGCAGAGCTGGCCAAGCGGGTCGAGTCTGTATACTCCTCTGAACTGGGTCGTATCGATTCGGTTATCGCCTCTATCCGCGGAAAACAGGTCCAGGCCGAATCCCGTGACGCCCTTAGGGCCGCAGGTGACGCACTTCTCAGCAGCCCCCCGGTGGACATCAGTTCCGGCTGGCTGGAGGCCGATGACCCCCGCTCGCCCGGGCAGACCCTGCGGATAGAGGTCGATCCCCGGCTATCTTTAGCGGCCAACGCAGAGCGCTATTATCTCCGGGCCAAGAAGGCCGCGGCTTCCATGAAGGAGCTCGAGCTCCAACTTACCGAGGCCTTTTCAGAGCGCGCTCGTATAGAGTCCGAGCGCGCTCGCCTCTTGTCCGAGAATGATCCTCTGGCGATCGAGCGCTTCCTTAGGCTTGAGAGGTCCCGCGCTTCCGGCAGGCAGGCCCAGTCCTCCCCCGGCATAAGCATAAGGCGGGGCGAATGGCTCATCATGGTGGGCCGCAGCGCGGCGGAGAACGACGCGCTCTTGAGGCGGCATGTGCGCGGCTCGGATTATTGGGTACACGCCCGCGACTTCCCGGGTTCCTATGTCTTCATCAAGGTCCCGCGCGGCAAGTCCCCGCCCCTGGACATCCTCCTTGACGCCGCCAACCTGGCCGTCTATCACTCCAAGGCCCGAGCCTCCGGGGTGGGCGAGGTTCATTACACCATGGTGAAGTATTTGAGACGGGCCAAGGACGGGCCGCGCGGTCTCGTCATCCCGACACAGGAGAAGAATCTTTCCATACGCCTGGATCCCGAGCGTATCCGGCGCATGAAGATCGGCGACGGCGATCAGGCCGAGGCCGGATCCTAGTTGGCTGCTACCGCCTCCGCGTCGCCCTGAAGGCGAGGAGCGCCGCGCCGGCGCAGGCAAAGGCGGCCATCCTGATCCGCATCGACACTCACTAGGGTGCCGGCCGAGGCCTTGCCCGAGAGGATCATGACTGCCAGGGGCTCCTCTATCTCTGTCTGGATGAGCCTGCGCATGGGCCTGGCCCCGTAGGTGACCTGGTAGCCTCGCTGTACCATCGACTCGCGGGCGCGCTTGGTAATCTCAAGGCGTATGCCCTTCGGTTCCAGGCGCCCGCGCAGCTCGTCCAGAAGGAGTTCCAGCACCGCTTCCACCTGCTTGCGGTCCAGGGCGCTGAAGACCACGATCTCATCCAGACGGTTGATGAATTCAGGGTTGAAGACCTTTTTCATCTCGGTCAGCACACGCGATTTCATCTCAGAATAGGAAAGCAGCCGTTCACCCAGGCCGAAGCCCATTCCGCCCGAGGATATCTCCCGCGCGCCGGCGTTGCTGGTCATGATGATGACGGTGGAGCGGAAGCTGACTACATGGCCCAGCGAATCGTGGAGTTCGCCCTCCTCCAATATCTGCAGCAGCATATTGAAGACCTCAGGATGGGCCTTTTCGATCTCATCGAACAATACCACTGCGAAGGGTTTGCGGCGGATGCGCTCGGTCAGCGTGCCGCCCTCGTCATATCCTACGTAGCCCGGGGGCGCTCCGGTCAAGCGGCTCAGGTTGTGCTTCTCCATATAGTCAGACATGTCGATGCGCACGAGAGCGTCAACGCTCCCGAACAGGTATTCGGCCAATTGCTTGGCCACCAGGGTCTTGCCTACGCCGGTGGGTCCCAGGAAGATGAAAGAACCCATGGGGCGGCGCGGGTTGGAGATGCCCGCCCGCGAGCGGCGGATGGCGCTGGCGATTGCCTTGATGGCATCGTCCTGGCCCACTACGCTGCGGTGCAGCTCTCGTTCCAAGTTGAGCAGGCGCTGGGACTCGCTCTCGGCCAAGCGCGACAGGGGGATGCCGGTCATCTGCGACACCACCTCCTGTATATCGGCGCTGCTCACCACATTTTGGCCCTCGGCCAGGCCGGATTCCCACTCCGCGCGGGCCTCCTCCAGCCTTTGCTTCAGCTCCCTGACGCGGTCGCGCACGGCCGCGGCGCGTTCATAGTTCTGGGTGGACACCAGAGCTAGCTTCTCCTCCGAAAGCTGCCGAATCTCCTCCTCGATCTCCGCCAGGATGGGCGGTCTCACTGCATTCTCGATCTTCTTGCGTGAGCCAGCCTCGTCCATGAGGTCGATGGCCTTATCCGGAAGGAAACGATCCATAATGAAGCGCTTGGACAGGCTTACCGCCGCCTCCAGGGCCCCGTCCTCGTAGCGAACACGGTGGTGGGCCTCGTATCGTCCTTTGATGCCGCGCAGTATTTCCACGGCTTCCTCTATCCCCGGCTCGTCCACCATGACTGTCTGGAAACGCCGCTCCAGGGCCGCGTCGCGCTCGAAGTACTTTCGGTATTCGTCAAGGGTGGTCGCCCCGATGCACTGGATTTCTCCGCGCGACAGGGCCGGCTTGAGCATGTTGGATGCGTCTATGGTGCCTTCGGCCGAGCCGGCTCCTATGATGGTATGCAGCTCGTCGATGAACAGGATGACGTTGCCGGCCTGGGATATCTCCTTCATGATCCGCTTTAGGCGCTCCTCGAACTCTCCCCGGTACTTCGTCCCGGCTACGATCGAGGCTATGTCCAGCACCAGGAGACGCCGATCCAGGAGAACGTCCGGCACATCCCGAGCCACCATGCGCCGGGCCAGGCCTTCCACGATGGCGGTCTTGCCCACGCCCGGTTCGCCGATCAGGACCGGATTATTCTTGGTGCGTCGGGCGAGGATTTGGATCACCCGCTTGATTTCGCGGTCCCGCCCGATTACAGGATCCACCTCGTCTGATGCGGCCATGGCGGTCAGGTCGCGCGAGAACTCGTCCAGAAGGGGCGTCTTGGCCGCGCTCCCCACACCAGCCTTTTTACGCGGGATGTCAGCCTTGACGGCCTCCTGCCGCTCCCCGGCCTGGGACAGCCCCGCGCGCAACCGTTCAAGACCGACCCCGGCCCGCTTGAGGTAGGATTCAAACAGACTGCCTTCCTCGCGGGCCGCTGCCAAAACCAGGTGCTCGGTGCCGATGAACTCTGTGTCAGCGGCGCGAGCCTCCTCCGCGGCCGCCTCAAGCATGGCCCGCAGGCGGCGCGAGGGGGGCACGTCGCCCATGACGAAGGCTCCCTTACGGGGAGGCAGGGACTTTTCGAGCTCTATCTCCACTGAGACCGGATCCACGTCGGCCGAGCGCAGGAGACGACAACCCGCCCCGGAGCCCTCCTTGAAAATCGCTATCAGGACATGCTCCGGCATGAGCTGGTCGGCGTAGCGCCGGCGGGCCTCCTCCTGGGCCAAGACGGACAGAACCCTATTGGCGCGCGGGGTGTAACCCTTGAACATCAGTCGGCTCCTACCAGGACGCAGGTTTTGGCGAAGGCCCGCATACGGCGGGCCCTCAGGGTATCCACATCGCCCCCCCTCTCTGAATCATCGGCCACACCCCCCTCGGCCTGGAGGGCGGCCTTTTGCAGGCGGAAGTACAGCCCGTCCACGGCCTCCAGCCCGGCCCCCTGTATCCAACCCAGAGAGATGCCCAAGCGAAGGCGCGACAAGATCTCGAAGCATTCCTGCAAAGGCACGCAGCGGGCGATGCCCATCACCGCGAAGGCCCGAGCCACCCTGTCCAGGAGACGCTCGCGATCCTTCTCAGCCAATTCCTCTCTTGCCATGCGCTCGTACTGAACGATGCGCCGGGCGGCCGCGGCTACTTTGTCGGATAGGCCGGTCTCGCTCTCGCCGATCGAGACGGCGTTGGAAATCTGGTAGAGGGCTCCAGAGCTCTGCCCCTCCCCGCCGTAGAAGCCGCGTACGGCCAGGCCCTCGTTGAGGAGACCTTTCATGGCCTTGTCTATCAGGCCCGTATCGCTCAAGGCCGGCAAGTGAAGGAGGAGGGAAACCCTCAGGCCGGTACCCAGGGAGTTGAGCTCGCTTGCCAGGTAGCCCAGCTCGTAGCTGGCGGCGTAGACCAGACTGTCCTCGAAGGACTCGTCCAGGGCGACCGCGCGGGCTAGGGGGCCTCGAAGGTCCAAGCCCGGAGCGAAGGCGGAGATGCGAAGGTGATCGGTGTCGTTGGGCACTACGGTGAGTGAGGCGTCCCTGGTCATGGCAAAACGGCGATACGGCTCCAGGGAGTATGCCTGCGAGACTATGCCCTCTTCTACCAGAACCCGGCGCTCTTGGGCGTTCAGACCGGCAAGCTCTACGGATTCCAAAACCTCCACATCGCCGGCCCGGGCCACGGCGTCCATGATCTTGGCGCTGACGGTATTCTCGTCATCACGGGCCATGCGCCCGGGGAAGGGATAGTCCACCATATTGCGGGCAAGGCGCGCCCTCGACGATAGGACGACATCCATGTCCCGGCCCTGGCGGTCATACCACCTATCGCCGAAGAGGACAGGGTTCATTCTTCAGCCCCCGTGATGCCTTCCATTGAGCGAATTCTGTCGCGAAGGGAGGCGGCGGTTTCGTAATCCTCCTCGGCTACTGCTTTCTTGAGCATGTCCCGCAGGCGCTCTCGATTATCCAGGGCTGAGGAGTCGGCCGCCAGGCGACGCGGGTAGCGCCCGCGGTGCTGGGGATTCTGGACGTGCTTGCGCATCAAGATCAAAATCTCGCGCTGGAAGGCCTGGGCGCAGCGGGCGCAGCCCAGCCTTCCGCTCTTCTGCAGCTCCTCAAGGCTCAGTCCGCAACCGGGGCAAGGTGGGCATTCAGGATTACGAACGGCCTTTTGGTCGAAGAGACCGCTCAGGAGACCGGCTACGGAGAATTCAATCTTGCCCCCCTCGGTCTGGATCCCCTTGGAGCGCGCACACTCAGCGCAGAGATGAAGCTCGATGGTGGAAGTACCGGCTACCTGCTGGACGTAGACAACGGCCTCGCGCTCGCCGCATGAATCGCATTTCATTTCATGGTAGAATATAGCCTGAAAGGCGGTCGGCGAACAATCTAGTCCGAGGGGAACCAAGGGAGGCAGGCAACCTGACCCCGCGCAAGCTGAGGATGGGCATCGAATGCGGAAACACAGATCCTGGCTCTCCATTCTAGTCCTCGCCACCCTCTTCGTCCTTATCCCGGGCTGCCGCACGGAGATGGGCCGGATCCCTCCTCCTCCCCCTTC
>CAYYCP010000029.1:0-37047 GCA_964470375.1 uncultured Spirochaetales bacterium
GGCCGCCGTAAGGCGGCCCTACGATTGCCCGAACTCGGTCGATCAAAGGCAGTTGGATGATCTGCACCTTAGGATCGTGCGCCCTGACCCTCTGGGCATGCTGCCTTTATAGGAACGCTCATCGGGGTGCGCATGGTATCGATCCAAGGGCCTAAATGTTCTCAGCCCCTCTCGCGGGCCTCCAGCTCGCGATAGGCCACCTTGCCCACCTTGGTCATGGGCAGCTCGTCCAGGAATTCGATGGATCGCGGGCAGGAGTAGGGGATGAGGACGGCCCGGCAGTGCTCGATCAGCTCCTTCTCCAAGGCGGGCGAGGCTTGGAAGCCCGGATTCAGGGCCACGAAGCCCTTGGGGACCTCGACCTGGCTGGGATGGGGCACCCCTATGACGCAGGCCTGCCTGACGGCCGGGTGCTTGATGAGAATGTCCTCCACCTGGGAAGGGTAGACCGACACGCCCGAGCTCTTGATGACGCGCTTGGCCCGTTGCTTGAAGTAGAAGAAGCCGTCCGCGTCCATGCTGCCTATGTCCCCGGTATGCAGCCAGACGCGGCCGTCCGTATGGGTTCTGAGGGCTGCCGCCGTGGCGGCGGGGTCGTCGAGGTAGCCCAGCATGAGGGTGGGCCCGGTGACGCAGATCTCGCCTTCCTGGCCGGGCTCGCACTCCTCCTCGCTGCCGATCCTCACCACCTTGGCCAGCATGTCCGGATAGGGCAGGCCGATGGAGCGCTCGCGGTACTCGCCTGCCGGCATGAGGATGTTGGCTGTGACCGTCTCGGTCAGGCCGTAACCCTCGCGCAGAACGGTCCGGCAGCCCCCGTGGCGAAGGACCTCGTCGAAGCGGTATTTAATCTCGGGGCTGAGCGAATCCCCCCCGCAGAAGATGCCCTTGAAGCAGGACAGGTCGACCTTGCGGAATTTCGGGTCGGCTGCCAGTGCGCTATAGAGGGTGGGCACTCCGGCCATGAAGGCCGGCCTATACCTGCGCACCAGGGCGGCCATACCGGCGGCCTTGAAACGAGGCACCAGGACACAGGTTCCACCCTGTCCCAGCATGGCGTGGATGCCCACGGCCAGGCCAAAACCGTGGAACATGGGCAGGATGGAGAGCATAACGTCGCCCGGCTCCATGGGGCCCCCGGCGTAATAAGTCTGGACGGCCAGGGCGTTGCAGTTGAGGTTGGAGAGGAGAATTCCCTTGGATTCGCCAGTGGTGCCGCCGGAGAAGAGGAGGAGGGCCGGGTCGGCGGCCCCGGTCGGATCGGGTCTTTCCAGCTCAGCCTCGCCGCCGGCGAACTCTTCCAGAGCCCTCCAGGACAATACCTTGTCGCCGTATGACACAGGCGAGATCTTGCGCCCAGGTCCCAGGGCGAAGCCGATCGATTGGAGGAGGCCGGCCTCGCCGCCTATCGAGCAGACAATCACGTAGTCGAAGAGGCCGGCCCGCAGAGGCTCATCGAAACGCGGCATGAAACCGTCCAGAGTGATGGCCATGCGCGCACCGGACAGGCGCGCGAAGGTGCTGATTTCGGCTGGCGTGGACAGGGGGTGGATGGGCGCGTAGACCACCCCGATGCGCGAGGCCGCGTAGAGGGCGATAACGGATTGGGGAATGTTGGGTAGGCATACTAGGAGCCTGTCCCCACGCTCCAGCCCCCGGGCCGCCAGGGCCCGGCTCATGGCGTCAACGCGCGCCAGCAGGCCGGCCTTGCTGGTGCGGCGGCCGAGGAATTCAAGAGCCGGCATATCCGGATGGCGCCGGGTGTCCTCCGCGATCATCGAGTAGATCGATCCCTGGGGATAGGAGAGGCTGGCCGGGACCTTCCCGTAATGGGCCAGCCAGGGCCTTTTCTCGTACATGGCCTACTCCTCCTTGAGCATCAATTCCGCCAAGAGCTCAGGGCTCAAATCCGGCTCTCGCTCCAGTTCGGTGGGATCTTCCATCAGGGAGCGCAGCAGCTCTATGGCCCGCCCGCAGTAGATCCCGTCAGTGATGCGGTCATCAAAGGTGAAGGTCACCTTGACCATGTCGCGGAGGCTCTCCTGGCCGTCGGGCCCGACTACTCTCTCCTTGCGCAGCTTGCCCACGGCCACGAAGAGGCCGCAGGTTCCGAACTCGAAGTTATGGTGGAAGGGCGCGTCTATGCCCACTGAGCCGACGTTTGTCAGGAAAACCGTGGAGAAGAAGGGCATGCCTTTTATGAAGGACCAGGGCAGGCCGTTGTGATAGTCCAGGAAGAACAGGATCTTGACAATGAGCCTGAGGAGGAAGCGCGGCAGGCGGGCCAGGAAGGCGTTCAGGGAGTCCACGTCGGTGGAGCCGCCCTTGCGCACGTGCGACACGAACTCGGCCACTTTGGGCGGCAGGGTGGCCAGGGTCTCGCGCGGGGAGAAAGCCAGGTTGACGTTGATCTCTCCGCCATCATCGCTCAACTCGCGCTTGGCCACGAAGTTGAGGATGATGCGGTTGCGCTGGTAATAGCGGTAACCGGCCACGAAGCGGTTGAGCTTGGGCCGGAGAGCCAGGGTGCGCACGGCCGCGGTCAGGAAGACCTGGAAGAATGTCAGGCGTTTTTCGCCCTGGACGCCCTTGTTGGCCCGCCGCACGTACTCCAGGGCCCCCGTGACATCGAAGTCCTGCTCGAAGAAGATGACGGACTCGGCCCGGCTGGGCATGAGGTATGGCATGATGCGGGTGAAGTGCGGCAAATCCTTGAGGTAGGTGCCGTCGCAACGCTTCTTGGTGAACATGAGGCCGATTATCGATCCGAATTCGGCATCTGGCAAGCCCGCCCGGAGGTCCGAGGGGCGGCTAAGGCCGCACCACACTCCCCCGTTCGCCTCCGCCAGGTATCCGCTTATGCCTCAGCCAAGATGGCTCTTATCCTGTCCGGCATGGCGTCCAGGGGGAGGACCTCCATCGCCGCGCCCAGATCGATAGCGGCTTTGGGCATACCGAAGATAGTGCTGGAGGCCTCGTCTTGGGCTATCGTCCATCCGCCGGCCCGGCGGATCTCCAGGAGACCCGCCGCCCCGTCACGGCCCATGCCGGTCAGCAGGAGGGCTATAGCGTTCTTACCCACCGCCTCGGCCGCAGACTGGAAAAGCACGTCTACGGCCGGCCTCTGCCCAAAAATACGCGGTCCCATGCCCGTACGGATGATGCGGTCCGTGCCGCGCGCCTCGACGCGCATGTGTAAGTTTCCGGGCGCTATGTAGACTGTCGCCGGCATCACCTTTTCGCCGTCCTCGGCTTCCTTGACCCGTACCGGGCAAATATCGTCCAAGCGCTGGGCGAAGGAGCGCGTGAAACGCTCCGGCATGTGGATGACCGTGAGCGCCGGCGGGAATTCGGGCTTGAAACGGCTGAACAGGGCCTCCAGGGCGATCGTACCGCCGGTGGACGCGCCCACCAGGACCAACCTGCGGGTGGTCGCCAGCCCCGAGAGGAGACGCGAGTGCCCCCTGGCCGGATACCGCTCGCGCACACGGGTGGACAGCTCCCTCAGCCGCCCGGCCGGTATGGCCGCGGCGGCTAGAATCTTGGTCGCCAGGGAGTCGATCACTTCGTCCACACTGTAAGGCCCGCCCGGCTTGGGAACGATTTCCACGGCGCCCAACTCGAGCGCCTGCATGGAGGCTCGGTTTGTCTTATCGGCCAGCGAGCTGACGATGATGACAGGCTTCGGATCATATTTCATGAGGTATTTAAGGAAAGTAAGGCCATCCATGCGCGGCATCTCGATATCAAGGGTTATGACGTCTACGGGAATGGTCTCCAACTTCTGACGGGCCACAAAGGGATCCGGCGCGACGCCCGCCACGTGGATACCCTGGAGCCCTTCAAGGCGCTTGGCCAGGATCTCCCGCACGATGGCCGAGTCATCGACGATCAGCACCTGCACGCTCATCCGGCCTCCCTCAATTCTTCCTGTAGATCGACGGGCCCACCCGCTCCAGGCGCCGCTCCTCGCCCATAAGCGGCTCCACATGCCCCAGGAAGAGGAACCCGCCGCTTTTCAGATTGGCCAACAGACGATCCACCGCCCTGGCCCGTGTAGCCTCGTCGAAGTAGATGAGGACATTACGGCAGAGGACGAAATCGGCCGGCGACTCGAGGAGGAAGTCATCCATCAGGTTAAGGCGCTTGATGGCGATAAAGCGCCTCAGTCCGCGGTCGATGCGGGCGAAGCCCTGGCCGTCCTCGCGGAAGAAGCGCCGCCGGAAGCCGTCCGGCATGCCCTCCAGGCGCTCCACCCTGTACAGCCCCTGGTGGAAGCGCCGCAGGGCCTCGGAGTCAAGGTCGGTGGCCAAGATCCTGAAATCAACCAAACCACCTCCGACGAGGGACATGGCCAGAGAATAGGGCTCCTCCCCTGTGGAACAAGCCGCGCACCAGATCAGGGATCCATCAGCCCTTCTGGAGGCGACTTCCTTCACGATGAAGTCAAAATGATCGCTCTCCCGGAAAAAGTAAGTATGCCCGGTGGTGACGATGTGGATGAGCTCCTCCATGCCCTGCTGATCGCCGGCATCGGCCCGCTCCAGGTACTCGCTGACGCTGGCGCAGCCCCTGCGCGAGGCCGCGCGCACCAACTTCTCCCTGATATAACCCTCCTTGGACTGGGAAACGCGTATGCCGAAGCGCCTGTACACGAGTTCCTTGACGTCTTCGGCCTGCGCGCAGGTTCCGGATTTCATTTATCCTCAGAGAATTCCTCGTCGTCCTCGAATGATATCTTGCGCACCGCCCCATTGCCCTCGGCGTGCCCCGGGGAGGTTAGTGCCGCGGGCTTACCCGGAGCAGCCTTGTGCTGCTCCGGGGCGGCCGCTTGCCGGTCTCCCTTGACGGCCCTGGAACGCCGGGCGCGTCCATGTTCTTCAGTGTACTCGCGCCCGGTGACCACCAGGTATAGCTCGCGCACCACATCGTCCAGGGTCGCGACCTGGGACTGCAGCTCCTCCGCGGCTCCAGCGGTCTCCTCGGCGGAGCCCGCGTTGGTCTGGACGACGGTCTCGAACTGCATGACAGCCTTATTCACCTGGGCTATGCCTTGGTCCTGCTGTATCGATGCGCTCTCAACCTCCTTGCTGACCTCCGCCACGCGCTTTGAATTCGATAGAATCTCCTTGAATATCTCGGCCAGCTCCTTGCTGATGGCCAGGCCGTCCTCAACGTTACGGATAGCCTCCTTTATCATGCCAGCGGTCTCCTTGGCGGATTCGGAGCTGCGGTTGGCCAGGTTCTTTACCTCATCCGCCACGACAGCGAAGCCCATCCCGGCCTCCCCGGCGCGGGCCGCCTCCACCGCAGCGTTGAGGGCCAGCATGTTGGTCTGGAAGGCTATATCGTCTATCACGTCGATGACGTTGCGGATACTCTCGGCCGAGCGGGAAATGCTGTCCATGGCGGCCATCATCCGCTCCATCCGCATGGAGCCGTCATGCGACGCCTCCGTGGCCTTCTCGGACAGAATCGAGGCCTGCTTGGTGTTCTCGAGGTTCTGCCTGACCATAGAGGCTAGCTCCTCCATGGACGATGTTGTCTCCTCAATCGAGGCGGCCTGTTCAGTCGCCCCGTTGGCTATCTCCTGGGATGAATCCGACAGCTGCCCAGAGGACAGGGCGATCTGCGATGAGGAATCCGAGAGGGTGCGAACTATCGCCGATATGGGATCGGCGATGCCACGCGAAATGAGCAGCGCCAAGATCAGCGAGAAGGCCAATCCGGCCAGGATCACGGATATCATGACTACCTGCGCCATGGCACTGGCCTTGGCGTTGCTTTCATCGGTGGCCTTGGCCCCCTGGTCGTTGAAGTCGAGCAAGGCGGCGATGGACGGCCCTAGGTAGGTGTCGTAGGTCTTAATGGCCCCGGCGCGGAATTCGGCGAGAATATCGGCTAGGCTGGCGCCCTTGCTTTCCAGGAGAAGGGCCGCCCAGTACTGGTCGGAATAGGTGGTGAAGGCGGTCTTGAGGGTGGCGCACAGGCTGCGTTCCTTTTCGCTCACGTTCATGGCCGCGTAACGATCCACCAATTCCAGGTACTTTGAGGCGCCGGCATCCAGCTTGGCCTTGTAGTCCGCACGAGCGGCGTCGGTATCGCTGAGGAGATAGCCGTACACCAGGATGCGGACATTGAACAGGGCGTCGCTCACCTCGCTGGCCAGCTTAGTCCTAACCAGGTTCTCGCCGTAAAGCCGCTCTATTCGGCCGTTCATCTGGTAGATGTTGATGAGGCCTATGACCCCGACCACCACGGAAACCAGGCTGATACCCATTGACATCATTATCAGCTTTGCCTTCATTCCCATTCTCTGGGCCATTTCAGTCCTCCTTGCCGGCCGTGCCCGCCGAGCCATCGGCCATGGCCGCCAGCGATTCCAGGTCGTCGTCATCGATAATGCGGGCCACGTCCAACATCACCCGCATGCCGTCGTCCACGTTGGCGACCCCCTTGATGTAGTCCGCCCGCACGCGGGCGTTGATATAGGGCATACGCGATATTTTGTCCTCGGGGATGCTCAGCACCTCCTGGATCGAATCCACGATCAGGCCCATCTGCATCGGCTCGCCCCTGAATTCGGCCTCCACCACTATCACGCTGGTGCGTTTGCCGTATTCCCTGAAGGGGAAGCCGAACTTGAGGCGCAGATCCAGCACCGGTACGATCTGGCCGCGCAGGTTGATGACCCCGCGGATATATTCCGGAGTGCGCGGCAGGGGCGTGATGCGAGTCAGCCCGATCAACTCCTTGATCTTTAGGATCTCAATGCAGTACCCCTCCTCGTCCAGGGTGAAGCTGAGGAATCTCGCCCCGGACAGGAGCTTGCGCCTGGTCATCTCCATGTTAGCGCACCTCCTCGGCCGCGGAACCGCTCCGGGCCATATCGATGATCTGATCGACATCCAGTATGAGGCCGACTCTCCCTCCCGGCAGCACGGCCCCTGAAGCGATTCCGGGCAAGTCCCTGAAGCGCGCGCCCAGGGGCTTCAGCACCACCTCGCGCTTGGCCACGATCCGATCCACCATCAAGGCGTGCTTCTCTTTGGCGGCGCCCTCGACGATAATGGCGATATTCTGCCCACCCTCGCCGAATCCCAGCAGCGGTCCAAGGGCCACCATGGGGATGAGCTCCTCCCTCAGCTTGAGCACCTCGACCTGCGTACCCACCCGGTGGACCATGGCCGGAGCGGTTTTCACTGATTCGAGGATGGATGAGATGGGCACAATCAGGTCCACGCCGCCGCACTGCGCCACCAGCCCGTCGATGATTGCGGCGCTCAGGGGGAAAGACAGTATGAAGGCCGTGCCGCGTCCGGGTTGGGTGCGTATGTCTATGGAGCCCTTGCAAGCATGGACCGAGGTCCTGACAATGTCCATGCCCACTCCCCTCCCGGAGAGGTAGTCAGCCGAACCCTTCGTGGAGAAACCCGGCTCGAAAATGAAGCTATAGGCGGCCGAGTCAGTCAGAATCATGGCATCCTGGGCCTTGACCAGACCCCGCTCCACGGCCTTCTCCAGGATGGCGCGCCGGTCCAGGCCACGTCCGTCATCCTCGACGGAGATGACTACGCTATTCCCTCGGCGTTCGGCACCCAGGTGCAGCAGGCCCTCGCGATCCTTCCCCAGGGATACCCGTTCTTCCGGCGGCTCAATACCATGATCCACGGCATTGCGGATGAGATGCATCATCGGCTCGTCCAAGGCTTCGACGAGGTTACGGTCTATCTCCAAATCATCCCCGGAGACTTCTATGCGCAAGCCCTTGCCCAGCCTTGCGGCCGCATCCCGGGCCACCCGCCGGGCCCCCACGAAGAGGTTGCGCACGCTTTCCGTGCGCAGTTCCATCGCGGCTCGCTGCAGGGCCCGCGATGTCTTCAGCACATGAACCATGCCCTGGCGGTCCGCCTCCCCCGCCTGAACCTGGCCCAGGGAAATAATGAGCTCGCCGATAGTGTCCACTAGGAAATCGACCTTGGCCGCCTTGACCTTGACTATGCGTTCAAGCTTGCGCGCGGCCCTCGCCCCCGCCTGCTGGGCCAGTGCGCCGTCGAGCTCCTCACGGCTGACGATAGCTTCCTTGACGGCCAACTCGCCCAGCCGCTTGCTGAAACCGCCCTCGGCCTGTTCACGGACGATGGCCCTTATGTCGCCCTCATCGGCTAAGCCCCCGCTTACGAGCACCTCACCCAGGGGCGGGCGGAGGCGGGCCGCCTCGGCTGAAAGCTTATCGATGTAGCGCCTGACGGCGACCTGGCCTGGACCGGGCGCGGCCGAATCGCGAAGCGATTCTAAAATGTCCTCGGCCAGGTCTACCCCTTCCAAGAGAAGGTCGATGTAGCCTTTGGCTGCGGCGTCCCCGCTCGGCCGGAGGAGGGAGAGGAGGTTCTCCAGATTATGGGCTAACTCGCCCATCAGGGCGAGGCCCAGGAAGCCGCATTCCCCCTTGATGGTATGGAAGACGCGGAAAACCTCCTCCAGGCCTCCAGCGCCAGGCGTATCCTGATCGATGCCCAAGATGGCGTCTTGGGCGCTGGAGAGACGGTCGGCCGTGTCCCGGACGAAAACCGCTAGAAGCTCACGGTCGGCCGATCCGCCCTCCCCTTCCCCGTTATGAACCATGGCTATCTCGGTATGGTCCTGGGGATCTATCCCGCGCTTCTGCATGAATTCCCCAACCCGGCGCGTAAAATTCTCCTCTTCGGCGGTTCCGGGCGAGCCGCAAGGCGTCGAAAGCAGATCCAGCCCCTCCGTGATGGCTTCCTGGAAACCGTCTACTCCATTGCGGCCCTCACGAATACACAACATGTCGAGGATTCCAAGGAGGCGCAGCCTTCCCAGACTATCCGTAAAACCCGATCCCAAGCGCGTTAAGACACCGCGTATGGAGGTTAATTGGAGGAGATCGCCTTTCTCGTAGTCGAGGACAAGATGAACTACTTCCCCAAGAATGCGGTCAACATCCATCGGGGCAAAACCCTTGATTGGGCTGAACCATGGCCTAAGTATAGTTTCCGTCCCCCGAAAAGCAAATTCAGGGGTAGATATTCCCCCTTCGGATGGGTCGGGCAGGCTTCAGAACTGATGGAGAAGGGCATCTCCTCCCTTCCCGCCCCCGGATCAGGGCAAAAAGTCCCTCTCTCCGGCTGAAATCGGCCGTCGGATCCGGCCGAGCGCGGGAAGAAAGACGGAAAGCCTCAGTTGCCACGGCCGGAAATCCGATATACAATACGGCGTCCTTCGGGCGGATCCAGAAAGTCGGAGAGAATCGTTGATACAGGGAACGGAGAACAGGAAAGACCCGCTCGAGCATCTCAAGAGCCCCCTGACGGTATCCGCCTTTCTCTTGGTATGGACATTCGCCTTCCTCTTCCCGGCCTCACGTCCCAGCCAGGCCGCCTCCGCGGGAGGCTTGGGCGGCACGGACCGCATCGGCTCCACCGTCCCCGGCATGGCAGAATCTGACGAGAATCCGCCCGCGGACGAGGGCCTGACCTATACCGCCTACGCCATGCGCCCGGGCGACCAGGCCAACAAACTGGCCGAGCAGTTCGGCATCACGACGGACACCATTTTCTCATTCAACGGCATCAAGAACGCGCGCAGCCTGCGGGCCGGCCAAATTCTCAAGATTCCCAACATGAGCGGCATCCTCTACCAGGCCAAGGAGGGCGATACGGTGCCGGCCGTGGCTGCCGCCCACAATGTCTCTTCAGACCGCATCATAGAGGTCAACGGCCTCTTTTCCGAGGATCTCGAGGCCGGGACAACCGTTTTCCTCCCGGACGCCCGCCTGCCCTCCTTTACCATGCGCGAGATATCCGGCGACCTCTTCCATTGGCCCGTGGGCGGCTGGATCACCTCCTATTTCGGCTGGCGCAATGACCCCATCACCGGGGAGAGGCGCTACCATAACGGCCTGGACATCGGCGCGGCTTACGGCACCCCCGTGGGGGCTGCTATCGAGGGCACGGTCGTCAGCACCGGCTACACATCCATCCTGGGCAACTTCGTCTCCATCTCCCACTACGCCGGTTACCAGACCCTCTACGCCCACCTCTCCAAGATAACCGTCAAGGCCGGGCAGCGCGTAAGCCAGGGCCAGCTGATCGGCAACATCGGCACCTCGGGCTACTCTACCGGGGCCCACCTGCATTTCTCGGTCTACAAGTACGGCCGCCCGATCAACCCGGCTAACGTCCTATACTGAGACCGATGAGTCCCCCCGGGCCGCCTTCGTTTGACACCCCCGGCGGCCCTGGAGTATAGTTTCCGGGCCATGCGGGAACTCATCGGGATCTCCGCCTCTCCCGGCATCTACATCGGCAAGGCCATCCTCCTCCCCGACGACGATACCCCGTCTATCCCCAACTATTCCATCCAATCCCACGAAGCCGATCTGGAATGGGAGCGATTCCTGGCCGCCCAAGCCGAGGCCGAACGCGAGCTGATCGAGCTGCGCGACCGGGCCTTCGCAGAAATGGGCGCCGAGCACTCGGCTATCTTCGACTCGCACCTGCTGATGCTCAAGGACGCCGATCTGCTTGAGCAGATCGAGGCCGGCCTGCGCAGCTCCCTTCGCAACATCGAGTGGATCATCCTCCAGGTGGAAGAATCCCTCCTGGCGCGCATGGCCGAGACCCGCGATGACTACCTATCCGAGCGCGGGGCGGACATTAAGGACGTCTCCCGGCGCGTGCTCTACCACCTCCTCAAGCACGAGCGCCGCAACCTGCGCGAGCTGGGCGGTCCGGCCGTCCTTGTGGCCCGCGACATCCTGCCCTCGGAGGCGGTTTCCATGGATCGGGGCTCGGTCAAGGCCATCGTCCTGGAGGCCGGCGGGCGCACTTCGCACAGCGCCATCCTGGCGCGGGCATTCCACATCCCGGCCGTGCTTGGGCTTAAGGACGCCACCCGCCTGATCAAGAACGGGGACATTCTGGTGGTGAATGGGGATTCCGGCCGGGTCGTGGTGGATCCGGACGAGGCCACCCTGGAGGGCTACCGCCGGGCCATGGAACGCGCCGAGAGGCGGCGCGAGGAGCTCTCCAGCGTCTGCCCCCTCCCGGCTGTCACCCTGGACGGGCGGCGGGTGTCCATCAAGGCCAATATCGAGATCCCCGAGGAAGTGGAGGACGCCCTCCTCCATGGCGTGGACGGCATAGGCCTATACCGCTCGGAATTCCTCTATCTCAAGCCCGACTCGGTGCCCAGCGAGGAAGACCAATACCGCGCCTACGCCAAGGTCCTAGAGGCCATGGGCGATCGTCCGGTGACCATCCGGACCCTTGACCTGGGCGGGGACAAGATGCTTCCGGAGCTGGAGGCCGCCCGGGAGAAAAACCCCCTCCTGGGCTGGCGCGCCATACGCTTCTGCCTCTCGCGCAAGGGGCTTTTCAAGACCCAGCTCAGGGCACTGCTCAGGGCGTCCTTGGCCGGTAACCTGCGGGTCATGTTCCCCATGGTGTCCGGCCCGGAGGAGCTCGACCGGGCCCTGGAGGTCTGGGAGGAGACCAGGCAGGACCTGCGCCGCGAGGGCCTACCCTTCCGAGAGGATATTCAGGTGGGCATCATGATCGAGGTGCCCTCGGCGGCCATGGTTTCCGACATCCTGGCCCGCAAGGCGTCCTTTTTCTCCATAGGCACCAACGACCTCATCCAGTACTCCATAGCCGTGGACCGCGGCAACGAGCGGGCCGCCGAGCTGTATCAGCCCTTCCACCCGGGCGTCCTCAGGCTGATCAAGCTGACCATAGATAACGCCCACGCCGCCGGTATTCCGGTGGCCATGTGCGGGGAGCTGGCCGGGGATCCGGCCGCCAGCCTCATCCTCCTGGGCATGGGCCTGGACGAATTCTCCATGTCGGCGGCATCGGTGCCCGAGGTCAAGCGCATTATCCGCTCCTGCACCGCGGAGGAGGCCGGGGAATTGGCGCGCGCCGCCCTGGCCATGGGCTCGGGGGCGGAGATAGAGGCCTGGGCCCGAGAGCGCGTGGCGTCCCGCTTCGGCCCAGACGGGCAATAGGAAGTCGATCGATGGAAACCATACAAGCCCGCCCGCGCTACCGCAACCTGCCGGTGGTGGCCATCGTGGGCCGCCCCAACGCGGGGAAATCCACCCTCTTCAACAGGCTCCTGCGTCAACGCCGGGCCATCACCGACCCGACCCCCGGGGTGACCCGGGATCCGGTGGAGGCCGAGTGCGAGCTGCCCTTCTCGGGCAAGCGGGTCCTCCTGGTGGACACGGGCGGCTTCACCGTGGACCGCAGCGGCCTGGACGCCGAGGTGGTCAGGCGCAGCCTTGAGACCATCCGGCGCGCCGACCTAGTCATCCTCCTCATGGACGTGACCGCAGTCACCCCGGAGGACCAGCACTTCATCGAGCTCCTACGCCCCATGGCGCCCAAGGTCCTCCTGGCCGTAAACAAGGCCGACTCCCCCGAACGCGACGCGCTGACCTACGAATTCCTGTCCTACGGCTTCGCCGACACGGTCTTCATCTCCGCCGAGCACTCCCGCAACATAGACGAGCTGGAGGAGCGCATCGTGTCGCGCCTGGACTTCTCCGGAGTGGAGGAGTACCAGGACTTGCACGACGACGTGCGCCTGGCCATAGTGGGCAAGCCCAACACCGGCAAATCCACCCTGATGAACCGCCTCCTGGGCCAGGAGATGTCCCTGGTGTCCGACCAGGCCGGAACCACCCGCGACGTGGTACAGGCCTCCTTCGAGTCGCGCGGCTGGCGCTTCACCGTCATGGACACGGCCGGTATCCGCCGGCGGGCCAAGGTACGCGAGGGCCTGGAATACTACTCAGTGACGCGGGCCATCAAGTCGGTGGAGGAGTGCGACGTGGCCGTGCTGATGATAGACGCCCGCGAGGGCCTGACCGACCAGGACAAGAAGGTGGCCGCGGTGGCCGCCGAGCGCGGGCGGGGCATCATCCTGGCCCTCAACAAGTGGGACCAGATGCCGGCCATCAAGAACGCCTTCGAGGCCGCCCGCGACAAGCTATACTATTTCTTTCCCCAGCTCTCCTACGTCCCTGTCCTGCCCATCTCTGCCCGCGACGGCACGGGCGTGGACGAGCTCCTTTCCACGGCCGTGCGCCTCTTCAAGCAGCTCAATCGGCGGGTGGATACCGGCCCCCTCAATAAGGCCCTGGAAGGCTGGATGGAGCGCTACCCCCCACCGGTGGGCAGATCCACGCACTTCAAGCTGCGCTACGCCACCCAGGTCAGCGCCAATCCCCTGCGCTTCGTCTTCTTCGCCTCGCGCCCCGGGGCCGTGACCGATGCCTACGTCTCCTACCTCAAGAACTGCATCCGCAAGGACCTGGGCTTCAGCTCAGTCCCGGTGGCCGTGGAAGTGCGCGGCACGGACCGTCAGCGCATAGACAAGCGCGAGGGCGGTGCCAAGTCACCCCGAGCGGCGAAGGGCGGCGAGGGCGGAGCCCCCAAGAGCCCGGCCAAGAAGCCGCGCGCGGACGCTAAGGCCCCCCCCGGGCAGAGCAAGGGCAGCGGCGGCGCCCCCGCCAAGGACAATGCGCCCCGGCCGAGCAAGGGCGGCAGTGGCACGGGCAGGCGCGGCGCGGGCAAACGAAGCGCGGGCGGCCGCGGGAAGTAGGCTGGGGTGGCCGGCTATTCCCTTGGCCAGGTCGAGCGTCTCCTGGGAGTGAAGGACTACGTCATCCGCTACTGGGAGAGGGAGATCCCCCTGCTCTGCCCGCGCAAGGGCCTCTCGGGCCGCCGGGAGTACGGCGAGCGCGACCTAGCCCTCCTCATGCGCGCGCGCCACCTTATCCAGGACAGGCGCTTCACCATCGAGGGCGCCCGCGAGGCCCTCCTGCGCGAAGCCTCGGGCGACTCGGGCGAGCTGCGTTCGCTGATCGCCGAGCTGCGGGGAGACCTCCTGCGCCTCTACCTGGGCCTGCGCCGCACCCCGCGGGACTGAGCCCCTACTCCCTCGTCACCCCGTCCCAGCCGGCCATGCGCGCCAGGACCCACCAGAAGGCGAAGGCCTTGCGGTTGGCGGTGATGTGCTGGTCGTTGTGATCGCCGAAGGTCACTTCGCCATCCGGCGCGTTGAGATTGTTGTACCAATTGATGCCTTCCGTTCCCGCATTCTGCCAATCCAGGTAAAAGGCCTCGCCGCTCGCTATATCGACTCCGTTGTCGTTGGCGGTCGGGTGTTCGGCGCCGGCGTAATCGTGGGTATCGATCCCGTAGTAATCGATGCAGAAGTAGCCATGCGCGCGGCAGAAATCGATGATCAGCTGCGCCTGGGCCCCCGGGGCGCCCTCTTCCAGGTTCCCCTCCCCCTCGGCGTGTCCGGTCATGAAGATGAAATTGACCGGGGTGGTCCTAGTATCCCCTGCCTCAGTCCCGATCTTGGTGCCGTCCTGGCCGTACTCGCTTATTAGGACAGTCATCCCGTTCAGGTAATTCTGGATATCATGCCCGTTGATGCTGCACCAGGACCACATCACTACGTTGATGTCTTCGTTCACCCGATCATCCAGGTGGGCCCGGGTGGCCTCAACGAAGGGAGGAAAAGTGGTAGTGAAATTGAATTCCCCGTCGACGCCATTGGAGAGGTCGGGGACATCATCATTCTCATCATCCGGATTCATCTCGCCCAGCTCCGGCGTATCCGTGTTGTAACAGTCATGGAAATCCAAGAGATCCGGATCCGGCTCGGCCGATCCGCGCTGGACTCCGAAGAGGGCCTCGTCACCGGGCTTGTAGTCCTGGAGGCCGTAGACTCCGTAGGAGACGTGGGTACCGTGGGATGTGTGCTGGTAGGCGACGTGAAATCCGGTCCGGGCCGCGTTTATGTATTGCTCGGGGATGACCCTGATGACTTCCTCGTAGGCGATCGTATGGTCGGCTATGGTGTTGCCGGCGACCCCGGGAGGGGGCTTGGGGATGCCACCGTCCGGGGGGGGGATCCCCGCCGCAGGAAGAGAGGACGCTTCCGCATGCTATCAAGGCGGCCGCGGCCAGGATGCCGTTCAGGGAGGCTGGGATTTTCTTCATGAGGATCCTCCTCGGCTGGATACCCCCACCATCATATCGCCGCCGGCCGGCGATATCCAGCCTCGGAATCCTAGAAGGCGCCGCTGCCTAGGCTCAGAGAGAGGCCCAAGGTCAAAGGCGGGGTGAGGTTGGCATCCGCGTAGCTGAAGGTGGGCACCGGCCCGGGGACCAGGGTCAGGCCCTGGAGGGCCTTGTAGATCCCGCCCATGTTCGTGTACTCGTCGCCCTCGCCCCCGAAGCTGAATTGGGCGTAGGCCGAGACCTGCATGCGCTTGAAGAGCTGCCAGGAGACCTGGGGCCTCAGCCAGCCCGAGAAGTCGTAGAGGTTGGCCATGGCGAAGAGGGAGACCGATATGTCCGAGTCCAATATGTCCGAGGCGTTGACCGAGAGGGCCCCGTAATGCCGGCCCAGCCTGGAACCGAAGCGGGCCAGGGATCCGGCCGGATTGGTCATGTCGATGGCCGGATCGCCGGTCTCCGGGTAGCGGGGATCCAGCCTCTCGGCGATCGCCTCCCCGGCCTCGTTCAGGCCGATGTTGGCCTGGGCCTCCCCGTCGTAGAGGTATTGGGCCACCACGGTGAGGGAGAGCTTCTTCTCCCAGGAGTCGCGGTACATGATGCCGGCCGTGCCGGTGAAGTAAGCCGGAGCCGTCCCCTCCACGATGCGGTAGGAGAAGGTTTTCAGGGGCAGCACAGGGCTCATGTCGATCCCAGCCCTCTCCTCCCTCAGCACATAGAGCCTATCGGTCCCGAATTTCACCAGGGCCTCGCCGAAGGCGCTCAGTTCGTCGCGGGCGTAGGAGCCGGAGAGGATGAGGCGGGCCTTGTCGTCGCGCTGGTAGTAGGCGGACAGGCCCAGCTCCACCGAGGGCAGGGAGAGCTCCAGCTTGGGCGCCAGGGCAACGTCGAAAACGTGCTCGGCCCCGGCCGGGGCTATCAGGAAGAGGTAGGCATTCATCATCGAGCCCAGGAAGGGGACCTGGGCCTTGAGCGAGAGGGGCCCCTCGCGCTCGGCCTCTGGATCATAGAGGTCCACCGCGCCCAGGGACAGGATGTCGTTGGCCGGGGCGAAGAACCAGCCCTGGCCCCAGGCCAGGGACTGCTTGCCGAAGGAGAAGAAGAGGGCGTCGTTCCAGTTGAACTTGGAGTAGAGCTTGAAGACCGAGATGTCCGGGACGCCGTCCTTGGCGAAGGGGTAGGCCGTGCGGACCTCGCCGTAGAAGCCCAGGTCGGTGTCGGGCTTGGCCGAGAAGGCCAGGGACAGGGAGGAGGCGGGATCGAAGGTAGAGCTGTCCGGCCCGAAGAGGGCGAAGGCCCCGCCCCAGGGATCGTTCCAGGTGGCCGAGGCCCCGGCCGAGCCGGAGAAGGAGCCCGAGAGCTCCACGCCCTCGCTCTTGAGGAAGGCCTCGCGGATGGAGGAGTCGTCGGCATCGGCCTGGACCACGGTCTCTTCCCCGCCGAAGAGCTCCTCGTCGTCATCCTGGGCGGCCAGGGGGGAGGCGGACAGGATGAGGGCCAGGAGGCCCAGGACGGAGGCGCCCCGCGCCGAGGCGGACAGGCCCTTCCGGATGAACGCGCTCAGCTTCATGTTCGGCCTCACTTTTTGCTGGTCTGGGTGAGGAAGGCCTTGGAGAAGGTGCTGTCTGGCAGCCTGCCCACCGATAGCTTGTCTATGGTCACCACCGTCTTCTCCCCCTTGTTGACCTCGTCCACCATGCGGATCTCCGTGGGCACGGTCTTGCCGCCGGCCTCCACGTACTTGGGCGGGTACTGGGTTGTCCTGAGGAGGCGGGCATCCTCGAAGCGCGCGGCCACGGAGTAGTCCTCCTCCTTGAGCACCAGGGGCTTGTCCTTGCGGATGTGCAGGCGCACCCAGTCGTAGCTCACCTCGCTGGTCTTGGCCTTCAGGGTGAGGACCCAGACCGGGTATTTGCCCAGGGCCCCCTCCTCGCTCTTGATTATCGAGTAGTCCTCGGCATAGCTGCGGCTGCGTAGGTCGGAGGCCTTGGCGTCCGAGCCCTGGATGTTCTTGCTCATGGAGGAATGGGTGAAGCCCACGTCCGGCTCGTAGGTGTATACGTCGTCGTCCACCTTGAGTATCCCCTGGCCCTTCTGGGCGTCCGGTTTGAGGAAGATCAGCACCAGCTGCTCGCGCTCGTCGCGCCTGAAGACCGACCACTGGTAGACCGAGTCCGGCTCCCCGGGCTTGGTGCTGACGACCGTGTAGATGACCGAGACGTCCTGGCCGCCGAAGTCGCCTAGCTCGTCCACGGCCTTGAGCATGGCCTGGAAGTCCGGTGCGGCCGCGGCGGCCGTTCCGGGCAGGGCCAGCATGGCCGCGTTGAAGGCGATGGCCGCGGCGCCCAGGGCCATCCTTAGGGCCCGCCGGGCGGGCGAATGGGGCGATTTCATCGAATGCTCCTTTGCGTTCATTTGGCTGTCCTGAGGGCCTGGGCCGGGTCCAGGCGGGCGGCGTTGCGCGCCGGCAGGAGGGCCGCCAGGAAGGTCAGGCCGGCTATGATGGCCACGTTCGCCAGGACCAGGAGGGGCGAGAGGCTGAAGGTCAGGTGGCCGTTCTTCAGGATGATGGCCAGGGGCGAGTCCAGGCCGAAGTCGTAGAGCGAGAAACCCAGCATGACCAGGAGGGCCAGGAGGAGGCCGGCCGCGGCCCCGCCCAGGGCCAGGAAGAGGGCCTCGTTGAGGAAGAGCCACAGCACGTTCGGCCGCTGCATGCCCAAGGCCCGCATGGTGCCTATCTCGCGGATGCGGTCCAGCATGATCATGCGGAAGGTGTTGGAGATGCCCACCATGATGATGATGAAGAGCACCGTCAGGGCTATCAGGCTGGCGATGTTGATCCCGTTGACCAGGTCCTGCACGCCCGAGAGGCGGTCGTTGAGGGTCTGCACCTTGTACTTGACCCCTTCCCAGCTCTCCTCCTTGCCTCCGCGCAGGCGCTGCATCATCTGGTTGCGGGCGTCGGCGGGGTTGGTCCGGTCGAAGACCTGGGCCCGCTCCCGCAGGGCATTGAAGTAGGCCTGGCCGGCCGCGTCCAGAGAGCGCATGTCGGGCAAGTAGAATGACAGCTGCTGATAGGAACCCGGGGGCAGGTTGAGGAGCTGGTTGACGTAGGCGATGTTGGCGTAGGCCGACATGGATGCCAGCGAGAGCATACCGGCGTCCTTGACCACGGCCGCCACGGTGAAGCTGCCTATGTTCTGCTGGCCCGAGAAGGTCTTGAGCTGAGCCAGGATACGGTCGCCCTGGACGGCCTTGAGCTCCTTGGCCATGCTCTCGGAGATGATGATGCCGTCCTCAGCCCGCATGCCCTCGAAGCTCCCGGAGGCCAGGACCAAACGCTCCTTGAGGTAGGACTCGGCGTCGAAGTCCACGCCCGAGACGGCCTGCATGCTGGAGTTGCCCTCGAAGATCAGGGTGGCCTGGAATTCCGCGCGGCGGCTCACGTACTTAGCCTTGACCCCTGAGGCCTCCAGGGCCTCCAGCAGGACCGACTCGTCGCGGATGATCTCGTAGTCATTGCCTGATGGCAACCTTTCGCGGCCTTGCACGAAGATGTGCCCGGCCATGAGGTTGGCGAAGTTGGCCGACACGTTGCTCATCAGCGAGCCGGCGCAGCCCTGCATAAGCGAGACGATCATGACCCCGAAGCCGATCACGCCGCCCAGGAGGAAGGTGGCCTTCTTGTGCCGGGAGAGGTTGCGGAAGGCCATCTTGGCCACTACAACGGCTGACCTGCGGGATTTCGCGCCCATATCATTGTCGCTCATGGCCGTCCTCCTACTCCGACTGCATGGCCCGTACGGGCTGCACGCGCAGGGCCACCACCACCGGGTAGATGTGGGCGATGACGCTGATGAAGGCCACCACAAGGAGGGTGGCCAGGATCGTCCCGCCTCCGGGAGACAGGACCAGGACGGGACCGCCGAAGAGCACCCGCAGGATGGCGTTGCCGGCCTTGAAGCCTATGGCGTTCACGGTCAGGGCGGCCAGGGCTGACAATATAACTCCGGCCGTCCCGAATATGCCTGTGATCATGAAGGTTTCAGTGAGGAAAAGCCTCCAGATGAAGCCCTTACGGGCCCCCAGGGCGCGCATAGTGCCTATCTCGCCGGTGCGCTCGATCACCGACACCACCAGGGTGTTCATGATGATGAAGACGGCCACCACGGCCAGGATGAGCATGACGATGGTGAGCACAATGCGGATCACGTCTATGCTTGAGGAAAAGGGGCTGGCGGCGCTCTTCCAGTCCCCGGCCATAGCCGGTATGCCTTCTTTTATGAAGTGGATATTCATGGATTGAACGAACATATTCGTCAGGAGGGGATTCTTGAGCTTGACTAGGATGAACTGCCAGGCCCCCGAGTCCGCCTGAGTGACCGGCCGGGGCGCCGAGGCCGCCTCGGCGGCCGCCTTGGCCACAGCGTTGAGGCTGGAAGACTGCTCGACAACCTCCTCGGCCCCGAAGATGTCGTCCTCGGACTCGGCCTCCAGGAGGCCGCGCGTCCGCTCCGACACGAAGACATCCTCATCCCCCCCCAGGGTCAGCCCGGCCAGGATGCGGGCTGTATCCACATCGGCGTAGGCCAGGAAGTCGTTGGCCTCCGAGTCAGCCTTAAATTCGTAAAGCCCGGCTATGACTGCCTTGCGCATCTTGAAGCCGCCTGAGCTGATACCCTGGAGGATGATGGAGTCCCCCGCCTTGAGGTCCTTGCCGCCCCAGCGCTTGATGCGCTTAGCCAGGTCCTGGGAGATCATCACCCCGGACTCGCCCTCCGCCAGATAGTGCCCGTCGGTCACCACCAGGTTATCGAAGAGCTTCCGGTACTGTCCGGGCTCCATGCCGATGATGACGGCCCCGCCCATGGACCCCGCCTCTTGGCCGGCGCTCTCGGCCTCCGGGCCATCGCCGCTTTGGCCGGCTTCATCGGCCTCATCGGTGGATTCCAGGTTAAAGAGGGCCATGGCGCTCACCTGCCCGGCGGCCGCCTCAACCTCCGGGCGCGAGTTCACGTACTCGAGGAGGGAGGGATAGTCCGGCAGGGAGGCTGTCTTGGAGCCGCCCATGGACGAGGTCTGTATGGCCCCGAAGAGGATGGAAACGGGCGCCGGGCTGCGCGCGTAGATGTAGGCGTCGCCGGTGAAGTTCTCGGTGAAGTTCTTCTTCACGCCAGCCTCGGCCCGGTCCAGGAAGGAGTAGCCCAGGACCATGACCATCACCCCCACGGCCACGATCAGGCCTATGATGAGGGTCTTGGAGCGGTGCTCCAGGAGGTTGCGGAAGGCTATGCGTATGAGGACGCCCATGCTAGGCCCCGGCCGCGCCGACGGCTTGCGCCTGCCGAAAGTTCTCCGAGACCAGGCCGTCCTTGAGCTTGATGACGTGATCGGCGATGGACACGATCTTGGCGTCGTGGGTCGAGAAGATGAAGGTGGTCTGCATGTCTCGGTTGACCTTCTTCATGAGCTCGATGATCTGCTCGCCGGTGCTGGAGTCCAAGTTGGCGGTGGGCTCGTCGGCCAGGACGATCTGGGGCTTGGCCACAAGGGCCCGGGCTATGGCCACGCGCTGGCGCTGGCCGCCGGACAGCTCGTTGGGCTTGTGCCGGCGCCACTGGGAGAGCCCGACCTCCTCTATCAGGAAGTCTATCCACTCGCGCTTCTCGGCCTTGCCCATGCGCTCGCGCCCCAGGAGGAGGGGGAATTCCACGTTCTCGTAGACGTCCAGGACTGGAATGAGGTTGAAGGACTGGAAGATGAAGCCTATCACCTCGTGCCTGAGGCTGGTGATCTGGGCGTCCGACAGCCCCTGGGTCGGGCGGCCCTGGATCTCCACCGTCCCGCTGGTGGGCCGGTCTATGCAGCCGATCATGTTGAGGATGGTCGACTTGCCCGAGCCCGAGGGCCCGGCTATGGAGATGAAGTCTCCCTTCTCGATGCAGAAGGAGACGCCCCGGACGGCCTCCACCTGGACCTTGCCCAGGGGGTAGTTTTTCCTGACGTCCTT
This sequence comes from uncultured Spirochaetales bacterium, assembly GCA_964470375.1. GTDB lineage: Bacteria > Spirochaetota > Spirochaetia > Treponematales > JBGSOB01 > CAYNQK01. The sequence continues at coordinate 21,070 of CAYYCP010000029.1, forward strand.
TAGTTCGATGATGGTCATGTCCACTCCCCGCGCGCTCCCAGTCTCAGCGGTCCGTGCGCCTTGAGGGCCCCGGCCGCCCCTCCCGCGTCTCGGACGGGCGCGAGGAGCCGCGACGCTAAGAAGATAGCCAGGCCGGCCCGCCCGGATCAAGGCCGGAGGGCGGCCGGGCGCGGGAATTCATCCGCAGTTCATGCCCCCGCCCTGGCCCGCCACCCGCCCGGGAGGCTATATTGCCTTGTATATGGAAGATGACCTGCCCGCCGGCGCCGGATCCCTGGAGGGCCTGGCCGTCCTTGTGGTGGAGGACGACGCGGAGATAGCCGAGCTGGTCGAGGCCTACATGACGCGCGAGGGCGCTGCGGTACGCCGGGCGGCCTCGGCCGAGGAGGCGGAGGCCATGGCCGCCCTCGTGCCGCCGGCGCTCGTCATCCTGGACCTGGGCCTGCCCGGCGCGGACGGCCTCGAGTTCCTGCGGCACTTCAGACGCTCCAGCGCCGCCCCGGTCATCATCGTCTCCGCCCGCGAATCCGACGAGGACAAAATAATCGGCCTGGGCCTGGGCGCGGACGACTTCGTGGCCAAGCCCTTCTCGCCGAGGGTCCTGGTGGCCCGGGCCAAGGCCCAGGCGCGCAGGTCGGCCCTAGCCGGCGGCATCGACCCGCAGCCCCCACGGGACTTCGGCCCCTTCCGCCTGGACATGGCCGGCAAGCGCCTCCTGCGCGGATCGGCTGACATTTCGCTGAGCAAGCGGGAGTTCGAGCTCCTGGCCTTCCTGGCCTCACGCCCCGGGCGGGCCTTCTCCGCCCAGGAGCTCTTCGCCTCTGTCTGGGGTCGGCAATACGGCGACGTCTCGACGGTGGCCGTGCACGTGCAGCGCCTGCGCAGGAAGATCGAGGACGATCCCGGACGGCCGCGCTGGATCCGCACGGTCCCCGGCTCCGGCTACCGCTTCGATCCCGAGGAGGGACTATGAAGATACGCAGCATCCTGGCCGTCTTCGCGGCCGGCCTCCTCTTCCTGGCCTTCTCCCTCCTGCCCCTGATAGGCCTCATCTTCCATCCAGCCGTGCCCTCCTTCCTGGGCACATCGAACGGCTTCCTGCGCTCCTTCATTGCGGAACGGACCGTCCAGGAATCCCTCCGGGTCGACGAGGGCGGCGTCCTGCGGGCCCGGAGCGGGGCGGCCATGCCCGCCTGGCTGGAGCTGGTGGCCGTCTCCGTGGACGGCCTAGTCCTGGTATCCAACGTCGAATCCTTCCCCGTCGGGAGCCTGGCCGATGCCGGGCGGCTCGAGGCCTTCGCCGCGCGGGCCACTTTAGACGAACGCTCGATATCCCAATCGATCACGCGCGAGGGGCGGCTGCTTGGGTCATACGTTGCGCGATACCGATCCTTCCCCCTGGTCCTGGGCCAGGATCCGGCCAGGCCGCTCATGGCCTCCGTCTACTTCCTCGCGACATCGGGCCTGGCGCTGGGCCTTTCCTGGATCCTGGGGGCCCGCCTGGCATCCTCCCTAGGGCGCCTCAAGAAGGCGGCCCGGCGCATCGCCGGCGGGGACCTGGAGGGCCGGGTGGAGTCCCGGGGCTCCGCCGAGATCCGCAGCCTGGCCGCCGCCATGGAGGAGATGCGCCAAGCCCTCCTCGAGGACCGCGCGCGCCGGGCCCGCTTCCTGGCGGCCATCTCCCACGACCTGCGCACCCCCCTCACATCGGTCAAGGGCTACATAGAGGCCATCCAGGACGGCCTGGCCGCCGATCCCGGGACCCTGGAGCGCTACGTCTCCATCATGCGCGCCAAGGCCCAGGACCTGGAGTCCCGCATCGGCGAGCTGTTGGCCTTCGCCCGCATGGATACCGGCGAGTGGCGGGCCACCCTGGCCCCCCTTGAGCTGTGCCCCTGGCTGGAAGCCATCCTCCGTCCCTACGCCGAGGAGGCCCGCGATTCCGGCCGCGCCCTGGAGTCCCACCTGGAGAGCCTGGAAGGCCTGAGCGTCATGGCCGACCCGGGCCTCCTCAAGCGGGCCTTCGAGAACATCCTCTCCAACGCCCTGCGCTACGCCCCGCCCGGGAGCGCCGTCAAAGTCCAGGCGGAGCGCGGGCCCGCCGGAATAAGGCTGATCGTTTCGGACAGGGGTCCGGGCATGCCCGAAGCTGAGATCGAGAGGGTGTTCGAACCCTACTTCCGCGGCTCAAACCGCAAGGGCGAAGGCCTGGGCCTGGGCTTGTCCATCGCCCGGTCCATACTGAGCGACCACGGCTTCAGCGTGCGCGCGGAGAACGATCCCGCCGGCGGCTGCCGCTTCGTGATAGGGCTGGCGCCTAAATAGCGGCTGGCCACAAAGGCTGTCAAATCCAGAGATTCATTTGGAAAGGATTGCTCGAGATATTCGCCGAAAGGAAAAACCGTCTCGGGTCGGTGAAAACCCCCTCATCCGCGAAGATCGAGAAAGCGGCCATGTATGAAGCCGGAGAGCCATTCCGCGTGTTCAATAGATAAAGCGATACGCCATAACCGTGGACGAATGCCGGGCCCGTATCCGATCGCGGAGCGGCGATCCCTGCGAAGGTGTCCAGGCCAAGGCCCAAGGCGGCCCCCGTGCTCGCTTTTCCCTCAGGATTATCGGTAACTCCTGCGCTTCTTTCGAAAAGGCGGAAAAGGATCTTTCTGGCGGATACATTCACGATTGCTGCCGCCCGGCACAAAAACGAATCCGTGGCTGGAGAGGAAAAGGGCTCATAGGGCATTGTGCGAGGGAACACCGGACAAAGGGCTGATCTATGAAGGGGCGTATCCGTTCCTAGATCACCGTCGACCCAGATGCTAGGGCAGAAGGTAAAGTCCTTACTGGGGTTGGATACATAATATGACAACCTTCCATCCGCCCGCAGATAGAAGGGCGATAAAGGCGATAGGCCGACCGTCACATCGCCGGCGGCCTCTATGCCATTATCGCGGATTTCCGTCACCGATCTGCCCCCATTCCACAGGACTCCGATCGTCGATTCAGCGTAACCGTATGCCTGATCATCCCCCAGCATCACCCGCTCCAAAAGCCTTGCATGCAGCCCCGGCAAGACGCGGACGCTGGCGTCTGCATAAGCCCGGTGGGATATGCCCGGGATGGCCATAACCGATTCCGGTAGAGCCGCCGATTCGGGCGTCCAGATCCCGCGCAATGAAACCGAATAGAGTATATTCAAGTACTCCAAGCGGGACGAGGGGAATTCCGACTCGAAAACGAGCCCGTATTCGCCTTTCCACCATTCTTGGGTGAATATTTCTCCTAGATTAATTATAGGCCATACCGACATTCCTTTCGCGCCCGCTCGAGCAACCGTGCCGTCCTCGGCGCCCAGAGGCAGGCAGGCGAGGAGCATCGCAAGGGAAATGACATGCCATGCGCGAAGGGATTTCAATGGCGCCCCCCGGCGATATCCACCTTGCGGAAAGCCATTATCAGGCCTATGCCTGACAAGCCCGCCGGTACGGCTAGGAGCGCGGTACCTCGGCTCGCCGCCAAGCTGACTTCTCCGCTGGCGTCAATGTCCTCCAACAGCCTGCCTGCCGAAAGGGCCGCGAGGCTCAATGCGCCCGGATCGCCGGCCGAACCTATGGCCTTCAAGGCGATGAATATGAGAACGGCGGCAAAACCGGACTCGAAGGCCCGTCCGCGAAGGACCATGGCCAAGCAAGCCGAGAGAAGGGATATAAGGACCGAAAAGAGGGACTGCTGGATGGCGAAGACGGCCATCCGCCTGACGATTTCGCTTCTCACGAGAATCCCGTCTTCTATGGCGCATTGACGGATCCCGAGTACCGACGCGAAAGCCACTACCAGGACGAACGACACTCCATAGACGGTGACTGTCTTCACGATGATCGCGGCGATCTTGGATAATCCGAGACGCTCTCTTCCTACGCCTTCTAGTAGAAGCGCCCTTATCATCCCCGTACGATAATCGCCGCCGAAGGCTTCGGCCGATTCAAGCGCCAGGAATATCGGGAAGACATAGCCGAGGAAGGCCGTCAACGCGCTCCTTGCGTAATCGAATCCGCGGATGAAACCGTATCCCAGGAGCGCCGAGGCGTATGCGAAACCGAATTGGGCGCACATTCCCGCCAGGCTGATCGCCAGCAAAATGAGAAAGCGCCGATTCAGCGCCTGTCGGCGGATTTCGAGCGCGAACAGGCCGATCCTATTCATTGCATCGCCCCCGTTTCGCGAAGAAAGAGTCGCTCGAGCTCGTCATCCTCTGGTCCGAATGCCATGATAGGCACGCCAGCCGCGGCTAAGCTAGCCGCTACCGCCGGCATCTCGTCTTGGTCCGCCTCGAAACGCAGGACACCGCGACTTTCGTCTGGCAGGCTCGTGCGTCCGATCGAGCGCAACACGGCTTGGGCCGCCGGGACGCATTCTATCCTCGTACGCAGGAATGCTGCCCGGCCCCCCGGGCCGATGGGCCCTTCATGGACGATGGTTCCCTCCTTCAAGATGCCAACCCGCGTCGCGCAACGCTTGGCCTCATGGATGACATGGCTGGTCATGAGGATCGTCTTGCCCATCTCGAGCGAGATGCGCTTTATGGACTCGCGGGTATCCTTGACGCTGGCCGGATCCAGTCCGTTCGTGGGCTCATCAAGGATTATCAGGTCAGGATCCGGGTTAAGGGCCCGCACGAGGGCGAGTTTCATGCGCATCCCGGAGGAATAGTGCCGGACCTTGCGCTTCAGCAGGCCAGGGTCGAAGGACAGGCTGGCGCAGAGATCGTTGACGCGCGATCCTTCATAGCCTATTCCGCGCGCCATGCATGAGGCCGCTAGGTTGTCCTTGCCGCTCCAGTCAAGGTAGAAGGCGGGCGCATCGATGAATCCAGCCATCGATGAGCGCCGTCCGCCCCGCCTCCCGGAAATCCGCACAACGCCGCCGTCCGGCCTCAGTATCCCGGCGATGATAGACAAGAGGGTGCTCTTGCCCGCCCCATTCTGCCCGAGGAGAAGATATACATCCCCAGGCCCTACCTGAAGGCTTATGGAGTCAAGGACGCGCAGCCGCCCGAATCGTTTCGATATCCCGGTGCACTCGACAACGAAGCCCGAAGCCGGCATCAGCAGCCTCCTTCGCCATTGCATGCCGAAGCATCATACGCCAGTCAATTTTCTCATGATCAAACAGTATCCTGCGTTCTCAACCTTGGAACAGCATGAATCGTGCCATATCGCCTCACTTCAACCTTATCAAGTAATCAGTCACCCTGTACGATGCCGAGTCCTTCTCCAGGTCGCCCGTGACTTGACTCACGACGCAATGCAGGCAGCCATCCATGAAAATGGGTTTGTCGAGGATGAGGCTAGGAAAAACATAATATTTTCCAAACCGTCGCGCCTTACGGCATCCGCCAGCTCGATCTGTCTCACCATAGCCCCATCTTCTGTGAGAATCACGCCCTTCGTGCCGCTCTGGCAGAAAAACCGAGTGGCGCCTCCATAACCCGGTAAAAGCACAATACCAGCGGTGAAGAGAGCGCGCGCATCGAGCATAGCCAGAATGGGCGATCCTGAAAGCTTAACCGGGTTCTTAAAAACCCATTGTCGACGGAGCGAAAAATCGTATTTCATCACTGCCCCGCGATCTTGGATGAAATAGATCCCACCATCATGAATCAGGCAATCGCTCAAAGAATCCTCGTAGCTGAACTTCGCCAACAATCGCCCGTCGTCCTTTATCAGGAATACCATGGTATCGCAAGCGATGAGAATTTCATCGGCACCATCGCCGTCGGCGTCGAACAGTCGGGGCCGAAAGGGAAGGTACGCGCTACGCAGCCGGAACACCATCCTGGGGCTTGCCCCGGTGGGGCTTTCCCCGGCCTCGATCCGGTAGAGGTCGTGACCGGCCTTGATGATGTATCCGTCTCGCAGGCATATCACCGTGTTCTGCAGCCTCAGGCGTTCTACATCAGGCACGCCGGTACTGATATGTTTCTGCGTCTTGCCGTCAAGGGCGAGGATGCGCAACTCGCCGGGATTCGGCATGACGACGCATTCGGCTCCCGAGGCCGAGAAATCGAATGATGGCAAGCTACTCCCTTTGCTGAGGGCCAGCCCGCTGGGGTGACGGCGTTCCACAGCTTCTCGGGCAAAGTGAGGATCATCGGAGAAAGCCCTTTGGCTGATATCGTATCGCCACCGGCACGCTCCGGAGCCAAGGTCCAAGCAGTACAGCGATGATTCGGTGCACGCAAAAAGGCTTCCCGCCCTCGCCTTAATCGAAAGCGGAGAGGAATCAAGAAATCGAGTCCATGCCGCGGTACCGTTCTTCGCGTTGAAAACGCTGATTTCATTGGAATGGATATCATCGAAAGCCATCGTGAATCCAAATGGCCTGGCGGCGACGAGATAAGGGGAAGCCCCGGAAACATCCATCCCGCTGTATTTACTCGATGCGAAAGGGCTGATATGCCCATGATCCGTCGTAATTATTGGAATGGTATCATCGACAATGGCTTGCCCTCCAAGCGCTGCTGCAAGGGAAAATGCGTATAAGGCAGCAGAGGCCTTGCGCGATCTCATGGAGAACATTTTACCTTCCACTGAGGAAACGGATTAAACGATAGACGACTAAACCGCTCACACATGCATGTCCGAACGCGAAAACCATGACCCACAATAGGCTGGGAACCGAGTCCCATGCCGATATTCCCCATATCCCCCTAGACCCGCCGCAACCAGCCCTTCGCATCGGGCAGGGCCCCGTACTGGATGCCCTTGAGGGTGCGGCGTAGCTCGGAGGACAGCTCGCCGGGCTTGCGCGAATTGAAGACGGCCTCGCGGCCCTTGTGGGTGACCGACTCGATGGGCGTGACGCCGGCGGCCGTCCCGGTCACGAAGCACTCCTTGCCCTGGTCGAGGACCTCGGCGATGTCCAGCTTGCGCTCCTCCACCTCCACCCCCATGCCCCGGGCGAGCTCCATCGCCGAGAGGCGGGTGATGCCGGGCAGGACGGTGTCGCCCAGGGCCGGGGTGACCAGGACGCCGGACTTGAGGAGGCAGAAGAAGTTGCAGGAGGAGCCCTCCTCAACGTAGCGCGATTCGCGGGCGTCCAGGAAGATCACTTCCATGTAGCCGGCCTGGTTGGCTTCCTTCTTAGCCAGCATGCTCATCACGTAGTTGGAGGCGCACTTGATCCAGCCGGTGCCTCGGGGGGTAGAGCGCACTCTATCGGTGGTGACGGCCCGCGAATCCCCGCCGGCGAAGTAGGCCGAGACGGGGTTGGCGATGGTCACCACCCAAGGGCGCTTCGAGCTATTGATGCCGATGCCGCCCTCGGCGTAGCTGAAGGGGCGGATGTAAATCGCCGCGGCGGAGGCGTAATCGTCCTTCTCCCAGGCGCTGTCGTATGCCAGGCTGTAGCCCTGGGCGGCGTTGCGCCGCACGAGTTCCAGGCAGGAGGAGATGAAGAGTTCCTCGGGGTACTCGGGCATGAGGAGGCCGCGCATGGAATTCCTGAAGCGGGCCGCGTTCATGTCGGGGCGGAAGATGGCCAGGCCGCCGCCCTTCTGGGGCAGAGCCTTGAGTCCCTCGAAGCAGGAGAGGGCGTACTGGGTGCTGTAGCTGACCAATGGCATATCGTCCCAGCAATTCCGCTTCTCGTAGAGGGCGGAGCGGGCATCCTCGCTGAGGGCCGCCTCGGCCTCGGGGCGGGCCTCGGGATCGCCGCGGAACTCTTCCTTCCAGGTGCCGTCGCCCTGATAGGCTGCGCGGTAGGCGATGGGATAGAGCTCTAGGGAAAAGGCCATGGGACGCCTCCTTGGGGATTGCTGCCGATGATGCTCGGGGTGGTGTCTACCCTGGAAGTTAACACGGATCGCCCTTCAGCGCAACTAGCGGAAACTGCGGACCAGGCGGAATCCGGTTTGGGCATTGCGCAGTTCGGGATTCGAGCCGGTGCGGTAAGCCGAGCGCATAAAGCGCCCTATGTCGGACCAGCCCCCGGAACGGATAGCGCGGGACACCGAATCTCCATCAGGTCCCTCGGGATCGGTCTGGAATTCGGCCTTATAGGCCCCGTAGCGATCCCAGCACCATTCGTTGACATTGCCATGCATATCATAGATGCCTAGGGCGTTGGGCTGATAGGATCCCACAGGCTGGGTCTTCTCCAGGTAGGGGCCGATGGGAGCCCCGCCGTATGGGAAACCCCCGTCGAAGTTGGCTTCCTCGCTTGAAATTCTATTCCCGAAGGCGGTGGCCGTGGTAGTCCCGGCGCGACAGGCGTACTCCCACTCGGCCTCGGTGGGCAGGCGGTAACCATTCTTACTCCGATCCATCCTCACATCCGCTCCCGTGATTGTGTAAACGGGCTGGAGGCCTTCCTTCTGGGAGCGCCAGTTGCAATAGGCCACGGCGTCCAGCCAGCTCACGTTGATAGCCGGACGGCTGCCCCGTCCCCAGCCCTGATCCGAGGGCTTGGGGCGGCTGGTAGCCTCGCAGAAGGCGTCGTATTCGGCGAAGGTGACTTCATAGGCTCCGATGAAGAAGGGACTGAGCTTGACGGTGTGCTGAGGCGCCTCGTCGGTCATGCGCCCGCTCTCGCCGGGGGCGGAGCCCATGTAGAAGGAGCCTCCCTCAACGTATACCATCCCGGCCGGCACCTGGATCTGCTCGCGCAGGGTCAGGCTGAGGTACTCGTCCACACCGGCGCGTATGCCCACCTTGGCCGAGGCCGCGTATTCCTTGCCCTGGTAGCGGGCCCGGGCTTCCACCAGGTGCTCGCCCTCGGCCAGGGAGAAGACGTCCGGGGAATCGCCTACCCGCTTCCCGTCGATGTAGACCTCGGCCTTATCCATAGGAAGGGTTCGCACCAGCACGGTGCCGGGGCGGACAGCCGCCGCCTCAGGCCGCTTGAGACCATCCTGGCTCCGGGCCAGCCTGAAGCCCAAGGAAGTAGAGGAAAAGTCCGGGGAGTAGCAGTTGCGCTTGGCCGAGCGTAGGGCGTTACCGCTGGACACCCAGCTGCCCCCGCGGCAGACCCGGCGCCAATCCCAGGAAGCGCCTAGGGGATCGGCCGCGCTTTCTCCCGCGTAGGCCCCGTAATAGTCCCAGCACCACTCCCAGACATTACCATGCATATCGTACAGGCCGAAGGCGTTGGGCTTATAGGAACGCACGGCTGAGGTCTTCCCCAAATAGGGGCCTGAGGCCGCCGATCCGTAGGGGTAGCGGCCGTCGAAGTTGGCCTCCAGGCTGGAGAGGGAATTGCCCCAGGTCAGAGGATCCGCGGAGCCGGCCCGGCAGGCGTACTCCCACTCGGCCTCGGTGGGCAGGCGGTAGCCTGGCTTGTAGGGGTCGAACCTGACGCTGGCACCGGTGATGGCCGAGACAACCATCTCGTAGGCCGGCTCCAGGCCTTCCCGCTCCGAACGCCAATTGCAGTAAGCGACGGCGTCGTACCAGCTCACGTTGATGACCGGCCTGTCTCCGCGCCCCCAGGACGAGTCTTGGGGCAGGGAACGACCGGTGGCGACGCAGAAGGCGTCGTATTCGGCGAAGGTGACCTCGTGGTCGGAGATGTAGAAGGGGCGCAGGCTCACCTGGCGCTGGGGGCCCTCGTCGGCCTTGCGCCAGGGCTCGTGGGCCGGGCTGCCCATGGTGAAGGTCCCGCCCGGGAGGCTGATCATGCCGGACTGGGCCGGCAAGAGGACAGCCAGCACGATGAGTATCCCCGTTGATATGGCCCTTCTCAATTCCTCTCCCCGGCCGCGGAGTATCCGGCCCCGCCAGAGGGAGGCCGACTGTCGTCGATGCCCGGTATTATATACGGAAAAATACCAGCCGTCATCATGGTTACCCCTTCTCTCCCGGGACCGGCTCGGATAGAATGGGGCCATGGCGCTCAACTGCGGCATCGTCGGCCTGCCCAACGTAGGCAAATCCACGATCTTCTCGGCCCTCAGCTCGGCCAAGGCCGAGGCGGCCAATTACCCCTTCTGCACCATCGATCCCAACCACGGGATCGCCTCCGTCCCCGATCCGCGCCTGGACCGACTGACCGAGCTCTTCAAGCCCCAGCGGCGGATACCGGCCACTGTGGAATTCGTGGACATCGCCGGGCTGGTGGCAGGTGCCTCCAAGGGCGAGGGCCTGGGCAACCAGTTCCTCTCCCACATCCGCGAGGTGGGTATCATAGCCCACGTGGTACGCTGTTTCGAGGATCCTGACATCATCCATGTGGCCAACCGGGTGAACCCACGCAATGACATCGAGGTGATCCACACCGAGCTGGCCCTGGCCGACATCGAGAGCGCCGACAAGCGCCTGGAAAAGCTGGCCAAGCAGTCCAAGGGCCTCTCCGGGGAGGCTAAACGTGCCGCCGAGGCCGAGAAGTCCGCCCTGGAGAAGGTCCGAGCCGTCCTTGAAGAGGGCCGCCCGGCCCGTTCGGCGGGCCTGGAAGGCGAGGAGCTGGAGGCTATCCGCTCCGCCCAGCTCATCACCATGAAGCAGGAAGTCTTCGTCTGCAACACCGACGAGGAGGGCGCCGCTGGGGGCAATGCCCTCACCGCCGAGGTCAGGGAGATAGCGGCCGCCCAGGGCTCGGAGGCCGTGGCCATCTGCGGCAAGCTGGAAGCCGAGATATCCGAGCTGGGCAGCGAGGCCGATAAAGCCGCCTTCCTGGCCGATATGGGCCTCAAGGAATCCGGCCTCTCGGCCCTGATCCACGCTGCCTATCGCCTCCTAGGCCTGCGGACATTCTTCACCGCCGGTCAAGACGAGTGCAGGGCCTGGACTATCCACGCAGGGGACAAGGCCCCCCGCGCAGCCGGGGTCATCCACACCGACTTCGAACGCGGCTTCATCAAGGCCGAAGTCTATTCCTACGATGACCTGATGGCCCTGGGCAGCGAGGCCGCTGTCAGAGCCGCCGGCAAGTTGCGCGTCGAAGGCCGCGACTACGTCGTCCAGGACGGCGACGTAATCTTCTTCAAATTCAACGTCTGATGGGCGGACGGGCTGCTTCGCCGCGTCTCCTCTGCGTCTGTTTGGCGCCGGGCTTCCAACGCAGCCTCTTCTTCGGAAGGCTGCTGCCGGGCGGGGTCAACCGGGCCGAGCGCTCCCTCTTGGACGCCTCCGGCAAAGGGCTCAACGCCGCACGGGTGGCCGTCCAGGCCGGGGGCCGGGCTATCTTCCTCTCGCACGGCGGGGGTGAATCTCTTGGCCTCTATAAACGTCTCTGCCGCTCGGACGGTGTAAGGGCCGTCCTGGTGCCGTCGCCGGCCGGCCTGCGCACATGCACTACGGCCATCGACCTCTCCACAGGCCAGGCTACAGAACTGATAGAGGAATGCCCGGCCGTGGACGAGGGAACCTGGCCCCGGCTCCTTGATCGCTTTACCGATCTCCTGCCTTCGGTAGACATCGTGCTCTATTCCGGCAAGCCTGCCCCCGGCTACCCGGAGAATTGCGCCGGGGAGCTTGCCCACCTCTGCGCCGCCCGCGGCACTGCCTTCGTCATAGACGCGCGCGGTCCCCAGCTGATGTCCGCCCTGCCCTGGAGTCCCCTCCTCTGCCAGCTCAACGAAGATGAATTCACCTCCACCTTCGGCGTGACCGGAAACGATCAGAGCCGGATCATGGAGAAGGCCGCCGCCCTCTCGGCTGAATGGGGCAGCGCCTTCCTGGTGACCAGGGGCCCTGAGCGCGCCATCCTGGCCAGCGAGGGCCAGTCCATCAGCCTGCCCGTGCGACCTGTGAAGGCCCTCAATCCCATCGGCTCCGGTGACGCCTGCGCGGCAGGAACTTGTCTGGGCCTGGCCGACGGCCTCGGGCTCGAAGAAGCCGCCCGTGTCGGGCTTGAGCTGGGATCGCGCAACGCTGCCACCGCCCGCCCGGGCTCCATCCAGGAATGAAAAAGCCGTCCGCGCCTGAGCGCGGACGGCCTCCGTTCCCTTCCGGCCGAATCGTCTACTTGGAAGCCTTTATGGATGACTTGGACTTGGAGTAGACGTCGAAGGCCACGGCGAAGAGGAGCACCAGGCCCTTGATCACCGCCTGGAGAAAGATGTCCGCACCCATGATGGACATACCGTTATTGAGGACGCCCACCATGAGGCCGCCGATAATGGCCCCGATGATGGTGCCCACGCCGCCCTTGGCCGAGGCCCCGCCGATGAAGCATGCCGCGATGACGTCCAGCTCGAAGCCCTCGCCCGCCAGGGGGGAGGAAGCATTGAGGCGGCCGGCGTAGACGATGCCGCCCACGGCCGAGAGGACGCCCATGTTGGTGTAGACCCAGAACATGACCTTTCTGGTGTCCACGCCCGAGAGAGCGGCGGCCTTCTCATTACCGCCCAGGGCGTAGATGTGCCGCCCGGCCACGGTCTTGGTGGTGAAGAAGGTATAGACGATGATCAGGGCCACGAGGATGAAGAGGACGTAGGGGAAGCCGTTGGCCGCCGCGATCCACAGCCCGAAGAGGTTGATGAGGAGGAAGACCGATACCAGCTTGAAGATGAAGAGGCCTACCGAGCCCACGGCGTAGCCGTGCCTGATCTTGCTGCGCCTGTCGGCGATCATCCCGATGACCAGGGCAAGGGTGGCCGCCAGCACAATCACGATAGTGGTCAGGTGGAGGGTCTCCTCCGGGTCCCCGGTGATGAAGTTGGGCACGACGACGCCGGCCTTGGCGAAGAAGTCCGGGATGGTCTCGGAGGCGATGGTCACGTAGAGGTTGGGCAGGCCGATGGTCTCGCCGTTCAGAATCATGTTATTGAGGCCGCGGAACACCAACATGCCGCTCAAGGTGCAGATGAAGGGCGGTACTTTGACGGTCGATATGAAGAAGCCCTGCCACATACCGGCCAATAAGCCCATCCCCAGTCCCATGAGGATGGACAGCAGGGGCGGCAGGTGCCACTTCACGCAGAAGAGGGCGGAACATGCGCTGACGAAGGCCACGATGGAGCCTACCGCCAAGTCTATGTGGCCGCCCGTGAGGATGCACAGCATCATGCCTATAGCCATGATGAGGACATAGGAGTTCTGCATGATCATGCGGGCGATGTTGATGGGTTTCAAAAGGATCCCGCGCGTGGTGACGGCGAATATCACCACGATCAGGATCATAACCATTAATAGTCCGTATTTGCGCAGGTTCTGCGTCAGCGCGCCGACAAAGCGGTTGCCCTGGTTGATGCCCCCGCCGTGCATGGTAATGTCACTCATCGCTTCGCACCTCTCGTCTTTCTGATTCGGTCATGCCCCGGGGTCAAGCCCGGCCGCTCGCGCTCTGGATGATGCAGGTCATGATCTTTTCCTGGCTGGCTTCCTTGGCCGGCATCTCACCCACGATGCGGCCCTCGTTCATGATGTAGATCCTGTCCGATATGCCCAGGATCTCGGGCAGCTCTGAGGATATGAACATCACGCACTTACCCTCGTCAGCCAGTTGGTTGATGATGCTGTAGATCTCGTACTTGGCGCCCACGTCTATGCCGCGGGTGGGCTCGTCAAGTATGAGGACATCGGGGTCGGCGAAGAGCCACTTGGCCACGCAAACCTTCTGCATGTTGCCGCCGGAGAGATTCCCGGCCAGCTGGAAGATATCCGATGACTTGATCCTGAGCTTGTCCCGGTATTCGTTGGCGATCACGATCTCGCGGTTTCCGTCTATGGCCAAGCCGCGCTTGAGCTTCTTGAGCTTGGCCAAGGAGATGTTATGGCGGATGTCGTCTATCAGCACCAGGCCGGCTTCCTTCCTGTCCTCGGAGAGGTAGGCCACGCCTTGATCTATGGCCTCGCTGACCGTGTGCATGCTGATGGGCTTGCCGTCCTTGATGATGGTTCCGCTTATTTCCTGGCCGTAAGCGTGGCCGAAGATGCTCATGGCCAGCTCTGTCCTCCCGGCTCCCATCAGGCCGGCGAAGCCGACGATCTCGCCCCGGCGCAGCTTGAAGCTCACTCCGTCTATGACCACATTGCTGGCGTCCAGGGGATCGTGCACGCGCCAATCGCGGACCTCGAAGGCCACCTCGCCGATCTTGGGCTCGCGCTTGGGGAAGCGGTTTGTCAGCTGGCGCCCGACCATGTGCTTGATGATATTCTCTTCGGTGATGGCCTGGTCGCCCGCGTCCATGGTCTGGATGGTCTGCCCGTCGCGGATGACGGTGATGCGGTGGGAGATCTGGGTTAGTTCGTGGAGCTTATGGGATATGATGATGCACGTGAGTCCGTGCGTTTTATTCAGTTCTACGAGGAGATTGAGGAGGTGGGCCGAATCGTTGTCGTTGAGTGCGGCCGTGGGCTCGTCCAGGATGAGGAGGCGGCACTCCTTGCCCAGGGCCTTGGCGATCTCCACCAGCTGCTGGTGGCCCACGCCGATGTCCTTGATCAGGGCGTCATGGCGCACCCGGAGGCCCACCCGTTCCATGAGCTTCTTGGCCTCGTCGACGGTCCTGTCCCAGTCGATGACCCCGTTCCGGGAGCGCTCGTTGCCCAGGAAGATGTTCTCGGCGACGGTCATGTAGGGGCTCAGGGCCAGCTCCTGGTGGATGAAGGCTATACCGGCTTTCTCGCTGTCCTTGATGGTTCTGAACCTGCACTCGCGGCCTTCGAAGAATATGTCGCCTTGGTAGGTTCCGTGTGGGTAAATGCCGCTGAGGACATTCATCAGGGTGGATTTCCCGGCCCCGTTCTCGCCCACCAGGGCGTGGATATGGCCGCGCCTGACCTGGAGGCTCACGTCGTCCAGGGCCTTGACGCCGGGGAAGACCTTGGTGATGTGGCGCATCTCGAGCAGGTTATCGTTCATTCTGCTGGGTCCTCATGACGGACCCGAACCGCGGCGCTTTGCCGCGGTTCGGGTCCCGGATTCAGGATGCGATCGGATTACTTCAGGTCCGCCTCGGTGTAGTAGCCGGTGTCCAGGAGCAGGGCCTTGTAGTTGTTGATGTCGGCGAAGACAGGCTCGCACAGGTAGGAGGGCACGACCTTGACGCCGTTGTGATAGGACTTGGTGTCATTGACTTCCACCGTTTTCCCGGAAGTCATCTGATCGATCATTTTTACAGTGCGCTCGGCCAAGGTGCGGGTGTCCTTGAAGATGGACATGGACTGCATCCCGGCCAGGATGAGCTTCATGCTGGCCTTATCGCAGTCCTGGCCGGTCAGGACCGGGAAGGGCTTGGAGGGGGTGCCGTAGCCGGCGGCCTTGAGGGAGGCGGCGATGCCCTGGGCCAGACTGTCGTTCGGGGAGAGAACCACGTCCACCTTCTTGTCGGCGTAGTAGGCGGTCAGGAGGTTGTCCATGCGGGCCTGGGCGGTCTCGGACTTCCAGGACTGGATGGCGATGACCTTCATGTCGGTCTGCTTGGAAACGACCACCAGCTGGCCGGAGTCGATGTACTTCTGGAGCTGATCCATAGCGCCCTTGTTGAACAGGAAGGCGTTATTGTCATCGGGCGAGCCGCCGAAGCACTCCATGTTGTAGGGGCCCTTGCCTTCCTTGAGGCCGAGCTTGTTGATGATGAAGTCGCCCTGGATCTTGCCGACCAGGTAGTTGTCGAAGGTGGCGTAGTAGTCGACGTTCGGGGAATCCTTGATCAGGCGGTCGTAGGCGATCACCTTGACCTTGGCCTTGGCGGCCTGGGCCAGGACGCCCTTGAGGGCCGTGCCGTCGATGGAGGCGATGACCAGGGTGCCGCACTGGCCGGTGATCATGTTCTCCAACTGGGAAATCTGGGTGGACACCTGGTTGTTGGCGTACTGGAGGTCGACATAGTAACCCGCTTCCTCAAGCTTCTCCTTGAGGTAGGCTCCGTCCTGGTTCCACCTCTGCAGGGACTTGGTGGGCATGGCGATGCCGACCTTGCCGTACTTGCCCTTGGGGGCGGCGGCGAGGGGCAGGGCGGCCACCAGGGCCAGCACGAGGAGCGCGACGATGACTTTCGAGACCTTCTTCATAGGACTCTCCTTTGTGGGAAATTCG